>CBDUMZ010000060.1:0-14300 GCA_965368465.1 uncultured Chromatiales bacterium
GTTTATTCAGTGCTCTCTGCCCGACGCGTAGCGAACGACGTAATCAGCTTGTACCAGTAGTTATTCGAGTCCTCAAAGGCCTGCACGCTGATACGCTCATCCTGCCCGTGCGCACGCATGTCATTCGGGTCATCTGCAATCGCCGATACCGTGTAGACCGGTATTCCTGCATTGCGAACGTAGGCACCATCCGTGGCGCCGGTACTCATCTCAGGAATAACCGCTATGTCCTTCCATATTGACCTGGCGATCTCTGTTATTGGCCCGACAATCGATGGCGTTAACGGTGATGGCGGGCTTGGAGTACTTGGTTCCATCGCAGCTACAGTGACACCGTACCTGGCACCTATCTCCTCCAACCTGCCCTTGACTGCGGCGACGTCGGATTGGGGCAGATAACGGCAGTTGACGACCGCAGTGGCAATTTGCGGCAGCGCATTCTCGGCATGTCCGCCGCTAAGCTGTGTGGCAACGCAAGTCGTTCGCGCAATCGCGTTGTAGTAATGCTCGTCCAGCAGCGCATCCAATGCCGCCGGGTCCGGTTCGTCAGCGAGCACAGCCCGGATCAGGGCCTCATCCTTCGGTGCGATAGCCAACCATCGCTCGAAAAACTGCCGGGTCGTTTCATTCAAATCAATCGGAAACTCGTAGGCCTCAAGATCAACCAGCGCGCGCGCGAGCCTTGATATCGCACTGTCCCGATGAGGCCGCGAACTGTGCCCGCCCGGGTCGGTAGCCTGCAAAGTGAAAGACGCATAAATCTTTTCACTGGTCTGTAACATCAGCGCGAGCGGCTTACCTTCGATCAGCAGGATCGGACCACCGTCAGTATTGAGCGCGAACTCGGCATCAATCAACTCACGATGCTCACTCAGCAACCACTTCGTTGCATTGCCGGTTGTCTCTTCATCAGCCGTGAGCATGACAACCAGGTCCCGGTTCGGTTCGAAACCCTCATTGCGCAGGCGGATGAGATTCGCTATCAGTATGGCGGCGCCTGCCTTGTTATCGTTGGTACCACGACCGTAGTACCAGCCGTCGTCCTCTGTCATGACAAACGGGTCGTAGTTCCAGTCTTCATCCAGCGCCTCAACGACATCGAGATGCGCCATCAACAGCAGCGGTCGCCGCTCCGGGCTCTTGCTTCGATACCGCACTACCAGGTTCTGCAAGGCATCCGTTTGCCCCAGTGCCGCAATGTCCACGTCCTCGAAGCCGGCCGCTTCGAGGTGGCGCACCAGCACCGCGACCGCCTCGCGCATGTCGTTGCCACCACTCGGTGCCGTATTGACCGCAACCAGTTCGGCCATGATATCGCGGGCGAGATCGGGATTTGTTTCTGCCGCACCACAACCTGCCTGGGTGCAGACAAACAGGGCCAACCCGGTCAGCGTCGACAAGAGCTTTTTCATCGTAGAACGAAACCCCAGAAGATGAGATGCTCTAGTGTAGCTCGACAACTTGAGGCATACCACGTGGTTCTCGGTTTCAACAAATGGAAAACAGCGTTCGTCGCCATACTGTTCGTAAGTGCCGTGATGCCGGCACATGCGGAACTCGATCTGCGAAACGCAAGCGTCGAGCGGTTCGACAACGGTTTCACGTTGATCATGCTCCCAGAGCATCGCTTCCCGGTTGTCAGCGTGCAGATGCTGTATCGCGTCGGTGCGCGAAATGAAGTCAGCGGTAAGACCGGCCTCGCGCATTTCCTGGAGCACATGGCGTTTCGCGATTCAGAGAACTTCCCCGACACCGACCTTGTCAGCCGTATCTATGCTGTCGGTGGTGAATGGCATGGCTACACCTGGATCGACCAGACGACCTACTTCTCAACCGTGCCAAGTGAACACCTCGACCTGCTGTTGCAGATCGAGTCCGATCGCATGAGCCGGCTGAAGATAGCCCGAAAGCACATGCCGGCGGAGCGCGGCGCCGTGCTCGCGGAAATGCATATGTACGAAAACTCTCCTGACTCGATGCTGATCGACGCCGTGAACTACACGACCTTTCTTGCGCACCCGTACAGAAACAACACGATAGGCTGGGAAAGCGACATCGAAAACCTGCAACACAGCGACGTCGTTGCGTTCTACAAACAGCACTACCAGCCTGCCAATGCCATCCTCGCGATTGTCGGGGACTTCGATCAGGACGAGGTCCGCGACCGAGTTCGTGCGCTTTTCGGAGCCGTGCGAAGTCAGGCAGCCACCCCACTCCCCCACACCGTCGAGCCACCTCAGAACGGAATACGCCGCGTCACTCTTCGCGGTCCTTCCGAGCAACGGCAATTCGCTATCGCATACCGTGCTCCGGCTGTGGCCAGCACAGACTTCGCGGCATTCCTCGTTCTGCAGGAAATACTGGGGTCCGGCTCAGGAGTCAACTTCCTGCAGAACGACTGGGGCACGGTGGTCGATGCCGACTCGGTCCTGGCCGGCGCCGCAGAGTCATTGACCACCTGGTTCCCCCCGAGCGCGCAGAACTATGTGTTTATTGTCGGCGGTACTGCAGCTGCCGGTGACGATGAGCGCAGCGTCGAACAGCGTATCGAATCGCGCATCGCCTCGCTGCGACAGGCAGCGCCGACGGGCGCGGTGCTGCAGAAGGCCATTCGCGACGTACAGGACGCACTGATCTTCGACGTGCAGACCACTGAGGACGCCGCACATCAGCTCGCCTTCTTCGATGGCCTGAATGCACTCGATAACCTGCTTGAGCTTCCACAGCGGGTGGCCGCAGTCAGCGCCGCTGACGTGCAACGTGCGGCAGTGCGCTACCTCGGGTCCGAGCAGCGGTCGATAGCCTGGCACTTGCCAGCCGGGAATAGCGAGCCCGCCATTGAAATTGCGACGGACGCCCGGCCCACGGTGATGCCTGAGCGACCGCGCGGGGCGCCTGGCGCCGGTCCTGCAGACCCGCCCGTTGCAACAACCTTGAGTGGCGGAACGCCTGTAATCGTGCAGCGATCGGACCTGTCGCCGACGGCGTTGCTGCAGATCATCCTGCCATCGAATCGAATCGAGGGTGCGGTACCGGACGTACCGATACCCGGCTACTCGTCGATGACGTACGAACTTCGCCCGCAGCAGGTGGATGACGCGATAGCACGAGCCGGCCAAGCCCTGGCAACACTCAAGCCCGGGCAGGAGAAGGAACACGCAACAGCGAACGACCCGGCAGTGCTGATGGAGCAGACGTTTGCCGACATCATGCAGGTCGACGCACAGCCCCTCGGCAGGCACGGCATGGCGTCGCTCATCACCGTTACCGGCGATGTCGACGCAGACCGGGTCCTGGCGCAGCTTGAGGCGTCTTTCGGTGCACTTGCGCACCGCCCGATGACCGTTGCAAGGCAGGAGCCGTTATCCAGCGAGACGCTCGTTTTGCACACCGGCAAACCGGTCGCCCAGGCACAACTCGGATACATCGCGACGGCCCCCGGGCCCCGGGAATCGCAGTCAGAGGCCTGGCGGCTGCTGCTGTACATACTCAGCCATGACTATGAAGGTCGGCTCGGCAAGAAGGCCATTTCTGAGTCGGGTCTCGCCTACTACATTGGGAGCGAATATCGGTCCGACGGCACGAATGCCTGGATCAGCCTGTCGACCGGCGTCGACACGAACAAGATTGCACCGCTTCGCGAACTGCTGGCGGCTGAACTCGAACGCCTGGCCAGCGAACCGCCGACGGATGCCGAAATCCTCGAGGCCAAGAGCAATCGGCTGGGTCGCCTGGCTAGTTCCGCCCAGAGCAATGCGGAGCTTGCAGCGCAACTGGCTACGCAGTGGCTTTGGTACGGAGAGCTTTATGGTCCCGAGTCACTGCGCGAGCGCCTGGACGCAACCAGCCGTCAGGATGTACTGGATGCGGTCAGGTCGTTCGTCTCGGGAAAGACCATTGTCATCACTGAATAAGCAGCGCCTCTAGCGGCAACGCTCGTAGTGCGCCTGTGCCTGGTCAAGATGCGACAGGATTAGCGCCAGCTCTTCTTCGTTGTTGAAATCCGTTCGTGAGCTGACCGCCGCCCGAATATTGCGAATCCAGGCGAGAAAGTAGTCTGCGTCCTCGGTGGACTTCGGCGATTTGTTGTCGACGGTTACGTAGACCGGGCTCGTCGTGGCATAAGGGTAGATGTCCAGCAGCATCGGATGGGCCTCGTCGTTCCAGGCGCGCAGCAGCAGCCAGCCGCTTTCTTTGACGCTTACCTTGCCATTGATATCCGCACTGCTTTGTCCGTCCTCCAGCTCGAAGGTTTCGATAACATCGCCGTTGAATACAAGCTCGAGGTGGTCAACCGGCAGGGCGGAACGCAGCATGCCGCTAAAACGTACTTCCTCGTCCTTGCCGGACAGGACGACTTCGCCGCCCGGGTGCTCGCCGTTAACCGTCAGGCCAAGCAGGGCGCCATTGGTGGCCATAGTTGCGCCGCCTTTCAATCCTGCGAGCCACTCATCCCGGCGTTCCGTTGCGGTATCCGCTTTGCCGGCCACACGAACGTAGGTGCGGTTGAGGCCGACCGGGCCACGCAATGATGCGTAGTTCGCCATGGCATCGGTACCGCCGGCCGCAGCGATACGCGCGCCGCAATTCAGCAGCCCGTACCAGACTTCGGCTGACGCCTTGTGGTCCGCAAAGCCCACGGTCTCGTAGTAATCGACCAGCCCGAGCGCGGCATCGACCGGCAAGGCGTTGGTCAGGTCCTTCTTGGTCGCGGGGTCCGGTGGAGGCCAGTAGAACGGGTGCACGTAGCCGACCGCCGCATTCTGTTCGCGGGCAAGTCGCGAGATAGTCACGTTGTCCGGGAACACACTGGCCGCCGCGGTACCGGGATACGCGGAGTAGTCCGGCACCAGCAGGTGGCTGTCGAGGCCCAGCAGGCCGAGATGACCCCAGAAGCTGGTGTGGTATTCCTGCGTATGCAACAGCACGACATCGTCAGTGCTTGCCTCATCAGGGGCCGTGGAGAAGTAGGCAATATCCGGAACGCGCTGTTCCTTGTTGACGATCAGGTTAAAAACAACATCCAGGTCCTCGGCGCGCGCCTGCTCGACCATGCGTGCCGGTGTATTGCGGTAGCTGCCACCGTAGTTCATGTGCACGTGAACATCGCCGCTGACCCAGTTGAGCCATTCTGTCGGCAGGTCCAGCGGCGTTACGCGCAAGCTCAACGCGTTGTCGCGGCCGGGCGCAACATTCACCAGGTGACGCTCCATCTTGTGTTCGAAGCCGCGCCAGACACTGACACGTGTTGCACCGGCCGGCAGCTTGAGAGAGGCCCTCCCGGTCGTGTGAAAATATTTTGTTTCGAAGCGACCGTCCTTGCGGTCGTAACTATCGTCTGCATGCAGCCACGCATCGTCCGGGGCGTAGCTGCGCCCGTCGGCACCTGTGATGGAAACCCGCGCTGCAACCGGTTTGCCGTAGATGTCGACAACATGCAGATCGAAGTCGAACATTGGATCGATAAACCTGCGATCCCTAACCGACATCAGCTGACTGCGACCCCCGACAAAATCCTGGATGCGTATCGCCATGTCGCCACCTTCGTTGGTGACAAAGGCGATCCGGCTGCCATCCGGCGACCAGCGCGGAGCGGTGATGTCGAACTCACCGTAGGTCAGTGGAAATGGCTCGGCGACGCCATCGACATGCGTCACCCACAGCTGGTGCCACTGTCGACCAAGATACGACGCGTACGCAATACGGCGACCGTCTGGCGCTATGTCGGGACTGGCGCTCCAGGAGGTTTCCTCTTTGCGAACCAGCCTCGGCTCGGCACCCTCCTCCAGCGCCAGCTGCACGATATTGCCACTACCGTACGGCACCTCCGGATTGCTGACGAAGAACAGGGACTTGCCATCCGGCGCCCACACGGGACTCAGTTCATGATCGAACTCGCTGTAGTAATAGCGGGCAACCGCCGATTGCCGCTCCTCGAGCACCGGGCTCGCGACCAGCTTGCCCTCGACGAACTCACCCACGAACACGTGGAATCGCCCTGCCCGGCGGGTCGATACAAATGCCAGGCGGGCGCCATCGGGCGACCAGCGAGGCTCGACGTTGACGTCACCTCCGGTGGTGAGCGCCCTGATCTCGCCACTATCGAGATCCAGTAGATTGAGTTCGATCGCGTCCGCACGATAGCGCGCGAACACAACCTTGCTGCCATCGGGGGAGACGTCAGGCTGGAAGTCATAGCCCGGGCCCCTGGTCAGTTGCACGGCCGTATCGGAGTCGAGCGCCTGCCGCCACAGGCTGCCCTGCATCGAATACACCAGCGCGTTGCCGTCGGGTGTCCAGGCAAGTGAGCTCGGTCCCGACGTCAACTGCGGCAGGTACATTTCCCGGAAGTAATAGTTGTGCGGGACATCGATCTGGTCCAGCACCGGACGTCGTTCGGCAAAGGCAGTGGTCGCCAGCAGGGCGCCGCATAACAATCCGATAGCCAAGCCCAGTTGCATTACGGATGACGGTGTTCGCACGTGCGCTACTCCAAAAAAAAATGGCCATGGGGTTTCCATGGCCATTGTAACAACTATCGAGCTACGCTCAGAAGCGGCGGCCGTACCGCAAGCCGATGGTGCGTGGCCGGTTTACGAGGATCTCCGAATCCTGCGTGATCGAGTCATACGGGTCGTAGTAGCCGACACCGTAGCGAACGATCTGGGCACGTTCGTCGGTTGCGTTGTCGAGGAACAGGTCCAGCGACCATTGCTCACCGTGCAAGCCCGCCGCGAGATTCAAGATCGAGTACGACGGCTGTTTCTCTCTGAGCGCTGTTTCAAGATTGCTCCATGAATCGTCCGTATAGGCGAACGCTGCCTGCACATAAGCCGGGAACCGGCCCGTCTCGAAATTGAATCGACCGATAGCGGAATACTGGAGTTTTGGCACGAACGGCATTTCCGTGCCCGCCGGGGCGCGTGGCGGATCGCCGTCAATTTGCTCCTGCACGTTGCGGTAGTACGGCTCCTGCAATTCGGCATCGTTGTACGACGCCGACAGGGACAACGTGAGGTCATCGGTTGCCGCAAACACCATGTCGAACTCGATACCTGTCGTCTGCGCCTGACCGATGTTCTGGATAATCGTCAGCGGCGAAATATCGAAATCCAGGAACGCGAACTGGAAGTTGTCCCAGTCCAGTCGATACGCGGCACCGTTGAAACGGAGTCGCCCATCCATCCACATGGTCTTCCAACCGATCTCGTAATTGTCTACGAAGTCCGGATCGTACTTCGGCAGGCCCGCTGCAACAGAGCGATTGACACCACCCGGCCGGAAACCCTCCGAGTACGTCACATACAACATCGCATCATCCGTGACGTTGTAATTCGCGCTCACCTTGATCGTTTCGCCGTCACCCTCGGAAACGTCGTTCACATTGGGTGCGGCGGAATAGCAGGGATACTGCGGCATGTCATTGACGTCGAGACAGCGATTGAGACCGCCTGTATACCCGGACAGGGAATTCTCGAAGTCGAAGAAGCGCACGCCGCCAACCAGGGTCAGCTTGTCGTTGACATCGAAACTGACTTCGCCGAACAAGGCCCTGTCACGATCGACGCGGTCCTGTTTCGTTTGCCAGACAACCTGCTTGCCCTCCACCACGGTACCGTAAGGCCACGCGGCCAGTGAGAAGGCCGGATCCATATCCGGAACCTCCCACTGCAGATCGAAGTTGTGCTCCTGGCGTTGCAGGAACGCACCTACCATCCAGCGGAATCGCTGGTCGCTATCCGACTGCAGCCGGAATTCATGGCTTTGCTTGCTGAACTTCTCATCGCTCGAGATGAACTGGCTTGGATCCGTGCAGTTCAGGCCGCTCGAATCGTAGTGATAGCAGCCACCGTAGTAACCGTAGTAATTGTCCAGGTACTGGGCGTAGTGCGTGTAGTCGTCGATGCTGTCCTGATCGAGATCCAGGTAGGCGCCTGCATAGACGACATCCAGGCCGCCGATAGAGCCTTCGACGGTCAGGGAAGCCTGGTACCAGGAGTAATCATAGGACTCTGCGAAGAAACGCTGTGCCTGCAGGTCACCAACATCTTCCGGGTCATGCGTGAACACGCCATTGGTATCCTGATTCTGAACCATGAGACCAGGCGTTGCCGTCCAGTTCTCGTTCAGGTCGATCTTCAACAGGGCACGCATACCGGTCGTTGTGGCGTCGTTGAAGTCTTCCTCGACGAGGGCCGTGTTGGTGTTGGTGACGCCAACACCCTCGAGCGTTACCGACGACAGGACATTGTCGATGTAGCCTGGCGCTTCATCGTGCCAGCCGACGAGGCGGATCGCTGCTCGGTCGTTGATCGGAATGTTGACGAATCCCTCAACCGTATAGCCGATATCCCCCTTGGAAACCGAGCTGCCACTCACATCGAAGCCGGCGTCGAACTCGTTCAGTTCCGGCTTGTTGGTGATGATCCGCATCGTGCCGGCCTGGCTGCTGGCGCCAAAGTACGTTCCCTGCGGTCCGGCGAGCGTCTCGATGCGATTCACGTCGTAAACATGAATATCCAGTACCCGGTTGATCGTTGTAACCGGTTGCTCGTCGAGGTAGACGCCAACACTCGGCATCGAGCCCGAATGAACACCGTCACCACCACTGGAAATACCGCGCATGTACACCTGCGAAACGCCCGGTCGCTGGGACTGGAACGAAACCGTCGGCAGGAACTCGATGTAGTCTGCGAAGTTGTTCAGGTTCAGCTGTTCGAGTTGCGTGTTGCCGAGCACCTGCACGGACACTGCAACATCCTGCAAATTCTCTTCACGCTTTTGCGCGGTTACAACAATTTCCTCCAGGGCCGCAGCGGGCTGCTGCGCCTGGGCTGGCGCTGTAGCGCCTGTAATCAGCACTGACCCTGTAACCGCAGCCGAAACTGCAGCAGCCAGTGGCTTTCGTTTGAATTGCATCATTTACACATCCCCCCACACATTAGTTGTGCTCAAATACCCATTAACTCACCACCCCGTTTGTAGCTATAGTGCACCTGACGGAGTTGCGAAGACAAGCGCGAATGATCATTTGCCGTGTGGCAAATCTGCATCAGTCGGGGCGCTGGACAGGTAAATTTCATATTGTGAAGCATCAGCCTAACAACGCAGACTTGAAAACGGCGTTAACACACGCAGTGAATTTGCTTGCGGTGAATCCTGTGCTCGCCCAGGAACAGGCGGAGGAAATTCTCAAGGTCGTTGCCGACACACCGCCGGCAAAGCATGTTTTGGCCGCCGCGTTGCGGCTGCAGGGCAAGCCCGCAGAAGGACTGGCGGTCATCGAGCACGTCGCCCGGCAATACGACGAAGACGCCAATATTCTGCACGAGCACGCACTTTGCCTCGGCGCCACCGGACGGGGTGACGAAGCCATTAACGTCCTGAACAGGGTTCTGCAACTGGACCCGGGGCATGCCGCAGCCTGGCGCTCCCTCGGCGATCAGCTCAGCGCGCGCGGCGATACACGTGGCAGCGAAGACGCCTACGACAGGCATCTCGCCGCCGTCACCCGACACCCGGAACTGGTCGAAGCGGCCGAAAAGTTACGCAAGAGACAATTCCCGGTAGCCGAGCGACTGACACGAGAGGTGCTGAAAAAAGATCCGGTCGATGTTGTGGCGATCCGCATGCTGGCGGCTATTGGCCTCGAGGTTGGGCAGGTCGACGACGCGATCCATCTGCTTGAGCGCTGCCTGGAACTGGCGCCTGGGTTCCACCTCGCGCGCCAGAACTACGCGCTCGCCCTTTCGCGCCGGCAGCGTTTCGACGAGGCACTGGCCGAACTCGAGCGCTTGCTCGTTGCGGAACCGAACAATCCCAACTACCGCTTGTTGAAAGGGTCCAACCTCGTTCGTAAAGGCGATCATGCCGTGGCGCTGGAGCTGTACGAAGCGTTCCTGGGCGAGTATCCGCAGCAGTCGGGCGCTCACATGAACTACGGTCACACCCTGAAAACCGTCGGTCGCCTCGATGAATCGATCCAGGCCTACCGGACCGCCATCAAGTTGCGGCCGCAGACCGGCGAAGCGTACTGGAGCCTTGCCAACCTCAAGACTTTTCGTTTTACCGATGCGGACATTGCTGACATGCAGGCGCAGATCGACGAGGAAGCGGGTGATCCCGACGACCAGTCACACCTGTTATTCGCACTGGGCAAGGCGATGGAAGACCGGCGGGAGTTCGACAAGTCATTCGATTATTACCAGCGCGGCAACGCGATTCGCAGCAAACGGCATCGGCACAATGCCAAGGCGAATGTTTTCGACACTGCCCGACAGATCAAGACGCTCAACGCTGATTTCTTCGCGGCGCGCCAGGGTTGGGGAAGCGAGGCGCCGGACCCGATCTTCATCGTCGGACTGCCACGTGCCGGATCCACCCTGCTCGAACAGATTCTCGCGAGCCATTCACAGGTTGAGGGAACTGCCGAGCTACCGGACATCATTGCGATCTCGCGTCGCCTCGGCAAGAAGTCCCGCAAGAACCCGGCTTCCGACTATCCGGAGGTTCTCACAACGCTGAGCGACGGAAAGGCCCGCGAACTTGGAGACGGCTACATTCAATCGACCCGGGCCGTACGACATGGCCTGCCGTTTTTCATCGACAAGATGCCGAACAATTTCAAGCATATCGGCCTGATTCACCTGATTTTGCCGAACGCGAAGATCATCGATGCACGACGGCACCCGATGTCAGGCGGCTTCTCGTGTTTCAAACAATTGTTCGCTCACGGCCAGGCCTTCACTTACGACCTCACCGACCTCGGCCACTATTATCGCGACTATGTGACCCTCATGGATCACTGGGACGAGGTGCTGCCGGGTCGGGTACATCGTGTGCAGTACGAAGACATGGTCGCGGACACCGAGAATCAGATTCGTCGCCTGCTCGACTACTGTGGACTGCCTTTCGAGGATCAGTGCCTGCGATTCTACGAAACCGAAAGGGCGATCCGTACGCCGAGCTCCGAACAGGTGCGACAACCCGTTTACAAGGACGGTGTCGCTCAATGGCGCAATTTCGAAGTCCATCTCGGGCCCCTCAAAGAGGCGCTTGGCCCCTTGCTGGAACGCTACCCGATCGATTGATCGACAGAATGCCCATGAGCAAGAGCCACCTCTTCTACCAAACTACCAGCCGGCGTCCACGCGTTGCGCGCGCCGAAGGAATCTACCTGTGGGACACCAACGGCAAACGCTACATCGACGCATCGAGCGGGCCGATGGTCTCCAACATCGGGCATTCGAATCCGCGTGTTCTCGCCGCAATGAAAAGGCAGATGGACGACGCGACGTTTGCCTACCGCCTGCACTTTGAGAACGATGCCGCTGAGTCGCTGGCGACGCTGACGGCGTCATTGATGCCACCAGGGCTTGACCGGATATTTTTTGTCTCGGGCGGTTCCGAATGCGTCGAGAGCTGCCTGAAACTTGCCCGGCAGTACGCGTTCATAAACGGCCAGAAAAAGCGCTGGAAAGTCATTTCGTTGTTTCCGTCGTATCACGGCTCGACGCTGGGCGCCGTTGCCGTTACGGGCATGCACCAGTTTGTCGAACCGTTTCGCGACATGATCCGGGAAATGCCCAAGGTGCCGGCGGCCACCTGCTACCTCGACCATGACGAACTGACACATGAAGAACGCGGCCTGCGCTATGCCGAACTGCTGCGCGCGGAGATCGAACGCCAGGGTCCGGATTCAGTCCTGGCCTTCATCATGGAGCCGGTGGGTGGTGCCTCCACGGGCGCCCTGGTTGCCCCCGACAGCTGGTACCGTGAAGTACAGAACATCTGTCGCGAATACGGTGTGTTGCTGATCGCCGATGAGGTCATGACCGGCGCCGGGCGTACAGGGCGGTTCCTCGCATCCGAGCATTGGGATTTGCAGCCGGACATTATCGCCATGGCAAAAGGCTTTGCTGCAGGCTACGCGCCGCTGGGCGCGATGGCCGCAAACCATGAGATCGTCGCCACCGTCATGGAGCACGGCGGATTCGCGCACGGCTACACGTATGCGGGCAACCCACTCGCCTGCGCCGCCGGTCTCGCCGTACTCGAGGAGGTGTTGCAGCAAAAGCTGATCGACAATGCCGGCGCGCAAGGGGCGCGCCTCAAGTCAATGCTGTCGGGCCTCATGGATCGTTATCCGTTCATTGGCGATGTACGCGGCAAAGGGTTGTTGCTGGCGTTTGAACTGGTTTCTGATCGCAGCACGATGGAGCCTCTGCCCGCCGACCTCAATGCACACGTGAAGCTCGTGGAGGAGGCGTATCGACGCGGCCTGATCATCTACTCCCGGCGCACGCGCGGCGGTACTATTGGTGACCACTTCATGGTCTGCCCGCCGCTGATCGTTACCGACGCAGATCTGGACGAGATACTGCAGCTCCTTACCGAGAGTCTCGACGCCTTCGCGAAATCCTCGGGGCTGCCCGTTAACACTGCGAGGCCCACATGAACGACAAAGTCATTATTACCTGTGCGGTTACGGGCTCGATTCACACGCCGACAATGAGCCCACATTTGCCGGTTACCCCCGATGAAATCGCCACGCAGGCCGTGGAAGCGGCAAATGCCGGCGCGGCCATATTGCATTTGCACGCGCGCGATCCGGAGAACGGCAGGCCCACGGCCGACCCCGACGTGTTCATGCAGTTCCTGCCGCGCATCAAGAACGAGTGCGACGCCGTGATCAACATTACGACGGGCGGCAGTTCCCTGATGACCCTTGAGGAACGGCTCGCGGCGCCCAATCTCGCGCAACCCGAAATGGCGTCGCTGAACATGGGCTCGATGAATTTCGGGCTGTTCCCGATGCAGCGCCGGCACAGCGAATGGCAACATGAGTGGGAGCCCAGGCTGCTGGAGGCCACGCGCGAGGTTGTTTTCAAAAACACCTTCGCCGACATCGAGAGGATCTTCCAGCAGCTGGGCGAAGGCCACGGCACCCGCTTTGAATTCGAGTGCTACGACGTCGGCCATATCCAGACGCTCGCGTTCTACCTGCGCGAAGGACTGATCCAGAAACCCGTGTTCGTGCAGTTCGTCATGGGCGTCCTCGGCGGCATAGACGCGTCACCCGAAACACTGATGCACATGAAAGCGACTGCAGACCGCCTGCTCGGCGACCAGTATCGCTTTTCGGTATTGTCGGCAGGTCGACTGCAGATACCGCTGGCGACAATCGGTGCCATCCTGGGCGGGAACGTGCGGGTGGGTCTTGAAGACAGCCTGTTGATCGGTCGCGGTAAGCTCGCCACGAGCAACGCGGAACAGGTCGCGAAGATACGCCGCATTCTGGAAGAGCTCGGCTACGAGATCGCGACGCCGGCTGAGGCGCGCGCGATGCTCGACCTGAAGGGAGCCGACAAGGTGAACTTTTGAGCCCCGAACCCGCGATTCGACGTGCCACGGCAGCGGATGTCGACGTCATGCATGCCCTGTTGGAGCAACTGGCAAGCGGTATGGGCCAGCAACACCGGTTTCGGGGTCGCGCCGCGGACTACCTGAGGTTCGGGTTTTCGGACCAGCCCCATTTCGAGGCTCTGCTGGCCGAACAGGACGGCGCCGTCATCGGGCTATGCCTGTACTTCTACAATTTCTCGAGCTGGCGGGGGGAACTCGGCGTCTATATCCAGGACCTGGTCGTTGATCAGCGGGCACGGACGCGTGGCACGGGGCGCGCACTGGTGCGCGAGACGGTCCGGGAGGCGCAGCAACGGGGCGCCACCCACTTGCGACTGTCCGTGGAGAAGGACAATGAGGCCGCGATCCTCTTCTACGAGAAGATTGGCTTGAAGGAATCCACCAGCGAGTGCATCTTCGCGGCGGTCGATGACGACTTCCTGAAGCTGGCGGAAACATCATGAAGGTCATATTTTCTGCAGAGCAACTGCGCCACAATCCGGCGAAGATAATGTCCTCCGGCGCTTTGGTCGACAGTCCCGAAAACCCCGGCCGCGCCGCAACCCTGCTGCAGGCCGCTATTGCCGCAGGCCTCGAACATGCGGAGCCGGACGATTGCGGCCCGGCGCCGATAGCTGCCGTGCACACCGCTCGCTACCTGACGTTCCTCGAGAATATTCATGCGCGTTGGCTTCGTATTCCCGGCGCGTCAGCCGATGTACTGCCGAATGTTCATCCCGACACGCGGGATGTCGTCTATCCTGCATCGGCAGTTGGCCAGGTCGGGTACCACGTCTTTGACGGTGCAGCACCGATCACAGCTGACACCTGGGATAGTGCGCGCTGGAGTGCGCGCTGCGCGGTACACGCCGCCCGGGAGGTCCTGGGAGGCGCGA
>CBDUMZ010000061.1:0-13534 GCA_965368465.1 uncultured Chromatiales bacterium
CTGGCGCACCTCGAACGACCGAGCGGCCTCCATCTGGTTCAAAAGATCGAGTGTGATCGGAGTGACACGCACAACCTGCCCGCCGGGTACCTCGGCGGGCTCGGTCATCTTCATGCCGGGTGCAACTGCGCACGCCGTCAACGTCACTGCGACAAACAGGATTCCGGTTCTTGCCCAAGCCTTCATCGTTTTGTCTCTATGCCTTTATTCTTTCGACCCAGCTCGCGACACCCGCCTGGATGTCCGCCAACGCGGTCTCGTATGCTGTTCTCGGTTGCCGATATGGATCCGCCACATCTGCGCCCTGCCACTCGCCGATCCTGTGCACCTTGCCGCGTGCCGTCGGATCGGCGTCGTCGATAGCGCGCTTGTGACCCGCCTCCATGACCAGCACGAGGTCGGCTGTGCTCACCATATCCGGGTGAATCTGTCGCGCTCTGTGCCCCGTGATATCCACGCCGAGTTCATCCATCAATGCGATGGAATGCTCCGACGCCGGATATCCCACCAGGGCGCCGAGCCCGGCCGATTCGACCGTAAATCCGTCTTGTTCTCTCAGTTCGCGCTTCAGCAGCCCCTCTGCCATGGGACTGCGGCAAATATTGCCGACGCAAACCACCAGTATGTGCCTGATCATTATCGTATTTTCAGGCACTTAAGTTCATTCATCTGATGTAGATTGAACATAATAATGCCTAAGTCGTTGATTCCTGTCTATCGGGATCTGGGCGGACTCGTCCAGCGCAGGAAACCCCGGGTATCGCTCGAGTCGATACCGCTCGCCAGTTCCTCGCGCCGCTCGTAACCGGCACCGATGTCGAAGGTCCCGATTTTCGAGGGAAACGAATATTGCAGATCGATGCTTGCCAGGTCCTCTGGATTGACGGCGACACTGTGATTCGGGTCCGAACCCACCCGGTTCAGCTCGCCGATGCGTCCCACGACCTGCCACGAACGTCCGTCCGCGCTGACCACAACCACGCCCGCGCTGACGACGCGCGCGTCATTGTCGAGACCGTGGCCGATGATGCGGCCGTAATAGGTGTATCCCGACTCGTAAATATTCTGGCGATAGGCACAACCGTAAAGAACCGTGCCCTTGACGGCGTCGCAGCTCGTCGCCGCGCCTTCGACAAACCAGCGATACGAGGTCTGGCCGCGCGTGATACCGCTGCCCTCGATGCCGAACTGCGCGAGGTAGCGACTCGGGAAACCGCCCGCCTCGTCTTCGCCGATCATCTGGCCGTAAAGCGAGACCGGCGTACCGAACCACATGTTCGTCCAGCGCGCATCGAACCCGGCCATCTGGTTGCCGGGTTCGTTCTCGAGGTTGGTGCCGGCATCACCGACATTGTCTTTGCCCAGGAACAGGTCCCAGAACGTGTCCGCACCGCAGGGGCGTCCATCGCCGCACCATTGGGCCGTCCTCGAAATACCGATCTCAAGTCCCCGCAGCGGGCGAATATTCAGCCTCATGCCAAAGAAGCGCGCATCCGGCACGGCGCGCTCGCTCTCGAGCTGCCCCCAGATGATGCTCATGTCCCATGGGCCTATCCAGCTGATCCACTTCGGGGTTGGTGCCGTTGTACGATTTCGGCCGATAACGAACGCCGGAATCGGTCGCGCGTTGTTCGAGAGAATCAGGTTGCCGTCCCAGCCCGGCCCCCACCAGCGATCCATGGTGCTGGCCGCCACCGACCAGTTGCCGACATCCACGCCAAGCTGGCTGCCGTCGGGACGAACGTCCTTGCCGTCGGCCGGCTTGTCCACCGCCGAGACATTCAGGTCGAGCGTAAAGCGCTCGCTGAACCAGGCAACACCCGCCTCGAGTTCACCGCGCGCTCTCGGCGTGTCCGGGAAGCCACGAATGTTCGCCGGTTCCTCGGCAACGGCGAGGCTTGCGCCGAACATCGCCTGGCCGCGCCTGGCTTCGCGTTGCGCGCGCGCCAGCACGCGTTCGAACGTCGGCATCACGTTGTTGGGCAGCACGATATCGTTCGCCCGTACAAATTCGAGATCGGCGAGTACCGCGTCCCAGGAGATCGGCCAGGTCGTGACCGGGCCGCTGATGGCGCCGTAGTCCGCAAGAACCTGGATGTCGTGCCGCAAGCCAACGTCGCCCGGCTGGGCCTGTGGTGCGGCGAGAAGGGGTTGTGCAAGCAGGCAGGCAGCGGCCGCGATCAGCCATCTGTGGGCGATACATTTCATGGCGCGATTGTCGCTTGAGCACGCAGCGGTAGCAAGGTCACGGGGTTGGGGTCAGCGCGCCTGCGGCCAAGGCTCTGCGCCACATTATCCCTGGGCGAGCTTCTTGCCAAGCTCCACACCCCACTGGTCGAACGAGTCGATACCCCAGATCACGCCTTCGACGAATACCTTGTGTTCGTAGAGTGCGATGAGCTGGCCCAGCGTCTCGGGCGTCAGCTTGCCGAAGTGAATCGTATTGCTCGGTCGATTGCCCGCGTGCACGCGCCAGGCGGGCAGGCTCTTGTCCGTCGTGCCTTCCATGAGGGCCTGCGCCTGCGCCCTGCAATTGGCGGTCGCGAGCTTCGATGTATTGGGCAGCAGGAAATCGACCGGTACGAAGCGAGTCCCCTGGTGCATGAGCTGCATGAACGAATGCTGCGCGTTACTGCCCGCCTCGCCCCAGATGACCATGCCCGTAGCGCAGCGTACCGGCTTGCCGTCCATGCGCACGCTCTTGCCGCTGGATTCCATCTGCAGCTGCTGCAGGTAGGCCGGGAATCGGTCCAGCCGGTTCGTGTACGGCAGGATCGCCTGGCTTTGCGCACCGAAAAAGTTGTTGTACCAGATGCCGAGCAGCGCCAGCAGTACCGGCATGTTCTCGTCCATGGGCGATTGCCGGAAGTGCAGATCCATATGCCGGCCGCCGGCAAGTATTCGCCGGAACACGTCCATGCCGACGACCAGGGCCAGCGAGAGGCCCACAGCCGACCACATCGAGTATCGACCGCCGACCCAGTCCCAGAAACCGAAACGGTAGTCTGAGCGAATACCGAAGTCGTCGAGCGCCTCGTGATTGGTCGATGCCGCAACGAAGTGATACTGCACGGCCACCGCGTCGAGTTTTTCGACGATCCAGTCGCGCGCCGCGCGGGCGTTGACCATGGTCTCCTGGGTCGTGAATGTCTTCGAGCACACGACGAACAAGGTCCGTTCGGGGTCGAGCTCCTCTTTCAGGTCGTCGAGCTGGGTGCCGTCGATGTTCGACACGCTGTGGTAGCGGAAGCCCTCTTTCCAGTAGGGCCGCAGTGCCCTGCTCGCCATCACGGGGCCAAGATCGGAGCCGCCGATGCCGATGTTCACGATGTCCGTGATCTTCTTGCGCGTGCTGCCACGGATCTTGCCGCTGTGAACGCCGTCGACGAAGGCCTCCATGTTGGTGAGTACTTCCCAGACCTCGCGTACGCCCGGGGTCTCGAGCGCGACCATGTCGGAGATCTTGGAGCGCAGCGCGACGTGCAGCACCGCCCGGTCTTCAGTCTTGTTGATCTTCTCGCCCGCAAACATGGCTTCGATCGCCGCCGGCACATCGGCCTGGCTGGCGAGCTGGGCCAGGCGCTTCATCGTGGTCGCGTTGACGTGATTCTTCGAATAATCGAGCGCCAGGTCGCAGGCCTTGAGGCTGAAGCGCTCCGCGCGCTTTTTGTCCCGCGCGAACAGGTCGCGCAGGTGCTTGCTGCGCATACTGGATTTGCAGTGCTCCGCGAGCGCCTTCCAGGCAGGAAGATCGGTCGGGTAACGGGCGGAGAGCTTTCTGTCGGTGTATTTGCTGGGCACGTGTCCTGGCGCTCTAGGTCAGCTCGTCTTTGTAGAACTCAAGATACCACTCGACGAAGTTCTTCACGCCGGTTTCTATCGGCGTCGCGGGCTGGTAGCCCACGTCGTCGGCAAGTGCCTGGGTGTCGGCCCATGTATCCGGCACGTCACCCGGCTGCAGCGGCAGGAGGTTCTTCTCCGCGGTTTTGCCAAGGTACTTTTCGATCGCGCCGATGTAATCCATGAGCTCGACCGGCTGCTGGTTGCCGATATTGTAGAGGCGATACGGAGCCCTGCTCGTGCCCGGGTCCGGGTTCGCCGGATCCCAGTGCTCGTTCGGCGTGGCCGTCTTGTCGTTCGTGCGAATGACGCCTTCGACAATGTCGTCGATGTACGTGAAGTCGCGTTTGTGCTTGCCGTAGTTGAACACGTCAATCGGCTTGCCCTGGATGATCGCGCGCGTGAACAGGAACAGCGCCATGTCCGGCCGGCCCCAGGGGCCGTAGACCGTGAAGAACCGCAGGCCTGTCGTCGGCAGGTTGTAGAGGTTCGAGTAGGTGTGTGCCATGAGCTCGTTGGCTTTCTTGGTCGCACCGTACAGCGCCAGTGGATGATCGACATTCTGGTGGACCGAGAATGGCATCGTCGTATTCGCCCCGTATACAGAACTCGACGATGCGTAGGTCAGGTGCTGCACGTTGTGGTGCCGGCAGCCCTCGAGAATATTCAGGAAGCCGACGATGTTGCTGTCGATGTAGGAATGCGGGTTCTCGATCGAGTAGCGTACGCCGGCCTGCGCCGCCAGGTTGATGACCTTGTCGAATTGCTCCCTGGCGAATAACGCTTCCATCGCATCGCGATCCGCGAGGTCGATGCGAGCCATCTCGAACCTGTCGAAGTCCGCGAGGACCTTTGCGCGCGATTCCTTCAGGCGAACATCGTAGTAGTCGTTGAAGTTATCGAGGCCGACAACCGTGTCGCCACGCTCGAGCAACTTCTTCGACGTGTGAAAGCCGATAAAGCCCGCAGCACCTGTGACAAGGATTTTCAAAAATGGCTCCTACAGGCGGTCATCGACCGCGTCGGCCGGCAACACGTACTTGATGTCGTAGAGCACGGACCTGTCTTTGCAGAACGCCTTGATGCCCGCGGCGCCTAACGCCCTGAATTCGTTGTGGGCGACGCCGATAATCACCGCGTCGTAGGCACCCTGTTCGGGCTCCGCGGCAAGCTCGAGGCCATACTCGTCTTTGGCCTCCTCTGCATCGACCCAGGGGTCGTGCACGTCAACGTTCATGCCGTAGGAGCCCAGCTCTTTAACGATGTCGACGATCTTGGTGTTCCTGAGATCGGGACAATTCTCCTTGAAGGTCAGACCGAGCATGAGGACGCGGGCGCCGCTTGGCTGGATCTGTTTGCCCAGCATCAGCTTGACGATCTGGGAGGCAACATAGAGCGACATGTTGTCGTTGATACGACGCCCCGCCAGGATCATCTGCGGATGGTAGCCGAGCTGCTCGGCCTTGTAGGTCAGGTAATACGGGTCGATGCCGATGCAGTGCCCGCCAACCAGGCCCGGCCTGAACGGCAGGAAGTTCCACTTGGTGCCGGCCGCGATGAGCACCTCCTCGGTATCGATATTCATGCGTTCGAAGATCATCGCGAGTTCGTTGACGAGTGCGATATTGACGTCGCGCTGCGTGTTCTCGATCACCTTGGCGGCCTCGGCCACCTTGATGCTCGAGGCCTTGTGCGTGCCGGCGGTGATGATCGTGGCGTACACGCTGTCGACGAACTCCGCCGCTTCGGGCGTGGAGGCCGAGGTCACTTTCAGGATCGACGGCAGGCGATGCTGCTTGTCGCCCGGGTTGATGCGTTCGGGGCTATAGCCGACGAAAAAGTCTTCGTTCATCTTAAGGCCCGAGCCGTTCTCGAGGAACGGCACGCAGAATTCTTCGGTGGCGCCGGGGTACACGGTCGACTCGTAGACGACGATGTCGCCTTTCCCGATGACCTTGCCGAGCGTGGTGCTTGCCGCGCGCAACGGCGTCAGCAACGGGCGATTGCCGTCGCCGATCGGGGTTGGCACGGTCACGATGTAGAAATTGCAGTCGCGTATCGCGTCGACATCCGTCGTGTACGTCAGGTGTGTCGCTGCCGCGAGTTCTTCGTCCGAGCACTCCAGCGTCGAGTCGTGACCGCGCTCGAGTTCCGCAACACGGCCCGCGTGAATATCAAAGCCTACTGTCGGGTAGAGCTTGCCAAATTCCACTGCGAGCGGCAGGCCGACATAGCCGAGCCCTACGATACCGATACGCAGATTCTTGATGTCAAAGGACATGGGGGGTCTCTCGTGATTTCAGGCGCTTTTCTACCACATTCGCATGACGAATTCTGTGCGGGACATCACTCAGCCCAGGTACCAGAGCGCCAGCAGGCCCGTGATGCTCATCGTGATCGTGTACGGCACCGCCATGTACACCATGCGGCCGTAGGACAGGCGGATGAGCGGCGCAAGCGCCGACGTCAACAGGAACAGGAAAGCGGCCTGGCCGTTGGGAGTCGCGACGGACGGGATGTTGGTGCCCGTATTGATCGCCACGGCGAGTGCGTCGAACTGGTCGCGCGTAATGCTGCCGGCTTTGTACATCTGTTCGATCTCGCCGATGTACACGGTCGCGACGAACACGTTGTCGGAGATCATGGAGAGCACACCGTTTGCGAGGTAGAACAGCGCCTCCTGGGTCTTGCCGTCGTAGGTCATGACCCAGTCGATGACCGGTGAAAACAGGCCCTGGTGGTGAATCACGGCGACGATCGCGAAGAACACGACGAGCAGCGCCGTAAAAGGCAGTGCCTCTTCGAACGCATGGCCGATACGGTGCTCTTCGGTGATGCCATTGAAGGCCGTGGCCAGGACGATCACGAGCAGGCCAACGACGCCGGGCTCGGCAAGGTGCTTGCCCAGCGCGATGACAAGAACCAGGCCGACGATCGCCTGCACGATGATGACGCTCGTGTCCCGCTTCGTCCGCTTGGCCGACATTTCCGCGTCAAAGGCCTCGAGTACGTCACGGACTTTTGGCGAAAGCTGGGCGCCATAGCCAAAGCTCCCCGTGATTTCCAGCATTGCGCACGTGATCAGCCCGACAACCAGCACCGGCATCGAGATGTGGGCCATCTGCATGAAGAATTCCACGAATTCCCAATCCATGATCTCGGCAATCAGCAGGTTTTGCGGCTCGCCGACGAGCGTGGTGACCCCGCCCAGCGCCGTGCCCACGGCACCGTGCATCATCAGGCTGCGGAGAAACGCCCGGAAATTCTCCAGGTCTTCGCGATGCAGTTCGACCACCTGGTCGTCGGTGGTCGCGTCGTGATCGTGGTCGAACTTCTTGCCCGAAGCGACCTTGTGATAAACGCCAAAAAAGCCGACCGCCACGGTGATGATTACCGCGGTCACGGTCAGCGCGTCGAGGAAGGCGGACAGGAACGCGGCCGTAAACGAGAACAGCAGCGACAGCAGCACCTTCGAGCGCACGCCGAGCAGGATCTTCGTAAACGTGAACAGCAGCATTTCGCGCAGGAAGTAGATGCCGGCCACCATGAACATGAGCAGCATGATCACGGGGAAATTCACTTCGGCTTCGTGGAACACCATCTCCGGCGTCGCGAGCCCCAGGATGACGGCCTCCACCGCCAGCAGGCCACCGGGCTGCAGCGGGTAGCACTTCAGCGCCATCGCGAGCGTGAAAATAAACTCAATAACGAGAGCCCAGCCCGCGATGAACGGGTCGAATACGACCAGGATCGGGTTCAGGATCAGGAAAACAACAATAGTGAGCTTGTACCAGGACGGCGAATTGCCTAGAAAATTCTCGCGAACTGCCTCTGCCAACGTATGGGCCATCTACTCGTTATCCTTTTGTTTTGGGGCGCTCTCCCCGGAGCGAACGGTGGATTCTAGTCAAAATCCCAGACGCACGCACCGGATTTACGGATTTTCTCGAGCATGGCCTCGTGGGCGCGGGTCTCGGCGGGCGTGGCCTCGATCACTGTGAGGGTGTAACCGGCTGACCGTGAGGCCGGACCTGCAGCCCCGGATTCGGCGCCGGCGGCTGCCGCCGGCGCGGCGCTGGCGTCACTCTCATCCTCATCCAGCAGCAGGCTCGACTGCCCGCCGGTCATGGCCAGGTACACGCGCGCCAGCAGCTCGGAGTCGATGAGGGCACCGTGCACGTCGCGCTTGGACGCGTCCACCGCGTAGCGCTTGCACAGGGCATCGAGGCTGTTGCGCTGCCCCGGGTGTATCTGCCGCGCCAGCGTCAGGGTATCGAGCACCGTGCAATGGTCCGTGATCCGGGGCCGGGCGTGTTTCATGAGCCGCAGCTCGTGCTCGATGAAGCCTACATCGAAGTCGGCATTGTGGATGACGAGTTCGGCGTCTTTGACGAACTCGATGAACTCGTCGACGATTTCGGCAAAACGCGGCTCTGTCTCGAGCTGCTCGCGACTGATGCCATGCACCGCCTCGGCGCCTTCGTCGATGTCGCGATCCGGGTTCAGGAAGCGATGAAACTCGCGCCCCGTCAGCCGGCGATTGACCATCTCGAGGCAGCCGATTTCGATAATGCGGTGCCCCTGGCTCGTCGACAGACCCGTTGTCTCTGTATCAAGAACGACCTGTCTCATAACTCATCGATTCCCAGGTTGGCCAGCTCGTCGGCCTCTTCGTTGCCGGGATTGCCGTCGTGGCCCTTGACCCATTGCCACTCGATCTCGTGCCGCTGCGTCGCCTCGTCGAGCATCATCCAGAGGTCCTGGTTTTTCACGGGTTTCCTGGCCGCGGTCTTCCAGCCGCGCTTTTTCCAGTTCGCCAGCCACTCGTTGATGCCGTCCATGACGTACTTCGAATCGGTGTGCAGCACGACCTTGCTCGGCCCCTTAAGTGCGTTCAGCGCCTCGATGGCGGCCTGCAATTCCATGCGGTTGTTGGTGGTCTCGAGCGCGCCGCCATGCAGCGTCCTGCGATGGCGCCCGGCGATCAATACGGCACCCCATCCGCCCGGGCCAGGATTCCCCCTGCATGCGCCGTCGGTATAAATCTCAATCGTTCGTGTCAAAACCGGTCTTTGTGAAGCGAATTCTGGAAACTCGTGTGGATGGTTCGGCCAGGCCCGTGACGACTTTCGGCTTGCGCCACCAGAGTGGCCTGACCGGCGTCAGCGTACTGACCCGCTTTTGCGCCGAGAGCATATAGCATGCCGCCAATTCGGGCCACAAGGCCTGGCCGCGCCGCTCCCATTTCTGTGAAGCGCTCACCGACTTGCGCGGCAGCGGCCAGCGGAAGAAATAGCGCTGCTCCCCCTGGATGCGCATGTCGAGCAGCTTGAGCCAGTCCCGGATGCGCCGCTCCGAGATCACGTGATCGGCGCCCGGTGGCATGCCTGCGCCCGGGATCAGGCGCCTGAGCCCCCACAAGCCACCCGGCTTGAAGCCGAGAATGACGATATGCCCGTTGGCGCGCAAGACCCGGTCGACCTCGCGCAGCACCTCATGGGGGCGGTCGTTGAAATCCAGTGTGTGAGGCAACAGGACGGCGTCTATCGAATCGCTCTCTACAGGCAGCCTGTGGAGCTCCCCGACGACGGACGGCTCGCCAGCGGCCGTCTCAGCGATCAGCGCGCAGCGCTGGGTCCGGGTGAAGCGCGTGAATGTCCGGTTTTCTCCCCACATGCCGAGCTGCAGGCACTGCTCGCCGAAGATCCCGTCCAGGGCCTCTTCCACGATCCGCGCCTCCTGCTGCAGAAGGGCTTCGCCAAGCGGCGACTGCAGCCAATCCTGCGATTTGTGTGAACTTACCCCTTGCACAACATTTCCGCCTCAGTAGGATAGCCCGATGTCTTACATATTCCGGGCAGCATTCTGCCGATTATTGCAGAGAATTCGGGCCGTTGGCGCCCTCTCTGTCACCTTTTTGGCATTCCTCGCGATGCCGGTGGCGGCCGAACCGACGCTGACGCTGATCTCACCGGTCGCGGGCATCGACATGCCGTCCACGCCGGCGCGTCCCGAAGACGTGCTGTCGCGCCTGCGCGCGGGCTTTGCGCTCACCTATGAAGACAACCCCCGCACGGCAGCCGAGCTCAAGTGGTTCGCGAAGCACCCGGACTACCTGGACCGCGTGTTCACGCGCGCGCAGCGCTACCTGCCGTACATCCTCGCCGAGCTCGAACGACGTGACATGCCCCTTGAGCTCGCCCTGCTCCCCATCGTTGAGAGCGCCTATGACCCGTTCGCGTACTCGCATGGCCGCGCGGCCGGCCTCTGGCAGATGATCCCGGGCACGGCGAAGCGCTTTGGCGTGAAACAGAACTGGTGGTACGACGGTCGCCGCGACGTGGTCGACTCCACGCGCGCCGCGCTCGACTACCTCGAGTATCTCGAAGAGCTCAATGACGGCAACTGGCTCAACGCCATTGCCTCCTATAACTCGGGCGAAGGCAACGTGTTGCGCGCCGCGCGCAAGAACCGCAAGGCGAACAAGCCAATCGATTTCTGGTACCTGAAGTTACCCAAAGAGACGAGCATGTACGTACCCAAGCTGCTCGCCCTCGTCGAGATCGTTGCGGACCCCGGCAAATACAATCTCACGTTGCCGGAAGTGCCCAACGAACAGCAGTTCGTCATCGCGGATATCGATTCGCAGCTCGATCTCGCGCTGGCCGCCGAGCTGGCCGGTGTGAATGTCGACACGATCTACCAGTACAACCCGGGCTACAACCGCTGGTCCACGGACCCCGCGGGTCCGCACCGGCTGGTCATGCCCGTCGCTGTCGCTGACCAGTTCAGTGCGGCACTGGACCAGGTGCCGCCGCGCGAGCGCGTACGCTGGCAGCGCCACAAGGTGAAAAACGGTGAGGCGATCTCGCAGATCGCTCGTAAGTACAACACGACCGTGGCGGCCCTGCGCTCGGCGAACAACCTGCGCGGCAATACCATCCGCGCCGGTAACTACCTGATGATCCCGGTCGCGACGAAGCCGCTCAGCGCTTACAGCCAGAGTGCCGATGCGCGGCTGGCCAAGACGCAAAACCGCAAGCGCGCCGGCGACAAGGTCGAACACGTCGTGCAGCGCGGCGAGAGCTTCTGGACGATCGCGCGGCGCTACAACGTGACGCATCGGCAGGTGGCCGCATGGAACGGTATGGCACCGGGCGACACGCTGTCGGTCGGCAAGAAGCTCGTGATCTGGACCCATGGTGCCGTCGCGAGCGCGGAACAACCGCGCACGTCACCGACGGACGCCCTGGGCAACACGACCCGCAAGCTGCGTTACACCGTGCGCAACGGCGACTCGCTGTACCTGATCGCCCGCCGGTTCCGCGTCGGCATAGACCAGATCGCGCAGTGGAATGGTATCGACCGTAACAAGATCCTGCGCCCGGGACAGAAACTGAGCCTGTATGTCGATGTGACGGCGCAGTCCAGCTAAAATACCCACCAATCTGAATCTCCCGGGGAAATACTATGGGCTTTATGGCCGGCAAGAAGGCGCTCATCGTTGGCGTCGCTAGCGATCGTTCGATCGCATCAGGTATCGCTGAGGCGTTTGCCCGCGAGGGTGCCGAGATCGCATTTACCTACCAGAACGACAAGCTGCGCGGCCGCGTCGAGAAGCTCGCCGAGCGCCTCGGGCAGAACACCGAACTGCTTTTCCCCTGCGACGTCACCTCCGACGACGAGATTGACGCTGTGTTCGCCGGGCTGGGCAAACACTGGGACGGCCTGGATATCCTCGTACACTCGGTCGGCTTCGCACCGCGCGAGCAACTGGCCGGTACGTTCACCGAATCCGTCACGCGCGAGGGCTATGCCATCTCGCACGACATCTCCGCCTACAGCCTCGCCGCACTGGCCAAGGCGGCACTACCCATGATGAAAGGCCGCAATGGCGCGATCCTCACGTTGACCTACGACGCGGCGACCAAGGTCGTGCCGAATTACAACGTGATGGGCCTCGCCAAGGCCAGTCTCGAGTCCTGTATGCGCTTCCTGGCGGCGGACCTGGGTCCAGAAGGGATTCGTGTCAACGCGATTTCCGCGGGCGCCGTGAAGACCCTGGCCGCGGCGGGCATCGGCGGCTTCCGCAAGATGCTCAATTACGCGGTGAAAGCGGCCCCACTGCGCCGCACGGTCACGATCGAGGAGATCGGCAACACGGCCGCGTTCCTCTGCTCCGACCTCGCCTCCGGCATCACCGGCGAAACGACGTTCGTCGACGCCGGCGTCAACATCATGGGCATGGTCTTCGACGACGATTAATAAGGTACCGGACACCCTATTTCTAATAGGGTGTCCGGTACCCTATTAGGTGGGTTCGCGGGCCTCGTCGCCGGGTCCTTCGATGCCGACGAAGGTCTTCTCACCGTCGAGTCTTGCAACGATCGTGGCGCAACAGGCATCGCCCCAGATATTAACGCTCGTGCGGCACATATCGAGAAGCCGGTCGAAGACCATGAGGACGCCGATCGCCTCAACGGGCAGACCGATCGCTGCAAGAATGATCGCGATGGCAACAAGTGATGCCGACGGCACGCCCGCGACGCCGATCGAGGTCAGCAAGGCGATAACCACCACAGCGAATTGCTGGCCGAAGGTCAGATCGAGGCCGTAGGCCTGCGCCAGGAATATCGCCGCCGCACATTCATACAGTGCGGTGCCGTTCATGTTTACAGTCGCACCGAGCGGCAGCACGAAACTCGACACCTTGTTGGAGACGCCAACTTCGTCCTCGATACAATCCATCGTAATCGGCAGGGTCGCCGACGACGATGCCGTCGAGAATGCCGTCAGCATGGCAGGCGACATGCGGGCCAGTGTGCTGTAAGGCCTGACCTTGCCGACATAGCGCAGCAAGGCAGGTAGTGTGGCGAATGCGTGGAACGCGAGTGCGGCAATGACACACGCCGCGAAGATCGCCAGAGACTTGGCGGCCTCGAAACCCGCCGTCGCCATGACCTCCGCCACAAGTCCGAATACGCCTATCGGCGCAAACTTCATGACGAACTCGGTAATGCTCATCATGGTATGAAACACGCCGTTCCAGAAATTGAACAATGGCTCGGCGAACTGGTGCGCCAGTTTCGTCATGAAATAGCCGAACAGGATCGCGAAGAAGATCAGGCCGAGCATGTTGTCTTCGACGGCCGCCTTGAAGACGTTGGGCGGGATCATGCGCATGAAGATTTCAGCAACATCCCCAACGCCCTTGCCCTCTACCCTGGCAGCAATGTCCGTGGTTTCGGCCTCCAGCGCAAGCGTCGGACCAACGGGTTGCCCGCCTTCGATGCCGGGTTGCACGGTGTTGATGATGATCAGCCCGACGAGAATCGCCGCGAGCGTAGTGGTCGCATAGAACAGCAGTGTCCTGCCACCCAGGGACCCCAGGTTGCCGCCGGAACCGATACCCGCGACGCCGACAATGATCGACGACGTGATCAGCGGCACGATGATCATCTTCAGCGCGTTCAGGAACAGCGTGCCGATATAGTCGAATATTACGACGAACGACACACCGAAGATGTTGGGCGTAAAGGTGTCGGTAGTCCCCGACTTCACCAGCCAACCGGCGGCAGCCGCCAGTACAATGGCACCCAGGATCTGCCAGTGCAGTGCAATCTTACGCATACATCCCCCGTTCTTGTTATCGGGGGAGCTTACTAGAGCAGATCAGGCTGGGCCAGCACGTCGT
>CBDUMZ010000062.1:0-13438 GCA_965368465.1 uncultured Chromatiales bacterium
GTGGTTCCAACGCATTGTTAGCGTACGGTAAAACCGGGAACTCGATTGACATTGGTTGCTCCGAATAACTTAAGGGGGTAAGTCGCCATAGGCTAACTGCCGATTCGGCGTTTAGCTACCGTAGAAACAAAATGTTACTCATTTCGTGATATTCATCGGTCAATCCACCTACTGACCCGAGACTGAGGATACCGTGCCCCGCTGCATGCTCCAGTCGAGCTATTCGACCGTGTCGGTCGGGAAAACCGAAGTTTTTCAATGCATCGAGAAAACCGATGTTAATAATCATTTATTTCGACTTATTCGAGATATTCGAAGTTGTTAGTTTAACCCTCAACCAAGGCCTGACAGCCGACCCTGTCGTGTCTTTCTATATGGAGATCGCATGCCCGTTGCTGCTTTACGAAACTTCCTGCGCCTCGAATCGTCTGCCGGCGTGCTGCTGGTCATGGCGACTGTCGCGGCGCTGCTTGTATCGAACTCTCCGCTGGCCGGACTTTACGGACGCCTGCTCGATATCCCCCTGGTGATCGCGCTTGGCGACCTGGTCGTAAACAAGCCGTTATTGCTCTGGATCAATGATGGCTTGATGGCCCTGTTCTTTTTCCTGATCGGGCTCGAAGTTAAACGAGAGATTCTCGAGGGCCAACTTTCGTCGAAAGACCAACTTCTGCTACCCGCGGCTGGCGCGCTCGGCGGCTTCCTCGTGCCGGCGGCCATCTATACAGCTTTCAACTGGGGCAACCCGGAGACTATTGACGGCTGGGCAATACCCGCGGCAACCGACATCGCCTTTGCGCTCGGCGTGCTCATGCTGCTTGGCAGCCGCGTGCCGATCGCGCTCAAGATGTTCCTGACGTCGATCGCGATTTTCGACGACATCGCGGCCATTGTCGTCATCGCTATCTTTTACACGCAGGACCTGTCGCTGTTTGCGTTGCTTGCCGGCGCTTTCGGCATCACCAGTCTCGTTGTGCTCAATCGACTTGGCGTAACCCGCATTGCGATCTACGCGACCATCGGCCTGGTGGTCTGGCTTTGCGTCCTGAAAAGCGGCGTGCATGCCACGCTCGCCGGGTTCGCTGTTGCCTGTACGGTGCCGCTACGCACAGAGTCGACGGCGCCGTCACCCCTGCGGCACCTCGAGCACTCGCTCCACCCGTGGGTTGCTTACCTGATCCTGCCGCTCTTTGCGTTTGCCAACGCGGGCGTTTCCTTCTCGGGCATCAGCACCGATGCGTTACTTGGCCCGGTGTCGATAGGTATTGCGGCAGGACTGCTCTTCGGCAAACAGGTGGGAGTCTTCGGCGTCGTCTGGTTGGCCGTCAAGCTGAAGCTGGCCCAACTGCCGAAGGGTAGTGACTGGTTGTCGATCTACGGCGTTGCGTTGTTGACCGGTATCGGCTTCACCATGAGCTTGTTCATCGGCTCACTCGCATTCGAGCGCGGCGCTTTCGACCAACTCGCCGCTACACGTGTCGGCGTTCTGACGGGTTCCGTTCTTTCAGCGATCGCCGGGTATCTGATCTTGCGCCACGCAATTGCCCCCCAAGCGAAGACGGCGCAAGAACATTCAAAGGAGAGTATGACCTCATGAAAAATCTGATCATGTACCTGATGGTGGCGACCTGCCTGCTTGCCGCAAACAGGGTATCGGCCATCGAGCCTCTGTCGGCGACGCAGCTCAATGAAGTCTGCGCCGATGTTCGCGAACAACGCGACAGTCCTGAAGCCCGGTTGTGCGTCTACTACGTCAAAGGTTTCCTTGACGGCGCCGTTGCTACCGATGGACGTGTTGCTGAGAATGTCGCCGCGGAGATCGAGGCCGAGGAATCGTTCACCGATCGAGCAATAAGGACGCGTGTCGGCAGTCGCCTGAGAGACTTCGGGGCATCCGTCTACGCGGAGTTTTGCGTCGGGCAGCCGGATCCGATTGCCGATGTCGTTCGGCACGTCATCGAGGAACTGGACCGTTACGAGGACCTGGAGGGCATTCAGGCGCAGTCAGTGGTCTACGCCTCTCTGCGTCGTCACTACCCGTGCAGGGCAAATTAGGTTGGCGCAAGGTCACTTCGGTTTTCTCGAGGTGTCGAGGCCAAATGCTCGGTCTGCTATGATATTTCGATGCGCCACCTGAACTACAGCCATCTGCAGTATTTCTGGGCAGTTGCCCGCGAGGGCAGTATTGCCAAGGCATCGGAGTCCCTGCACGTGACGCCCCAGACTATTAGCGGCCAGCTGAAGCTGCTTGACGAAGCGGTAGGTAATCCGCTCTTCAACCGCGCGGGCAGGCGGCTCGTGCTCTCGGACCTCGGGCGGGTGGTGTACGAATATGCCGACGCGATCTTTTCGACGGGCGCCGAACTCGCAAGCGTGGTGCGCGGCAACCAGACGAATGGCGCAACGACGCTGTCGCTGGGAATCGTCAACTCGCTGCCTAAACTGATTGCCGAGCGCATCGTTGCACCGGCAATGATGGCGGAGAATCCGGTACGGGTGCGTTGCCACGAGGCGTCGCTCGAGCAGCTACTGTCGGCACTCGCCGTGCACAAGCTGGACCTGGTCCTGTCGGACCAGCCGGTGCCGGACGGTTTGGGGTTAAAGGCCTACAATCACCGGCTTGGTGAAAGCGGTATGTCCTTCTTCTCGCAGCGCAGCCGCGCGCGGCGTTATCGAGGGAAGTTTCCCCACAGCCTGAACGATGCTCCATTGCTGCTGCCCTCACAGGATTCCGCTTTGCGGCGGCGTCTTGACGACTGGTTCGAAAGCCATGACCTCTCGCCCCGCATTGCCGGTGAATTCGATGACAGTGCTCTCCTCAAGGCATTCGGGGAAGCAGGCGCCGGTGTGTTCGCCGCTCCAACGGTTATCGAAAAAGAGGTATGCCGCATGTACCGCATGGCCGTAATCGGACAAACCGATGAAATCAAGGAGCGCTTCTACGCGATCTCGCCGGAGCGGCGGCTCAAGCACTCATCGGTTGTATTGATCACGGATACGGCCCGCTCGGATCTTTTCTCGAGTCCTGGTTCCCTGTGAGGAACAGATTAGGCTACGGGCAATTCGATGCCTCGCGGTACGTAACGACTCGTTGGCGATCTTCGTCCCAGAGGCAACACCGGAAGCAGTCGCGAATGTCACGAGGGCTGAGTGTCGTGGTCACGGGTGACTGCAATTCCGGGATCGCAGCCATCACCTCGGGCAGGCGATAGAACGGTATGCGTACATTAAGGTGATGGATATGGTGAAACCCGATATTGCCGGTGAACCACTGCATGACCTTGTTGAGATGCATGTAGCTGGACGATTCCATGGCCGCCCGGTAGTAGGTCCAGGCTTCCGGAGACAGGATGTGCATGCGCTTGAAGCTGTGCTGGGCAAAGAACAGGTAGCTGCCCAGCGCCGAGGCAAGGGTCATCGGCAGCAGCACGACGAAGAAGGCTGTGTCGAAACCCCCGAATATCCACAACACCGCGATGAATGCAATGTGACCGACCAGCGCCAACAAAGCGTCCCAATGGCGTAACGGATCCTTCAACAGCGGCAACAGCGTGATGCTGAAGAAGAAGATGGTTATGTAACCGGCCACCACGGTGAGCGGGTGCCGGACGATTCGGTAGCTGGTTCTCGTCGCGCGCGACGCTTCCTGCCACATTTGTGTCGTCATGATCGGGAAGGCGCCAATACTCGAGGCGGACACCTGGCCGACATGGCCGTGATGATAGTTGTGGCTCGCCTTCCAGGAGCGGGGCGGCGTTAGCGCGAGTGCCGAGTAGACGCGGAACAGGACCCAGGCGACACGCGACCGCAGCAGGATCGCCCGATGCATGTAGTCATGGTAGGTAATGAAGGCGCGTACCATCAGCAAGGACGCCAGCAGCGCGAACAGTAATCGCACCGGCCACCAGGGCGCGACTCCCGCGACGGTGAGCGCGGCTGCCAGCATGGTGAAGGTCGAGCCAACGTACCACCAGCTGACCTTCACCGATTCCTCCGTGTACGGCACGGTGGCTTTGATCAGGTCTTTGCCGATGCGCAATCCTTCGCTCGTCTCGGCAGAATCCTGGCCGGATTGGAGAGTTTCGTCGTACATCCTCGATGCCGACAGGAATAGCCAGTACCCGCAATTATATCCCTCTCGCCATGGCTGGGGTGCGCCTATGCGTGAAAATACTTATGCAAAAACTACCTGGGCTGTCCGTCGGGACCGACTCGATCCACCGCGACCTTCAGCAGGACCGTCTCGTCATCGGTCACTGTGACGTCGCGCGCGTCGGCCATCCGGAGCCGCTTTCTGTCGATGCCTTCCCGCTCGAGCGCGTCGATGACGGACCTCGCGCGAAAGCTGGCCAGGCGCTTGAGCACGGTCTCTGAAACACGCTCGTTGGCAACGAGCGCGCGGTAGATATCACGGTACGTAGTCGTCACGTCACCGGCGTTACCGGCCATGGCGCGTCGTTGCGATTCCGAAAGACGTGCGCCGGCGAACTCATCGAGAATGTCGCGTACCTTTGGGTCCGCAAAATCGGGGATTGCCGCAACACGTCCTTCGCGACCGCCTGCGCTGGTGGCCAGCGCAATATGCAGCTTGATTTGCTGAGCCGCGATTGCATTGCGGTCGGCGGCAGGGTCGTACCCCGGATGCACGCGCAGCTCGAGTCGTGGTCGTTGTCCGAGAGCGTCTGCGAGCAGCACCAGTGTGTTCGTCGCCGTGGGTGCCATCTCGGCGCTACCGGCAAGAAACGGGACGGCATCGAGCACGGCGTCGGGCGCGCCGGCAAGCTCGTTGAGCGCGCTAAATGGCGCCGCGGCCAGGTCCGTCAAATGTGCCGCAAAGCTGTCGGCGAATACGCTGGCAACGGTATGCGAGGGCGCATCGTGCACTGCAGACTGAATAAGAAAATCGCTACGGTCGGCTGCATCCGTAGCGAGCGCTATCGCGAGTTCGAGAGGCAGGGTTTCGTGCGCCGAGTTCGTATCCGGCTCGTCGAGTTCCAGCCCGGTCATGGTGAGATGGTCGTCGAGGTGCAGATCTGTGTTGTGGCGCTCGTGATGGAGTGTGACATCGGCGACGCCGGCCAGGATGTCCCTGCCGAAAATGCGGCGGGCATACGGCGACAGTGGCTCCAGGTCGATGTTGCGAGCGGTCATCGAGAACCGGTCAGGGTGGCGGACGGCGGGGCGACTCAGCAGAGCTTCCAGGCTGACGGTGCCAACGTCGCCGATGCGGGCTTCGACGTCGATGTCTGTCACTACCGCGCCGGCTTCGATTCTCTGGCGCGCCCCGGCGACGACGTCGTGCAGCTTCAGCTGCACGGGCGGCGTCACAGCCTCATCCGTGATACGCAGCTTGCCGCCGACCACCTCGACACCGTTCAATGAGACGCAGTTGCCAACCCGCTCGCTGTCCGGCAGCGACAGCCACGCGGGCTGCTGGCGAACGCCGGCGGCATCGTGGGTGAGCGCGATGTCGGGCCGCTCGAGTCGTGCATGTGCAGCGCTGACGAATCCGCCGTCGGCGTCAATCTCCACGTTCGTGAAGAATGCCCGCGGCGCGGAGATCAGTGGCGGACCACCTGCCGTGCTCGTGACGGCAAGACCGTGAATCGCGACGTCCCGACCGGCTGTGCCGGCCCTGAACCGGGCCATGGTCCAGGCCTTTGTCGCCGCGTCGTCTGTGGAAACTAACAGCTTGCTTTCCTGTTCAAAAAGAGTAGCGTTCTTGAAGGAGACAAACATCGTGAACGGGTTTACGTACACCTGCTGTACGCTCAGTCGACATCCCGACCCGGGCACGTTTGTGCTCTCAAACCAGAACTTGATTGCGCGGGGCGCGATCAGGAAACCGGCGATGGCATACGCTGCCACGCCAGCTACCAGGCCAACCAACCACATCTTGCCTGTCTTTCCGAGAATGTCAGTGCTCCTGGCGCGCGCAATGCAGCCGCACGCCGACAGTATCCGGCGAGACGCAGACTGGAGCAAGACATGAATGTCACACATCGCGCTCGCCAGCACGGCGAGACAAATATTCGAGTGCTAATCGCCATCGCCGCCGTCGTCGTCGTCGTGATTGCCGGCCTGTTCTTCCTGCGGCAGGAACCGGAGCCCATACCCGAACCCGGACGACCGCTCGAAAAAGTCCAGCCCGCACAGTCGGCTGAAGAGCGCGGCGACACGGCGCGTGAATTGATCGCGAAGCTAAAGGCCGATGCGGACGGACCGGATTTCGGCATGGCTCATGCTCGCGCACAGGCGTTTCTCGAAGAGGGGCGATCCGCCGATGCGCAGCTGCTGTATTTCTTTGCGGCCCGCGGCGGTTACGCGCCGGCTGCGTTCGATCTCGCAACGTTTAACGACCCGAATCACTTCGAGGCAAATGCCGGTCTCGTCACAACGCCCGATCCTTTCCAGGCGTACCGATGGTACAAGGCGGCCCGCGATGCCGGTGACGAGCGCGCGGCGCCACGTCTCGAAGCACTTCGTGCCTGGGCTGAATCGGCCAGTCGCTCCGGTGATGGAGAAGCCGAGCGGCTGCTGCTGCAATGGGAGCAATTACCGTGAGATACGTAAAGTTTCTGAAAAGAACATCGACCGTACTGGTCACCGCAGCGTTGGCATTTTCCATCGGGACGGCATCCGGCCAGGTTACGAAGCCGCTGCTGCAGGACGGCAAGACAGCGCTCTACCAGCGGATCATCGTGGCGCCCGGGGCGATGCTGGTTGCAGACCCCGCGAGACCGTCCGAGACGCGTGGTGTGCCGCCGTTTTCGAACTTCTATGTCTACAACCGCCGCGACGAGGGCGGCAGGCAGTGGCTGCAGGTCGGTAGCGACAGCAATGGTGCGATCGACGGCTGGGTCGACGGCGACGAAGCGTTCGACTGGAACCAGACGCTGACGGTCGCGTTTCGCGATCCCGCAACGCACGGCCGCGTGCTGTTGTTCGGTGACCGTGACTCGCTCAAGAAGATCGTCGATGAAAACGACGCCGCGACTTATCGCAAGCTGCGTACGCAGGCTGCGGACGGTAACGTTCGCGGTACGCCGCTCGTCGCAGTGCAGCCGGATTACAATGTCGATGTCCGGCGCAACTTCTATCTCGTACCGATACTGGACCACGAAGACGTCCTCGTGGGCGGCCAGCAGTCGCGACTGCTGCGCGTCGCCAGCGTGCCGCTGCAGGACTCGGCACTCATCGCCGAGACCTATCGAACCGGCATCGTGTTCGTCATCGACTCGACGATCTCGATGAAACCGTACATCGACGCGACGAACGCCGTCATGCAGCGGGTCTATCGCTCGATCGACGAGCAAAACCTCAATGACCGGGTGAGCTACGGGCTGGTCGAGTACCGCGATAGCGTCGACGCCGCGCCCGGGCTCGGCTTTGTCTCCCGGATCGTCGCAGACCTCGGCGGTACCGGGCAGGGGTTCCTGTCCAGGATCAAGGACGTGCAGCCCGCGCCGGTATCGAGCGATGGCTTCAACGAGGATGCTTACGCCGGTGTGCACAGAGCCGTCAGCTCGGTCGACTGGAGCGACTACTACGCGCGATTCGTCGTGCTGATTACCGATGCGGGACCGCGCGAGGCAGGCGATCCGCTGTCGGCCACCGGCCTCGACGCCGGGGTGCTGCAGCGCCTTGCCGCTGACAAGGACGTTGCCGTCAGTGTCTTCCACCTGAAGACACCTGCCGGCCGCGACAACCACGGCTACGCGGCCGACGAATACCGTCGTCTGGCAACCGTACCTGACGTGGGTGAATTGTATTACCCCGTGCAGGCCGGTGACGTCGACGAATTCGAGTCGGCACTGTCGGCGCTGACCGATGTGCTGACCGCGCACGTTCGCGCGGCGGCTGCCGGACAGCCGCCGGCGCTGGCACGCGAAACGACCGTTGCCTCCGACCTGGATGCCTTCCAGAAGAGGGTCGACCGGCTCGGCTACGGACTGCGCATGCGGTATCTGCAGGAACGCGCCGGTGAGGGCGTGCCGTCGCTGTTCAATGCCTGGATGATCGACCGGGACTTCGATGCACCCGATGAGCGTGCGCTCGACGTCCGCGTGCTGCTGTCACGCGATCAGCTCAGCGACCTGCACGAAGTGCTGCAACAGGTTCTGATCACGGCCGAGGAGGGCACGCTTGCCCCCGACGATTTCCTGGACGAGCTGAAGAGTCTCGCCGCCAGCGTTAGCCGCGATCCACAGGCGGCGCGCACGGCGACACGTACGGTCGGCGGGGAAAGCCTCGCGGATCTCGGTTACATGCGCGAGTACCTGGAGGGTCTGCCGTACAAGAGCGAGGTGATGTATCTCGATCTCAGCATCTGGGAGCAATGGCCGGCACAACGGCAGTTCGAGTTCGTCAATCAGCTCGACTCGAAAGTAGCCTACTATCGTGCGCTGCACGACAACATCGATCTCTGGGTATCGCTGGACGGGGAAGCCGTGGACGGCGACTCTGTCTATCCGCTGCTACTGGAGGCGCTGCCCTGAGTGATGCCGTTTTCTCCCTGCGCGAGGTCGTGAAGCGCTACGAGGCCGGCGGCGCCGAGTTCTGTCTCGAGGTACCGGAGCTCGATATCGTGCCCGGCGCCAAGCTCGCTTTCATCGGCGAAAGCGGCTCCGGCAAGAGCACGCTGCTCGAGCTGCTGGCCATGGTGCTGCGGCCCGGTGAGGGCGGGCAGTTCACGTTTCGTCCGCGTACGCAGGACGAGACCTACGACATCGCCGCCGCATGGCAGGCCGGGAACGTCGACCTGCTCGCCGATCTGCGCAGCAACCACATCGGCTACGTGTTGCAACACGGCGGGCTGTTGCCCTACCTGAGCGTTCGCGACAACATCGAGCTGTCGCGGCGGCTGCTGCATGGCACGGGTGACAACGCGGCCGAACGCTGGGCCGAGAGGCTGCGGATTGCAGACCAGCTCGACAAGCGACCCGCGGAACTGTCCATCGGCCAGCGGCAGCGCGTGGCCATCGCCAGGGCGCTGGCGCACGATCCGTCCGTGTTGATCGCCGACGAGCCGACCGCCGCGATCGACCCCCTTAATGCCGAGCGGATCATGCAGCTCATGGTGGCGCTTGTCGACGAGCTCGGCGTCACGCTCATTGTCGCAAGCCATGCGCACGAGCTGATGCGGCACGCCGGCCTGAGCATGATCGAACATCGCGTCGAAACGAGCGCCCGGAATTCGATGCGCGTTACGGTGACACATGCAGGTTAAGGTTTCACGGCTGCGGCTCGTTGTCGAACTCGCCCTGCGGGAGTTCATGCACGAGCGCGTCATGTCCGCGTGTTTCGTATTGTCCCTGAGCGCAGTGCTGCTGCCGTTGCTCGTCCTGTTTGGTCTCAAGTTCGGCATCATCGGTAATCTTCTCGAACCCCTGAAAGAGGACCCCCGCTACCGGCAAATACTGCCCGCCGGAAGCGGCAGCTACGGTCCGGACTGGTTCGAGGCGATGGCGGCGCGTTCGGACGTGGCCTTCATCGTGCCGCGAACCCGCGCTATCGCCGCGACCATGCGCCTGCAGACCGTCGGCAATGCGGCAGGCCGCATCATCAGCGTCGAACTGATTCCCTCGGCATCGGGAGACCCGGCACTGACCGGGCTGGAGACGCCGCAGGGCTTCGCTACGATTGCCCTGTCGCTGGACGCTGCCGACAAGCTGGGTGTAGCCGAAGGTGACGACGTCAAGGGCATCCTGTCGCGCACACTCGGCGGTGAGCGGGAGACGGTGCTGCTGCCGCTCAGGGTCGGTGCTGTCGCATCGGCCGCCGCGTTTGCCAGGGACGGGATGTTCGTGTCGCCCGAGCTGCTCATGGCGGTCGAGGACTTCAGGGACGGGCGCGCCGTTGCGGCACTGGGCTGGGGTGGCGCCGCCGCAACCGAGGGTCCGCGACATTTTGCCGGCTTCCGACTCTATGCGCGGTCGGTTGACGACGTTGCCGGGCTGCGCAAGGCCCTGATGGACCGGGGGATCGACGTGCGCAGCCGGGTCGCGGACATTGAACTTGTGCAGGCACTGGACCGGAACCTGTCCATTGTCTTCTGGATCATCGCCGGCACAGCCGCGGTAGGCTACGGCCTCGCGTTCGGCAGCAGCGTCTGGGCAAACGTCGATCGCAAACGGCTGGAATTCAGTGTGCTGCGGCTAACCGGTTTTCGCACGCGCGCGATCGTGTGGTTTCCGATCATCCAGGCTGTGTTGACGGGTGCGCTCGGCTGGCTGGTCGCCGTGCTCGTTTTTTTCATGGTGCAGGCAGGCCTCAATGCCCTGTTTGCCGACACGGTCGGCGGCGGCGAATCGGTCTGCCGCTTGCTGCCCGCGCATTTCCTGCTCGCACTCCTGCTCACGCTCGTCGCCGCCGGCATCGCTGCATCACTGGGCGGTCGCAGGCTCGCCATGCTCGAGCCATCGCTGGCGCTGCGGGAAGCCTGACCCGCGGGCGGACTTCGACCGCCGCCAACGTGCCGCCGCTGTCGCAGTTCCTACGTGAGGCCTGCGTTCCTGAGCGGCAATTCACGCACCCGTTTGCCGGATGCCGCGAAATACGCGTTGACGATGGCCGGCGCGATCGGTGGTACGCCCGGTTCGCCGACGCCGCCCGGCGGTGCGTCGGACGCCATGATGTGCGTATGTATTTCCGCGGGCGTCTCGCTCATTCGCAGCATCGGGTAGGAATCGAAATTGCCCTCAACCACACCGCCGTTGCTGGTTGTGAGTTCGCCGTGCAAGGCGAGGCTCATGCCGAAGATCCCGGCACCTTCCAGTTGAGAGTGAACCCGGTCCGGGTTGACGACGGTACCGGCATCGATCGCGATCCAGAGCTTATGCACGACGAGCTTGCCACGCTCGTCCACACTGACCTGTGCAACTGCGCCAACGTAGGAGAGGAAGGAGCGGTGAACGGCGATGCCCAGCCCGTGACCCTTTGGCAGCTCGCGGCCCCATTCCGCCATGTCGGCGACTTGCCGGGCAACGGCGCTCAAGCGCCCGGTATCCACGGGGTGCTTGGCCAGTTCATGCCCGTAGTTCGAGTACTTCGCGTCGTCGTCCGCCGGATCGATCTTGCGGGCCGGCCCGATCATCTCGAGAAGATGTTCTTTCGGATCCTGTCCCTTGATGTGCGCGAGCTCGTCGACGAAGCTGCAGGCACCGAACGCATGAAACACGTTACACACCGACCGTAACCAGCCAATGCGAACGTGGGCCTGCGCCTCGCAGGTTTCGATGCGCATGTTGGGCACGTGCCACGGCGCATCGAGCAGGCCAAGATCGAGTTCGAAGCCGCTCGGGCCAGTCACACCTGGCGCGAAGGTCGAGGCAATCGACGGAAAGCTGCTGCGCTGCAGCCAACTTTGAGTCGTCCCGTCTTTGTCCATGCCCGCACGGTAATACTGGGCGGCGACGGAATGGAAATAGCCGTGCCGGATGTCGTCTTCGCGTGACCAGGCAACCATCACCGGCCGACCGGTCTCCCGCGCGAGCCAGGCGGCCTCCGCAATGAAGTCGGGTTTCGACTTGCGACCGAACCCGCCGCCGAGCAACGTGACGTGCATGGTCACCTGCTCCTTGTCGATGCCCAACGTAGCGGCAACGGTATTGCGGGCGGTCTGCGGGTCCTGCGTGGCCGCCCAGACTTCGCAGCTACCGTCTTCGTTGACGATGGCTGTCGCTGCAGGCGGCTCCATCGGGGCCTGCGCGAGATAGGGCGTGTAGTAGACCGCCTCGTGCCGGCTGTGTGTTTTGCTGTCGGCATCGCCGCGAGAAAGAACCACGGTACCCGGCGCAGACGCCGATGCAATCAGCGCTTTCTTGTACGCATTGGTCTCGTGTGCCGCGTTTGCGCCGAGGTCCCACTGGATCTCGAGCGCTTTGCGGCCCTCGGCGGCAGACCAGCTATTGTTCGCCACGACGGCGATGCCGCCCTGGATATTGAACATGGGCGGCGAGGTGGGTTCGGGCATCCTGATGACGTCCACCACACCTGCAACCGCTCGCGCGGCCTCATCGTCGAACGCTGTCACCGTTCCACCGAACGCGGGGCAGCGCTCGATTGACGCGTACAGCATGTTCGGCAACACGGTGTCGGTACCGTAGATGGCGCGGCCCGTGGTGAAATCCAGCCCGTCAATCGTATCCATCGGCTTGCCGATGTAGCGGTAGTCCTTGCGCGCCTTGAACGCGGCGCTTTCCGGCTGCGGCATGCCAGTGGCCGTCTCGACGAGTTCGCCGTAGCCGGCCGACTTGCCGCTGCCTTCGTGGTGCACGGCGTGTGCGCGCGCCACGCATTCTTCTGCCGGAACGGCCCAGAGCTTTGCGGCGGCCGCGATCATCATGTCGCGCCCGGTCGCGCCGGCGTTTCTCAGCAGGTCGAACTGGTTGCGAATACTCGTCGAACCATCGGTGTTCTGGTCCCCGTATTTCTCGTGCCCGAGAGCCTGGATGACCTCGACCTTGTCCCAGTCGGCCTCCAGCTCGTCAGCAATGACCTGCGGCAGCGAGGTGCGGATGCCCTGGCCCATCTCGGAACGGTGGCAATAGATCTCGACGATGCCATCGTTGCGAATATTGACGTAGACGTTCGGGGCGATGGACGCGCTCGCCTTCGCGGCCGGGCCCACGGCCACCTCGTCCGGCTGGCAGGCACTGGCAAACGTCAACGCGAATACGAGCCCGCCACTGGCCTGGCCCGTACGTTTCATGAATTCTCTGCGACTGATCTTCCGGAGTTCGCTCATGACTTGTCTCCCGCGGCACGGTGAATCGCCTTGCGAATTCTCGTGTAGGTACCGCACCGACAGATGTTGCCGTTCATAGCCTCGTCGATATCGGCGTCCGTGGGATTCGGGTTGCGCTCGAGGAGCCCGACCGCACTCATGATCTGGCCAGGCTGGCAGTAGCCGCATTGCGCGACGTTCAGTTCCCGCCAGGCTACCTGGACCGGGTGGTTACCGTCTTTGTCCAGACCTTCGATCGTCGTCACTTTAGCGCCTGCGGCCGCCGAAGTTGGAAGCACGCAGGACCGCACCGGCCGGCCATTGAGGTGGATGGTGCAGGTTCCACACAGCGCTTTGCCGCAACCGTACTTGGTGCCCGTCAACCCGGCGACATCGCGGATCGCCCACAAGAGCGGCATGGCAGGATCCACATCCAGACTCACACTCTCGCCGTTAAGTTCGAATTCGATAGCCATGGCAATACCCTGCAGTTTTGGTGGAGTCTGAATAATAGCGCAGTCAACAAATGCGTTGCGTGAATTTTGCAGGCGTGCCCTGTGGCAAATCGTACCAATGCGGCCAAGGTCAGCTACAATCGCTCGTACCAGCCCGAAGTAACGGCAGGACCGACACTGTACTACCGCAGCGGAATCTTCTGATGGAACTCGTCGTTTTCGACCTCGATGGCACGCTCTTGAATCGCGAGTCGGT
>CBDUMZ010000063.1:0-13257 GCA_965368465.1 uncultured Chromatiales bacterium
CAGAAATCTGTACTTGTACTTGGCGGTGCCGGCTTTATCGGCCGGTATACCGTTGCGGCGCTCCTTCATGCAGGTGTGCGCGTGGTAATCGGCACCCGATTTCCGGGCCCGTTGGGCATACGAACGCCCCCGCATTCCGCTGCACCGGACGCCGAGCAACGTGAGATCCGGCTCGAGCGACTCGCCAATCCCGAAGACTGGCGCGACCTGATAGACGATGTAGACGCCGTCGTAAACTGCGTCGGCATTCTTCGGCAACGTCGTCGAGAAACCTACGATGCCGTTCACCGCCGTGCACCGACCGCACTCGCGGCAGCCTGTAAAGACCAGCAAAAGCGGTTCGTGCACATCAGCGCACTTGGCCTGGAGAAGCCGGCCAGGAGCCGGTTCCTGACCTCCAAGCAGGCCGGCGAGAAGGGTGTTCGCGCCAATGGGGGCGACTGGATTATTGCGCGACCATCCCTGCTCGACGGTGCCGGCGGTTTCGGCGCAGCCTGGATTCGTGGCATTGCCAGGCTTCCGTTCTTCGTGGCGCCGGCCGACGCCAAGGGCCGTATCGCTGCTCTCGATGTCGGCGACCTGGGTGAAGCACTGGCACGCCTCGCGCTGGACGATGCCGAAAGCCTCGGGCTTGCGACGTCGCGAGTCTTTGAGCTCGGCGGTGTGGAGTCGTGGGAGTTTCGGGACTACATCTACGCGTTACGGCGCACCTACACCGAATCCCGCTCCTGGTGCCTGCCGATCCCGGGATTGCTGGCGCGCGCGGGAGCGCATCTCTGCGACCTGTTCCACATCACCCCGTTTTCTTTCGGTCACTGGGAGCTCTTACAGCGCGACAACGTTCCTTCCGTGAACCGGCTGCCCGAGTTGCTGCGTCGCGCGCCCGTCTCTGTCGTGTCGAGAAACTTCAGCGAGCCGGAAATCTGAACTTCCGGCGCTCCGAGCCAGGCGAGCTGTGCCGCACTTACTGTTTCTTGAGGTCCGCAGGGCGGCCGTGAACCGGCTTGCCGGCAAACAGCGTTAGCACGACCTTGGTGTCTGAAATGTTCTCTGGCTTGATCTCGAGCAGGTTCCGGTTCAGGACGATCAGGTCCGCGAACTTGCCGGGCTCAATCGAGCCCGTCACGTCTTCCTGGTGGTTCACGTAAGCAGAGCCCATCGTGAACGCCTCAATCGCCTGCTGCACCGTGATGCGTTGTTCGGGGTTCAGTACTTCCGTCGCGTGGCTGTCGGCGTCGACACGTGTCACCGCCGTTTCGATCTGCGGCATTGGATCGACGGACGACACCGCCCAATCGCTGCCGAACGCGACATGGGCACCCGCGTCGAGAAGCGACTTGATCGGATACATCCACCGCGCCGTCTCCTCCGTAATGAAAGGCAGGGTCAGGTCGACGATGTACGCATCGGCATAAGCCCACAATGGCTGAAAGTTCGCGACGGCGCCCAGTTCGGCGAAGCGCGCATGATCATCCGGGTGAACGACCTGCAGGTGCGACAGATGATGGCGCAGGTCGGTATCGCCATGACGCTTGTTGGCTTCCTCGACCGCGTCCAGCGCGTACCGCACCGCACCGTCGCCGAGCGAGTGGAAATGCACCTGGAAACCGGCCGCGGCGAGGTCGCTGACGACCTCGATCATCTCGCCCGGATCGATCATGGGCGTCCCGCGCGTGCCGCTCTCCACGAGGTAGGGCTCGAGCATGACGGCCGTGTAGTTTTCCATGACGCCATCGACAAAGATCTTCACGCTCGTCGCGCGCAAATTGCCGTGCGTGTATCGCTCGCGCAGGTCCTGCATGGTTTCAATCTGTTCCACGGGACCCTCGGGATCCCAGAGCAGTGCCGCCACGACCCGCATGTTGAGCTTGCCCATCTTGTCGAGGTGATCGTAGGCCTCGAGCTCGGGTTCCGCGGCGTAGGCTTTCTGGAACGACGTGATCCCGACGCTGTGCATCAGGTCGCGCGCATACTCGAGCCCGGCGACGCGCTCCTCAAAGGTCGGCGGCGGAACATGCTTCTCCACGAGTCGCATCGCACCTTCCTGCAGGCTGCCGACAGCCTCGCCTGTCTCCGGGTCGCGATCGATAAAGCCATCGACAGGATCCGGCGTCTTGTTCGTAATCCCGGCGATCTTTAGGGCCCGGCTGTTGGCCCAACCGGAATGGCCGTCGGCAGACGTGAGGTACACGGCATGGTCGGGTGCCAGCTCGTCGAGAATGCTCTTGCTCGCCCTGGCGCCGGGACCGAACGCAGCCATCGACCAGCCACCGCCCGTAATCCACTCACGGTCCGGGTTCCGGGCCACGCAGGCGGCGATGGTCGTGCGGTAGTCGGCAATGGATGCCCCTTCACTGACATCGCAACTCAGGGCCTGAAGGCCCGAATGCAACGGATGAACATGCGCGTCCTGGAAGCCGGGCAGCATCAGCCGTCCGCGCAGATCATGGGTCGCGGTATCAGGGCCGATGTAGGCACGCACTGCATCGTCAGAACCGACGAAGTCGATCTTGCCATTGCGTATCGCAACCGCCTGCGCCCATGGCATGTCGGGGTTCACCGTGTAGAGCTTGCCGGTGTGGTACACCGTATCGGCAAACTGCGGCTGCTTGGCGGTGATTCGCTTGACGATGTTGCCGTCCTTGACGACAACGGGAATGTCCTGCAGCAGCGAAATATCCTCGAGCGGGTTTCCCTTAATGGCGATGAGGTCGCCGTAACGACCAATCTCGATCGCGCCGACGTCGCCCGCCATGCCCATGTGATCTGCCGCAACCGACGTCGCGCTCTTGATGGCATCCATCGGCGTCATGCCGCGGCGCACCATGACGGCAAACTGCCGCGCATTCTTGCCATGAGGCAGTACGCCCGCATCCGTACCGAACAGGATGGGCACACCGGCGGCATACGCCTTTTCGAACACGATGCGCTGTGCTTCGGTCGTCTCGTCGTTCTTGCGCATGAACTCTTCGGGGTAGCCAAGCGCTTCACCGGCCTCCGCCGTGAACGTGCCGTTGTACACATCCATCGAAAACGCCACGCCATGTTCGACCGCCAGGGCAATCGCCTCGTCGTCGGCGAGCGAGGCGTGTTCGATCGAATCGACTCCCGCGAGAATGGCATCCTTGATCGACTGGGCGCCGTGCGCGTGCGCGGTCACCTTGACGCCGTTCGCGTGGGCGACCTCGACGACGGCCGCGATTTCCTCGGGTGTCATTTCGGGCGAGCCGGGCACGCCGCCGTACGCAAACACCGCGCCCGATGCGATGATCTTGATCATGTCGGCGCCGTTGTCGAGCACGCGCTGCGTGGCCGCCGCAAACTCTTCAGGTCCGCGCGCGACACCGATGCGAATACCGGCCGGGATTTCACTCTCGTCGTGGCCGGGAACCACGAGGTCGCCGCCGCCACCCGGGATCGTGAGATACGAACCGGCCGTCTGGATGCGCGGCCCGGGAATTTCACCGGCACGGATCTTCGTGCGCACCTTGATGATGGCCTCGGGGAAATAGTCGCCAACGTTGCGAATCGTCGTAAAGCCGGCTCGCAACGTGGTGTTCGCGTTCTTTGTGGTGATGGCCATGGTCTCGGCCATCGGGCGCCGGTAGTAAACCGTCAGGTCGCTCGAATCGTCATACTTCAGCGCGATGTGCGTGTGCGTGTCGATCAGGCCGGGCAGGCACGTGTGCCCCGACAGGTCGAGCACCTCGGCGTCCTCCGGTACGTCGCCTATCGCATCGACTCTCTCGATACGGCCATTGCGAATCAGCACAAGTCGTCCGCCGAGCGCCTCATCCGCAAGGCCGTCGATGAGATTGCCGCATCGAACGGCGAGCACGCGATCCACGGGTTCGGGTGCCTGCTGGCAGGCCGCAAGTAACAGGGCGATGAGGGTGGCGACGAGTATTCTTGGCATGCAGGTCCTCCCGGGGAATGCCCTACATTACCAAGCGCATCATGATTAAGTGAAGTAAGCTGATTCGCATGCCGGCACCAGCGCTCATCTAAATGACGAAGAACGCGTTCACCACGGCGCTCGAAAGGGCCGTCCCGATGGTTCTTGACGGCGGCCTGGCCACGCAGCTTGAAGCCCAGGGTTGCGATATCGGCAATGCGCTCTGGTCCGCGTCCTTACTGCGATCCAACCCGGCGGCTATCGTCAGCGCGACGCGGGCGTATCTCGACGCCGGTGCCGAGTGCGTGGCAACGGCCAGCTACCAGGCCAGCCGGGAAGGCTTCGCGACCCAGGGCCTGTCCGCCGAAGCCGCGGATGCGCTCATGGTGCTGTCCGTGCAACTCGCGGAGCAGGCGCGGGACGAGTACCTGCGGGAAAACCCCGGCCTCGACTTCACGCCGCTCATCGCCGGTAGCCTCGGGCCCTACGGGGCAATGCTGCATGATGGCTCGGAGTACCGTGGCAACTACGGCGTCACCGCGGACACGTTGCGGGCGTTTCACGCACCACGCCTCGCGTTGTTCGACGCCGGCAATGCCGACGTACTCGCGCTCGAAACGATTCCGTCGAAGCTCGAAGCCGAAGTGCTCGCCGAGCTGCTCCACAACCGCAATACGCCCGCCTGGATCAGCTTTTCGTGCAGTGACGCTTCGCATATCGTCGACGGCACGCCCGTGGAGGACGTCGCCGGCATGTTCGCGGAGCACCCGGGCGTCGCTGCCATCGGTATCAACTGCACGCCGCCGCAGTTCGCGCCCGAACTCGTTGCGAGGCTGCGCGCAACGGCGCCGTCCAAAGCGATCATTGCGTATCCGAACTCCGGTGAAACCTGGCACCCCGCAACCAATTCCTGGTCGGGGACGGTCACGCCGGGCGACTGCGCGGACGCCGCGCGCGAGTGGATTGCGGCAGGCGCCGGCATTGTCGGCGGCTGTTGCCGCATGGGGCCCGCTCACATACGGGCGATTCGCGAGGCGATCAGGTAAGAATGCGCGGCAGATCGGCCGGTGTTGCAGCGATCGCGGTCGCGCCGGCATTGGTCAGCTCCTCAACCGAGCCGTAGCCGTAAGCCACGCCAACCGGCGTCATGTCATTCGCGACGGCACCGATCAAATCGTGTTTGCGGTCGCCCACCATGATGTGGCGGTCGGCACCGGGGTTGCGGGCAATCGCGAAGTCGAGCAGCTCGGTCTTGGTGCCGCGCGTGCCGTCGAGTTCGCTGCCGTAGACCGTCGCGAAAAACTCGCCCATACCAAAATGCTCGACGATGCGTGCGGCATGCATGTGCGGCTTGGCCGTGGCAACGAAGAGCAGGTGGCCCGCGTCGGCGACAGCCGCGAGAGCCTCCACGATGCCGTCATAGGGCTTGTTCTCTTTCCAGCCAACGTCGACGAAGCGCTCGCGATACAGGTCGACCGCCTTGCGGGTCAGTTCCTGGCCAACGAGCTCCGGAAAGGTATCCCACAGCGGCGGCCCGATGCAGGAGTAGAGGTAGTCGTCGTCCGGGCGTGGAAAACCCAGCTCGTCGAGCGCGTACAGGATGCAGTTGGTGATGCCTTCGTACGGGTCCGTCAGCGTGCCGTCGAGGTCGAAATAAACATGCGTAGCCATCGGCGTAGCATATGCGAACCTAGAACGAAAAGCGCAGCGCGACTGTCGTGGCACCAATGCCGGGATCGTACAGCGGGCCGATGAGATTCCGGTCGTAGGTGAACGGATCGAGTTCGATGTCGATGGTCACGTGCGTCGAGGGTGAAAAGCGCAGCCCGAGTCCGGTGCGCTCGGAGCGCAGGTCGTGCGTCAGGTAGTTCAGGTCGAAAAGCGTTTGTTCGCGACACTGCGGCCGGAACAATTCCCAGGTACTGTTGAAGAGCCGTACGACGCGCTGCTCGGTATCGATACGACCGGCATGGCCAGGCGTTTCTCCCTGGGCCGCGGCCGCGAACATCGTGAGCAACAATGCAATCCCTGCAAGGCGTTTCGACATAATCCGTCCTGGAACTGTCGGTGACAGAAAGACAGCTTAGTAAAAAGCCCGGCCATACGCGCGTACGTTCGTCACAATTCCCGCAGGATGGCGTGGGCGGCGTTATAGCCCGGAGCGCCGGTGACACCGCCGCCCGGGTGCGTACCGGCACCGCACAGCCACAGGTTGTCGACGGGAGTCCTGTAGTGCGCCCAGCGTGGCAGCGGCCGCATGAAGAACATCTGTTCGAGCGAGATGTCGCCATGGAAGATGTTGCCTTCGGTAATCCCGAAGGTGGCCTCGAGGTCGACGGGTGTGTAGACGCGCCGTGCAATCACCGAGCCGGGCATGTTCGGGGCGAACTGGCCGATCAGCGCGGTGACGCGGTCGCCCAGCGTCTCGCGATGCTCGTCCCAGCTACCGTGCTGCGGCCGGTAGGGCAGGTACTGCACGAAACAGGTGAGCATGTGCCGGTCGGGTGGCGCCAGGGTGTCATCCACGTTCGATGCCAGTACGCAGTCGACCCACAGGCGCTCGGGCAACTCGCCGCGTTGCGACGCATTGTAATTGTCCTCGGCTTCTCGCAGCGTCGGGATCAGCGTGAACAGGGAGCGCTGCGAGCGTGAACGGTCGGCGGGCATGCCGTTGACCCGCGGTTCCTCGGACAGGACGAAGTTCACCTTGCCCGCGGGGCCGTCCATGCGCAGGTTTTCGATATCGCGGCGGAACTGGGCATCCACTGCCGCGCGGTCGACGAGGCCGAGGAAGGTCCGCTTCGGGTCCGCATTGGATACGACAAACCGCGCCTCGCAGACGTCGCCGGACTCCAGCGTCACGCCGGTTGCCGCGCCGTTCGCGATGTTCACCTGTCTTACGGCCGCGTTCGTACGAATCTCCACACCGAGGTCCTCGCACGCGCCACGCAAGGCCTGCGTGATGGCGCCCATGCCGCCGATGACATGACCCTGCCAGGCCTGCTGCCCGGCATCGCCGCCGCTGAGCAGGTGGAACAAAAGACCCATCGCGGTGCCGGGCTGGTAAGGCCCCCCGTGCTTGCCGTAGAGACTGTTGGACAGGACGAGTCGTTTCAGCTTGTCCGCTTCGAAACGACGGTCCAGGAATTCGCCCAGGGAGCCTGTCAGGAAACGCACGAGGCCGCTGATGTCGTCGCCGGATACACCCCGAAACCGTCGCCACGTATGCCACAACACCGGCAGCTTGCGCAGCCCTTTCGCATGCAGGTCCGGTGGCGATTCGAGAAAGTAGGGCTGCAGCCAGGCGGCGAGGCGCTTGAGCTCTGCCTCCGTTGCAATGAAGCGCTCGACATCGTTGGGCGCAATGCGTTCCAGCTCGGCCCGCATCTTCTTTTCGTCGCTCCACCAGGCGACGACGTCGCCGTCAGCGAAGGCCGCCTGGACGCCGGGGTCGCAGGCAACCATGCGCAGCCCGTACGAGTCGAGCTTCAGGTCCCGGATGATGGTCGGCCGCAACATGCTGGCAATGTACGAGGCCGTCGACACGCGGCAGCCGGGCGCGAGTTCGGAATCCACTTCTTCCGTGACGGCACAGCCGCCGACGATCCCGCGACGCTCGAGCACCAGCACTTTCTTGCCGGCCCTGGCGAGATACGCTGCTGCTGTCAGGCCGTTGTGACCCGCCCCGATAATGATCGCGTCATGTTGCATGTTCGGTTTCGTCAGGGTTAGATGGAACACGCATGTTAGACATTATTATCTTCCTCGCCTACATCGGCCTGGTGCTCGGCATCGGTCGCTACTGGTCGAAACGCGTTCACAGTACCGAGGACTTTCACCTCTGCAGCCGCCAGCTCGGCAGAGTGCCGGCGTCGCTGAGTCTCGCGGCAACCGAGTTTTCGGGTTCAGGGCTTATCGGCGGAGCAGGGCTTGTCTACGCGATCGGCCTGTCGGGCATCTTCTGGAACTACGCGGCGATTCCCGCGTACATCCTGCTTGGCTTTCTCGTTGCACCGCGCCTGCGCAGGCTGCACTTGACGACGATCCCCGAGTACATTGGCACGAAGTTCGGTGTGAGCACACGGCGACTGACCGCGATACTGCAGATCATCGAAGCGGTGGCATTCGTTGCCGTGCAGATCCTCGTATCGGCCTTGCTGCTATCGGCCCTGTTCGGCCTTCCGGTGCCGATGGCATCGCTGATCATCACGGCTGCGTTCGCGGTCTACACGATGATGGGCGGACTCTGGGCCGTGGTGTGGACGGACGCGCTCCAGTACGTCGTGCTCATGGTCGGCATCATCCTCGCCGTGGTCCTCGCGATGATCGCGGTCGGTGGCATTGACGGCCTGCATGCCAGCCTGCCGCGTGAGCATTTCAGTTTTTCCCAGCTCGGCCTCTGGACGCCGCTCGCCTGGGGCGCCCTGGCCCTGTACAGCTATGGTGTCGACCAGGCCTACATGCAGCGCGCACTCGCGGCCAAGGACGCCGCCACTGCACGTTTTGCGTACCTCTTTACGGGCTGCAACTACGTCGTGTTCGGTGGCTGTGTCGCGATCCTCGGGCTCGCGGCGGCGGCCTTGTTGCCGGGTCTCCCGGACGAAAACCAGGCGCTGCCCGAGCTCGTCGCACAGGTACTGCCCGAAGGCGTGCGTGCGCTGATCATGACGGCCATCATCGCGGCAACGATGTCGACGTCGTCATCGTTCCTGGCCGCCGCCTCGTCGCTGGCGATACAGGACCTCTACGAACCGCTCTTGGGCGAGGGCGCGAGCCAGGACCGCCAGATCTTTCACTCGCGTGTTGCCACGGCCCTGTTCGCCGCGGCCTCGCTCGTCATCTCGCTGGTCTTCCCCGGCGTCGTGAGCCTGGTCGTATTCGCGACGCTCGTGGCGCCCGCCGCGATATTCATCCCCTTCATCCTGTCGATCTTCTGGGACAAGACGCCGGCGCACGCCGGGTTCTGGGCGATCGCAGCCTCGGCGGTTGCCGGGTGCACGTCGCAGGTCTTCTGGTACGGCCAGGTACCGGGTTGGCTCGGGGCCATTCACCCTTTGTTCGTTGCGCCAATCGCAGCGCTCGCTGTTATGATTCCGGCCGCAGTGTTCAGCGAGAAATAAACAACGTGCAAGATAACGAACTCGACTCACCCAAGGCCTCTTTCGATCGCGCGACGACGTTCCTGCGCGGTGGCGACGCGGTCATGGCGGAGCGGATCTGCCGCCAGGCACTGAACGCGCATCCGCGCGACGCCAACCTGCTGTGCCTGCTGGGTGCGGCGCTGATCCGGCAGCGCAAGGCCGACGAGGCCGAGCACACGTTGTCACGGGCGGTGCGTATCTACGCGGATTTTTCCCGTGCCCACGAGGGTCTCGCCGAAGCCCTGATCATGCAGGGCCGGCTGCCCGAGGCGCTGGAGTCGCTCGAGCGGGCTGCAGAACTCGAACCCGGCAGCGCCTCCGTGCGCATGAAGAAGGCCAAGGTACTGACCGTGCTCGGCAAGGACGACGACGCGACGCGGGAGTTCGAGGAGTCCTTCAAACTGACGCCGCATCGCGAAGACCTGGTCCGCGGCCTCAACCTGCAACGCATGGGCAATATCCGCGAGGCGGAACAGATCTATCGCAATGTCCTGCTCAAGGATCCGTCGAACGTCGATGCATTGCGCCTGATGGCGGGTGTCGCCATGCGCGCCAAGCAGTGGGGCGACGCCGAGATGCTGCTCGAGCGCGCGCTCGAACTGGCGCCTGATTATTACCAGGGCTGGATGGACATCGGCATGGCCCGCCAGGAGCAGGACAAGACCGATGCGGCCATCGAAGCCTACGAGCGCGTCACGCGCCTGAAACCGCACAAGCCGCACGGCTACACCTCGGCCGGCACGGTGTACGCAATGATCGGCAAGCACGACGAGGCCATGGAGCGCTTCGAAAAAGCGATCGAGGTCGAGCCGGGCAACTTCGGTGCCCTGTCCGGCATGGGGCATGTGCTCAAGACCATCGGTAAACAGGACGAAGCGATCGCGCGGTACCGTGAGTGCGTGGAGCACAACCCGGATCACGGCGAGACCTGGTGGAGCCTCGCCAACCTCAAGACCTTCCGGTTCACCGATGACGACATCGCCGTGATGGAAAAACGGGCTGCGCGGGAATCGCTGGTCGAAGAGCAGCGCGCCAGCTTCTTCTTTGCCCTCGGCAAGGCGTACGAAGACAAGCAGGACTATGCCCGGGCCTTCGAGTATTACGAAAAAGGCAATGCGAACCGACGCGAGCGCGAAACCTATGACCCGGTGCAGACCGTGGACCTGCACGACAGTTTCATCGAGGTGTTTTCCAGGGACTTCCTGGCCGAGCGGCGTGGCGTGGGGTGCCAGAGCAACGCGCCGATCCTGATCGTGGGGCTGCCGCGCTCCGGATCCACGCTCATCGAGCAGATCCTGGCCAGCCACCCGGACGTCGAGGGCACTCACGAGCTGCCCGACCTGGGTCGCGTGGCGCGCTCCATCGGCCTGCAGCGCGAGGACCGCAAGACGTACCCGCGGGTCATCAGCTTTCTCGACGACGACGAGTTTGCCGCACTCGGCGAGGAGTACCTGCGGCGCACCGAAAGGCATCGGGAAACCGATTTGCCGCGCTTCACGGACAAGCTGCCCAACAACTTTGCGCATGTCGGTTTTCTCAGCCTGATCCTGCCGAATGCGAAGGTCATCAACGCCCGGCGCCACCCGCTGGACAGCTGTCTCGGCAGCTTCAAGCAGATGTTCGCGCGCGGCCAGCCGTTCACCTACGATCAGTTCGAACTGGCCGAGTTCTACCTGCAGTACCAGCGCCTGATGGATCACTGGCACGAGGTGCTGCCGGGGACGGTGCTCGATGTGCAGTACGAAGAGGTCGTCGATGACCTGGAGACGCAGGTGCGGCGGATACTCGAGCACTGCGACCTGCCCTGGAACGATGCCTGCCTGCGTTTTTACGAGAACGAGCGCGCGGTCAAGACGGCGAGTTCGGAGCAGGTACGCAAGCCGATCTACGCGAGTTCCAAGCACCTCTGGCGCCGCTACGAGGAACACCTCGGGCCCATGATCGAAGTGCTCGAGCCGTTGCTGCGGACGCTGCCCGAAGACTGGCAGCCAAAGCGCTACCCGGACTAGCGGCCGGCAACGAAGTCGGGCGGCATGTAATCGAAGATAAACGTGATGCGGTCTTCCTTGCCGCTGTTGATCACGCTGTGGGTTTTCTGGTTGTTGATCTCGTAGGCGTTGCCGACCTCGAGATGAAACGGCTTGCCATCGATCGTGAAGCGAACGCGGGGGTTCGTGGTGATCGGTACGTGAATGCGGTGGCTTGCCCGAAACGTCGCGTGGCTGTCGAAATGTGGGTTTATTCGACCACCTGACAACAGTTTTGCCGCCATCGCACGGATGATCGTGCCGCCCGGCGGGTAGAAACGCCCGATCAGGTCGTGCATCACGGGTATGGCCGCCTCGGCGAGCATGTCCCAGCCCGCTTCCTTGCTGACTTTCAGATCGTCCATTGGCCCGTCACAGAAGACCATGACGACCGATCGGGTCTGCTTGTGCACCTCGTAGTCGTTCTGCCGGTTGACGTTCAGGAACCAGGCTTCCTCGTCCAGGCCGAGCACGGCGTCGATCAGCGACCCGGCAGCGACCGGTCCCAGGTCCTTGAGAGGCTCATCAATATTCATAGTGGCGAAAACATAGCAAAACCGAAATCTGTTGCAAGATTGCAAATAGTGAAACGCAGGAGCACCGTCTGGTTGCCCCCACTTTGTTGTATAAGGGCAAAAAATGATAGTAGACTCGGGAAGATAGCGTCATTGTATGCCAATAAATCCAACGGGGGGTTCAACGATGGCTGATGTTACGACGACTGACGGCATTCCGGTAAAGAGTGCGGTTGCGGTTGCGGTTTCGATGGCAGTTGCCGGCCATGCGGACGACGCACAGGCCCAGCAACAGGGCGCGAGCAGCTCAGGCATCGAAGAAATCACGGTCACGGCGCGCAAGCGTGAGGAAAGCCTCCAGGACGTCGCTGGCAGTATCCAGGCCCTGACCGGTGCGGATCTCAAGAACCAGGGACTGCTGAACCTCGAAGACACCGTACGCATGCTGCCAAGCGTCTACCACGTGGGCAGCGTCGCCGGCGCCAACAAGATCATCTTCCGCGGCGTCTCGGACAACCCGGGCGCATTCATCGCCGCGTCGTCGTCGGCCCTGTACATCGACGAGCAGCCGCTTACCCAGTTCTCGGTCAATCCTGAACCCCGCATGGTTGACATCGAACGCGTTGAGGCGCTGGCCGGTCCGCAGGGCACACTGTACGGCGACAGCTCGCAGTCGGGCACGCTGCGCATCATTACGAATAAACCGAATGCAAGCGAATTCTCGGCCAACGCCGAGATGATGGTGCGCAAGGGCGACAACTCGGCCATGAGCCACGAAGTCAGCGGCTGGGTGAACCTGCCGCTGATCGAGGACAAGTTCGCGATTCGCCTGGTGGGTTACACCGCCGAAGACGGTGGTTTCGTCGACAACGTCCTGGGTGTATCGCCCATGCGGGGCACGAAAACCAACGCCAATGAGGTCGAAGACAACGTCAACTCGGTCGACTTCGTCGGTGGCCGTATTGCGGCAACCTGGTTCATCAACGACCGGTGGACGGCGACGGCAAGTGCCATGCACCAGCAGATGGAAGCGCATGGACTTAACGACTACGACCCGACCGTCGGCGATCTGCAGACCGTCAAGTTTTTCAACGACACGCGCGACGATGAGTGGACCCAGGGCGCGCTGACGATCAACGGCAGCATCGGGGATGTCGATATCATATCGATCACCAGCTACTTCGATCGCAAGCTCGACTACACCTTCGACAGGACGACGTATTCGGCCTACTTCAACTACAATTTCTGCCCCTTGTTCGCGACCTATTGCTGGTCGGGCTTCTCGGGCGCCGAGAACCATTATTTCGGGGCTGGCGGCATCAACGTCGATCCGGCTACCGGGAACCTCTACTTCTATTCGGCGCTGCCGAACGACCAGGACACGGTCGGCTTCAATACGCAGAACCAGAAGAACGATCGATTCACCCAGGAAATCCGGCTGTCCAAGACCGCCGACAACTATCGCTGGGTGCTCGGTGCGTTCTACGAAGAGAAGAGCGAGTACTGGGAATATCGCGCGCGTACGCCCGAGTTCCTGGAGTCGCTGTCATACGCGTACTTCACCTATATCTACCCGGGGACCGAGTCCGGCGTCGATCCGTCCTGGTGGCTGTCGGTTGACGATACCGAATGGAAACAGTGGGCGGTCTTCGGCAACTTCAGTTACGACCTTACGGACC
>CBDUMZ010000064.1:0-13012 GCA_965368465.1 uncultured Chromatiales bacterium
TGTGGTGGCGTGGCAATTCCTGTTTCCGGCGCCAAGCGTTCTTGACGAGCAGGCAGACTACGGTCCGTCACCGCAACTGGTGGAACCTCACAAGTCCCTCGTGCCGATAGTGCGGCCGGCAAAGGCCGTCGGCTGGCCCGCCGGCGAAATGCCGACGCCGGCCGGCGACCTGGAGATCAATGCATTCGTAAGCGGACTGGATCATCCGCGCTGGTTGTATGTACTGCCGAACGGCGATGTGCTGGTCGCCGAGAGCAATGCCCCCGAGGGCTCTGGTCTGTGCAGCGAATTCAAGAAATTCGCAGCGGACCTGGTGCTGAATTTCAGCGGTGCGAGAACGCCCAGTGCAGATCGCGTAACGCTGCATCGCGACACCGACGGGGACGGTGCAGCCGACGAATCGCACGTGTTTGCAGCGGGACTCCATTCGCCTTTCGGTATGGCCCTTATCGGCGATCACCTGTACATCGCGAACGCCGATGCGTTGCTCAGATTCCCCTACCAGCCGGGACAAACGGCTCTGACAGGGTCGCCAGAGACAATCGTCAAGCTGCCATCAGGCATGAATCACCACTGGACGAAGAACATTCTTGCGGCTCCGGACAATCGCAGCGTGTTCATTACGGTCGGCTCCAACAGCAATGTGGGCGAGTGCGGGCCGGAGGCCGAGGTGGGTCGTGCGGCAATTCACCGCCTGGATCTCGGAAGCGGCGAACTGGAGCTGTATGCACACGGCCTGCGCAACCCTAACGGCATGGCGATCGAGCCCTCGACGAACATGCTCTGGACGGTCGTCAACGAACGCGACGAGCTTGGCAGCGACCTGGTCCCTGACTACGCCACCTCGGTGCGCAAGGGCGATTTCTTCGGCTGGCCGTATGTCTACTTCGGAGACAAGCCGCAGCCTGGCCTGGATCCGCGCTGGTCAGACAGCCATCCGCTCGCAAAGACCCCCGACTATGCGCTCGGAGCGCATACCGCATCGCTGGATATCGAGTTTTCGTACGCAAGTACGCTGCCGGAGAAATGGCGCGGTGGCCTGTTCGTCAGCCAGCATGGATCATGGAACCGGCAACCCGTGTCGGGGTATCGCGTGATTTACATCCCGTTCGAAAACGGGGTCCCGGATGGCGAGCCCAGAGAAGTGGTCGGTGGCTTCCTGGATGCGGATGGAAACGCACGCGGGCGCCCGGCCGGCATGGCGCTGGACGCAACCGGAGCGTTGCTGATCGCCGATGATGTCGGCAATGTCGTCTGGCGAGTGAAGTAGCCGCCGCCGGTTCGGTTCAACGCGGCTCACGCACAGCTCATCGCAGGTTTTCTGGTGTGATTCGGCCGACTTGGCTAAAGTATCGGGCTGTTCACTTTCCGGAAGCGACGATGATGCGAAAACTACTGACGACGACAATCCTCGTGCTCGCAATGAGCGGCGCGCAGGCACAGACCAGCCTGCCGTTTGAGATCACCACCGTTACGACGTTTGACGAGCCGTGGGCAATGGCTTTCCTGCCCGACGGGCGAATACTGGTGACGGAAAAGAAGGGGCGCCTTGCGATAGTCACCGCGGACGGACAGCCGATGGGCGACATTCGCGGCTTGCCGGACGTGGACTACGGCGGGCAGGGCGGCTTCGGCGACGTCGTTCTGCACCCGGATTTTGCGAGTAACGGACTGGTCTACATCAGCTACGCGGAAGGTGGCACCGGCGGCACGCGCGGTGCGGCCGTCGCCCGTGGTGTGCTCAACCTGGCGGAGCGCGGCGGTACCTTGTCCGACCTCGACGTTATCTGGCGGCAATACCCCAAGGTCGTCGGCTACGGTCACTATGGTCACCGCATTGCCTTCGACGATGATGGGTATCTCTGGATATCCTCGGGCGATCGCCAGAAGTTCACGCCGTCACAGGATATGCAAAGCACAATCGGCAAGATCGTGCGCCTGCACGACGACGGCTCTATCCCGAAAGACAACCCTTTCGTCGACTACTACAGCGTCGACGCGTTCGTCGATAACGAAGGTGTGTACCCCGAAATCTGGTCGCTGGGGCATCGCAATCCCCTGGGTATGACGTTCGATCTCGAAGGCCGCCTGTGGGTAGCGGAAATGGGTCCGCGGGGCGGTGACGAGCTGAATCGCATCGTGCGCGGCGCCAATTACGGCTACCCGCTCGTGTCGAACGGCGAGCACTATGACGGTCGCCCGATACCCGACCACGACACGAATCCCGACTTCGAGGCACCGGTATTGTGGTGGACGCCAACGATCTCGCCCGGGAATATCATGGCCTACAGCGGCGACGCCTTCCCGGAGTGGCGCGGCAATCTGTTCATGGCCGGGCTGTCGTCACGGGCCATTATCCGTGTAGAGGTTGACGGTGACGAGGCGGTCGAGGCCGAGCGCTTCCCGATGGGTGCGCCCCTTCGTGGCATCTACCAGGGCCCGGACGGCGCGCTGTGGGTGATTGAAGACGAATCTCGCGAAGGGCAGGGGCGGCTGCTGAAACTGACGCCCAGGTAGTGACCGTCAGACGTTCGTATGCTGCACTCGCGTGCCTGCTGGGCGCGCTGTGCAGCACTACACTTGCCGAAGAAGTCCAGAGTGTCGAGCTGCCCGACGAGGTCAGCGAGATCATTGTCACGGCGACGCGACTGGACCAGGCGGCACGCAGCGTGCCCGCGGCAATCAGCGTTGTGTCTGGTGCCGAAATTCAACACGCAAGACAGCAGCTGGCGCTGGACGAGGCGCTCGCGCGGGTGCCCGGCGTCTTCTTTCAGAATCGCTACAACTTCGCGCAGGACCTGCGGATCGCCATTCGCGGCTTCGGTGCACGTTCCAATTTCGGCGTGCGTGGCATCAAGATCCTGGTGGACGGTATTCCGGAAACGCTGGCCGACGGGCAGAGCCAGGTGGACAGCATTGACCTTGCCTCGGTACGGCAAGTCGAAATCCTGCGTGGACCGGCGTCTGCCTTGTACGGCAATGCGGCTGGCGGAGTCATCAGTATCTCGTCCGAGCAGGGCAGTGCGGAGCCGTATGCGGAGGCGCGCGTTGCGCTGGGGGACTTTGGCTACCGCAAGTACCAGCTCAAGACAGGCGGAGCGGCCGGGCGGCTGGACTATCTCGTCAGTCTTTCCGATCTGCGCATCGACGGCTATCGCGAGCACAGCGAGGCCGAAAACAGGCAACTGAACAGCCGCTTCCTGTTGCGCTTGAGCGACGCCACGGAAATCGGCTGGGCGATCAGCGCCACCGATCAACCGGTATCGAACGATCCCGGCGGACTGTTACTGGCCGAGGCTGAAGCGAATCCGCGCAGTGCTCGCGATCGCAACGTGGATTTCGACGCCGGCGAAACGCTCGACCAGCAAAAACTGGGCATCAGTTTCAGGCACTCGTTCCCCGATGGCGGCGAAGTCCGGGCGCGTAGCTACTATCTCGAGCGTGATTTTCTCAACCGCCTGCCATTTGCAGACGGTGGCATGGTCACGTTCGATCGCTCATTCGCCGGCGGCGGCATCAGTTACACGCGAGGCTTCCGGCTCGGTGATATGCAGCACCGGGTGATCGCCGGCTTTGATCACGACCGGCAGCGAGATGACCGCCAACGGTATGACAACAACGACGGCATGCAGGGTGCTCTCAGGCTCGATCAACTCGAACGGGTAACGAGCACGGGGATCTTTGTGCAGGACGAAGTTACCGTGTCGGATAGGCTCGAGGTGACGCTGGGATTGCGCTACGACGACATCGAGTTCGACGTTGCCGATGCGTTCCTTGCCGACGGCAACGACTCCGGTACCCGTTCGATCGACGATGTGAGCCCGAGCATCGGGTTTCTTTATGACGTCGGTGCCGGTCAAAGCGTGTACGGCAACATTGCAACGGCCTTCGAAACACCGACCTCCACCGAGTTTGCCAATCCTGACGGCAGTGGCGGATTCAATCCGGGACTGGAGCCACAAAGGAGCACGAGCTATGAGCTGGGCCTGCGCGGCGAACTCAGTGAAAGTACCCGCTACGAGTTAGCTGTATTCAGGATCGATGTCGATGACGAACTGATACCGTTCGAGATTGCGTCGAGCCCGGACCGCGAATTCTTTGCCAACGCGGGTAAGTCTGAACGGCGCGGCATAGAACTGTCGTTTGTTGCCACGCCATTGCCTGGCCTGAACCTGGCATTGGCGTATACGTGGTCACGCTTCGAGTTTGACGCGTTCGTCGATAGTGACGGCAACGACTTCTCGGGCAACACGATTCCGGGCATTCCGGAGACTTTTGTGCATGCAGACGTTTCGTACATGCACGATTCGGGATTCTTTGCAGCGGTCGATGCGTTGTATACCGACGAACTGTTCGCGGACAACGCCAATGCGGCAAAGGTTCGCGGCGCGACCGTGGCGAACCTGCGATTCGGCCTCAAAAAGACGTTTGGCCAGCTCGAGATCGAGCCGTTTGCCGGTATCGGCAACGTCTTCGACGCGGACTACACCGCCAATGTTCGTATCAATGCTTTCGGTAGCCGCTATTTCGAACCGGGGCCGGAGCGTAACGTATACGGGGGTGTGTCAGTGCGGTTTCGTTACGCCCATTAGTGCCTGCCAACCGAAAGCCGGAACTGGACGCTGCTACAGCCAGGTACTACGCTTGGGAAAGAAAACAATAACAAGAGGGGTGGGAAGCTATGAACTGGAAAGCAATCATTCTTGGTGGCCTGGCCTATTACGCCACCGCATTCGTCGTGTCCATGGTTGGTGGTGTACTCATTCATGAAGGGGTTCTCGATGCCGCTTACCAGGCCACAGAGTCTTTCTGGAGGCCAGAGCTCGTCTCGGATCCGCCCGACATGGCCACATTGATGCCCATGTGGATCGCGACGGGTATTCTGACGTCCTTCATCCTAGCCGGGATCTACATGGTGTTTCGCGGCGCGTTGAGCGGACCCGCATGGCAGCGCGGCCTCAAGTTCGGCGTAGCCATGTGGCTCTGGGGTGCTTGCCTCATGGCGGCCTGGTCGGGCGTATTCAACCTGCCGAGCAAGATCTGGATCTGGTGGGGCGTCGATGCGGCGATCTACACGATCATCGGTTCGATCGTCCTCGGCATCGTGGCGCAGAAGCTGGCACCTGCCGACTAGCGCAGCAGTTGGCCGATCTGTCGTCGTGCGGGAGCGGCGCCACTGCGACCTGTGACACGTTACGCCCAGTCGGAGAACGCTAGACTGCGGGAATGAATTCCGACGTACATCCGGCCGTAGCGGCGCTGGTCCTGCTCCTGACGGGCCTGGCTGTCGGCCTGTGGACGTGGGGCTCCGGCGTCGCGGCCGGTTTCGGCGGGCCTGCGGAACTGAATGTTGGCCCTGACGGGCACAGCTACGTTCAGATCCAGAACCACCTCATCGAGCACGACCCGCAGGGTGAGTATCTAAGAACGTACGATCTCGAGGGCATGGACGTCGAGCTGTTTCTCGGCGGCTTCGCGTTCTTCTCCGATGGCGACATCCTGTTGCGCCGCGGACCCGACCCACGGTCGTTTTTCGACAACCTTCGCGCGTACGGGCGGCAGACCAATCAGAAGTCCATCGCCGCGGAGGACGCCGATAGCGGCATGTTTCGCTGCGAACTGGCAACCTTTGCCTGCGAGCGCTTCGGCGACCAGTGGCTCGATTTCAAGGCGGCTTACAGCGTCTACATCGACTGGCAGACCGACGAGGTCTACATCGCCGACACCACCCGGCATGCGTTGCGCAAGTACTCGTCAACGGGTGCCGAACTGGCGCCAAAAGCGGGTGGATTCGAGTTTCCGAACCAGTTGATGGTATTTGACGGGGAGTTGCTGGTCGCCGACACCAATCACCACGTCATTCGCAGCCTGGAGCCGGAATCGTCGAGGTATGGCGTCGCCGTGGACAGCAAGGACGTCGTGCCGGCCGCCGCGAAGGCCGCGCAACAGACCTGGCCCAGTCATTTCGCGCGGGTTGGTGAGGAATGGTGGGTCAACAACATGCAGACCGGCATGAATCACGGCGGGATCTACGTCTTTGACAGCGACTGGCGCTATTTGCGGCGCCTCGAATTGCCACCGGAGGCCGATCCGATCTCGATCCTGGCGGTGGGCGATGCGGTCTGGGTGAGTGACTGGAACAACGATCTCGTGCGGCGCTTCTCAACGGCAGGGGAACCCCTGGCCAGCCTGGATTCGGCCGGCCTCGAGTCGATCCTCGATGCATCAAGGCAGGAGCGTCGCAAGTACACGATGCTCAGCTACACCGGTGTTGCCGCGGTTGTCGCCTTGCTGCTTGGTTTGCTGGTGCGCGCGTTCGCCCTCAGCATGAACAGGAAGTCGTAATAGCGACCCGAGCGTGCAGGGCGGCCCCAGGTTTGCCAAAGCAGGTCGCGCCGCCTACCATTTCACGCATTCCGCGCATTTGACAGGAGTCACCCCTTGCCAGGTTCCAGCCTTTTCACACTACTCGATGACATTGCGACCCTCCTTGACGATGTCGCCGTCCTGAGCAAGGTTGCGGCGAAGAAGACGGCCGGCGTGCTCGGCGACGACCTCGCATTGAACGCCGAACAGGTGTCGGGAATCCGGGCGAAGCGCGAACTGCCGGTTGTCTGGGCCGTGTTCAAGGGGTCGGCGCTCAACAAGGCGATCATGGTGCCTATCGCCTTGTTATTCAGTGCCTTCACGCCCTGGATAATAATGCCCCTGCTCATGCTGGGCGGTGCGTATCTCTGTTTTGAGGGATTCGAAAAAGTCGTACATCGGTTCCTGCATGCACCGGAAGAAAAAGAAGAGCGCAAAGAGCGCCTGAAGGCGGTCGCTGACAAGAAAGTCGACATGGTTGCGTTTGAAAAACGCCGTATTCGCGGCGCGATCCGCACTGACGCTATCCTGTCGGCAGAGATCATCGTTATCGTCCTTGGCACGGTGCAGCACGCCGACCTGGTGACACGAATCGCAGTCCTGTCTTTCCTTGCTGCTGCAATTACCGTCGGTGTCTATGGCCTCGTTGCGGGAATCGTCAAGTTGGATGACGTCGGCCTTCATCTGCTTGAAAAGCAGGACAGCACGCGCCTGGCGGCCTTTCAGCGCTGGCTCGGCAAATGGATACTGCGGGCCGCGCCGAAATTCATGACCACCTTGTCAGTCGTCGGGACCGCCGCCATGTTCCTGGTCGGAGGCGGCATCCTGGTGCATGGCTTGCCGATAGTGGCAGAAGGCTTGCACATCGTTGAGGCCTGGGCACACAGCTTGCCCGCGGCCGGCGGGCTTGCTGGCGTTGTCGCATCGATGCTCTACAACGGCCTGTTCGGCCTATTCGCGGGTGGCGTGATCGTCGCCGTCTTCCTCGGGGTCAAGCGGTTGTTGCCGAACCGCGCAGCCGCACATTAGTGCCGAGCCACCCCCGCCTCGGACCGTATAGGTAGGTATCCGTAGTCCGGTTTTTTGCGTGGGCGAGTACACTTTCGCTCATTCGCCGGTATGCCGGACCAACGTTGAGTAGTTCAATGCCGCATCCATCGAGAGGCCCGCACGCTGCCGCGTTCGGCTGACTTCCCTGTACAACTTTCCATGGCGCGAAGGACTGGCGGCAGCGCTGTCCGGTGTCCCTTCGGAGCCTCTCATGCCTGAGGTTCATGCATCTATTACCGGGATTTCAGGTTCTTGACCCCTAACGGAAAGGGCAAATCATGGCCGATTCAATTGATGTTCTCGCGACCTTGAAACTGGTCTACGGGATATACGTTTTCATTGCCATATCGCTGATCGCCTGGTTCGGGTATCGCATTACCAGGCCAAGGAAAGACGATGCCGGCGCCAAACCCGCGATCTTCTGGACCTACGTCGTCATCCTGATGGTGCTTGGAACCGGGCTGCACTTCCTCACGTACAACAAGGTGCCCTGGGTACCGATCGACCTGAAGCGCGCAGGCATTACGCCGGATGCCGTCTTCGACATCACGTACGAAGATCACCAGATGAGCTTCTCCGATTTTCCCATGCAGGTTGGATGCGGTGATCACGTCGTCTTTAACGCCGTATCCAACGATCTGACCTACGGCTTCGGGATCTTCCGTGCCGATCACACGATGGTCGCGCAGATGCAGGTTGTTCCCCAGAGCCGCAATGACCTGATGTGGCAGTTCGGCAAGAACGGCACCTACTACGTTCGTTCGACCGAATACTCAGGACCGAAAGGCGCAAGGATGATTGCCCGGGACGCGATTATCGTGAAGGGCTGCGATCAGGATGACGTTCGTGCAGTCGCACTGGGAGGGCAGCCATGAGCTTCGTAAACACTTTGATGAACGGTCACGAGGGTGGCCTGAAACACGCGGACATGACGCCCATGCAGAAGATTTCCCTGCGCTTTGTCGTGCTCGGCGTCCTTTTCTATGGCCTGGCTGCTGTCGAGGGCATGATGATGCGCGTGGTGGAAATCACACCGGTCGCGGCCATCGATGACACTCACTTCTTCTCGATCATGACGGTCCATCCCATGGTCGGCGTGTTTGGCTCCACGTACATGATCGTTTTCGGCGCCTTTCTTTTTCTCGTTCCGTTCTTCATGAAGAAACCGATCTTCAGCCTGAAGCTGGCGAACGCAACCTGGATCATGATCGGCGGTGGTACTTTCATCATGTGGCTGGCGGGATTCCTGTTCTCGTATGCGCCGCTGTACACCCTCTATTGGCCGCTGCCCGCGGACTTGGCCCAGTTCAAGATCGTCGGCGGACTGTTCTACGTCGTGGGTGTCGCCTTGATCATGGTGGGCACGTTCCTGTACTCCTACAACGTGTTCAAGACGATCATGTACACGCCGAAAGGCTGGGATAAACAACCGTCCATGGAGCTGTTCAAGGACGCCATTGGCTTCGCAGGGCTGATCAATTTCTTCAAAAGGAAGAAGACCGAGCACATCGTTGACCTGCCCGTGGCCGCCATCTCCCGCGGTACGATCGATGTCGGCCTGAATGCGGTGGTGATCACGGCCGCCGGCGTTCTGCTGCTGATCTACATGTTCGGTACGCTGTTCGGCGTTGGCATGGACAAGACCTGGGTGGATGCTCTTCTCTACAAGAACATCTTCTGGTGGGGCCTTGACCTGATCGCCGATGGCCTGGTGCTGATCTTCGTAGCAGGTACCTGGTACATCCTGGCAATGATGATCACGGGTAAAGATCTCTTCATGAAGCACATCGCGCGCGCAGCGCTTTTCGTGGAGATGGTGGTTTCCTGGACCGTCTGGTCTCATCACCTGATGTCGGACCAGGGACAGTCCAACCTGCTGAAAGTCATGTCCGGAGAGATGGTCACGGCGCTGGAGCTCGTTACGCAGGGTCTTGCCGTCTATATCACGCTGGTCACCCTGTACAAGGCCCGTCCACTCAAGATGACAAACGAGCTTAAGTTCCTGCTCGGTGGATTGCTCGGCTTCATGCTGGCCGTGCCTGCCGGCATCATCCAGGCGGATCTCGGGATGAACCGTGTCCTGCACAACACGCAGTGGATCATCGGATCTCACGTTCATGTTGCCATCCTCGTCGGCTTGACGATGACGCTTTACGCCGCCATCTACCTGCTGCTGCCAATTCTTACCAACGGAGCCAGGCTTTACAGTCAGAAACTGGCAACCGCCCACTTCTGGCTGCACCTCGTTGGCGGCATCGGCATGGGCTCCTTCATGGGCATGGCAGGCATTGACGGCATGTTGAGGCGTTCGATCTATGTCGATGGTGAATACAACACCTACATGGTCCTCGCTGGAATCTGCGGCGCCATGCTGCTGCTGGCGTTCGCCTTGTTCCTGTTCAATGTCGTGATGACGTTTGGTATCAAGGGACTGATCGGGATCTACTCGCCGGCCAGGTCCGATACCAGCGACTGTGTACCCACTCCTCAGGAGGCTTAGATGCAATACTTTCTGATTATTCTTGTATTAGTGCTGGCGGGAGTTGGTGCGCTCTTTCTGCTGGGACAGAACGACCTGCTGTTGGCGACGACTTTCGTCGTCGTCATCGTCGGTTTCATCTTCGGTGTAAGCCGCATAGCCAAAGAAAAGTAGACTTCGGAGGGCTTTCGATTCCACCGCATCGTCAAGGTGCGGTGGAATTTTTTTTGGCGGAAATCGGGGGTTAAGTTGCACCTATATGTCGCCTGGCGGCAGGATTACGCATATCCCAGAATTGACAAAATGCCGGCGTGCGCCATTATTGTCCTGAGAAAGAAAAAAATCTGATCCAGGGGGGAACATCATGCTAAGTCCTATTCGCATCGTCATCGTCCTGCTCCTCGTAGCAGTCTCCGTTACCGCCGTTGCCAAGCCCATGAAAACCCCGGGATTGGAAAACCCGGTGAAGGTCATCCGGGATGTTGATGGCATCCCTCACATTTTCGGGAAAAGCGAGCACGATGTGGTCTTCGTGCAGGGCTACCTGCACGCGCAGGACCGCTTCTTCCAGATGGACGTGTCGCGGCGGCAGGGGAGCGGCACGCTGGCCGAGCTGCTGGGTGCGCCGGCGCTCGCAAGCGATGTCCAGTTGCGCACCTTCGGGCTGCGCCGTGCAGCAGAAGGGTCCCTGGCGGCACTCTCCCCGGAAACCGTTGCCGGCCTGCAGGCCTACGCGGATGGCGTGAACTACTTTCTGACGACCCAGCCGCTGCCGCCTGAATACAGCGTGCTGGAAATCACGCAGGCGGAACCATGGACGCCGCTCGACAGCGTCGTCGTTGGCAAATTGATCGCGTTCGGCCTGTCGTTCGATCTCGACATCGGCAACACCGAAGCCCTTCTCAGTTACCAGTTTGCCGGCGGGGCGCTTGGTTTCGACGGCAGCGCACTGTTCTTTGAGGACCTGTACCGCACGCAGCCGTTCGATCCGGCGGCGACGATTCCGGACTCGCTGGCCGCGGCAGCGCCGAGCAAGACAAAGCCGGCCAAGCACGCCGAAAAAGCACAAGCGCCGGCATCGATCGGGAGACGATCGGCAGTTACCCGCGCTCCGGCCAGCGAACTTGACCAGGCGACCAAGGAACTCGTCGAGGACTACATCGATCGGGTTGAAGACGTTCCGCTGTTGAAAAACGCGCTCAAGTCGCGCGACAAGCCGACCGGCAGTAACGAGTGGGCTGTCGCCCCGAGCCGCAGCGCAAGCGGTAAGGCCTTGCTGGCCAACGATCCGCACCTTGCGTTGAACACGCCCGCCACCTGGTACCAGAATCACCTGCGGGCGAGGGCGGCCGGTATCGACGTCGTGGGCAGCAGCTTCCCGGGTGTGCCCTATGTCGTACTCGGACAGAACCGACGCATTACCTGGGGCGCAACCGTGAACCCGATGGACGTCACCGATACGTTCCAGGAACAGGTCGTTCCCGACATGAGCTCTCCCAGCGGTCTCAGCACCCTGTACCAGGGCAGCCCGGAACCCCTGATCCCGATACCGGAGGCGTTCAGCTACAACATCATTGGTGATGGCGTGCCGGACAACACCGAGCTGGCACCTCCGAACGGTAGCGTGGGTGGCGTGTTCATCCCGCCGGTCACACTGATCGCGCCGCGACGCAACAACGGGCCGATCATCAATATCGACATGGCGACGGGCGTTGCGCTCAGCGTCCAGTACACGGGTTTCAGCCCGACGCGTGAATTCGACGCGTTCCGCAGCTTTAACTTCGCGAAGAATCTCAAGGACTTCACGGATGGCCTGCAGTTCTTCGATTTCGGCTCGCAGAATTTCTCGTACATGGACGTAAGGGGCAACATCGCGTATTTCACGAGCGCCGAGATGCCGATTCGTGAGGACCTGCAGGCCGGCTTCATCAACGGCCTGCCACCGTACCTGGTTCGCAACGGGCAGGGCGGCAACGAATGGCTGCCGGTGCAGAATCCGCAGCCGCACCAGGCCGTCCCGTATGAGATTCTGCCGTTCGACGAGATGCCGAAGCTCATCAACCCGGTCAGCGGTTATTTCATCAATGCCAACAACGACCCGACGGGGAACACGCGGGACAACAACGCGTTTAACGAGATGCGGCCCGGTGGCGGTATTTTCTATCTCAACCCCGGGTACGCGATCGGCACCCGCGCTGGCCGCATCACCCAGGCGTTCGAAGAACGGCTTGCGGCAGGCAACCTGAGCGTCAAGGACATGCAGGAAATCCAGGCCGACGTCATACTGCTCGACGCGCAGGTGTTCACACCGCTTATTCTCGAGGCATTCGAGAACGCGAACGCGAAGACGGCGAATCCCCTGCTGGCTGCACTGGCCGCCGATCCGCGCGTTGCTGAAGCGGTCAAGCGCCTGCACCGCTGGGACTACTCGACACCAACCGGTGTGGAAGAGGGCTATGACGCCAGCGACAAGAACGGCCATCGCGACGCGCCGTCGACCGAGGAAGTCCAGCACAGTATTGCCGCGACGATTTATTCCGTCTGGCGCGGCCGGATGATTGCCAACACGGTCGACCAGGTGGTGGACGCGATCGGTTTACCGCGGCCGCCGAACAGCCTCGCCATGACCGCCTTGCGTAACCTGTTTGACCAGTACGATACGCAACTCGGTTATGGCGCATCGGGGCTCAACTTCTTCAACGTACCAGGCGTTGACGATCCCATAGCGCGGCGCGACATACTGATCCTGAAGAGCGTGCAGGATGCCCTGAATCTCCTGGCAGGTACGCAGTTTGCAGATGCGTTCGGTGGTTCGACCGATCAGGACGATTATCGCTGGGGCCGTTTGCACCGCATCGTGCTGGATCATCCGCTCGGCCCGCCGTTTGACACACCGCCGGCAGGCGGCGCGTTCCCGGCGTCATTCCCGGATCTTGCCGGGTTGTCGGTTGACGGTGGTTTCGGTGTCGTCGATGCCTCGAGTCACTCCGCACGCGCGGACAGCAGCAACGACTTCATGTTCGGCAGCGGCCCGTCACGCCGGTACGTGGGCGAATCGAGCCGGTCGCCACGCGGCATCAGCGGATACACGGTATTGCCGGGTGGCGAGAGCGGCGT
>CBDUMZ010000065.1:0-12945 GCA_965368465.1 uncultured Chromatiales bacterium
TCGCGGCGCCCTTTTTTGTCCTGCCTTGTCAGAGCGTCGTGCCCGGAATAGAGTACCGCAGATGACGACGAAGGCCATTCCATCCACCGCGAAGCAGGACTTGCGCACGATATTTTCGCGTTTCGTCGATGCTGACCCGCGCTCCCTCGACGACCTCGTGGCAGGCGCCAGGCTTGTGAAGCTCGACAGCGGCAGCTACGTGTTTCACTCGGGCGACCTGTGCGAAGCGTTCCTCCTGTTGGTCGAGGGTGGCGTCCGCGTGCGGCTTACAGCGGCGAGTGGCCGGGAGGTCACACTGTACCGGATTGCGCCCGGCGGCTCCTGCATGCTGACGACGTCGTGCTTGCTCGGCCATGAGAACTATCCCGCGGAGGCCATCACCGAATCGAACGTCGTTGCCGTCGCCATTCCACGCAGGTCGTTCGAGGACCTGCTGGAAAAGTCGAAACCTTTTCGGCGTCTTGTATTCGATGGTTTTGCGGCGCGCCTGAAGAGCGTCATCACCAAGATTGAAGAGCTTTCATTCACGGGCATTGACGCAAGACTGGCCCGCGTCCTGCTCGATTGTGATGCTCGCGACGTCGCCCGCATCACGCACCAGGAAATTTCGGTCGAACTCGGTACGGCACGCGAGGTTGTGTCACGACATCTCAAGCGCTTTGAACTCGAGCGCTGGGTAGACCTCGGTCGCGGTCGCGTCACGATCATCGATCGTGACGGTCTGGAAAAAATTGCCTCCTTAAGTGACTGAGTCACTGTAGCGCGCCTGTGCAGGCGCCAGAATTCTTCTCGACATCAAGCCGCGGCGCGGCACCTATGAGGAGAATTAGCATGATCACCAAGAACGAAGGCAACCTGGATCGCGTTTTGCGCGTCATCGTCGGCGCTGCCGTAATCAGCCTGGTATTCATCGGACCGGAAACGGCCTGGGGCTGGGTAGGACTTGTCCCGCTGATCACCGGGCTTGCGGGCACCTGCCCGGTTTACTCCCTGCTCGGCATCAATACCTGCGGTATCAAGCAGTCCTAGCGGCCCACAAGCCAGTTCCGACTCGTGTTGCGGCACAGAATCCCAAACCCTAAGAAAAACAGCGACTAACCGCCCCTTGCGGCTGCAAGCGGGCGGTTTCTTTGTCCGATATTCGAAAAAATACTTTGCAGAACCGTAAATATGTGCGTAAATAGCACACATACACGGTATTCGAGTGAAGATCAGTGGGAATCAAGAAACACGTCATCAAGAGTTGTCGCTACCTGTTGCAGCCGGTTGTGCGTTTCGTAATGCGCCATGGGGTGACCATCGCCGAGTTCGAGGAGTTGACGAAAGATGCCTTTGTGCAGGTCGCGAGACAGGACTACGGTATCGACGGTCGGCCCACGAACAACGCGCGGGTTGCCATGTTGACCGGGCTCAGCAGGCGGGAAGTCGCCAAGGTTCGCGACCGCCTGCTCGAGGGCGACCTGCCGGCCGAAGACAGCCGCGGCAACCGGATCTCCAAGATCCTGACGGGCTGGCACATCGACACGGAATTCACCGATGAAGACGGTAAGCCCAAGGTCCTGCCTGCAACCGGCTCCAAAGGCAGTTGGCCGAGCCTGCTGAAGCGCTACGCAGGCGACCTGCCGCACGGCGCGATTCGCAAGGAGATGCAGCAGCGGGCACTCATCGAGGAGCAGGCCGACGGCAGTTTTCGTGTCTTGAAGCGCGACTACGTTTTTTCGGGCCTCGATCCGGAGAGCGTCAACCAGCTCGGTATCGCGCTGCACGACCACGCTGCCACGCTGGAACACAACCTCAACGAAGACCCCAAGGCCACGCCGCGATTCGAGCGCATGGCCGACAACGCATCAATCAAGCCATCCGCATTCAAGGCCTTCCAGAAGCTCGTCGAGGAGCGGGGGCTCTCGTTTCTCGAGGAGATGGATGGCTGGCTATCAGAGCATGAACACGACACAACCACAGACTCCGCCGCGCGTACCGTTCGCCTGGGTGTCGGGGTCTACCTCATTTATGACGACAGTGAACAAGGAACAGCATCATGAACACTCTCTCCAGAACCATCGTTGCATTTTTCGCGACGGCAATATTCATCGCCGGCTGTGGTGGTAGCAGCGGTGGTGGTGGCATTGCTACACCGCCACCGCCACCGCCACCGACCGGTGGCATCACGGGAACCGGCATTGCGGTCGGCCCCATCACTGGCTTCGGCAGCGTGATTGTTAACGGCGTGACCTACGACACGTCCAGTGCGAGCTTTACGAAGGACGGCCTACCTGCAACACAGGACGACTTCTCCGTCGGACAGGTCGTGCTGGTCACGGGCTCAATTGACAGCAACGGTGCGAATGCGAGCGCCGATACTGTCGAATTCGACGACGTCGTGGAAGGCCCGGTCTCGAGTGTCGATAACGCGCTCAACCAGATCGTCGTCCTGGGCCAGACGGTATTGATCACGGCAACGACATCCATCGACGACAGCTGCCCGGCGACGCTGGATGGTTTGCTCGGCATTCCGGCGGTTGAAGTATCCGGCCTGGCCGACGCGAATGGCGTCATCGAGGCGACGCGCATCGACTGCCGTGACGCGACCTGGAACGGCATCATGGAAGTGAACGGCCTGGTGAGCGGCCACAATGCCGGCGCCCGGACGTTCATGATCAATGGACTCGAAGTGGACTATAGCGCTGCAACGGTTGACAACTTCCCGACGGCTGGGGTCATCAACGACGGCGATCCGGTCGAAGCCAAGGGTACGGTATTCGACGGCAGCACGCTCGACGCTACCCGCGTTGAGTTCAAGGGCAACCGCTTCGCCAATGACGACGGCGTCCATGCGGAGATCGAAGGCTTTATTACCCGGTTTGTGTCCGCGAGCGACTTCGACGTCAGCGGCGTCTCTGTGACGACCACTGGCAGCACGGTTTTCGAGGGCGGTACAGCGGCCGACCTCGGGCTCAACCTCAAAGTCGAAGTCGATGGCGATTTCAATGCCAGTGGCGTGTTGGTTGCGACCAAGGTAGACATCAAGTCGGCGACAGCGGTCCGCGTCACGGGCAACCTGGATGCGGTCTCGGGAAGCACGCTGACGATACTGGGTATTACCGTGAATACGGATGCGTTGAAGACGCGCTTCGAGGACAAGAGCGATGCAGACGTAGACCCGCTGCGCGCAGGCGATCTCAACGCCGGCGACTACGTCGAAATCCGTGGCCAGGAGCAGCCGGTCGGCCAGATTACGGCCGTGATCGTCGAGCGAGACGATCCCGATACGAGGACCGAGCTACGCGGCTTCGTTGAGGTCGGTGGCAACAACGAACCGAACCTCACGGTACTTGGCGTGACCATAGTCACGAATGCCGCGACGCTCTATCGTGACTCTCGTGGCGCCACCGACGTGGGCATGAGTCCTGTCGAGTTCTGGGCCGCCGTGCAGGAAGGCAGCCTCGTCGATGCACGCGGTACGGAGACGGGTGACACCACCCTGACTGCGACCGAGCTCGAGTTGCAAATGGACTAAACATAAAGCGAAGGAGGTATCCGGCCCGGCGCGGCCGGGTACCTCCGACTCCGCTATCTATAGTGTCTGCGCCGCCCACCAGAGTAAGCATCTCTCACAACTTTACGAGCATGATTCATTTCCTATAGTGTCCTCCTGACCGGGTGTTTCCGTGGGGAGGAATCGTGATTCAACCATCGTACTCGTGGCGGCCGTTCGCCGCCGTTCTCGCCTGTCTTTTCCTGCCGCTTCTGCTCATGAGCTCACCGGTGTATGCCGGTGCGACGGAGTGGATCGATATCAAGGTCGTCGATGGCCACATGCTCGTGGAGTCTGAGATCGGTGGCATAGCCGGCCACTCGATTATCGACACGGGGGCCCAGGTCAACGCCATCAACGGGAAATTCCTGGAGGCCGAGGGACTGTCGTTCAAGACCGGTCGAAAAATCCGCGTGTCCGGTGTGTTCTCGGAATCGCGCAGGGACACCTATCGCGAGATCCCTGCCACCGTATTCGGAGCCCCCATCAACTTCAAAGGGCTGGTCGACCTGGACCTGGGTTCGCCGGACATCCAGTTGTTGCTCGGCGCGAGTTTCCTCGATCGCTATGTGTTTCAGTTCGACTATCCGAACGAGCGCATGCGTCTGATCACCCGTGACAGCGTGGATCTCGAGTCGATCAAGAACATTAAATCCCGGAAGAACCGCGACGGTGGTTTCCCCCTGGTGCGTGTCGGCCTGAACAACGGCGTGGAAGCGTGGTTGCTGATGGACACCGGGTCGACCGGCGGTATTCTTATCGAACGCGTGCTTGCCAAACGACTCGACTGGTTGGGTGCCTACCCGACCATCGAAGATACATCCGGTGGGGTAATCTCGAGCGGACAGATGGAACGGTTCCGGGTACCGAGCATCCAGTTCGGCCCGTTCAAAATCGCCGACGCATTGGTGTCCGTTCCGGCAAGCGGCGAGTCCCTGAAATATTTCGAGACGCACACACCGCTCGGCACGCGAATCGCGGAGAGGGGCGAAACCCGCGGCATCCTCGGTTATGACATCCTGAAGCACTTCGTGGTTACCATCGACTACGAGAGTGGGGCGGTGCACGTCTACCCGGGAGAAAAGATACCGGAAGAGCCTCCACCCCAGGACGCAGGGGAATAACAGCCGAAAGCCTGCTGCGGTATCAGCTCTTTCTCGACAGGCGCCCGACATCGCGGGCCGCGCCCGTGGCGGCGGAAGTCGTCATGGCCGCATAGGCTTGCAGCGCGGCGCTAACGACCCGATTTCTTGCAGCGGGTTGCCAGGCGGCTTCGCCACGCGCTTCCATGGCGGCGCGGCGTTGTTCGAGTTCTGCAGCCGACAACCTGACGTTGATCGACCGTCCGGGAATATCGATCGAGATCACGTCCCCATCTTCCAGCAGGGCGATCGCGCCCCCTTCCGCTGCCTCGGGCGACACGTGGCCTATCGACAGGCCGGCTGTAGCGCCGGAAAAGCGACCGTCAGTCAGCAAGGCGCAGGCTTTGCCGAGGCCCTTGGCCTTCAGGTAACTGGTCGGGTACAGCATCTCCTGCATTCCCGGGCCACCGCGCGGACCTTCGTACCGGATGATCACGACTTCGCCGGCCTTTACGTCGTTGTTGAGAATGCCTTTGACAGCGGCTTCCTGGCTCTCGAATAGGTGTGCAGGACCTTCGAAGGTGAGTCGATCGGCGTCGACGCCGGCGGTCTTTACGATACAGCCGTCTTTTGCGATGTTGCCAAACAGCACGGCGATGCCGCCGTCCTGGCTGTAGGCGTTGTCGACATCCCGTATGCAGCCCTCGGCCCGGTCAAGATCCAGCGCCGGGAATCGCTTTTCCTGGCTGAACGCCTCGGTGGTGCGCACGTTGCCCGGGCCCGCGCGGTAAAAGCGAGATACGTCTTCTGCGTCGTTGCGCCGGACGTCCCACTTTTCTATGCCCTCCGCCATCGTGTCGGCATGGACCGTGCTGCAGTCGCCGTTAATCAGGTCGCGGCGTGCCAGTTCGCCGAGGATGGCGAAGATTCCGCCGGCGCGATGCACGTCTTCGATGTGGAAGTTGGGTGTCGCCGGGGAGACTTTGCAGACATTCGGCACGCGACGGGACAGCTCGTCGATGTCGGCCATGGTGAAGTCGACGCCGGCCTCAACCGCCGCGGCCAGGAGGTGCAACACGGTGTTGGTCGAACCGCCCATGGCGATATCGACGCACATGGCATTGCGGAACGCCTCTTTCGATGCGATCGAGCGCGGCAGCACGCGCTCGTCGTCCTGCTCGTAGTAGCGTTTCGTAATCTCGACGATACGGCGGCCGGCCTCGACAAACAGTTCGCGTCGGTCCGCATGCGTTGCCAGCACGGTGCCGTTGCCGGGCAGGGACAACCCCAGCGCTTCGGTGAGACAGTTCATCGAGTTTGCCGTGAACATGCCGGAGCAGGAGCCACAAGTCGGGCAGGCGGAGCGCTCGATCTGCGCCGCATCGGCTTCGGACATCGAGTCATCGCCGGAGGCCGTCATGCTCGTCACGAGGTCGATCTTCGTGCTGACGTTGTCGATGGTCACCATGCCGGATTCCATCGGGCCGCCCGTGACAAAGATGGCCGGGACATTCAGTCGCAGCACGGCCAGCAACATGCCTGGCGTGATCTTGTCGCAGTTCGAGATGCACACGATGGCATCCGCGCAATGCGCGTTGACCATGTATTCGACAGAGTCGGCGATGAGCTCGCGCGAGGGCAGGCTGTAGAGCATGCCGCCGTGACCCATCGCGATGCCGTCATCGACGGCGATCGTATTGAATTCCTTGGCGACGCCGCCCGCGGCCTGGATCTGTTCGGCGACCAGCATCCCGAGGTTGCGCAGGTGCACGTGGCCCGGCACAAACTCGGTGAACGAGTTGGCGATGGCGATGATGGGCTTGCCGAAGTCATCGTCCCCCATGCCGGTGGCTCGCCACAGGCTACGTGCGGCCATCGCATTGCGGCCGTGAGTGGTGGTCTTGGAACGATAGTCAGGCATTTGTGAGCGCTCTAATAGAAAAGGTCAAACAGGACAAGGCCGCCCAGCTTGCTATGACAGCTCGTGCGGCGCAACGAGAATGCCGTCCTCGTCGCAGTAAATCCAGTGCCCCGGTTCGAAACGCACGCCGCCGAACTCGATGACGCCGTCAACCGTGCCGACCCCGGCCTTGCTGCTCTTGGCAGCATTGACGCCCAGTGCCTTGGTGCCGAAGTTCATCGTCCCGATGGCGACGCTGTCGCGGATGGCGCCGTGGATGACCACACCAGCCCAGCCGTTCTTCAGTCCTTTTGCGGCGATGAGATCGCCCATCAGGGCGGATTCCAGCGAACCGCCGCCGTCCACGACGACGACGGCTCCATTGCCGGGTTCGTCGAGCAGCGCCCGGAACAACTGGTTGTCGCGGTAGCACTGGACGGTCCGAATGGGCCCCGAGAACCGGCGTATCGCCCCGTAGTCCTGGAACTGGGTCGAGCAGGTCTGCGAGATGTCGCCGTGGTCGTCATAGAGGTCGGCGTTCGTGCGCGTGCTCATACGACGTTGTCCAGCGCCGCCTCGAGACTCGCGACGGTGCGCTCGATATTCTGCAGCTTGTCGAGGCCAAACAGGCCCAGTCGGAACGTCCGGAAACCCTCCGGTTCGTCGCACATCAACGGCACACCGGCGGCAATCTGCAGGCCGGCCGCGGCAAACTTCTTGCCGGTCTGGATGTCCGCATCGTCGGTGTAGGCGACGACGACGCCCGGGGCGGCGAAGCCGTCCGCGGCGACACTTTTTATACCCTTGGCGGCCAGCAGCTCGCGGACCCGGCGGCCCAGTTCGACCTGGTCGGCAGCGACGTTTTCGAACCCGTAGGCCTCGGTTTCCAGCAACGTGTCACGAAAACGGGTCAACGAGTCGGTCGGCATCGTCGCATGGTACGCATGTCCGCCGTTCTCGTAAGCCTGCATGATCTGCAGCCATTTGCCGAGATCGCAGGCGAAGCTCGTGCTCGTGGTGCCCTGCATCTTCTCGAGCGCGGCCTTGCTCAGCATGACCAGTCCGCAACACGGTGACGCACTCCAGCCTTTCTGCGGCGCGCTGATCAGGACATCGACGCCGCTCGCCCGCATATCCACCCAGACGGTGCCCGAGGCAATGCAATCGAGTACGAATATCCCGCCCACCGCGTGAATGGCATCGGCGACCGCCCGGACGTAGTCGTCGGGCAGGATCATGCCCGACGAGGTCTCGACGTGCGGCGCGAACACGACATCGGGCTTCTCGGCCGCGATCGTGGCCACGACCTCGTCAATCGGGGGAGGGACAAACGGTGCCTGCGCGCCCTCGTGCTGCGGTCGCGCCTTCAACACGATCGAGGCGGCAGGGATGTCGCCCATGTCGAAAATCTGCGTCCATCGGTAACTGAAAAAACCGTTGCGAATGACGAGGCATTTCTTGCCGGTGGCGAACTGCCGCGCCACAGCCTCCATGCCGAACGTGCCGCTGCCGGGTACGACAACGACCGCATCGGCGGCGTAGACCTTGCGCAACGTTGCGGAGATGTCGTTCATCACGCCCTGGAAGGCCTGTGACATATGATTCAGAGAACGATCGGTGTAGACGACGGAGTATTCGAGTAGGCCGTCCGGGTCGATATTGGGTAGCAGTGCAGGCATGTTCGTCGGTCGTATCTTGAGGTGTTTCGGAACCCTTACTATAGAGCCTCGGTCGGGGAACGGATAGTATGCAGGCCATGAGCCGGCAAGCACTACTTATTGGGGACATCGGTGGCACCAATGCGCGATTCGCGTTGGCGACACACGACAAGGTGGGCTTCGAAAAAGCCCTGACGCTGCAATGCGGGGACTTTTCGTCGTCGGTGGCGGCCATACGTCACTACCTCGACGAGGTGTCGGCAGGAGAGCTGGGTGCTATCTGCCTCGCTGCCGCGGGCCCGGTGATCGACAACGCGATCAAGATCACCAACAACCACTGGAACCTGTCCGCCGCAGAGCTGGCTCGCGAACTGGGCGTCGCGCATGTGAAACTGGTCAACGATTTCGAAGCCGTCGCCTGGTCGATCCCGCACCTGGGTGGTGAATTCCTCGAGTCCGTCGGGCAGGTATCGCACGAAGAACTGCCGGCGGATTCCTTCAGCGTCGCCATCGTCGGACCCGGCACGGGGTTGGGCACGGGCGGGCTGTTGAAGCGCGAGGGCCGATTGATTCCTGTCGTCGGTGAGGGCGGACACATCGGCTTTGCACCGAAGTCCAAGGTGCAGATCGACGTACTCGAGGTGCTGCGCGAGACCCACGAACGGGTCACGATCGAAAAGGTACTGTCGGGGTCCGGCATCGAGAACATCTACTGGGCAATGCATGCGTTGCGTGGCGAGAAACGCATTCGCCTGTCGGCCCCTGAGATATTTGCGGCCGCGGAGAAAGGCACCGATGCCGTCGCCGCCGACGCGACGCAGTTGTTCTTCGAGGTGCTGGGGCAGGTGGCCGGCGACATCGCCTTGGTGTTTGGTGCCCTGGACGGCGTTTATCTCGCCGGCGGTATCGTCAAGCGCTATCCGGAAATGCTGCATATCAGCGGGTTCCGGAATGCCTTCGAAAGCAAGGGGCCGCATCGCGGCATGATGGAGCGCATTCCGACCAAGCTCATCACCTACGACGAGCCGGGCCTCCTCGGTGCCGCGTTCTGCGCGCTGGAACTCTACCGCAACGCCTGAGCGTGGCGACCGGCTGAATCATCCCGCTGGTGCGTGGCGCTCCGCCAGGTCGTCCTCGACTTGACGTATGGTCTCGGACCCGATCCTGTAAAAGAAGATCGAGACCGCACCGGCAATGGCGAGCCCTGCCGGCAAGATGCTGAACAGGAAACGGATGCCGGCCAGCGAGGTTTCCGACTGGACCTCGTTGGCTACGAATCCGAACCAACCCAGGATAACGCCCGCCAGACCGGCGCCGAAAGCGAGTCCGAGTTTCTGGGCGAACAACAGGCTCGAGAAGATCAAAGCCGTTGTTCGTCTGCCCGACTTCCATTCGCCGTAATCCGCAGTATCGGTGTACATGGCCCAGACCAGTGCAGGTGTGGGCCCGATGATGAGTGTCCCTATGCAGTTGATCGCCACCATCAACCAGTACTGATCGGGCGGTGTTACATAGAAAGCGGCCAGCGAGATCGCGTTCAGTACTGTCAGTGCGATCAACAGGCTGCGCTTCTCAAAATAGTCGCACAGCTTCTTGGTAAAGGTCGTGCCGATGACCATGGCCAGCAGTCCGAGCGACAGGAAAACGGACGTCTTGTTGAAGATCCAGAATATCTGCGTGCCGTCATCGCCGACATAGTACTTGAAGTAGTACAGCAACGAGGCATTGCGCACGGCGACATTCATGAGCGTGAATATCGCGGCGGCGAACAGGGCGATCCACGGGCCGTTGCGGAACATCGCGGCGAAGTCGAGGCGGATATCGGTCTTTACCTGGACCGGCTGCACGCGTTCCCGGGTGGTGGCGAAACAGATCCAGAACAGCGCTACCGACGCGACGGCAAAAAAGGCCATGGTGAGCTGGAACCCCAGTGCCTCGTTGCCACCCCCAAGGATATCCTTGAGCGACGGCACAAACGTGCCGATCAGCCAGGCCGCCGAGAACGCGCAAAAGAACCGGTAGCTCGCGACCCTCGTACGCTCGATCGACGAAGGCGAAATCACGCCCATGAGCGCAGAGTAGGGCACATTGATCGCGGTGTAGGCCAGCATCATCAGCGTGTACGTCGCGTAGGCATAGACCAGTTTGCCGGCGTACGAGAAGTCCGGGTTGGCGAACATTGCATAGCCGAGAACACCGTATGGAATCGCCACCCAGAGAAGGTACGGCCGGAACTTGCCCCAGCGCGAATTCGTGCGGTCGGCAATCAATCCCATGATCGGGTCGCTGGCCGCGTCCACGATCTTGGTGACGAGGAACATGGTGCCGACCGCGGCCGCCGACAGGCCGAAGATATCGGTGTAGTAGTACAGCAGGAAGATGTTGAAGACCTGGAAGAAGAAGTTCGACGCGGTGTCGCCCAGACCGTAGCCGAGCTTCTCGCGGAACCTCAGCGGTTCAACTCCTGGTGACATGACTCTCGCTCCCCCGTCCGGAGTCAACTATACACTGCCACGCCGTGCTTCGAGCTGCATGCGAACTTCGTGCGCCTTTTCTTCCGTGATCGAATACGAGGCTATCGCCCAGATAGCGATGGCCGAAGCGGCAAACGGAATGAACGCGTCGCAGAGTCGCATCAGGACAATCGTCGCCTCGGACTGGCCGCCGCCCAGGTCTACATCGAATCCCGTTGCGACGAGCAGCAAACCGCCGCCCAGAATCGCGAAGGATTGGCCAAGCTTGACGACCCACCAGAAGATGGACCCGTACATGCCTTCACGGCGCTCGTGCGTATCGAGTTCGTCCGCGTCCACCACATCGGCCACCATCGACGGCATCAGGGTGAACAGACCCGCAAGACCGAAGGCCATCAGGGGCGCGGGAATCAGGACCAGCCAGGGATTGTCCGGCGTGTAGCAGAACCACTTGAGCGCGTAGCCGATCATGGAAACGCCCGTCGACACGTAAAATGCCCGGCGTTTACCGATTTTCGTGGCCAGAAAGGTGACGATGCCGATAACGATCAGTGCCGATACGGCCTGCACCAGCCCCGAGTGCCCGACAAACACGGAACCCGCCGCCTGGTCACCCTCGAACACGTAATAGATGATCACGTACGACTGGAAGGCTGCGATCAGGATGAAGCCATTGAAGACGAGGAACGTCGCAACACAGAGCTTGAGGAACGGCTTGAACGAGAGCGCCTTGCCGAAGCCGCGCAGGAAATCCTTGACGACGTGAGCGATACCGCTGCCGCGTTTCTCGCCAGCAACGTCTTTCAGTCGCTCTCGCAGGAATATGGCCGGGAGAATACCGAGGCCGACGACGACGACGGCGATGACCATAGCAAGGTAGCCGGCACCCGTGACGACATCGCCGAACCTCGGCAGGTACATGATCGCGAGAAAATAGGGCGTGATCATGTAGGCGATGTTGCCGAAGAAATTCTGCACGCCCATGAGGCGTGTCCGCTCGTGGTAGTCGGGCGTGAGTTCGTAGCCAAGCGCCACCCAGGGCGTCGCATAGACAGTGTAGGCAAGGAAGAAAATCAGCGATCCGGCAAGGAAATACCAGAAATACCAGCTTTCGCTCTTGCCCGGCGGCAGCTGCCATAACAGCGTGAAAACGATGGCCACAGATATCGCGCCGACGAATATATAGGGACGGCGGCGGCCCCAGCGAGTACGCGTGTTGTCGGAGGCGTAACCCATAATCGGGTCGGTGAGGGCGTCGGTGAGTCTTGGCAGAGCGCCGAGCAGGCCGACGAGCGCGGGGCTCATGCCGAGACCGAGGTTCAGCACGATCATCATGTTGCCGATTGCGGCGGCAAGCGTGTTGTTGACGAAGGCGCCGAAGCCATAGACCACTTTGAGTCGGAACGGTATGCGGTCTTGAGGCGCGGTTTCGTAATGGGTGGCGTCGGACATCGTGGCTCCCCCGAGATGTGCTCTTATTGTTTGCGCTTATGGCGCATCGGACCATCGTGTAACAAATTGACAGCGCTGTCAAATCCTGCTATCTAACGCTCCGATGAGTAGCATGCGACAGGACAATTCGGGAAGGGTAAAGGCACTCCTTGCCAGGATGACGCTGGCCGAGAAGATCGGCCAGATGTGCCAGGTTGAGGCCGGCCAAGGTTATGCGCCCGACAACCTGGGCGAGCGCCTGCGTGCTGGCCTGATCGGTTCGGTCATCAACGTCGTCGACGTGGGTGTCCTCAACGAACTGCAGCGCATTGCGATGGAGGAGAGCCGGCTCGGGATTCCGCTCCTGATCGGACGGGACGTCATTCACGGTTTCAAGACCGTGTTGCCGATTCCGCTCGGCCAGGCCGCCACCTGGAACCCGGCGCTCGTCGAGCAGGGCGCACGCGTGGCCGCACTGGAGGCCGCAAAGTCAGGTGTGAACTGGACGTTTGCACCCATGATCGACATTTCGCGGGACGCTCGATGGGGGCGTATTGCCGAGAGCTACGGCGAGTGTGTGCTCCTCACGAGCGAGCTGGGTGCGGCAACCGTGCGTGGCTTCCAGGGCGAAGACCTGGCGGCGACCGGCTCGATCGCCGCGTGTGCGAAGCATTTCGCGGGGTACGGTGCCGTTGAAAGTGGTCGCGACTACGCAACGACGAATATCCCCGACACCAAGCTGCGTAACGTCTACTTCCGGCCGTTCCAAGCCGCTGTCGACGCCGGCGTGTCCACGCTGATGACGTCCTTCTCCGATCTCAATGGTATCCCCGCAACCGGCAACAGCTACATTCTTAACGACGTC
>CBDUMZ010000066.1:0-12247 GCA_965368465.1 uncultured Chromatiales bacterium
GCGGCACATTGAAGCTTGTCACTGAATACCTTACGGCTGGTGAAGCGGAGCTGGCGGCATCGAATCTCGAAGCAGCCGGAATTATCACTTTTGTCTCCAACAGTGATTCTGCCCGGCTGCCGATTGCTACCAGTCGCGCCGGGGGAGTGGGTTTGTGGGTAGTCGTAGATGATCAACTTCGGGATGCTCAGCAGCTTCGCGAACTCACCCATGCGTCTTGTATCTGTAAGAACCGCGCAGTACGCTGATCTTCCGGTAGCGGGGAACGAACGATGAACCAGGAAACCAACGGCCTGCTTTTTCAGAAAAGGGTATTCACCTGGATCGGGCTTGCTACGTGTGCGATCTTGTTCGTTCCCTTGATTGCAATGCGGTTTACGACGGAAGTCGATTGGGGCCTGTCCGATTTCATCGCCATGGGCTCGTTGCTTTTTTGCATCGCCAGCCTTTTTGTATTGGTGGCGAGAAGGGTCCCGGTGAAGCTCAGACTAGTCACCGGCGGTATCTTCGTTGCGGCGTTCATCTACATCTGGGCCGAACTCGCGGTCGGCATATTCACAGACCTGGGAAGTTGAGCGCTCTCTCTTGTCGGCCATCAAATTAGCACGACCACCAACCGCCAACCGCACTGTCGCCCGGCGAACCGGCACCGGCATCCTGCTTGTCCTTCTTGCTGGCTATTTGCTGCCTGAGCGCCTGCTGATCCCGGTTGAAGGAGCAACGACATCGGACTGGAACGAGGATACGTTCTGGTACGAGCCATGGGGTGCATCCGGGGTTCACAAGGGCATCGATATCTTCGCACCGAAAGGGAAGCGCGTGCTTGCCGCGACGGGTGGGCTCGTGATCTTTGAAGGTAGCGTCAGTCGCGGCGGCAATATTGTCCTGGTGCTTGGACCGAAATGGCGAGTTCATTACTATGCACACATGGGATCCACGAGCGTTGCCTTCGGCAACGTCGTGTCACGTGGCGATGCGGTTGGCGTCGTCGGTGACAGCGGCAATGCGAAGGGCAAGCAAAGTCATCTGCACTACGTAATCCTGTCCATAGTTCCCTACCCCTGGCGAGCCGATGCGTCGACGCAGGGCTGGAAGAAGATGTTCTACCTCGACCCGAATACCAAGCTCAGGGCACAGTAAAGGAGTTTACTTTGTACAGAGTTCTCGCAGCGCTCTGCCTGGTCGCCTTGTCGATTGGCCTTCTTGCGCTCGGCTTCCTGGTTTACGATCTGCTTACCCTGCCGGACGCACTGATCGAAAACGCGGCAGGAGATAGCGGGCTTCTGCGGCAATACATCATTGAGACGGCCGTATCCTATGGCCTGTGGCTTGGCATCGGCCTGGCCGGTGTCATCGGCGTCTGGATGCTCCGGGCGCGAATGACGGCGAAGACCGGTAGGGGACAGCGCGGATGATTCCACTATTGCCCGTGTTTTCGATCGTCTATCGAGCCTACGCGATTGTCTGGGAAAATCTCCGGACGCTGATTCGCGCAGCGTTATTGCCAGGTCTCGTTCTGGTAGTTCTCCAGGTCGTCGAGGATGCCGTTGCGCCAGGCAGGATGCTGGGCCTGGTCTTCTGGCTTGCAGGGCTGCCGTTCGCGGCACTGATCGCGGTGGCGTGCCACCGTGTCTTTCTTCTCGGGCCTGCCTCGCTCGATAACCCCTGGTCCCTGTTCTGGTCCGATCGTGAGTCATCGTTTCTCACCTGGCTCGTTATTCTTGGCGTTGCGACCTATTTACTGTCGCTGGTCCTCGGCATTTTCATGCTGATGGCACCGAATCGTTGGCTGGGAGTAGCGTTGTTCCTGTTTGCGCTCATCTACCTGCAAGGGCGTTTTAGCATGGTGTTGCCGGCGACGGCGGTCGGTGAGCGGATGTTCCTGTCGGGGTCCTGGTATCTGACCTCAGGTAACGGATTGCGGTACGCCGTTGCCCTCGCGATACCTGTCGCGTTCGCAATCATAATCATGCTCTTGCTGATCTCGCTTGCCGGCTTTCTGCCCACACCTGTGTTCACGATTGTGATCACCGCCTGGTTCGTCTTTACTGGCGCGGTCGAGATTGCGGTCCTGTCTCTGAGCTACAAGTTCCTGACAGAGTCAGACCTTGAAAGCGGTCCCTGGTGACGGGGAATCGCAACTGTAAACCTCACGCCGCCGTCGACGTTCTCCGCTGCGATGCGGCCGCCATGCCCTTCGGCGATCAGGCGCGCGACGTAAAGCCCCAGGCCAAGATGGCGTGACTCCTCGCCGGTGCGCACCGAGACCATCGAATCGAACATCTGTGAGCGCATCCGCTCCGGCAGCTCGGGACCGGGGTTCGTTACCGAAACGAGCAGTTCCTGGTCCTTCTCCTCGAGGGACAGCGTGATCGTGTCGCCTTCCTCGCTGAAGTCCACGGCGTTGTCGACAAGCTTGTCGAGCATCTGGATGAGGAGTTCCGGTGAGCCTGTTGCCTGCGCAGAGTCGACCTCGCACACCAACTCGAACGACCGGTTCCTGTACACGTCCCGATAGGCTGTCGTCGTCGATTCGAGCACGGCGCGCATGTCGAACGGCTCCGGCTCCGCGTGAGCCATCAACTCCTCCACGCGACTGGCCTCGCTCATCGCGCTGAGAATACGGCGCAGGCGGTCGGCACCCTCACGCGCCCTGGCCGTGTACCCGAGCGAGGCTTCATTCAACGGCTCATGCTCGAGATTCTCGAGCGAGGACGTCACGATGGCGAGTGGCGTTCGCAGTTCGTGCGATAACTTGGAGGCAAGCGATCGCAGGTACGCGTTGTATTCCCCGAGCTGTTGCAGCACCCACGAAAAGCTGCGTGACAGGTCGCCAATCTCGTCGTCGGCGAGGGCGCTCGGCAGCGCCGATGACAGGTTTTCCGTCTCGAGCGCGTTTTCAGCAGCGATCGACAGCGCACGAATGCGACGCGACAACCAGGTTGCGTACCCGAGCAGGGCGCCCGCGACCACGAGCGTCGTGAGCAGCGTGACGTTGATAAGCCGCGACAGGCCTTCGTTCCTCTGGCTCAGTATCGCCTGGGTTCCCCGTTGCAGCACGACGGCGCCGACAACCTCGTCGCCGACGGTCACGGGTGCCGCGACGGCGACAATCGCCGTGCCTGTCGACGTATTCCTGAACCAGGTGCCGGTCTCCCGGCCCTCCAGCGCAGCGCTCACATAGGGTTGCTGTTCGCGCCCCAACGGATCGGGTTCTGCAAACGCCGCTTCCCTGCCTTGCTCGACAAGCAGGTCGTAGACGCGCCTCGCCAGGCCGCCGCCCGACTGGGCTCCGCCGCCCGGCGCCAACTCGCCGGCCGCACCGATGCGCCAGCCGCGGAAGTCGGTGAGAATCAGGCGCGTGTCCGACTGCACGTAGAGCGCGGCGATCCGGTCGAGTTCCTCTATATTGCTCATCGCCCGACCGGGCGTGCGCCCCGTGAATGAGCTGCTGCGCGTACCGGCCTGCTGTGCATCCGACGTGTTCTGCACGCTCAGGCCGAGATGGGTGCCCAGCAACCCCGACGGAATACGGGCCTCGACCCGATAGCCGCCCGGGATGTCCTGCCAGAATGCCGAGATCGTCGGTTCAGACTCGAAGCCATAGGCCGACTGCCTGTAGCTGATGATGCGCCCGGGCGCTTCGGCGGCGAAGGAGATCGCCTCTCTCAGGTAGGGTGGGCTGCTGCTCGCCAGGGTAACGCGATCGGCAAAGCGCGATGCGCCGTCGACCAGGAGCGACTGCGGCGTTGCGTAGACGACGTTGCGATCCGTGACTTCGACATAAAGATACGTCGCCTGCGCGTACGACGCGACGGCAAAACGGATGGGACCATCGGCGCCCCGTATCGAACGCAGGGAGTCGGCCGGCAGCGTCCAGTCGTCGAAATAGCCATCGATCTTCGGCCGGGACTCCAGCCTGTGCACGTACAACTGATCGCCGGTCCCGTAGGATCTGTCTCGCACGGGAAACTCTTCGCTGTGCTGCACCATGGAGCCCGCGATTGCCCGCGCCGTGTCGGCAAGCATTTGCCGCTGGCCGTCGCGGAGCGCGATTTCGGTTTCCCGAATAAACTCGCAGCCGGCCCAGGGCAGCATCAGGGTGAGCAAGCTGACGAGTAGCAGCTGGCGGCGAAGGTTCATCGCACGCTAGTCGCTTATCCAGCGATAGCCCATGCCGTAGACCGTCTCGATGGAGTCGAAGCTGCTGTCGATAGCGTGGAACTTGCGGCGAATGCGTTTGACGTGTGACGTAATCGTGTTGTCGTCGAGCACGGCCTGCGCTGCATCCATAAGCTGTTGCCGGTTCTTCACGTGTCCGGGGTAACGCGCCAGCGCGTGCACCAGCCAGAACTCGGTCAGTGTCAGCCCGACGGGCTGGTCCTGCCAGTGCACCGTCATGCGCTCGGTATCGATACTCAGATCGCCTCGCGTGATACGGCCTTCGCCACCCTGCGGCTTCTGCATCGCGTCCATGCGGCGAAACAGCGCGGCCACGCGTGCCATCAGGTGCGGCAGACTGATGTCCTTGGTCAGGTAGTCGTCCGCGCCCAGGCGCAGGCCGGAGACGGCATCGAACTCGCTGTCCCGCGCCGTCAGGAAAATGATCGGCAGGTCCGCAGCGCGCGAGCGCAACTCGCGACACAGCTCGAAGCCGCCTTCCACGTCGTCCTTGAGGTTCACATCGATGACGACGAGGTCGGGCAGGCGGCTCTCGAACGCATCGAGTGCCGGCTGCCGCGCATCGTAGCCATCGACCACATAGCCTTCCCGGCTGAACGCCGCCGCGTAGTTTTCCCGGATTGCCGCCTCGTCTTCGACGATCGCTATTCGTTTGGCCACTTGGGTCCCCTTGTTGAATCGTCACAATTTGCCACATTCCGCCCGTGCATTGCCATGGCACAGGCCCCGGTACGGCCCATTGCCCCCGTTAAATGACTATCACGCCAAAGGGAGGCTGCAATGCAAACCATCAAATCCGATCTTCGATCCTGGCTGTGGACCCTGGCCCTGCTGCTCGTGCTGCAGGCGTACCCGGAGCCTGCATCCGCCAGCGAAACCACGCCCGACAAGGTACAAACCGGCAGCCTGCTGTGGCGCATGGAACAGGGATACACGACCGCGACCACGCTCAACACGGATGTGCAAATGAACATCAGCGGCCTCGTGGCGCGCGTGAAAGTCCGCCAGGAATTCCGCAATGAAGGCGGCGAGTGGGTCGAGGGCATCTACGTTTTTCCGCTGCCGGACAAGGCGGCGGTCGATCGCATGCGCCTGCATGTTGGTGAGCGCTTTATCGAGGGAGAGATACGTGAAAAGGAACAGGCAAAGAAGGAGTACGAGCAAGCAAAGCAGAGCGGCAAGAAGGCCAGCCTCGTCCAGCAACAGCGCGCCAACCTGTTTACAACATCAGTGGCAAACGTCGCACCCGGAGAACTGGTGGTTGTCGAGATCGAGTACCTGGAAGACCTTCGCTACGAAGATGGCCGCTTCAGTATCCGCTTCCCGATGACGCTGACGCCCCGCTATATCCCGGGGCAGGCGCTGCCGGACAGGCAGGGAAGCGGCTGGTCGGCGGACACCGACCAGGTCGCGGATGCGTCGCTGATTACGCCACCGCAGGTAACGCGCTCCGCGAATCACAAGATATCGTTGACGGCCGACGTCGATGCCGGCATGCCGCTCGAGATCATCGCGAGTCGCTATCATCCCGTCAGCATTTCCGAACGAAACGGACATTACACGGTCGAGCTGTCCGACCAGCGGACCATCATGGACCACGACTTCGAACTCGTATGGCAGCCGATTCCTTCGGCCGAGCCGCGTGCCATGACCTTCACCGAGACCGTCGACGGCAAGCCGTATCACCTGCTCATGGTCATGCCACCCAACCAGCAAGAGCAGCCGGGGGCGCAGATGCCCCGCGAGACGATCTTCATCGTCGACACCTCCGGTTCGATGCACGGCGTGTCGATGACACAGGCAAAGCGCGCCGTGGATCTCGCGATCCAGGCGCTGAAGCCGGGCGACCTGTTCAACGTGATCGAGTTCGATTCCTACACGACGGCGCTGTACCCGCACAGCATGCCGGCATCCCCGGGCAACGTCGCCGACGCGAGGAGCTTCGTGCAGCAGCTCCGGGCGGACGGCGGCACGGAAATGCGCCCCGCGCTCAAGCTTGCCTTGAGCACACCCGTGCAGGAATCGCATCTGCGGCAGATCGTTTTCATCACGGACGGCAGCGTCGGTTACGAAGACCAGATGTTCTCAATGATCGAACAAAATCTCGGCGCGGCGCGCCTGTTCACGGTTGGCATCGGATCGGCCCCCAACAGCCTGTTCATGCGCAAAGCCGCCGAAGCCGGGCGCGGTACCTACACGTTCATCAGCGCGCTGCACGAGGTCAGCGAGAAAATGGAGGCGCTGTTCCGCAAGCTCGAGCATCCGCAGGTTACCGACATCACGCTGCACTGGCCGAGCGGCGTGATCGTGGACAGCTACCCGGCGACCGTACCCGACCTGTACCTCGGTGAGCCGGTGTCGGTCAGGGCCCGGGCGTCCAATGCATTTCGTCGTGGCGACGTCCTGCGGGTCACCGGCAATTCGGTCGCCGGCGCCTGGGCGGCCGACCTCTCGCTCGATTCGCCCGTGCAGAGCGAAGGCGTCGGCGCGTTGTGGGCGCGTGCCCGTATCGGCGAGCTGATCGACCAGGAGCGACGCGGCGGCAACGCCGAAGAGTTGCGGTCGGGCATTCTCGAAACTGCCCTGGCGCATCATCTTGTCAGCAAGTACACGAGCCTGGTCGCCGTGGACAAGACACCGGTACGCCCCGCCGGCGATCCGTTGTCGAGCGAGCAGGTGCCGAACCTGATGCCGTACGGTCAAAGCACGAACGCCATCTTCGGGTTCCCCGCCACTGCGACCGGTGCGCCGGCGATGCGCGTCATGGGAGCGGCGTGGCTGCTGGCGGCTCTCCTCTTCTTCGTCCTGCTCAGAACGAGCAAGCGGCGGTCACGTGGCCGGCGTTCGTAGGGCCAGGGTCTGGATCGTGTCAGCCCTCCTGGCGCTGGGGTTCTGGCAGTTCGGCCATGGCGCGTACATTCCCGCCAAAGCCTGGCTCGCACAGGAACTGATGCAACGCGCCTGGGTGCGCACGGGCAGTGGCGAGGAGCGCGCGACGCCCTGGCCGTGGGCGGACACGTATCCCGTCGCACGGCTGACGGCAAAGCAGCAGGACATCGACCTGATCGTGCTGGCCGGCGGCTCGGGACGCACGCTCGCTTTCGGGCCGGGTCACCTGAGCGCGAGTGCGATGCCGGGCCAGACGGGGAACACGATCATCGCGGGGCATCGCGACACGCATTTCCAGTTCCTGAGAAACGTCGTCGTCGGTGAATTGCTCGGCATGGAAACGCCGCACGGCCAGCGCCACGTCTACGAGGTTGTGGGCGTCGATATCGTCGATGCCCGCAGGGGCAGTCTCGTTCTCGATACGGATGCCGCGATGCTGACGCTCGTTACCTGCTACCCGTTCGACGCACTGGAGGCCGGCGGTCCGCTGCGGTATGTCGTCACGGCAAGGATGATGTTCTGAGCGCGTAAACGCGCAGCAGGGCAGCGACGCTCATGGCGTCCGTAATCTCGCCCGCAACCACCATTTGCACGGCGTCCGCCAACGGCAGCTTGCGTATCGCGAGAACCTCGGTTTCCTCGAAGGCCGTCTCCGCGAACGTGAGGTCCGTCGCGACGTAAACGTGACCGACCTCGTCCGTGATCGAGTTGCTCGTATGCAGGTCCATGAGCTTCGTCCAGTTCGCCGCGACGATGCCGGTTTCCTCGCGCAGTTCGCGCCGGGCCGCGTCGAGCGGATCCTCGGCGAGCGGCGCGCCGCCCATGGGGACTTCCCAGGAATATTCGCCGAGCGTGTAGCGGTCCTGACCGACCAGCCAGGTATGCTCATCGTCGTCCAGCGGCACGATGGCCACGGCCCGGTTCTTGAAATGCACATGGCCGTAGGCATTGCGGCCGCCGCCGGGATTGATAACCTCGTCCTCCCGGACCTGCATCCAGTCGTTCTCATAGACGACCTTTCCGGATAGTCGTTTCCAGCCCATCAGTCGTGCTCCATCCCCGCGACCCTGCCGGTCTTGAGTTTCATCGCCATTACCTGTATTCGTCCATCTTCATCATAGCCCATCGAGTCCCAGTGAATTCCCAACCCGCCAGACTGACGCAAGGGCCCGTAGGCCGTCACCTGATCGCCATGACCGTGCCGGTCCTGTTCGGCATCACGACGCTGATGGCGCAGTCGTTCATCGACACCTATTTCCTGGGGATGGTTGGCGACCGGGAACTGGCCGCGTACAGCTTCGGCTTTCCCATCCTGATGATTGTGACCAGCGTGGCGATCGGCCTCGGCGCGGGAACCTCGTCCGTCGTCGCGCGCGCAATCGGCGCGGGCGATCACCGGCGCGCCAGGCGCCTGTCTACCGACAGCCTGCTGTTGTCGTTTCTCGTCACGGCGGCGCTGTCGCTGGTGGGAATTCTCACGATCGAACCGCTGTTCCGCCTGCTTGGCGCCCCGGCAGACATGATTCCGATGATCCGGACATTCATGACGATCCTCTACTGCGGCGTGCCGTTTCTCGTCATCGGCATGGTCGGCACGAGCAGCATGCGCGCCACCGGCGATACGGTGCTGCCGAGCAAGCTCATGGTCGCCGGCGCGATTCTGAATGTCGGACTGGACCCGATTTTCATTTTCGGACTGGGACCCATCCCGGCACTCGGCCTGAACGGTGCGGCGATTGCGGCGCTGCTCGCACGCGGCGCGATGTTTGCGGGAACCGTTTATTTCCTGGCGTTCCGCCTCGACCTGATCAGCTTCAAGAAAGCCGAACCCGGCGAGGTGCGACGCTCCTGGCAGGACATCCTGCACGTCGGCCTGCCGGCAGCAGGGACCAACGCGATTGTCCCCGTCGGCATGGCATTGATCACGGCGATGATCGCGCGCTACGGGCCGGAGGCCGTCGCGGGATTCGGCGTTGCCAGCCGGGTCGAGTCGATGGTGCTTGTGATTTACTACGCGATGTCGTCGATCATCGGCCCGTTCGTCGGACAAAACCTGTCGGCAGGCAAGGAGGACCGCATCCAGCATGCACTGCGGCTCTGTGCCCGCTTCTGTATCGTCAGCGGGCTGGTCATCGCCGCCGGTCTCGCGCTGCTGTCCGGCGTCGTTCCCCAGTTGTTCAGCGACAATCCCGCCGTGACGGACGTCACGCGCCTCTTCATGTGGATGGCACCGATAAGCTACGGCGCATACGGTCTCGTCATGGTCGTCAACGCGGCGTTCAACGGGCTCGGCAACCCCATGCCCGGCGTCGCTATCAGCGTGACACGCATACTGGTCCTCTACGTGCCGCTCGCGTTCGTGGGCAAGTCCCTGTTCGGCATAGCGGGAATTTTCGGCGCCTACGCCGTTGCGAACATCCTGTCCGGGACGCTGGGCTTCTTCTGGGCCAGGAGCAATGCGCACCGGCTGTGTGCGCGGCGCGCTGCCGAGAGCGCCTAGTGAACGTCCTTTAGCCGGACCGTCGGGCGTCGCACATAACCGAGGTGCATGCCGATACCGCGGCTGGCCATGAAGAGCAGCAGCGCAAACCACAGGCCGTGGTTACCGAATGACTGCGTGAGAAACCAGGCCGGGAGGAATACGCCGAAGGTCGAGAAGATCATGATGTTGCGCATTTCCCTGGCGCGGGTCATGCCGACGTAGACGCCATCGTAGAGGAAACACCAGACCGAGATCAGCGGCGATGCGATCAGCCAGGGCAGGTAGACCATTGCTGTCGCGCGTACGTCCGGCAAGTCGGTCAGGATGCGAACGATGAGCGGTCCGGCAAGCGCATAGGCGACCGTGAACCCGGCCGCGAAGAACAGTGACCACTTCAACGTGAGCCGTACGGTGTAGCGCAGCGTCTCATCGTCCTTCTGCCCCACCGCTTTGCCGACCATGGCTTCCGCGGCGTGCGCGAGCCCGTCGAGCCCCAGCGACGTCAGGTTCTGGAAGTTCATGAGGACCGCGTTCGCGGCGAGGATCGCGGGGCCGAGACGTGCGCCCTGTGCGGTGACGAAGGCGAACGTGAACATCAGCGCGATGGAGCGAATAAACAGGCTCGCATTGACAGAGAAAAAGGCCCCGTAGGCGGCAAGGTTGGTCAGTCGCGCCAGCGGCCAGTGGCCCTCGCGGTGGCGCAGTGCGTCGATGGCGAACGCGGTCCCGACCAGCAGCCCCGAATACTCGGCTATGACGGATGCAAGCGCGACGCCATCGACCTTCATGCCGAAGACGACGACAAAGAGGAGGTCGAGCACGATGTTCGTGATGTTGATCGTCAGGAAGATGAGCAGCGGCACGCGCGCGTTCTGCAGGCCGAGAAACCAGCCGATCAGCGCATAGTTCGCAAGCGTGCCCGGCGCACTCCACACGCGAATCGAGAAGTACGTTGCCGCGTGTTGCTGCGTTTCGGCATCGCCGCCCAGGAGGGAAATGGCGAAGCGGCCGACAGGCACCTGGAGGAGAAGAATGGCGACGGCGATCGCGAGGCTGACGATCAGCGCCTGTCCCAGCGATACGCGCAGCCCGTCGTTGTCGTCCGCACCGAAGCTCTGCGCCGCGATGCCCGTCGTGCCCATGCGCAGGAAGTTCATGCTCATGTACAGGAATGTGAAGATCGTGCCGCCGATGGCTACGGCGCCGAGGTACGTGGGGCTCTCGAGATGTCCCGTGACGCCCGTGTCGACCATGCCGAGCAAGGGCACGGAAATATTGGACAGGATCATGGGCGCAGCGATGCGCCACATGTCGCGGTCGGTCGGCAGGCGTCTGTCGGTCAAGCGCTCGTCATCCGAACGCGTTGACGCCTGTGAGTTCCTTGCCGATAACGAGCTGGTGGACGGTCTCGGTACCTTCGTAGGTAATCACGCTCTCGAGATTCAGCATGTGCCGAATCGGTACGTATTCGGCGCTGATACCGGCGCCGCCGAGAATGTCACGCGCATCGCGCGCGATGTCGAGCGCCGCCCGGCAGTTGTTCCATTTCGCGAGCGACACCTGTGACGGGGTCAACTCGCCCTTGTCCTTCAGGCGGCCGAGACGCAAGGCCAGCAATTGTGCCGTGGTGATGCGTCGCGCCATGTCGGCGAGACGAATCTGCATAGCCTGCGTGTGGGCAACCGGCTTGCCGAACAACACGCGGTCCTGTGAGTAGTTCAGTGCTTCGTTGAGGCAGGCCTGTGCTGCACCGATGACACCCCAGGCGATGCCGTAGCGCGCCTGCGTGAGACAGCTCAGCGGGCCCTTGAGCGACGAAACACCGGGGAGCACGCTTGCCCTGGGTACGCGTACGTTGTCAAAGAACTGGGCGCCCGTTACCGAGGCGCGCAGCGAGAACTTGTTCTCGATCTCCTGGGTCGCGTAGCCGGGCATGTCCTTCTCGACGATGAAGCCCTTGACGCCTTCGTCCGTCTTCGCCCAGACAACGGCTGCGTCGGCGATCGGCGCATTGGTGATCCACATCTTGGCGCCGTTGATGATCCAGTCGTCGCCGTCCTTTTTCGCGTGCGTCTTCATGTTGCCGGGGTCCGAACCGCCATGCGGTTCGGTCAGCCCGAAGCAACCGACCGCTTCGCCACGCGCCATGGCCGGCAGCCAGCGGTCTTTTTGTTCGTCGGAGCCGTAGGCATGGATCGGGAACATGACGAGGCTCGATTGCACCGAGACAAAGCTGCGCAGGCCGCTGTCGCCGCGTTCCAGTTCCTGGCAGATCAGCCCGTAACTGACGCCGTTGAGGCCGGCGCAGTCGTAACCGTCGATCGAACTGCCGAACAGGCCGAGCGCCGCGACCTCGCCGACGAGCTCCATGGGGAAGGTGTGCTGCTCGAAAGCCTCGCGCATGAGCGGAATGACCCGATCGTCGACAAAGCGGCCGACGGTATCCTTGACCATGGCTTCGTCTTCACTGAGTTCCGAGCGAATGTCGTAGAGATCGAGTGGATCGAGTGCTTTTGCGCCCACGGCTGTTTTCCTGGGATTTATGATTCGGGGCGTAGATTCTAGACCAGTTCCACCCTAGCGGCACTAGCCCTAAAAGGGTATCTGGAAGCGCTTGTACATCACCGAGAGGAGCCAGGCGGGGCCGATCATCATGAGCTGGAAGTCCTGAATGACGCCGCGAAGACTGCCGGG
>CBDUMZ010000067.1:0-12234 GCA_965368465.1 uncultured Chromatiales bacterium
CTAAAATTAAATAAGCCAGAAAAATGCCCGCTTGGTCAATAAACAGGACAATTCGCACGCCGCTGCTTTTGCTGGGCGTCGGTGAGCTGTTGGTCCTGTTTTCGTCCGTCTACGTCGCGGCCATTATTTCTTGTGGAAGCATAGAGGCCTGCGAGGCGAGATTTGGGTCGCTGGCGTTTCGCGCAGGTGTTTTTGCCGTGGTCATGCTGATCAGCCTGGTGTCCACGGGGCTGTATCAGTTTCACCAGCGAATTTATTTTCACGAGGCCTTTGTCCGGGTACTTGTCGGTTTCGCGCTCGGCTCGATTGCGCTAACGCTCGTGTTTCTCATCATTCGTTCCGCGCAGCTCATGCAATACCTGGGGATTATCGCGCTCCTCTACTCGTTGGTACTGATCCTGGGGCTCAGGTATTACTTCCTGCGCCATGCCGATGAGAACATCTTTCGGCACAGGACTATCGTCTACGGCGCGGGAAAACGGGCGGCCGCCATTTCCGATTTGCGCCGCAAGGCGGACCGTCGCGGGTTCAAGGTTGTCGCCACTGTTGCGGCACCGGGCGATACCGAGGTCCTGGAGACCAGCGGCGAGCTAATACTCGAAGATGCGTGCGTCGACCAGGTGAGTGGCAATTTGAATGCCGACGAAATCGTGATTGCGATGGACGATCGACGCGGTAATCTCCCGGTCGGTGCCCTCCTGAAGTGCAAACTGCGCGGTGTCCAGGTCATCGATATCATCGAGTTTCTCGAGCGTGAGACCGGCAAGATACGGATCGACCTGGTTCGGCCCGGCTGGCTCATTTTTTCCACCGGTTTTCGGATCAGTCGACCGCGGCGCCTGTTCAAGCGCCTGGTCGACCTGTCTGTTGGCTCTGTTGTGGGCCTGCTGTGTCTGCCGCTTATGGCGCTGATTATCCTCGCGATCAAGATCGAGGATGGTATTCGCGCGCCGATTCTTTACCGGCAGGTCAGGGTCGGCTTCCGGGGCGAGAATTTCAGCGTGCTCAAGTTTCGCAGCATGCGCGAAGATGCCGAAGCCGATGGCAAGGCCGTGTGGGCGGAAGAGAACGATCCGCGGATTACGCGGGTAGGGCGCGTCCTTAGAAAGCTGCGCCTCGACGAGCTGCCGCAGGTCTTCAACGTCATCCGCGGTGAGATGAGTATTGTCGGACCCCGTCCCGAGCGACCGGAGTTCGTCGAGAAGCTGTCTGAGTCAATTCCCTACTACGCGGAACGGCACGCCGTGCTGCCGGGCGTTACCGGTTGGGCGCAGATTCGCTATCCGTACGGGTCGACCGAGCACGACGCCGCGGAGAAGCTCCAGTATGACCTCTACTACGTCAAGAACCACAACGTGTTCCTGGACCTGATGATCATCCTGCAGACGGTCGAAGTTGTGCTCTGGGGCAAGGGATCGCGCTAGTCATTCAAGTCGAATCTCGTAGATTCGAAACGAGCGCCCCGCATTCGATGCATCGCTAAAGAGAATGAGTTCCGACATCCGGCTCAGATCCATCGATCGCCCTCTGGGGGCATTGGCCAGGTCGGTCAATGGAATTCTTAGAACGTGTCTTCCCGGATCGAGTGTATAGGAGCGATTGAAGCGGTCGCTAAAGGCATTGCTCGATTTGTGCGATTCGTCATGTGCCCGGACGTTGATTTGCAGGGGCGATTCCTCGTTGACACCCAGTACGATGACCAGGGTCTTGTACCGACTCCAGTCCGGCCAGACATCGTGAAAAGCGACGCCTGGCCACGGTTTGTCCCGCAGGGTAACGAGGGCGTGCGCCGCTTCGAGTTTCTCAGGTGCAACGATCTCGTAGTCTATGTTCTGCGCTCGCGTCAACACGCGTCCGAAATGACTATCAAAACGTACGATGGCGGGATACTGGGAGTAGCGCTCGACATAGGCTGCGCTGGTCACGGCAATTGGTGCCAGCACCCAACTGAGCAGCAAGACCGCTGACCCCAGTAGCAGGAATCGCTGCGCTATCGAAAAAGCCAGGCTGGGTCGGATGGCGAGAAATATCGCCAGAAAACCTGCGGCGCCAACACAATCAGCAACCAGGTCTCGCAAGGATGCGTCACGCGAAGTGAATATCTGCGCAGCTTCGCTGAGCACTCCGAGCGCTGAAGCAACAGCAACCGAGATAGCTGCGCGCCGCAGCCAGTTCGATGACGCATCTCCCATCAGGTAGATGAGGATTGCGACCAAGCCGAAAACCGGCACATGCAGCGAGTCGAAGAAGACCTGGGTCCAAAGACCACCGGCAGGGGGGCGAAAGAAATGCAGCGTGAGTAGCAGGCCGACGACGCAGCTCACGAGTAAGAGTGTCTTCTTCTGAAGGTCGACTGTTTTGGGCACTACGTCATTTGCCGCGGGTCATGGTGATCAGGTCATGTATTATTTCATCTTCGCGCGCCGATAAATACGGGAAAAGACATGGTCACATTCGGGGCAGGCAGTTACGTCGCACTCGGAGCACTCTACGTGCTGCTGACGTTGATGCTAATGACCAGTTGGCGTGGCCGCAAGATTGGGGGGTACCTTATCGCTGCCTGCGGAATGAGTGCAGCCTGGAGCGGCGTAATGGCCTGGCAGATTTCCGGAGGCGGACTGTCCGGCGAACTTGTATTCCTGGCGGAAATGCTTAGGGCGGGTTCCTGGCTGACGTTTCTCGCGCATGCGGGCCTGTCCCGGAATGTCCGCGTCGCGGCCCTCTCAGGCTGGGTACTTGTCTTGATCGCAGGAGCCTGGGTCTGGGCGAGCAATACTTTCATTGGCACCGTCGGCAATATCAGTTCCGTAGCGATCCCCGGAGGGCTCGCAATCTCCTTGATAGGACTCGTTGTCATTGAGCAGCTGTACCGCAATGCACCGCCCGCGCTCCGCTCAAGTGTCAAGGCTTTGACAATAGGCCTGGGCGGTATTTTTGCCTATGACCTGTTTTTGTATTCCCAAGGTGTATTGTTCAACGATATCGATGCCGCGACGTGGATTGCTCGTGGTGCTGTGAATATTCTGTTCGTCCCGTTCGTCGCGCTGGCAGCACGCCGGAATCCAGATTGGGACATGGAGATCTTCGTCTCGCGGCAGGTCGTCTTCTACTCGACGGCACTCGTTGCCGTTGGCATCTACCTGTTGTTGATGAGCCTGGGTGGGTATCTCCTGCTCTTGTACGGCGGAACCTGGGGCAGTATTGCCCGGATCGTGTTCTTTGCGGGGGCCGCGCTGGTACTCGTGGTACTGATGTTTTCGAGTGTCCTGCGGGCGCGGGCCAGGGTATTCCTGAGCAAGCACTTTTTTCGGAACAAGTACGACTACCGCGACGAATGGCTGCGCTTGGTAGCGGCTTTGGCTGAATTCGAGGACAGTTCGACGCGCCACGTAGTCGTCATGGCGATGGCGCAGATTGTGGGGAGCCCTGCCGGCATTCTCTGGACGAGGGACTCCGCCAACGAGAATTTCGTTTTGGCTGCAACGTACAATGTCGATGGCCACGTCGCCAGCATAGACGCCGATGACCCTTTGGTGGCTTTCATCCAGAAAGAAGGCTGGATCGTCGATCTGTTCGAGTTGGCGCAACACCCTGACAGGTACCAGGGGCTGGAACTCGCAGATTGGGCCGCAGAGATAAAGGACCTCTGGCTTGTCGTGCCCCTGATGTCCCGGGGAGAACTGGTTGGCCTGATCATGTTGGCGGAGGCGCCGGGCCGCAATGATCTGAATTATGAGGATCGGGATCTACTCAAGACCGTCGGAAATCATATCGCGGTTCATCTTGCGCAGGAACGATCCGATGCGCTGCTCTCTGAGGCTCGACAATTTGAAGCATACAATCGCCTGACAGCCTTTCTCATGCATGACCTGAAGAACCTGGTGGCGCAGCAATCCCTGATCGTCGAGAACGCGGAGCGCCACAAGGACAATCCCGAGTTCATTGACGACGCCATCGACACGATTTCCGACGGCGTCAAGCGACTTCGACGCGTAATAGAGCATTTGCGTCAGACATCAATCGCTTCGGCAGTGGAGCGTGTTGAGGTAGGCAAGCTGGTGCTGCAGGCAGTGTCCGATTGCCAGGACCGGCAACCCGCGCCGCGGGGCCTAATCGTTGACCGGCAGGTATGGATCCGGGGCGATCGGGACCGATTGTTCATGGCCCTGATCCATGCCATACGCAATGCCCAGGACGCGACGCCCGATGACGGGACGATTGAAGTCCGGTTGGACGAGGCCGGCGGGTCAGTGACGATTACGGTGGCGGACACAGGTGCCGGCATGGACGAGACATTCGTGCGAGATCGGCTGTTCAAACCCTTTGACAGCACCAAGGGTACACAGGGTGTGGGAATAGGCGCTTACCAGATTAAGGAAGCCCTGCGATCCGTCGGCGGACGCCTGGACGTTCACAGTGCACCCGGTGCCGGTACCGAGCTCGTTTTCCGTATGAGCGTTGCTCCGGAGAAAGTGTGACAGGCTTCACGCTCGGTTTAGGACCGGTATCGACGATTTCTTTCAAAATGGGCCTATAATCCGGTACTTAGCCGCTATATCCCGAACAGACAATCCTATGACACGAAACAGGCAACGAATTCTCGGGCCGGTGCTCGCGCTGGTTTTCATGCTCATTTCCGCTTGCCAGCCGACTCCGGAGGAGCGCCTCGCCCAGGCCGAAGAGCATGTTGTCGCTGCGGACTACCGTAGTGCGGTAATTGAGCTGCAAAATCTCCTGCAGGCAGCACCGGATGACATGCGCGGACGACGGCTGCTGGCCGAGGCTTATTATCAGCTGGGAGACTTCCCGGGCGCGGCCGGGCAGTTCGAGCGTGCCATCGAGCTGGGCGATACGAGTGCATCCACCTGGATGGCATACGGTCGTGCCCTGCTGAGCCAGGGGCGAGCCACGGAAGTCTTCGAGCGCGTCGTACCCAACCTCGAGTCGCATGCCGCCGATACGCCAGTATTGGTGTTCTTGGGCGATGTCCAGCTTGCCCAGAATAATTTCGCGAACGCAGATCGCCTTTATGCAAAGGCAATTGAGCAAGACCCCGCCTCTGCGGACGGGCTTACCGGACTGGCGATGGTTCGGGCAAGCACGGGCGATATGACCGAAGCCGCACGCCTGCTCGATATAGCGGCCGAAAACAACCCCGATGTGCCTTCAGTCTGGCTGGCACGTGGCAATCTACTGCAGGCGGGGCGCGACTACACCGAGGCCGCCGAAGCATTCGAGAAAGCGCTGCAATTGCAGACGGAAAGAAGCCCATTGGCAGAGAATTTCTCGGCACGAGTTAACCTGGTTTCGTCGCTCATCGACTCTGGACAACTCGACGCAGCCAGCGCCCAACTGGATGAGTTGCGAGCCCGGTTCCCGGATCATCCGGCGTCGGGTTTTCTCGAGGGACGCTTGGCATTTGCTAGAGGCGACTTCGACAGCGCACAGTTAGCGTTGCAGGACTACCTGGCGAAGAACTCGGGCGATGCGCGTGGACGCGCCATTCTGGGTGCGATCAATTTCTCCCAGCAGAATTTGCGCCAGGCTGAATCACATCTAATCGCAGCCGTTCGGGCGAACGCAGGGGGTGATGCTACCCGTCGCCTGCTGGCCGAGACCCGTCTGAGGCTCGACAACCCGGGTGGTGCGCTGGATATCCTGTTGGCGCCCGATGACCTTGGCCAGGCTGATGCGATGTACCTGTCGATGCTGGGGCGGGCGCAACTGGCTTCCGGTGATGACGAAGCGGCGTTGGAGTATTTCAAGCGCGGTGTGGAACTGGAGCCCGGCAACGATATGGTAACCCTGGCTCTGGCGTCCGCGTATCTGCGGGTCGATCGTGCCGGACAGGCGGTTGAGGTTCTCGAGAACATGCCCGTCAGGGCCGGAAGTGACCTGCGGCGCCAGACATTGCTGATCGCCGCACTCGTCAGGCAGGGCGATAACGACAGAGCGATCGCCGAGAGCAACAGGCTGCTTGAACAGAATCCGGACGATCCTTCAGTGCATACGATCGCCGGTGCTCTCTGGCAATCCATCGGTGCGCCGAAGCGCGCGTCTTCCGCGTATGAGAAAGCGCTGTCCCTCGATCCCGAAAACCTGACCGCGCTGTTCAGTTTGAGCCGGATTGCCTTGTCCAATGGTGAGACCACTGCCGCCGCTATGCGACTCCAGTCCCTGCTCGAATCGCACCCGGCATACGCGCCGGCCATCGTGACGCTGGGGATGATTTTTCAGGATGCCGGGTCGCTGGATAACTTGCGGCCGTACGTCCAAAAGGCCATTGAGAGCGCTCCGGACTCCATCACCCCGTACCTGATACTCGCGCGCCTCGAGCTGGCTTTGGACCGCCCGGACGTGGTCCTGGGCATTGTGGATGAGGCGCGGTCGAAGTTCGGTGCCAGCGCCAATCTCGATCATTTCAGGGGACTGGCGTTGATGGCCAAGGGCGAACGTCAAAGTGCTCTACGTGCTCTCATGAGTGCAGTCTCGGCCTCACCCGGCAATGCAACCTTCCAGTATGACCTCGCCCAGGTTCAGCTGGCTAACGACTACTATGACGCTGCAAATGAGAGTGCGAGTGCGTTCTGCAAACTGTCGTCCAACGACTTTCGGTGCCCGGTTCTGCAGGGTGATATCAGCCTCGCAAGAGGTGATGGCGACGCAGCGGTAGCCGCTTTCGAGACCGCCGCCGGCATGAAGCTGGATCGGGACGTTGCGGTTCGACTGGCTCGGGCTCGTACAGTTGCCGGCACAGGCAACGCGTCGCAATCCCTCGAAGCCTGGTTACGGGATCATCCCGGAGATCACTCGGTGCGTTCCCTGTACGCGAGGGTGCTGGAAAGCGAAGGTGCTATACCCGCAGCTATTGCAGAGTACGAAGCACTCCTGAGCGCAGGCGAGCTCGATGCGGTGGGGATGAATAACCTTGCGTGGCGTTACTCCCTCGCGAACGATACGCGTGCTGTGGCTGTCGCAGAGCAAGCGCATGCGCTTGCCCCGACGGTCGGAAGCATTACTGACACCCTGGGCTGGATACTCGCGCAGCAAGGTGACTACGGCAGAGCAGTACCTCTGCTGCGCGAAGCGGTCCGGCAGGCACCGGACGTCGCGGAAATCCGTTTTCACCTCGCCAGCGCCCTGGCTGGTGCCGGAGAAAAGGGCGAGGCCAAGGCGATCCTCGAAGAGATGCTGAGTTCGGGAACGACGTTCCCAAGTCGCCCAGATGCTGTCCAACTTCTCGATTCACTTTGACGGGCCTGGATTGGTCATGCCAAAGTTTTTTTCCGCCCCTTTGTCGTCCTGGCATTTCGTTGTCGCAGTGTGCGGGATTTCTGTCATTTTCCTCTGGCCGACCTGGGTATCCCTGCATGAGTTCTGGCTCGCAAGTACGCGGTTTACGCATGGCCACCTGATCCTGGTCATTTTCGCTTACCTGGTATTCGTGCAACGGGATGTTCTGCGCAGACTGCCGCCGCGGCCCTTTTTTCCGGCGCTGGTGCTTCTTGCGGCTCTCCTGGCCGTTTGGCTGGTGGCCGTACTCGCGAGCATCCAGGCCATTCACCAGCTTGTACTTCCCGCAATCATCTGGACCATGCTACTGGTCGTCGCAGGCTGGAAGGTAGCCAAGGGGCTTTGGGCGCAGGTTGCGTATCTCTACCTGGCTGTTCCGATCTGGGAGAGCGGCAACTACGTCTTGCAGCTGCTGACCGTCAAGGCGGTGGCTGTGGGTCTTTGGCTGTTCCAGGTCAGTGCCTACGTCGAAGGCACAATGGTGAATCTTCCTGCCGGCGCGTTCGAAGTCGAGGCGCGGTGCAGCGGCTTGCATTACCTGATCGTCGCGATCGCCCTGTCGGTTCTCTATAGTCTGCTCTACCTCAAGACTGTCCGCAGCCGATTCCTGGTCATCGCTGCCGCAATAGGCATGGCATTGCTCACGAACTGGCTACGCGTTTTTACAGTCGTTTATGCAGGACACTTGACCGACATGCAGCATTTCCTGGTGACGCATGACCATTACTACTTCGGCTGGGTTCTGTTTGCTGTAATGCTGATACCCTACCTGAAGTTCGCTCGTGGGCTGGAAGGATCGGAAATGAGCGATCGTTCGAATGCGCCCAAACCTTCCGAGGATGTCAGTCCTGGCCCGGCTGCGAGGCCCGTGGCCGCTCTAAGCGCCTGCGCGCTTGCACTGCTTGCATCGAGCGGTGTTGTTTTTGCAAATGCATTTGTGGCGACCGATGACGACGTACGAATTTTGATGCCGACGGCTCAGGGTGCCTGGAGGATCGGCGATTCGGATCCGCCGGGTTGGCGGCCCCACTACGTCGGTGCGGCTGCGGAAGCGACTGAAAATTATGTGAGCAGCGAGGGAGCTGTGTATGCCTACCGAAATCTGTACCAAGGGCAGACGCAGGGGCAAGAACTGATTGGGTACCACAATCGGATTGAAGGTTCCGATGCCTGGTCTATTGAGAGCCAGAAGATTCGGCAGGTCGAGTTGAGCAATGCGACGAATTTCTGGTTCGTTCGGGAAATATACCTGGCGGCGACCAATGGTGAAGAACGAATGCTGTATCTTTGGTACGACGTCGGTGGGAAACAGACCGCCAGCGACTTGGAGGCCAAGATCATTTACGGTATCAATGTGCTGCTTGGCAGATACGACGCGGGAGTGAATATTGTATCCGCCGCGTGCGAACGAAATTGTGATGGTGCTCGGGTGTTGCTTCAAGAGTGGATGGACACTCACGTAACTGTGAACGGAGAGATTTGATGTTTGACATGGGTTTTCGCGCGGGTAGGCGTTACATAAGCTACTGTTTCGCTGTCCTTTTGTTGGGTGTGGCCTCGTGCGCAAGTAGCGGCACGGGTCGGGCACCGGTTTGTCCGGAGCCCGAAGCGAGTTCTCAGGACTACATTATCGGGGCCGGAGACGTACTCGAGATCTTTGTGTGGCGGGAGCTCGAGCTGTCAGGGACGGTCCCGGTACGTCCGGACGGCAAGATCTCGATATCTCTTGTCGAGGACATGACCGCCGTAGGCAAGACGCCTACGGAGCTTGCGAGAGATATGGAGGAGGTTCTCTCCGAGTATCTACGCTTGCCCAAAGTGAATATCATCGTTGCGTCCGAAGGATCGTCAAATCAGATCCAGGTCATAGGCAACGTGGTGACGCCACAGTCGATCCCCTATCGAGACGATATTCGCGTTCTCGATGTTGTTGTATCGGTGGGAGGGCTCGACGACTTCGCGGCCGGAAACAGGGCGCAAATCATTCGATCGTTAGACGGCAGTTCGACTGTCGAATGCAAGATTCGGCTAAACGATCTTCTCGAAGATGGCGACATGAGCCAAAACATCTTTATGTATCCGGGCGACGTACTGATCGTGCCGGAATCGAGGTTCTAGGGAACTAATGGACGAGATTCTCAAATTACTACGCCGTGAAATAGTAGGTGCATGGCGTTTTCGCTGGTGGGCTATGGCCGTGGCGTGGGTCGTTTGCACGATTGGATGGTTGACGATTTACACCATGCCGGACGTTTACGAGGCCAATGCCCGGTTCTTCGTTGAGACCCGGTCGCGACTGGACCGGGTAATCGGGACCGTGGTCGGGCAGGATCAGGTTGATAGTCAGGTCAATCTGGTCAAGCAGGCGATGCTTGGCCGGCCGGTTCTTGAGAAGGTTGCGGCGGAGACCGATCTGCTGTTGAGGGCACCCACGCCATTGGCAAGAAACGACCTGATCAGTTCGCTAACCCAGAAGATCGTCATCACCGGGTCGCCGGGAATCGAACGCCAGCCAAGGCCGAACGACGGAATATATACGATCGCGTTTCGGGACCAGGACCGCAGTATGAGCCTTGCCGTGGTGAACTCATTGCTGAACGAGTTCATGGATGACGTTGTACGCGGGCGGCAGGATAGTTCGGACGAAACGATTGATTTTCTTCGGAGCGAAATCGAAAAGTACGAAATCCAGTTAGGCGAGCGTGAGCAGGCACTCGCCGATTTCAAACAGGAGAATGTTGGCCTTCTCCCCGGAGACGGTGGAGGGTACTTCAATCGCCTGCAGGATGAACTGGACGAGATCGCGGTACTGGAGGCTCAGCTTGAAAATGCGCAGAGTCGTCGCAGTGCGCTGCAGGCACAACGTCGTGGCGCAAACCCGTATGTTGCGGGAGGCGGGGGCGAGTCCGGGACTGCAGGTACGGGTCCCACGACAGATATCGATACACGCATTGCCGAGCTTGAATCCCAGCTCGACGAGTTGCTCCTCAGGTTTACCGAAAGGCATCCCGATGTAATTTCCACCAGGGAACAGATGGATCAACTTGTTAAGCGGCGCGACGCGCAACTTGAAATGATGCGCAATGCGGGAGAAGACGACACGTCGATTTTGGCAAACAATCCCGTCTACCAGCAGCTGAGTATTGCCTTGAATGAAGTTGACGTCGAAATTGCCGGGCTGCAGAGCCAGCTTACTCGCGAAAGAAGAAAGGTTGCGGAGTTGCGGGCAAGGGTTGACGTGATTCCGGCAATCGAGGCAGAGCTGACAGAGCTAACCCGCGACTATGATCAGGTGAAAGAGACCTACGACGAATTGCGAGGGCTGCTGGAGCAGGAAGTGATCGCGTCGCGCAAGCAGGAAGCAGCAGTTGTGAATTTTCGGCTGATTGATCCGCCTTATGTTGGGACTGTACCGGTATCGCCGCAGCGCGCCCTGTTGATACTTGCGGTATTGGTTGCAGGGCTCGGCGCAGGAGGCGGGATCGCGTGGTTGCTGCATTTGTTAAGACCTGTTTTTCACGATGTTGCGGATCTCAGGGAGTCAACAGGGCTGCCGGTACTCGGTGCTGTCAGCATGACCTGGATCGAGCGACATCGTGCGGATCGCAGGCTGGAGCTGGCGACCTACATGATCTCTTTCGGCGTGTTATTTGCCACATTTTGTGTGGCTTTCATTCTTCGAGAGCCCGGCGGCGTGTTCGTTCGACAGATTCTTAGCGGAGGTGGTGCATGAGCAAGCTCGTTGAGGCACTTCGCAAGGTGCAGGAAGAGCGGTCCGGACAAGCCAGGCCACGGAAGCACAAGAAGATTGGCCGAATTGAAATCAACAATGGCGACGAGGGATTGGATCCCGAAGGGACGGTGACACTCCCCGTTTCGGACAATACGCCTCATCGGATGATCCAGATTGATCGGGAGGCAATGCGCGAAGCCGGTCTCATAGCGCCGGAGGCCGAAAACAAGGTTTTCGAGGATGAGTATCGGGTGATCAAGCGGCCGATTCTGGCGAACGCGTTTGGTTCCAATGCGGACACCGTTGATTCCGGGTATGTTGTACTGGTGACCAGCGCGTTGTCCGGTGACGGCAAGACATTTACTTGCATCAACCTGGCTCTAAGTCTCGCCAGGGAACTGGATACATCCGTTCTTCTCATCGATGCGGACATTCCAAAGCCACACATTTCAACGCTATTTGACGCGCAGGACGAAAAAGGTCTAACCGATTACCTCGAGGGAGAGGTAGCCGATCTGAACGACATTATTCTGGATACGAACGTCGGAGGTTTGTCGTTACTTCCGGCGGGCAGGTCACTTGATCATGCGACCGAGCTGCTATCAGGCCGTCGTATGCGGGGTCTGATCAACGAGGTTCACAAGCGCGATCCCAAGCAAATCATCTTGATAGACTCGTCGCCCCTGTTGCAGACTACTGAGTCCCGGGCGCTGGCTGCCATTTCTGGCCAGGTCGTGTTGGTCGTCAAGGCGGGCATGACGCCCAAGCAAGCCGTATTGGATGCAGTATCTACGCTGGATGCGGACAAGCCGACGAATCTTATCCTGAACCAGGTGCGATTCGGGCGGGGCGCGGGCTACTACAGCTCTTATTATGGTGGGGGATACGGCTCAGGAAGTGGAGGAAGCGATGTACTCAAAGAAAAAAGCACGCAGACTTAGTGCCACTCTTCTATTGCTCGTCTTTACAGGCGCCGGCGCCGTTGAAATCGGTATCGAGCTGGAGGCCGGTATTGGGCAAACTGACAATATAACCCGCGCAGCGGATACGCCATCTGAGCCGGCGATGGACGACACGGTCTACCAGGTAGGGGTGGACGTAACGCTGGAACATGAGAGCGCCAGATCCAACGTCGATTTGCGGGGATCCCTGATCTACCACGATTACCAGGATGGACCCTATAGTAGTGAGACCCTGCCAGCCCTGGA
>CBDUMZ010000068.1:0-12110 GCA_965368465.1 uncultured Chromatiales bacterium
ATCACCTTCTTGTACAGAAGGTGATTCCTGATCTGGATATCGATCCAACGACCTATTGTCAGGGCGTACAACCGATAAAGCATGGGTGTATTACCAGCTATATTTGCGACTGCTGATAATTCTGCGGGCCGATCTTCTGGATCAACTCGAGCTGCGTTTCCAGCCAGTCGACGTGTTCTTCCTCCGACTTCAGAATCGAGTCGAAGAGGTCCCGGGTCACGTAGTCCTTGTGCGCTTCGCAGTACGCAATGCCGGCACGGAGGTCGGGAATGGCGTCAAGCTCCATGTCCAGGTCGCATTGCAGGATCTCAGGCACGTCCTCGCCGATGCGCAGTTTGCCGAGGTCCTGAAGATTCGGTAGTCCTTCGAGGAACAGGATTCGTTCGATGAGTTCATCGGCATGTTTCATTTCATCGATGGACTCGTGGTGTTCGTATTCAGCGAGCTTGGTCAGGCCCCAGTCCTTCAGCATACGAGAGTGCAGGAAGTACTGGTTGATGGCCGTCAATTCGTTCTTGAGGACCTTGTTCAGGTGCTCGATGACTGTGGCGTCGCCTTTCATATGATGCTCCGGGTTTGAAATGGTTTTTCTTCTGGGGCGCTATTGTAGTTAAAGCGTTACTATTAGGCCATGAAAAGCCTGTTTGACATATCGGGGAAAGTCGCCCTGGTCACCGGTGGTTCCCGTGGAATCGGTGAAATGATCGCCGCCGGGTTCGTTGCGAACGGCGTCAAGACCTATATCTCGGCACGCAAGGCCGACGCCTGCGACGCAACGGCTGCCCGGCTGTCAGAACTCGGAGAGTGCGTCTCGATTCCGGCCGACCTGTCTACCGTCGAGGGCGTCAATCGCTTGGCGGACGACATCAAGTCGCGGGAATCGCAGCTCGATATCCTCGTCAACAACGCCGGGGCCACCTGGGGTGCGGCGATCGAGGAATTCCCGGAGAGCGCCTGGGACAAGGTCATGGACATCAACGTCAAGGGGCCTTTCTTCCTGACGCAGGCGTTGCTGCCGCTATTGGAGGCTTCGGCCAGTGCCGAGGACCCGGCGCGGATCATCAATGTGGGTTCCATCGATGGCCTCAATGTCAACAAGATGGGGACCTACTCGTACGGACCGAGCAAGGCCGCCATCCATCACCTGACCAGGACCTTCGCGTCCCATCTGGCAGATCGTCACATAACCGCCAACGCGATCGCGCCAGGACCGTTCCCCAGCAAGATGACGGCCGGTATCGCCGCAGCGATGGGCGAGGAAATCCGCAGGCATGTGCCGCTCAAGCGCTGGGGTGAGCCTGCCGACATGGCGGGTACCGCTATTTTCCTGGCATCACGGGCCGGGGCCTACGTGTCCGGCGCGGTCATCCCGGTTGACGGTGGTATCGTCGCGGCGTCGAGGACGCTGTAGCCGTCATGCCCGGGTTTAGGGGCCGGCTTGCGCGCCTTCGAACAGATGCCGGTCGCTGGGGGTGGGCGCGTACGATCAGTCGCCGCCTGGCCGGAAAAATCGGTTCGCTGTTGGGGGTCAGCATTGCCCAGATTCGCGAGCGGCGCCTCGATGACGACGTGCCGCCTATTAATGGCATGCACGATCTGGAGCTGCGTGAACTCTCCGTCGCTGAACTTCTCGTCTACCCCGACCTCAGGGAGATCCAGCTTTCCGAGGAATTCCTGCGAGCGGCGGCTGCCCGTGGAGACAGGATCTTCGCGGCACTCAAGGACGGGCGGATAGTGGGCTATTCCTTCCGCGCTGTCGGCGGTGGCCCACACACCGACGGGATCTGGGTAGTAACGCGTCCGGACAGTGCTTACGCGTTCAAGTCTTTCGTCACTCCGGATTTCCGCGGGCGACGCATTTCACCGGCACTTGTCCTGCTGGGCGACAACGCTATGCGCGATGCAGGCTGCAGTTCTCGCATCGGGTTTGTTGCCGTTTCGAATCTTGCCAGTTTGCGCGTTGGCAAGCGTGTTGGATCCCGTGTTGTCGGCTATGCGGGCTACCTGAAGCGCTTCGGTTTCCGCGTCACGTTTCGTACTCCCGGCGCCAGGTCTGCGGGCTTTGAATTCTCATTCGCGGACCCTGCCAGTATCTAGCCGATCCGCTTATTTTCAGTAATAGCTGTATTCGCCATGGCTTCGCATCCTTATCAGTCCCTGATTAACAAGGATGTGAATCATGCAAAAGCTCTTCGTTCTTGGCGCATCTGTCGCCGCTATTTTCTTTTTCGTGTCACAGGATGCGGCGGCCGGTAGCGGGCGCAACGGCGGCATGTTGCCGCCACCGGTCGGCGACGCTGACTACTACGACAACGGTGCGCCGAGTCCAGCCAAGGTCGCGCTCGGCGCGCAGTTGTTTTACGACAAGGTCCTGAGCGGTAATTTCAATATTTCCTGTGCAACTTGCCACCACTCCTTCACAGGGACAGGCGATGGCCTTGCACTACCGGTCGGTGAGGGTGGGCGAGGACTCGGCGTCACGCGCGATACGGGTGCGGGCCCGGATGCCGTGCACGAACGCGTGCCGCGCAACGCTCCCCAGATCTTCAACCTCGGCGCCCGGGAGTTCGCACGTGCCTTCCATGACGGTCGGGTGCAGCCCAACCCCTCGTACCCGAACGGCATCGAGTCTCCGGCGGGTTACGACCTGCCCGAAGGCCTCGACAGTCCTCTTGCTGTCCAGGCGATGTTCCCGGTCACATCGGGGACCGAGATGGCGGGGCAGGTCGGTGAAAACCCGGTGGCCGATGCCGCGGCCGCCGGCAACCTCGCGGGTACCGGCGGTGTTTGGGAACAGCTTGCGGAGCGCTTGCAGGGACTGCCCGGGTATGTCGAACAGTTCGTCGCGGTCTTCCCCGACGTGAGTGTTGCGAGCGACATCCGGTTTACCCACGCTGCCAACGCGATCGCTGCTTTCGAGGCCGTCAACTGGCGAGCCGACAATAGCCCGTTCGACCGATTCCTCCGGGGTGAGCGCGGCGCCATGAGCCTGTCCGCGATCGCAGGTATGCGTATCTTCTACTCGCCCCGGAAGGGCAATTGTGCGAGCTGCCACTCGGGCACGTTCCAGACCGACCAGTCGTTCCGGGCGATCGCCATGCCCCAGGTTGGCCCCGGCAAAGGGGACGGGCGCGGCTACGAGGATTTCGGCAGGGAGAGGGTCTCCGGCGATCGCAGGGACCGTTACAAGTTCAGGGTGCCGTCGCTGCGGAACGTCGCTCAGACGGCGCCTTACGGGCACTCAGGCGCCTACGACACGCTTGAAGGGGTCGTGCGGCATCACCTCGACCCCGTTGCCTCCCTCCTCAATTTCGATCCCTCGCAACTGCGCATGCCGGCTCGCCCGGATCTCGATGCGACGGACCTGGCCGCGATGCACGACCCGTCTGCGGTTCTTGCCATTGCCCAGGCAAACGAGCTCGCGCCCGTCGATCTCAAGGAACGGGAAATCAGGCAATTATTGGACTTCCTGCTCGCGCTCACGGACCCGGCAATGCTGGATCTTCGCAGCGACGTTCCGGAGTCATTGCCCAGCGGACTGCCGCTTGGCGACTAGCGTGCAAACGCGACCATCGCCCTGCTCGACGAGCAGGGCGATGGTTACGGTTAGCTATGCAAGGACTGGCTGATAGAGCAGCGGCTGTGGGGCCGGGCGATTCTGGTGTTCCGCGAGGATGGCCGAGGCGGCATCACTGCAGGATCCGCAGCCCGTCGCGACGCCAAGCTTTGCCTGCAAGCCGCGCAGGTCCGTGGCGCCGTCTTCTGCGGCGGCCCGGATTTGCTTGTCTGTGATCGCGTTGCAGATGCAGACGTACATGAAAATCAACCAGTTAGGGTGTTGGCTATGATTCAATCGCAAATGAGAATGATTGTCAATAGCATTAAGTACAATCCGCAACCCCTATAGGGGTCTGAGCCCCTTGTCGCTGAACCTGGACTCAGACCCCTACACCCTAAGTGGTATGCGCTTATCCCCGTAAAATCATTTATCATCAACGGCTTGTCGATTCGAGCCCGTACATGACTGATTTTCCCAAGAAAACCCTCGATGATTGGGCCGTGCTGGCTCAGCAGGAATGCCGGGACAAACCCCTTGAATCCCTGACTCGCGAGACGGCCGAAGGCATCGCCGTCAAACCGCTGTATACCAAAGCCGATCTCGATGGCCTTGACCACGTTGGCTCGCTGCCCGGCATGGCGCCGTATGTCCGTGGGCCCCGTGCCACGATGTATGCCGGACGTCCCTGGACGGTACGGCAATACGCGGGTTTTTCGACCGCCGAGGAATCCAATGCCTTCTATCGCCGCAATCTCGAAGGCGGCCAGACCGGGCTCTCGGTTGCTTTCGATCTCGCGACCCATCGCGGCTATGACTCCGACCACCCGCGCGTTGTCGGCGACGTCGGCAAGGCGGGCGTCGCGATCGACTCCGTCGAAGACATGAAGATCCTGTTCGACGGCATCCCACTCGACAAGATGTCCGTCTCCATGACCATGAACGGCGCCGCACTGCCCATCATGGCCATGTACGTCGTCGCGGCCGAGGAGCAGGGCGTGTCGCCCGACAAGCTCGCCGGCACGTTGCAGAACGACATTCTCAAGGAGTTCATGGTCCGGAACACCTACATCTATCCACCTGAGCCGTCGATGCGCATTGTCGCCGACATCATTGCCTTCACGGCAGCCAACATGCCGCGTTACAACTCCATCTCGATCTCCGGCTATCACATGCAGGAGGCGGGGGCGACCTGTGCCCAGGAGCTGGCTTACACCATCGCCGACGGGATCGAGTACGTCCGCACGGCCATCAGGTCCGGGCTCGACGTGGACAAGTTCGCGCCGCGTCTGTCGTTCTTCTTTGCCATCGGCATGAATTTCTTCATGGAAATCGCGAAGCTGCGTGCCGCACGCCTGCTTTGGTCCACGCTCATGGCCGAGAAATTCTCGCCGCGGGACCCGCGCTCGCTCATGCTGCGCACGCACTGCCAGACCTCGGGTGTGTCGCTCACGGCAGATGGCCCCTACAACAACATCATGCGCGTCACCACGCAGGCCATGGCGGCCGCGCTCGGTGGCACCCAGTCGTTGCACACGAACTCGTTCGACGAGGCGCTCGCGTTGCCTTCTGACTTCTCGGCGGGCATCGCACGCAACACCCAGCTCGTCCTGCAGGAAGAGTCGGGCATTACGAATGTCGTCGACCCGCTCGCGGGTTCTTACTATGTCGAGAAACTTACGGCCGACCTCGCACACGAGGCGCATAAGCTCATCGATGAAGTCGAGGCCATGGGCGGCATGACCAAAGCCGTCGAGTCGGGCATGCCCAAGCTCCGTATCGAGGAAGCGGCGGCCATTCGCCAGGCACGCATCGACCGCGGGGAAGAGGTAATCGTCGGGGTCAACAAGTATCGCTCGCAGGACGAAGCACCGGTCGAGATTCGTGACATCGACAACACGGCCGTGCGCGACTCACAGATCGCGCGCCTCGCAGAGGTAAGGGCGAGCCGCGACGAAGTAGCTTGCCGCGCCGCGCTCGGCAAACTTACCGAGGCGGCCAGGGACGGCACGGGGAATTTGCTGGCGCTCGCCATTGATGCGGCCCGCGAGCGCGCGACGGTAGGGGAGATCTCGGATGCACTCGAAGATGTTTACGGACGGTATCGGGCCATGACGCGCTCGATTTCAGGGGTGTACGGCGCTGCCTACGAAAACGATGAAGACTTCCAGGCCATCTGGAAAGACGTCGAGGCATTTGCGGCACAGGAAGGGCGCCGTCCGCGCATGCTGGTGTCCAAGCTCGGCCAGGACGGTCATGATCGTGGCGCCAAGGTCATCGCCACAGGTTTCGCCGATCTTGGCTTCGACGTCGACATCGGTCCCTTGTTCCAGACGCCGGAGGAGGCGGTCCGCGAGGCGATCGAGAACGATGTGCACGTCATCGGCATCTCGTCGCAGGCCGCGGGCCACAAGACGCTGGTGCCGCAGGTCATTGCAGGCCTCAAGGCGGCCGGTGCCCCGGAGATCATCGTGGTGTGTGGCGGCGTCATCCCGCCGCAGGATTACGACATGCTGTATGCGGCCGGAGTTGCGGCTATCTTTGGGCCGGGAACGAATATCGTGCATGCCGCAACCGAAGTGCTGGGCAAGATAAAAGGGCGCAAGAAACCATGAAAGAAATTGTTGAGCAACTTGCCGAGAAACGCGCAGCGGCCTCCCTCGGAGGCGGCCAGGAGCGCATCGACAGGCAGCATGCCCGCGGCAAACTGACGGCACGCGAACGCATCGAACTGCTGCTCGATGAAGGCAGCTTCGAGGAGTGGGATACGTTCGTCGAACATCGCTGTACCGACTTCGGCATGGAGGACAACAAGGTCCTCGGTGACGGCGTAGTCACCGGCTACGGTACGGTCAACGGCCGCATGGTCTTTGTCTTCAGCCAGGACTTCACGGTCTTCGGCGGATCGTTGTCCGAAACGCATGCCGAGAAGATCTGCAAGATAATGGACCAGGCGATGAAGGTTGGCGCGCCGGTCATTGGCATCAACGACTCGGGCGGCGCGCGCATCCAGGAAGGCGTCGTCTCGCTGGGAGGTTACGCCGAAGTGTTTCAGCGCAACATGCTGGCCTCCGGTGTCGTGCCGCAGATTTCGCTCGTGATGGGTCCGTGTGCCGGCGGTGCGGTTTACTCGCCGGCGATGACCGACTTCATCTTCATGGTCAAAGACACGTCCTACATGTTCGTCACCGGTCCGGATGTCGTAAAAACCGTCACGCACGAGACGGTGACGGCAGAGGAGCTGGGGGGCGCCGTCACGCATTCGACCGTGTCGGGTGTTTGCGACTGCGCCTACGAAAACGACGTCGAAGCGCTGCTCATGACGCGGCGTTTCATCAATTACCTGCCGTCGAACAACCGGGAAAAAGCCCCGTACCGACCGACGCCGGATGCGGCGGATCGCAAGGAGATGTCGCTGGACACGCTGGTCCCCGACAACCCGAACAAGCCTTACGACATCAAGGAAGCGGTTTTCAAGATCGTCGATGACAAGGAGTTCTGGGAACTGCAGCCCGACCATGCGAAGAACATCGTCATCGGCCTCGCGCGCATGGAAGGCAACCCGGTTGGTATCGTGGCGAACCAGCCGCTCGTTCAGGCCGGCTGCCTCGATATCAAGTCGTCAATCAAGGCCGGGCGTTTCGTACGTTTTTGCGATGCCTTCAATATCCCGATCATTACGCTGGTCGACGTCCCGGGCTTTATGCCGGGCAGTGCCCAGGAATACGGGGGCATCATCAAGCATGGTGCCAAGTTGCTGTTCGCGTATGCCGAGGCAACGGTGCCGAAGATTACGATCATAACGCGCAAGGCTTACGGCGGCGCCTATGACGTTATGGCGTCCAAGCACCTGCGCGGTGACGTTAATCTCGCGTGGCCGAGCGCCGAAATTGCGGTCATGGGTCCGAAAGGGGCTGTGGAGATCATCTTCCGAAAAGACATCGGGGACGAAGCGAAGATCGCGGAACGCACCGAAGAGTATCGACAGAAATTCGCCAACCCGTTCATCGCGGCGGGTCGCGGCTATATCGACGACGTTATTGCACCGCATGCCACGCGCAAGAGAATCTGTCGTTCACTGGCGATGCTGCGGAACAAGAAGCTCGACAATCCCTGGCGCAAGCACGACAACATTCCGCTGTAAGCTCAGGCTGAACAAAAGGACAGCAGTGTTTAAGAAGATTCTGATTGCCAATCGCGGCGAGATAGCCTGCCGGGTCATAAAGTCGGCGCGTAAAATGGGTATCAAGACCGTAGCCGTTTACTCCGACGCCGACAGAGATGCGCTGCACGTGCAGATGGCGGACGAGGCGGTGCACATTGGCGCGTCCCCGTCGGCCAAGAGCTATCTCGTCGCCGACCGCATAATCAAGGCCTGTATCGACACGGGCGCACAAGCCGTTCACCCCGGCTACGGATTCCTGTCCGAGAACTCGTCGTTCTGCGAGGCCCTGGCCGGGAAGGGCATTGCCTTTATCGGGCCGAAAACCCGGGCCATCGAAGCGATGGGTGACAAGATCACCTCCAAGAAGCTGGCCGACAAAGCAAACGTCAATACGATTCCCGGCTACACGGACGTCGTTAAGGATGCGAAACACGCCGTGGAGATCGCCAGGGATATTGGTTATCCGGTCATGCTTAAAGCGAGTGCCGGCGGCGGCGGCAAGGGCATGCGCATAGCGCACGATGACGCTGGGTGTCGCGATGGGTTCGAGCGAGCCGCGAACGAGGCGCGTTCGAGTTTCGGTGACGATCGGATTTTCATCGAGAAATTCATCGAGGAACCTCGTCACATCGAAATCCAGGTCATGGCCGACAGCCATGGCAACATCATCTATCTCAATGAACGTGAGTGCTCGCTGCAGCGCCGGCACCAGAAGGTCATCGAAGAGGCACCGTCACCGTTCCTTGACGAGAAGACACGCAAGTCGATGGGTGAGCAGGCGGTGGCGCTCGCGAGGGCGGTGGACTACGAGTCTGCCGGCACGGTCGAGTTCATCGTCGACCCGGAACGCAACTTCTACTTCCTCGAGATGAACACGCGCCTGCAGGTTGAGCACCCGGTCACCGAGCTGACGACGGGAATCGATCTCGTCGAGCTCATGATTCGCGTCGCGGCGGGGGAGAAGTTGCCCATCGCCCAGAAGGACGTCGGGATCAATGGCTGGTCTATCGAGTCTCGTGTCTACGCCGAGGATCCGCTGCGAAATTTCCTGCCGTCGACGGGCCGGCTGATCTACTACCGGCCACCTGCCGAGGACGATCACGTGCGCGTCGACACGGGTGTGTACGAGGGCGGCGAAGTGTCGATGTTCTATGACCCGATGGTCGCGAAGCTGATCACCTGGGGTGAGGATCGCGGCCAGGCGATCGAGAAGATGCGCACTGCGCTCGACAAGTTCCTGATCCGCGGCATTTCGACCAATATCAGTTTTCTCTCGGCGCTCATGGCACACGAGCGATTCGTGACGGGCAATATCAGCACGAACACGATCGCCGAAGAGTATCCGGAGGGCTTCCACCCGGGCGATATACCGCTGGAAGACCCGGCCACGATCATCGCCGTTGTGGGTTCGATGGTCAGGAAATACCGGGATCGCGCGGCACAGATTGATGGCCAGTTGCCCGGGCACAGGCGGCTTGTGCCAGCGGACTGGGTCGTTCTGATGAACGGTGAATACCATGCAATATCGGTCGAACCCGAAGTAGGCGGACACGATGTCCACTATGACGGCAAGACGTATGCCGTGCGCAGCAACTGGGAGTTTGGGCAGAGTCTTTTCGCGGGGACGATAAACGGCGAAGCCGTGTTCGTGCAGGTCTCCCGTACAAACCAAATTTACCGCCTGTCACGCAGCGGCTCGGAGACCGAGGTCATCGTGCTGAGCCCCCGTGCGGCCGAATTGCACAAGATCATGCCGCACAAAGAGCCTCCGGACCTGTCAAGACACCTGGTCGCGCCCATGCCGGGCCTTCTCGTCTCGGTATCGGTTGCTCCTGGCGATGAGGTGAAGGTGGGCGATGAACTTGCGGTGCTCGAGGCGATGAAGATGGAGAACGTGTTGCGCGCGGAACGCAATGGCGTTGTCGCCAAAGTACATTTCGAGCAGGGCGCGAGCGTAGAGGTCGATGATGTGATCATGGAGCTCGAGTAGTCATAGTGTCGTCACTAGACACCACTTCACTGGTAGAGGATATCCTGGGCGGCGATCGGCGCGCGCTGGCGCGAGCCATCACCATCGTCGAATCAACGCGTCGCGACCACCGTGCCGAAGCGGGCGTGCTGCTGGAGCAACTCATGCCCCATACCGGGAACTCGATTCGTGTCGGCATTTCCGGTGCGCCGGGCGTGGGCAAGTCGACGTTTATCGAGGCGCTGGGAAACCATGTCATCGATCAGGGTTACAAGCCGGCTGTCCTGACTGTAGATCCATCGTCGGCAATAAGCGGCGGTTCGATCCTCGGTGACAAGACACGCATGGAAACCCTGGCGCGTCGGGATGAGGCGTACATTCGTCCTTCCCCGTCGGGAATGACGCTCGGTGGCGTGACGCGCCGCAGTCGCGAAACGCTGTTGCTGTGCGAGGCAGCAGGTTTCGACGTGATCATCGTAGAGACGGTCGGCGTGGGGCAGTCGGAGACCAGGGTTGCCGACATGACCGACATCTTCGTCCTGTTGCTGCAACCGGGAAGCGGCGACCAGTTGCAGGGCATCAAGCGCGGTATCATGGAGCTGGCCGACCTGATCCTGATCAACAAGGCGGACGATGATCTCGAGGAAATGGCGCGCAAGTCGGCCAGTGAATATCGGCATGCGCTTGCTTTGCTCCGGCCCCGAACGTCCGCTTGGCGTGTCGAAGTACAAACCTGCTCGGCACGTGACAGCGTCGGTGTCGACGAAGCCTGGGATGCAATGACCCGTCATCAACATACCGTTCGAAACAGTGGTCTGCTGGACACCCGGCGGGCTGAGCAGGCGCGCTCGTGGATGTGGTCGGAGGTCCAGGACAGCCTGATTGCCGACCTCACGGGCGATGCGGCAGTGCGAGAACAGATACCGGCACTTGAAGAGGCTGTGAGCTCTGGCAAAATCCCCGCTGCGACAGCAGCAGAACGTCTGTTGGCAGTCTACCGTAACGCAGGGAAGCCATGAGCGAGAAACCAGTCACCAGGCCGTTCAGGATTCTCGGCATCCAGCAGATTGCCGTTGGCGGGCTGGACAAGGAACGCCTGCGCACGCTTTGGGTAGACACCCTCGGGCTCGAGCTCGACGGCAGTTATCGCAGCGAGAAAGAAAACGTCGATGAAGACATCGCGTTTCTTGGCTCGGGGCCGCACCGGGTCGAGGTCGACCTGATGCAGCCACTTGATGCCGACGCAAAACCGCGGGTTCACACGCCACCCCTGAATCACGTCGGGCTGTGGGTCGACGATTTACCGGCGGCCGTGCGCTGGCTTGACGAGCAAGGTATGCGGTTCGCGCCTGGCGGCATTCGCAAGGGCGCGTCAGGTCACGACATTTGTTTCATCCACCCGAAAGGTAACGACGAATTTCCCATCGGCGGGGAAGGGGTTCTGATCGAACTCGTTCAGGCTCCTGCCGATGTTATCGAGGCTTTATCATGAACATCCTGTATGTATTCCCTGGCCAGGGCTCGCAGTATGAGGGCATGGGCAAAGACATTTGCGAGGCCTATGACACGGCTCGCCGGATTTACGACGCGGCAAGCGAAGTGTTGGGCTACGACATTGTCGATATGTCATTCAATAATCCGAACGACGAGCTCAACCTGACACGCAATACGCAGCCCGCGCTGTTGACCCACCACATCGCCTGTCTCGAAGTATTCAGGGAAAAGACTGGCGGGACCGTACAGCCGACGATGGCGGCGGGACACAGCCTGGGAGAGTACTCAGCCCTCGTGGCTGCCAACGCGCTCACCTTCGAGACGGCGCTCCGGCTGGTGCAAAAGCGTGGCGAACTGATGGGCGAACACGGTGAAGGTGAAATGACCGCGTTCATGATGGCGGTAGACGACATCCAGCCGCTGGCCGAAGAGTACAAGTGCGCGATCTCGGCCTGCAATCAGCCCCAGCAAACGGTGGTCGGCGGGTCCTCGGCCGACCTCGAGGCACTCGAGGCGGCTGTCGCCGAGCGGTTTCCGCGCAAGCGCGCGATTCGGCTGAAGACCGAGGGCGCGTTTCATACCCGCTACATGGACAAGGCCGCGGATTTGTTCCGTGACGTTCTCGTCGAGGCCGAGATGTCCGTGCCCGGGATCAAGGTGTTGTCGAATTACACGGGCGGCTTTCACGATGCCGACCCGGCAGGCATCAAGGAGCGACTCTATTTCCAGCTCAAGCACCCCGTGTTGTGGGACGCCAACCTGATGTCCGCATTCGGCGAAGGCGTGGCGAGGATTTACGAGTTCGGTGGCGGCATCGGTACAGGGGAGGCGCATGAGAAGCGCCCGAACCTCGAAGGCATGGTCAAGAAGGCGACTCGTGCTGCTGGCAGCGAGGCCGTCTACATCCCCGTCATCAACCGACAGAC
>CBDUMZ010000069.1:0-11665 GCA_965368465.1 uncultured Chromatiales bacterium
CAGCATGGAGGAGTTCTTCGAGGACTTCCCACCACGCCGCTGGATGGAGACGTTTGAGCCCTTTGGAACGAGGTGGCCGATGAGCGTCGACTATGAACGGGCATTCCGTTTGGACGTCGTCGACCGCGACAAGGAGCTCTTGGTCCGTGCAGAACTACCCGGCGTTGAGAAAGACGACGTTGAGGTCACGATCTCCGGCGACCGCCTGATGATCGAGGCTGAAAGGGAGTTCGAGGAAGAAGACGAGAAGGAAGACTTCTATCGGCACGAACTCGGCTACGGCAAACTTGTGAGAACGGTGAGCCTGCCGGTTGAAGTGGATCATGAAAACATCCACGCCGAGCTTAAGGAAGGAATCCTGACAGTCACGCTTCCGAAGATCCGGGTGGCGGAACGACACACAGTGAAAGTTGCCTGACGAAGTAACTGTGTTGTGACTACCGGGACGGCTGCGGCCGCCCCGGTTTTTATTTGGGCCGCCGAAATGCCCACCAGAGCCGCGCGCCGAGCAGGATTGCGAGTATCGCTGCGTAAACGAGCGGCTCCGAGATGTCCTTTTTTACCTGCCACCAGTAATGCCAGACGCCCAGGATGGCGATCACGTAGACAAGGTTGTGCAGCAACTGCCAACGTCGCCCCATGCGGCGGCGCACCGCGGCCGTCGAGGTCGCGGCGAGGGCCGTAAGCAGCAGCAGGGCTGCAAATCCGATCGTTATGAAGGGCCGCTTGACCAGGTCTTCGATGATCGCCGACATCAACAGGCCCTGGTCGAGCACGAGCCAGGTCAAAAAGTGCATGAGCACATAGAAGAAAGTGAACAGGCCGAACATGCGCCGGAAGCGTGCCAGCCAGTTCCATCCCGTAAGCCGGCGCAAGGGCGTGACCGCGAGCGTTACCAGGATGAAGCGTAGCGACCAGTTGCCGAAACGGTCCATGATCTCTTCGATCGGGTTGGCGCCGAGGCGACCAGTGATCTCGAAGGCATCGCCAACGACCAGCGCGAACGGCAACAGGCAGGCGGCGAATACCGCCGGCTTCCAGATAAGCCGAATCTGCCTGAGCGTGTCCAAGTGACGCCTAGAAGTTACGTCGCAGGTCGAGGCCCTTGTAGAGGTGCGCGACCTCGTCACCGTAGCCGTTGAACATCAGCGTGGGTTGCTTGCTCGCGAACACACTGGCGCCGATGCGCCGCTCGCGCGCCTGGCTCCAGCGTGGGTGGTCGACCTCGGGGTTCACGTTGGCGTAGAAGCCGTACTCGCGTGGCTGCGACATGTTCCAGCTGGTCTTCGGCTGGCGTTCGGTGAAACGCATCTTGACGATGCTCTTGATACTCTTGAAGCCGTACTTCCATGGAACGACGAGCCGGATCGGTGCGCCGTTCTGGTTGGGCAACACTTCGCCGTACAAACCGACAGCCAGGATGGGGAGCGGGTTCGTGGCTTCCTCGATCGTCAGTCCCTCGCGGTAGGGCCAGTCCAACACGCGGCGGCGAACGCCCGGCATGCGCTCGGGGTCGTTGAGGGTTTCGAACGCAATGTATTTTGCTCTCGACGTTGGCTGCAGATGCTTGACGACGTCCGCCAGCGAGATGCCAACCCAGGGAATGACCATCGACCAGGCCTCGACGCAGCGCAGGCGATAGATGCGTTCCTCGAGGTCGAAGGGCTTCATGAAGTCGTCGAAATCGAACGTGCCCGTCTTCTCCGCTTCGCCTTCAACCGTGATGGTCCAGGGGCGGGGCTTGAAGTCGCGGGCGTACACCACCGGATCTCCCTTGCCGGTGCCGAACTCGTAGAAGTTGTTGTACGTCGTAATGTCGTCGTAGCTGTTCGGGGCTTCATCGGTGCTGTACGGGCTCGCGGCGACCCCGGCCAGCTTTGCCCGCCGTGCTTCCGGCACGACAGCAGCCAGCGCGCCAGGCGCCAGCAATGCGCCGCCGGCAATCGCCCCGGCGCGAATGAAATCACGGCGATTCAGGTAATTCTCGCGACTCGTAATCTCGGACGGCCGGATATCGGATGGTTTCTTGATCAGCACAGGAGCTCCCTTCTGCGATAGTCTCTTGAGAAAGACCGGACAAAGACGAAGAATATTGCACATGAGCGCAACGCGCATCCTGCCCTGGTACTACGCCGCGACCGTGGTGTTCCTGCTTCTCGACTATCTCGGAGGCGTGAACGTGCGTGTGGCGTTTCTCGAATCACTGCCGGCGGCGAGGATGGCGTACTACGCGATCTGTTTTACGTGCCTGGGCCTGATGATCTGGCGTCCGGCCTGGACGACCCTGATCGGGACCTTCGAGTCACTGGTCACGCTCATCGCGCTGATATTCAGCATGGCGCTACGCGTATTGATCCCAACTGACGCGATCTTCGAGGAAAATGTGGCTTTCGTGACGTATCAGGAAATCGTCAATTTCGTGATTTCGGGCAGTATGGCCTGGCTGGCGTGGACCAGGGGCTTGCAGGCGCTGCGGGACCAGTAGATCGCCCCGGTTTTATTTCGCCATTCAGCATGGGTTCAAGCGGCAGCGGTTACGGTTGATATCACGTAATCGGCCCCCAAACTATGGGCGTATGCCAAGAGGATCGAGCACATGAGCGAGACACTTTCCAACATCGTCCGCAGCAAGGACCAGGTAGCCGTCATGGCGGCCCTGCATGTCGACGTGATTGCGGATTTCGTTTGCCCGTTCTGCTTTCTTGGCAAGCGGCGCCTGGATGAGGCGCTCAAGGCCGTGCAGGGCCCCTTCGACGTCAGCTGGAGCCCGTTCCAGCTCAACCCGGATATACCGCCCGAAGGCCAGCCGTTCGATGTCTACCTGACGCGGCGCTTCGGCAGTCCCGCGAACGTCGAGCCGGTGCTGGAGCATCTCGCACAAGAGGGCAAGGCGTCCGGCGTACAGTTCCGTTTCGACAGAATAGGGCACGTACCCAGCACGCTGCCTATCCACCAGCTCATGCAACACGCCGAGACGCTCGGCGCTGACCAGGCGGCACTCGCGGACCACCTGATGTCCGCGTTCTTTGAAGACGGCAGCAATATCGGAGAGCGCGGCGTGCTCATCGACATCGCCAACGCGCATGGGATTTCGCCGAAAGAGACCGGCGAGGCGATCGGTAGTGATCGCATTCGGCAAATCGTCGCCACGCGCGAGGCACAGGTACGCAGCTCAGGTCTGCTCGGCGCGCCGGGGTTCCTGATCAACCGGCGGTTGCTGGTTGTTGGCGCCCAGCCAACCGATGCGTTGATCGGCGCGTTCGATCGCGGGATGTTCGGTGAGGGAGTCGACTCGCTGGTGTCACCGGCCGTTCACTAGGGTCGCGCTAACCACTCCACGACCAGGCGATTCACGTCGTCGGGTTTTTCCTGCTGGGTCCAGTGACCGCAATCGAGCATGTGGACGGTCAGGTCTTTCACCAGGGGTTTCATTCCTTCGATATGCTGCAGGCCGATCAGCACGTCGTTGCTCGCGCCCAGGAACAAGGTCGGGATATCGATTGCATGGCTGACGCCCTCGAGCTGTTCCCAGTTATGCGTCCAGTTTCGATACCAGTTGATCGGCCCTGTGAATCCTGACTGCGCGAATCGCGCGGCGTAATAGTCGAGTTCCTCAGCGTCCAGCAGCGCATCGCCGCTCGCCTGCTCGCTGAGCGTCTGCCGCAGCAGGCTCACGACCTGGTACTGCGGCGGCAGCTTCTCGAACTGTTCCCGCGTGAGCTGGTTCTTGCGCATCATCCGGTTGATGAAATGACGCGGATCGGCGCCGAACACCCGGTCAGCCTCGTCGGAATCCTGGAAGTTGACGATGTAGAAATCCTCGCCAAAGCGCTCGCGCATGATGCCGACAGGGTCGACCGGCAAGCGGGGGAAGTGCGGAATATTCAGGATGACCAGCCTGTCGATACGCTCGGGCGCCAGCATGGCCATGTTCCACAGCACGAGCGCGCCCCAGTCGTGTCCGATGAATGTCGCGGTCTCGAGTTCGAGCGCATCGAGCAAGCCGTGGACATCGGCGATGAGCTGTTGCATGCGACAGTCGGGGACGTCCGCGGGTCCTGTGGTCCGGCCGTAGCCGCGCTGGTCCGGGGCGATGGCGCGAAAACCCGCGGCGGCGAGGGCCGGCAACTGGTGCCGCCACGAGTAAGCGAGCTCCGGGAAGCCATGGAGCAGGACGACGGGAGCCCCGTCACCCTGTTCGTGAACGGCCATCTTCAGGTCGTTCACATCGACGAATGCTGGCTCGGGAAACATCGCTGCATTTGACAGGAATTGATCCCAAACCGCAAAGTCGGGCGACGCGACACAGACGCAAAGGGCGGCCCAATGAAAAGAACAATAAGAAATGGTATCTACACAGGTTTCGCGGCGATTCTTCTCGCAGCCTGCGGTTCGCCGCCGCCACCCGAGCACTTCGATGTCATCATTCGCGGCGGTGACGTCTACGACGGTTTAGGCGGCGCGCCCGTCAAAGCGGATGTTGCTCTGCATGGCGAGCGCATCGCGAAGATCGGTGACCTGTCGTCGGCGACCGCCGGCAAAGACGTCGATGCCACGGGTCTGGCAGTTTCCCCGGGCTTCATCAACATGCTGTCATGGGCCACCGAATCGCTGATCGAAGACGGTCGCGGCATGAGCGACATCAAGCAAGGCGTGACGCTCGAGGTGATGGGCGAGGGCTGGTCGATGGGCCCGCTCAACGACGAATTGCGGGCCCTTGTGAAGTCGCAGCAGTCCGATATCCAGTACGATATTTCATGGTCGACGCTCGGCGGCTATCTCGAGTTTCTCGAGGACAAGGGTATCTCGCCCAACGTCGCGTCGTACGTTGGTGCCGCGACGCTGCGCATCATGGAAGTGGGGTTCGACAACGTAAAGGCGAGCGAGGAGCAGCTTGCGCGCATGCAGGATCACGTGCGTCTCGCGATGCGCGAGGGGGCGATAGGGGTTGGTTCCTCGCTGATCTACGCGCCGGGTAATTTTGCCGACACCGAAGAGCTGGTCGCGCTGGTCGCGGCTGCCGCAGAATTCGATGGGCGCTACATCTCGCACATACGGTCTGAGGGAAACAGGCTCGAGGAGAGTGTGGAGGAGCTGATACGCATCGCGCGTGTAACGGGTGCACCAGCCGAGATTTATCACCTGAAAGCGGGCGGTCGCTCCAACTGGCACAAGCTGGAAAAGGTGTTCGCACTCGTTGAGGCTGCTCGAGCCGAGGGGCTCGCCATTACGGCGGACATGTACACGTACACGGCGGGCGCGACGGGACTTGATGCGTCGATGCCGCTCTGGGTGCAGGAGGGAGGCGACGAGGCCTGGTTTGCAAGACTCGAAGACCCCGAGATCCGGGCCCGGGTCAAAGAAGAAATGATGTCCGAGGATACCGACTGGGAGAACCTCGGGCTGCATGCCGGACCGGATGGCGTGTTGTTTATCGGCTTTCGGAATCCGGACCTGCGGCACCTGATAGGCAAGACCCTGGCGGAGGTTGCGGAACTGCGTGGTACGTCGCCGGCGGATACGGCGATCGACCTCGTTATCGAAGACAGGAGTCGGGTGTCCACGGTCTACTTCCTGATGTCGGAAGAAAACGTGGCCAAGACCGTAGCGCAGCCCTGGGTGAGTTTCGGGTCGGACGCCGAAGCCTCGGCACCCGAGGGGGTGTTCCTCAACTCAAGCACTCACCCGCGCGCCTACGGCACGTTTGCCCGCGTGCTTGGCAAGTACGCGCGCGATGAGGGGGTAGTCACGCTGCAGGATGGCATTCGAAAAATGACTTCGCTGCCGGCAAGCAATCTCGGGATCCGTGAACGCGGTCAACTGACGGCGGGTTACTTCGCGGACGTCGTGGTTTTCGATCCGGCCAGGGTCCAGGACCACGCGACGTTCGAGGAACCGCTGCAATACGCGACCGGGGTGCATCACGTGTTCGTCAATGGGGAGCAGGTCCTGGAGGACGGGGAACATACCGGGGCGACACCCGGGCGAGTCGTTCGTGGTCCGGGCTGGACAGGATGGGCGGACAGTGACTGAGCGGCGAGGACTGGACGACCAGCCCGGCGACGCCCGCCTACTTCCTGGGGCGGAGTCGTGCAGCCGGAATATGCGACGGCGTTTTTGAGTTGATTCGGCCGAGCCACTCGCCGGCGCTGACCCCTTGAAACTTCCTGTCGAGAAACAACGCGTCAGATTGGGTCATCGTGTGCTGGATTCCGCTCGGCAAGTAGGTCGCCCATTCATGTCCGATATGCCTGTCGCGAAGGGCGTACAAACTGAACCGGTAGTTGAAGATATTGACGCCGGCACCACCACACGAACGGGATTCCCCGTCATACAGAACGACACCGGCAAGATCGGCATCGGCAGAGGCAAACGCGAAGCGGCCCTGGGGGTAGCTCCGACCCAGGTAGTCGTAGAGATTTACCAATCCCCCGTTCGAGGGATCGGCACAGTTGGCGCAGGCCGCAGGTAGCTGCAATGCAAAAGTCTGTATCACCTTGCGTTGAAAACACGATGTTTTTATCGCGGATTCGGGAATGATCGGTGCGGAATCCACGAGCGCGGCTACCGATCGTCCCCCGAATGCCTCGACGACCTGAGGGTAGTTGATCAGGACGCCGAATCCGCCGGCACTTGCACCCACTAGCGCGACATCGTCCGCGTTACGAAAATAGGGCGCCAGGATGTCGAGGTCATTCGCCAGGTTCTCATAGCCAACGAACTGTTGTTTGCGGTCCAGTCCCGGCACGCTCGCGTTCCTGCGCGCCCCACCGTGCAAATCGCCCGTGCAATACGGTATGTAGACGTGGTTCCATCTCGCGACCGGGTTCACGGGGTTCGTTGTGTTGAAAACACCCTGGTCGCCCAACATGCTGGTCCAGCGATCGAACTTTGCCTGATCGAAATTCTCGCCGGCTATGGGAGCGTTGGCGTTCTGTGCGCAGGATTTTTCGTCATAGCAGGCGCCACCACCTTGCAGGTAGATCATTACGGCCGTTGCATCCGGCAGTAGCCTGACGCCGATGCCCGTGCTCGACCCATCGCGACAGAGCGTGTCGGCTCGCGGGATCCAGACCCAGGTTCCCATGTTTGCCTCGGCCATTGCGAGTGGCGAGATGCGTGGCTTTTCGTCAACCTCGGCCTGTGCGACTGCCGGCAGCGACGCAAGAATGAATGCGAAAATGAAACCCCTGGAAAGCATGAATCGCAGCATACAGAGAGTAAAATGAATGGCAAATGAATCGCCGACATCGCGGCGGAACAGCCGTTTCTCGAGAGCGGCCGGAGAAGTGCCATGCTGATGAATTCGATCGAATACTGGATGATCAACAATCCGTTGCGCGGACTTATTCAGCGGCACTATGAGGCCCCGCGGCTCAAGCGACTGGTAGAAGGAGAAGCCCGCAAGGTTCTCGAGATCGGTTGCGGCCAGGGGACGGGCGCCAGGATCATCCATGATCTGTTCGGTCCGCAGGAATACGTTGGCGTCGATCTGGATCCCAGGATGATACGCAGGGCCAGGAGAAAAGCGCATAACCTGCCTGGCGCCACCTTTCTTGAGGGTGACGTTGCCAGCATCGAGTTGCCTGATGCGAGCTTCGATCTCGTCGTGGATTTCGGAATCGTCCATCACGTACCGAACTGGCAGGACGCGTTGGCGCAAGTGCACAGGACCCTCACAGCCAACGGTGAGTTTCTTTTCGAAGACCTATCCCTCGAAACCTGGGAGCGAGGTGTCGGGATACCGCTCAAGAGACTGCTGGATCACCCTTACGACCAGATGTTCAGGAAGCAGGAATTCGTCAGTGAGCTGGAGCAGCTGGGATTCGACGTGGAGTTACACGAGAGCAGCCCGTGCAGCTTTTACCATTTCTGGGGACGAGCGAAGAAGCTGTCGTGAGCAAGGACAAACCATCGCAAGAGGGTTAGCCGCGCTGGTAGTCCCACAGCGGAAACACCCTGGACAGGGCGGCCAGTCCCAGCGGGTGCTGCAACCGGCCATCGCCGATCGCTTCCTTCACGTCATCGAGGGTCATGAGATGCACGCGGATAGCCTCACCCGGATCCAGCGCCTGCTCCTGAACCCGTTGCACATCTTCGGCCAGCCACAAATGACAGGAGTTGTCGTGAAACGCGGGATTGGCCTGCACAGTCCCCAGGCTGCGCCAGCGACCGCCACCGAAGCCGGTCTCTTCCAGGAGCTCGCGCTTTGCGGCCTCGAGAGGGCTCTCGCCCGGATCCACGACGCCGCCGACCGGCTCGGTCGTGAGCGCGCTGACGCCGAACCGGTATTGCTCAACCATGACAATGTCGCCAGCCGTTGTGATGGCGACAACGTTCACCCATTCGGGGGTTTCCAGCACCATGCGGCTGATTTCGATGGATGATGCCGGGTGCCTGACTCGGTCAAAGCGCACATTGAAAAGCGGCAACTCTGGGCCTCGTTCGCTGCCGATCGTCTGCCATCGCAACTCATCGTCACTCATATACAGCTCCTAGAGCTTCACACCCAGCAATGTCAGCAGGCCCCGCGTCCAGCGTTGCCTGAGAATCGGCACTATGACGCGATACAGACGTCCCGAGGTGTACTCGTCCTTGCCTTTTTCGAGCGCGGCGAGGCCTTCGCGAATCACCACGTTCGCGTCGTACCAGATAAAGCTCGGCGTGTTGCTCTTCATTTCCGTCAGTTTGTCCGACGCATGAAAGTCCGTGTGTGTGAACCCGGGGCACAACGCCATGACCTTGATGCCCTGGTCACTGAATGCCGAGGCCAGCGCTTTGGACAATGCAATCAGGTAGGCCTTGGTGGGTCCGTAACTGTAGTCGCCGCCCACGGTCATCCGGCCGGCAACCGAGGCAACGTTGATGACGCGACCGTGGCCACGCTCGAGCATGCCGGGGATGAACTCGTGGCACATGGCGGCCACGGAGGTCATCATGAGTCGCAGGTAGGCATCGTGTCTGGCCCAATCCCGGGTACGGATCAGGTCCGGGCCCTCGGAGCCCGCGTTGTTGACGAGGAAGTCAACTTCGAAACCGAGCTCCTGTGTCCGGCCGAACAGTCGGCCCGGAGCGCCGGGTTCCGAGAGGTCGGCCGTGAGGATGTCGACGCCGACACCGTGTGCCTCGCGCAATTCGGCGGCCAGTGCCTCCATCGGTTCCGACCGGCGGGCGACGAGGACGAGGTCCTTGCCCAGTGCAGCGAGTTGGCGTGCAAACTCGCTGCCGAGGCCGGCAGATGCGCCGGTGATTAATGCTCTGCTCATGGCGACGCACTATCGCACATTTGGCCCGACTTGCCGACGCCGCATGGCTCGGTGCATAGTGCTGTTTCCAGAATCCGGATAAAAAGAACATGAGAAAAGACGGACTGAGCCAGAAAGCCTACGTTCCTGTTGCAGAGGGCGACACCTACGATCCGTTTGTCCCGTCGAGCGAATCGCCCGCCGAGTTCACACTCAAGGCAGTCGGGCTGGGCATCCTGTTCGGCATTATCTTCGGCGCCGCCAATGCCTACCTGGGGCTTCGCGCCGGCCTGACGATCAGTACGTCGATCCCGGTCGCCGTCATGACCGTTGCAGTCTTCCGGGCCCTGGCGAGTGTCGGCGTTCGCGGCACGATTCTCGAGACCAATATTTCGCAGACGACAGGCTCGGCCTCCAGTTCCCTCGCCAGCGGCGTCATCTTCACACTGCCTGCGCTGTTCATGTGGGGAATGCCGCCCGAACTATTGCAGATGACGCTGCTTGCCATGTCCGGCGGTCTGCTCGGCATTCTGTTCATGATTCCCTTGCGCCGTTTTCTCATTGAGCGCGAGCACGGCAAGCTCCCTTACCCCGAGGGCACGGCATGCGCCGAGGTCCTGGTAGCCAATGAAGTCGGCGGCGGTCGCGCCCGGTTCGTCTTCTACGGGCTTGCCGGCGGCGCGTTCTTCAAGTTCCTCACGTCCTGGATCAATGTTATCCCGGGAGCAGTTCACGCAAAGATCCCTTTCCTGAGAAAGGGCGAACTGGGCATGGACCTGTCGGCCGCGTTGTTCGGTGTCGGCTACATACTCGGACCGCGCATTGCGGCCGTGATGGTCGGGGGCGGTCTGCTCTCCTGGCTCATTATCATTCCGGCGATCGACTACTGGGGCGCCGACCTCGCGGCACCGTTCTACCCGGAGACCGTCAACCTGATTCGCGACATGTCGCCAAGCCAGATCTGGACACGCTACGTGCGCTACATCGGCGCGGGTGCGGTAGCGACCGCAGGCATCATCACGTTGATACGCAGCATCCCGGTGATGGTGAGCAGCTTCAAGATCGGCTCCGCTGAACTGACCGAGCGCATGAGCGGCGACCAGGCCCGGGTCGCCGTGGAGCGTACTGCTTCCGATCTGCCATTGCGCCTCGTCGGTATCGGCGTGCTGGCGGTCGCGGCGGTACTCGTACTCGTGCCGCAGGTATTCGGCGCGGTCGGTGGTACCGGCATTCGTGCCGCTGCCGCCATCTGCGTAGTGGTCTTCGCGTTCTTCTTTGTCACCGTGGCATCGCGTATCGTCGGACTTGTCGGTGTGACAAGTAACCCGACGAGCGGCATGACGATCGCCGCGTTGCTGGGTACCGCATCGATCTTCCTGTTGTTCGGCTGGACCGACACGATGGGCAAGGCCGCCGCCCTGACCGTGGGGTGCGTGGTTGCAATTGCAGCATCGATTTCCGGCGATACTTCCCAGGACCTCAAGACGGGGTTCCTGCTCGGTGCGACGCCCCGCAAGCAGCAGACCGCCGAACTGATCGGCGTACTGACGTCTGCCGTGTTCGTGTGTCTCACCGTGCTGGCGCTCGGCAAGGGCTTCGGGTTCGGTAGCACGGAGTTGCCGGCGCCGCAGGCGACACTGATGAAGCTGGTTATCGACGGCGTACTGGACCAGAACCTGCCCTGGGCCCTCGTCGCGATTGGCGCGGGCATCGCGGTGGCGTGCGAACTTGCTCGCATACCGTCACTGCCTTTCGCGGTCGGTGTTTACCTGCCCGTTTCGACCATGACGCCGATCTTCGTGGGTGGCCTGATCCGGCTGTTCATGGAGCGCAAGGCGAAAGACGACAATGAAGCGGCCGATCGCCGCGAGCGCGGCGTCCTGCTCGGCAGCGGCTTCGTCGGCGGCGAGGGTCTGCTCGGCGTGGGCATCGCGCTGGTTGCCGTGGCGAAGAGCGCACGACCCGACGGCATCGGTACCGAATGGCTCGGCTCGGAAGTGATCGCCATGCTGGTTGGCGCTGCAGCATTCGCCGTGTTCATCGCGTGGTTCTTCCGCCTCGTGCGCGGCTCGCGTTAACGTCGCTGTTGTTGGCAGCCAGTCTCAGGCGCTGTGTATTCCGCAGCATTGCCATATTTCGCTTGTTTTTTAGGCACCCAGAGGCTAATTTCCCACGCAAGACGCTGATGGGGACGAGTACGCAGTCCATTCAGGCCAAAGCGACCGGAGGATAGTGAGAGCTCCGGGCCCGAACCTGCCGAATATCACCCCGGAGTCGCCACCCGAAAGCACCGTAAGTAAGGCTGGCCGACTGGTCCACGAGACGGACGTCGAGCCCAGGGCTCATGAGGCAGCGCGAGCTGCGAAACCGGGTGGTACCGCGATGAATTCGATCGCCCCGGTAATTAGGTACCGGACACC
>CBDUMZ010000070.1:0-11469 GCA_965368465.1 uncultured Chromatiales bacterium
ATCATCACGCGCATCATCTTTCGCTTGCGTACCACACCGCGCAGTCACAATGTGGCGTTGCTTGCCTGCGAGAAATTCGACGACGTTGTTGCGATGCTGGCGATTGCGAATCGCACGTTGCCGAATATCCTGAGCGCGTTCGAGGTTATGTGGAACAATTTTTACGAGCTCGCCGTACAACCGCACGGCCGCCTCACCGCACCACTGGCGCCGGGCGCGGCGCAGTACGTGCTCATCGAAACCATGGGTGTCGACCAGGCGCAGGATGAAGCGGCGTTCGAGGCACTGCTCGAAGACCTGATGGCACAGGATCTCGTCGTGGACGGCATGCTCGCCAAGTCCGACCGTGAGCGCGAGCTCATCTGGGAGATACGTGACGAAGTGGAGCCCGTTATCGGTGCAGCGCACAATTTCGACGTCAGTTTGCGCAGCGCCGATATCGGCCGATACGTGGAGAGCGTAGACGCCGCGATCCACGCGCAGTTCCCGGAGGCTAACGTTATCGGCTTCGGCCATCTCGGCGACAACAACGTGCACGTGTCAGTGAAAAACATCGCCTGGGACGACGCGGCGATTCGCGCGGTCGAGCAAGCCGTATACGGCTGCCTGGAACCCTACGCGGGGGCCGTGTCGGCGGAGCACGGCATTGGTCTCGAAAAACGGGATTACCTGTCGATTACGCGCAGTAGCGCCGAGATCGAGCTCATGAAGTCGCTCAAGCGCATGCTCGATCCCAACAACATCCTGAATCCCGGCAAAGTTATCGACGCCGCCTAACTTATGAGCAGACTCTTACTCACCGGATGCGACCTGTTTGACGGCGACGAGCTGCGTGAAAACACTGCCGTCCTCGTAGAGAACGGCATCATCTCAGCCGTCATGGATGCGCAGGCGACGGCGCCTGGCGATGCGCAGGTGATCAGGCTCGATGGCCTCTTGCTCGCGCCCGGCTTTGTCGACCTGCAGGTGAACGGCGGCGGAGGTGTCCTGTTCAATGACGCGCCGTCCGTGGCGACCTTGCGCACCATGGTTGCCGCGCACCGCCGCTTCGGCACGACAGCCTGCCTGCCGACGCTGATCAGCGACAGCGCGACTGTCATGCGTGCGGCAGTCGACGCCGTGCGCGACGCGCTGGCGGAGGGCGTGCCCGGGATTGCCGGCATTCATATCGAGGGGCCACACCTGAATCCCCTGCGCCGCGGTGTGCATGACACCGCCCACCTGCGCGAGCTCGATGCCGACGCATATCCATTGCTGTGTTCCCTCGCCGAGGGCAGGACACTGGTGACGCTGGCACCCGAGTGCGTCGACCACACGATCATCCGGCAGCTACGCGAGGCAGGAATCGTGGTGTGTGCCGGCCACAGTGCGGCGACCTACGAGGAAACGCGGCTTGCCATCGATGCGGGGCTGAGCGGCTTCACGCATCTGTTCAATGCCATGCCGCCCATGGCGAGCCGTGCCCCGGGAATCGTCGGGGCGGCCCTCCAGGACCCGGACACCTTTGTCGGCATCATCGCGGATGGCCATCATGTGCACCCGGCGATGCTGGGCATCGCCATACACGCCAAGGCGTGGGGCAAAACCGTGCTCGTGACCGATGCGATGCCGACGGTCGGATCGGACCAGCAGCAGTTCTTACTCTACGGCGAGACCATCGTCGTGAAGGAGGGGCGCTGCGTCACCGCCGACGGGATTCTCGCAGGCAGCAATATCGGTATGATCGATGCGGTGAAGTACATCGCCGACCAGGGCATCGTCGATGTCTTCGAGGCGTTGCGCATGGCGTCGGTTTATCCGGCCGCGGCGCTCGGGCTCGACGACAGCCTCGGCTATGTAAAGACAGGCTATCGTGCCAACCTCGTCGCGCTCGACGAAGACCTGGACGTGGCCTGCAACTTCATCGACGGACAGATGGAGGCGTACCGCTAGCATGGACGTCATCATCCTCGAGGACAGTGAGACGGTGGCCGACGAAGGTGCGGCGCTGGTGCGGAAACTTCTTGCGAGAAAGCCGAATGCCGTCCTCGGCCTCGCGACGGGTCGTACGCCGCTCGCCCTGTATGCGCAGCTCGTTGCCGATTGTGCCGCTGGGCGGATCAGCTTTCGCGATGCCTGTACCTTCAATCTCGATGAATACATCGGCCTTGCACCGGGTAACCCGCACAGCTATCGCGCTTACATGCAGCGCGAGCTGTTCGATCACATTGATATCGATCCCGCGAACACGTTCCTGCCGGAGTGTCCGCCGGGCACCGATCCGCGCGTCGTGGGCGATGCCTATGAGGCACGGATCCGCGAGCGCGGCGGTATCGACCTGCAGCTCCTGGGCATCGGCAAGAACGGCCATATCGGTTTCAACGAACCGGCATCGAGCCTGGCGTCGCGTACTCGCATCAAGACGCTTACGCGCGCAACGGTCGAGGCGAATCGATCCCTGTTTGACGACCCGGCGACGCAGCCGCAGCTTGCGATCACCATGGGCATCGGTTCGATCATGGATGCGCGTCACGTCCTGTTGCTCGCAACCGGTGCCGACAAGGCCGAGCCGGTGCGCCAGATGATCGAGGGGCCGGTGTCCGCAATGTGGCCTGCAACGATGTTACAGATGCATGAGAAGGTGACGGTGCTGCTCGACGCCGACGCCGCAGCCGCTCTCGAGCTGCGTGACTATTTCAACTGGATTGCCGTGCAGAAACGCAAGGTGCAGGGAATGCCGGAATGACCTCACTCGTACAGCAGGAAGGGCTTGCGTCGCGCGCTGAAGGCGGCAAGGCCGGCCGCATATATCGCTTCAATCTCGGCCACGTCGCGGCCTGCCAGCAGAGCGTCGAGCGTCGCCGCGTTGCCAAGCAGGCGGATATAGCGTTCGGTCTGCCAGCGCTCGGGATAGTCGCGCCGCAGGACCATGGCGATGCCGAGGCCCGTGCGCACGGGTTCGAGTACCTCCCGGTCGATGATCGTAAACTGCACACCCTGGCAAGCCTCGCCGGCAAAGGTGCTCGCATCGGGCGTAAAGCGGACGGGGGCAAACGCGATGCCGGGCAACGCCAGCTCGTTCAGGGCGATGGCCAGCGCTTCGGCATCGAGCCAGGGGGCGCCGATGAGTTCGAAGGGCGTTGCGGTGCCGCGGCCCACCGAGATGTTCGTGGTCTCGAGCAGACCGATTCCGGGATACAGAATCGCGGCACGCAGGCTACGCATGTTGGGCGACGGGTTGATCCAGGGCAGTCCGGTGTCGTCGAAATACTCACGCCGGTGCCAACCCTCGACCGGTACGATCTCGAGATCGAGGTCGAGCCCGAGCTCTGCCCGGAACATCATGGCGAGTTCACCCGTGGTCATGCCGTGGCGGACGGGCAGGGTGTGAAAAGCGACGAAGGACTGCAGCCCGTCGTCGAGCACCGGGCCGGCGACGCTGCTGCCGTTGATCGGGTTGGGACGATCGAGGACGACAAAACGCACATCGTGTTCGGCGGCCGCGGCCATCGCGTTGCCCATTGTCGAAATGTAGGTGTAGAAACGCGTGCCGATGTCCTGGATGTCGAAGACGAGCGTGTCGACACCGGCCAGTGCAGCCGCGCTCGGCCGGCGCGACTCGCCATAGAGGCTGATGATCGGGATGCCGGTGGCGGCCTCGCTGCTGTCGGCGACGACCGGAACGTCGAGCTTGCCGGCAATGCCGTGCTCGGGGCTGAAGATACGTACCAGGTCGACGCCGGGCGCGCTGTGCAGCACCTCGATGGTACTGCGGCCGTCCCGGGTGCGGCCCGTATGGTTGGTGATCAAGCCGACACGTTGCCCGGCGAGCTGGCGAAAGCCATCGCGCTCGAGGGCATCGACACCGTTCAATACCTGCCCGGCGCACGCGGCAAGTGGCGCCGAGAGAACCAGCAACAGGCAGGCAAGACGTTTAACCATGGGACACAGACACTAGACAATGCACGATGATCTGACAACCGAAGCCACCAATCCCGGGTCGGCCGATCTCGATCGGCTTTCTACCCTGGAGCTTGTGCGGCTCATCAATGCCGAGGATGCGAAGATTGCCGCGGCCGTGGCGGCGCAGGACGAGACGATTGCCGCGGCCGTTGATCTCATCGCCGCGCGGCTCGCAAGCGGCGGGCGCCTCGTTTACGTTGGCGCCGGTACCTCGGGCCGGCTGGGCGTGCTCGATGCGTCCGAATGCCCACCGACCTTCAGCGCCGACCCGTCGCAGGTCGTCGGTATCATCGCGGGCGGGGACCGGGCGCTGCGCAACGCGATCGAGGGCGCGGAGGACTCCGCCGACACGGGTCGTAAGGATCTCCGCGAGCTGGAATTGTCCGCCGCCGACGTCGTGGTCGGTATCGCCGCGAGCGGCACGACGCCATATGTGCTGGGGGCGCTCGACTTCGCGCGCGCGACGGGTGCCGCCGCGATCGGGCTCACCTGCAACGACAACGCGCCCATCGCGGCGCATGCGGACATGACGATCGCGGTCGTCGTTGGCCCCGAAGTGCTGACCGGTTCGACGCGCATGAAAGCCGGCACGGCGACCAAGCTGGTGCTCAACATCCTGACGACGGGTGCGATGGTTCGCCTCGGCAAGACCTTCGGCAATCTCATGGTCGACCTGCGCGCGAGTAACGACAAGCTCGTCGCCCGGTCGCAGCGCATCCTGCAGCAGCTGACCGATCTCGACGCAGCCGCGGCCGTCGAGCTGCTGTCGCGCTGCGACGGCGAGCTCAAGACCGCGATCCTGGCAGCGCGGCTGGGTATCGATATTCCCGACGCGCGCGAGCGGCTTGCCGCGGCGGATGGCCGCCTGCGCATAGCCCTGAACGACGATGCGTGACCTCATCCTCGGTATCGACGGGGGCGGGTCGAAGACCGCCGCGTGCCTTGCTGCGGTTGGCGCCGGCGGCGAGATCGAGGTGCTGGGTGAGGGTTTCGGTGGGCCATCGAACGTGCGCGCCGTCGGGCGTGGGCATGCCGAGATCAACCTCAACGTTGCGGTCGACGCCGCGCTGGGCGCCGCCGGTACCGGGGACGAAACCGTAGCCTGGGCCGTGCTGGGCCTCGCCGGCAGTTCCCTGCCCGACGTGCAGGCGTCCATCCTCGGCTGGGCCGGGCATCGGTCGCTGGCCCGGCATGTCGATGTCGTGCATGACGCGGACCCCGTGCTGGCCGTCGGTGCGGCAGGCGGCGCGGGCATCGCGCTGATCGTGGGCACCGGCTCCGTCGCCATTGGCGTGGACAGCGGTGGCCGGCGCGCGGTCACCGGCGGCTGGGGCCACTGGTTCGGCGACACGGGCAGCGGCTTCGACATCGGGCGGCGGGCGCTGGCGGCAGTCGCCGATGCGGCGGACGGCACCGGCCCCGAAACCGTACTCAGCGAACGTGTCCTGCAGAGGCTCCACACCGGCAACCCGCGCGAAATGTTGCAGCGGCTGGATCATGCCGTGGACGTACGCCGTGAGATTGCTGCCCTGGCACCGCTCGCGCTGCACGCCGCCGAGGATGGCGACGCAGTCGCAGCAGGCATTGTCGATACCGCTACGAGCGGTACGGCGAAGCTCGTGCAGGCGACCATCGACAAGCTGGGACTGGCGGCGGAGGCGCCGCTCGCCGTGGCCGGCGGCATTGTCTGCTCGAACACGCTGTACCGGGAAACGCTGCTTCGCAAGCTGGCCGAACTGGGTACCGTGCCGAGCAAGCTTGTGGTTGTGGACCGCCCCGTGGACGGCTGCCTGCTGATGGCCCGCGACCGGCTGTTGCAGGCGCGCTCGTGACAACGCCCGCGCGCAGCCGTTGGCGCTGGATTCCGTCGCTCTACTTCGCGGAGGGCCTGCCGTACGCCGCGGTGATGTTCGTTTCCGTCATCATGTACAAGAAGCTCGGCATCTCGAACGCACAAATGGCGTTCTTCACGAGCTGGCTGTACCTGCCCTGGATCATCAAGCCGCTGTGGAGCCCGCTCGTCGATATCCTGAGGACGCGGCGTGCCTGGATCGTCAGCATGCAGCTGCTCATCGGTGCAGGATTTGCCACGATCGCGCTGGCCATCCCGACCGACGATTTCTTCCGCTATACACTCGCCGCCTTCTGGCTCGTTGCGTTCAGCTCGGCGACGCATGACATCGCCGCCGACGGTTTCTACATTCTGTCGTTGAATGATCACGAGCAGGCCTGGTTCGTCGGCATCCGCAATACGTTCTACCGCCTCGCGATGATCGCGGGCCAGGGGCTCCTGGTCATGGTCGCCGGGTACCTGGAAACGTCGACCGGCGACATCGCACTGGCGTGGAGTATTTCGTTCTACCTGCTCGCCGGCGTGTACCTCGTACTGTTTGCCTGGCACCGCTCCGCGCTGCCACGACCCGGATTGGACATCGAGAACACCGTGGTCTCGGTGCACACCCTGCTTGAGAAGTTCGTAGCGACGTTCGCCGATTTCTTCAGGAAAGCGCACATTGGCAAGATCCTGGCCTTTCTCCTGCTTTACCGGGTCGCGGAGGCGCAACTCGTCAAGCTCGCTGCACCGTTTCTACTCGATGACACGTCGGCCGGGGGCCTCGGCCTCGGTACCGCCGAGGTTGGCTTCGTGTACGGGACCGTTGGCTGGGTCATGCTGAGTATCGGCGGTATCGCCGGCGGCCTGCTGGCGGCGCGCAATGGCCTGAAGTACTGGCTCTGGTGGATGGTCGCCGCGATCAACCTGCCAAACCTCGTCTATGTGCTGCTGGCGTGGCAGCAGCCCGACAGCTTTCTGCTCGTCAATCTCGCGGTTGGCCTCGAGCAGTTCGGCTACGGCTTCGGATTTACGGCGTACACGCTGTACATGATCTATGTTGCGCGGGGCCGGCACAGCACCGCGCATTTCGCGATCTGCACGGGCTTCATGGCGCTCGGCATGATGCTGCCCGGCATGTTCAGCGGGTTATTGCAGGAGGCCCTCGGCTACGAGCTGTTCTTTATGTGGGTGATGCTGGCAACGGTGCCGTCGTTTGCGATCGTCGCCCTGATTCCACTGGATGAGAATTTCGGTCGCAACGACGACACGAGTTAGCCACAATTGACGATTGCTACGCCATATTCGCGGATCAGACTTCAAGTCGACCATGAATATGACGAGCCACAACCTGATCACCCAAGCACGGAGAGTTGAGTTGGACTCAATCATTGTTAAAGGCGGGCCGGTACTTAGCGGCACAGTGACGACCAGCGGCGCGAAAAACGCGGCATTGCCGGTGTTGTTCTCGGCGCTGCTGGCGGACGGCACCCACCGCTTCACCCGCGTGCCGGTGCTGCGCGACATCGACTCCACGCACCTGTTGCTGGAGGCCCTGGGTTGCCGCCTCGAGCGCAACGGCACCGATGTGACCATCGAGGTGGCGCCGCCGGACGAGCCCGTGGCGCACTACGACCTGGTGCGCAAGATGCGCGCCAGCATCCTGTGCCTTGGGCCGCTGTTGACGCGCTACGGGGAGGCCAGGGTCAGTCTGCCGGGTGGCTGCGCAATCGGTTCGCGGCCGATTGATCTGCACGTGGAAACCATGCGCAAGCTGGGTGCGGAAGTGGAGATCGACCAGGGCTACGTCATCGCCCGGGCGAAACGCCTGGTCGGCGAACGCATCCTGTTCGAAAAGCTGACGGTCGGTGGCACCGAGAACGCCCTGATGGCCGCGGTGCTTGCCCGGGGTACGACGGTCATCGAGAACGCCGCGAAAGAGCCCGAGGTTGTGGATCTCGTGCATTACCTGCGGGCCATGGGTGCGCAGATCGAGGGCGAGGGGACCAGCGTCATTACGATCGACGGTGTCGACGAGCTGCACCCGGCATCGCATGCGATCGTGGCCGATCGTATCGAAGCGGGAACGCTGCTGATTGCCGGCGCGATCACGGGCGGTGAGGTCACCGTCGACCGGTGTGTGCCCGAACATCTCGAGGCGCTTACCGACAAGATGCAGGATTGCGGTTTCCGTATCGAGACCGGCGACGATTCCATCACGGTTGGCGCGACGGACAGCTGGACCGGAACGGACATCTCCACATCGCCTTACCCCGGCTTCCCGACCGATCTGCAGGCACAGTTCATGGCGTTGATGACGCAGGCGCAAGGCACGTCGGTTGTGACGGAAGGGATTTTCGAGAATCGCTTCATGCATGTGCAGGAACTGGTTCGTCTTGGCGCAGATATCACGCCGATGCGGCAGGTTGCGGTCGTGCGTGGCGATCGCGGCGGCCTGAGCGGTGCGGACGTCATGGCGACCGACCTGCGTGCGAGCGCCAGCCTGGTTCTCGCCGGACTGGTGGCAAAAGGTGAGACCCGGGTCAATCGTATTTACCATCTCGACAGGGGCTATGAAAAACTCGAGGAAAAGCTGGCGTCGCTGGGCGCCGATATTCAGCGTGTTCGCTAGGCGGCGGTGGCTTGCAGCAGGAGGCCTGGCAATGATTCTCACAGCTTGCGGCCCGTCAAAGGAGTGGCATGGCTCGCTCGAGGACCTGCTGCGCGCGCAGCCGGAGCGATTCGCCACGGTCATGGCAGACCCGCAGAAGTACCGGGTGCAGATTCTTTACACGCAGATCGATCGCGACGCGGAAAACCGGCCGCAGTTTCGCTCCTACGCGTACCGCCTGGATAGCAGCGAGTACTTCTACCCGGCAAGTACGGTGAAACTGCCGACCGCCGCGGTGGCGCTCGAGAAGCTCAACGAGCTTGGCGTCGATGGCCTCACGCGCGACACCGTGATGCGCTCGGGCGAGGCAACGACCGGTAAGTCGGTCGGGCGCTATGTCAGGGAGGTCCTGCTCGTCAGCGACAATGAGGCCTTCAATCGTCTCTACGAATTCATCGGGCAGCAGCCGCTCAACGAGCGCCTGGCCGGCATGGGTTTTGACGGCACCCGCATCATGCACAGGCTTGAGATTGCACTCAGTGTCGAGGAAAACCGCCATACCGGGCCGGTGCGTTTCGTCGATGGCGACACCGTCGTCTACGCGCAGGACGCTGCACACAGCAGCGTGAACCTGACCGCGGCGCAGCCCATCCTGCTCGGCAAGGCCGAGATCGTGGGTGAAGAACGCCTGCAGCGACCGAAGGATTTCGCCACCAAGAACGCCTATCCACTGCAGGCGCAGCACGATGTCATCAAGGCATTGATGTTCCCGGATGCCGTTGATGAGCGCATGCGTTTTGCGCTTGGCGAGGACGACTACGGGTTCCTGTACCGCAACATGTCGGGCTACCCGGGCGACAGCGGTATTGCCGAGTATGCGGACCGAGAGCGTTACCCGGACGGATACGTGAAGTTCTTCCTGTATGGCGGCAACGCGCCCGAGGTTCCCGACAACATCCGGATCTTCAACAAGGTCGGCGACGCGTACGGCTTCCTGACTGAAGCCGCCTACATCGTCGACCTGGACAACGGCGTTGAGTTTCTCCTTGCCGCGACGATCTTCACGAATGCCAACGAAACGTTCAACGACGATACCTATGAATACGACGAGATCGGACTGCCATTCCTGCGCGATCTCGGCCTGGCGCTCTACGAAGTGGAGATGCGCCGTGAACGCCCGCATGTTCCGGACTTTTCCTGGCTCGGCGTCGCGCGCGACTGAGTCCCATGCGCATCCGCCTATTGCAGCGCGATGACCGGGATGCGCTGCTGCGTATCTGGAATGACAGTGCGAGCTACGATCGCCTGAGTCCGGCGCTCCTCGAGGAGAAGATCTGGGCCGATCAGGATCTCGTGCCGGCATGCTGCCTCGTCGCGGACACGGACGACAGGACCGCGGGGTTTGCGGTTGGCGTTGTGCGCGGGTCGGGGATCGGCTTCGTCAAGCTGCTCGCGGTGGACCGCGAGTTGCAGAGGCAAGGAATCGGCCGGGCACTCCTGGAGGCCCTCGAGTCCAGGCTGGCCGCGTCTGGCGCGACGGCCATTCGCCTGCTCGAAGCCGCACCCAATTACCTGGTGCCTGGCATCGACGTCCGCTACGAGCCCGCGATTCGATTCGCCGAGGCATGCCACTACGAGAGGACGGGCGTGGCCACGAATCTTGGTGTGGATCTCGACGACGCGCTGCAGCGCCTGCGAGATGCAGCGACCGCGCCCGGGATCGAGGTCCGCCGCGCCGCACCGGGCGATGCCGAGTCCGTGCGCCGCTTCCTGGCAGCGAACTGGCCGAGCTGGACCGAGGAGGCGCTGAGTGCGCTGGGCAATACGCCGTCGACGCTGCACATCGCCGTGCGTGACGGGTCCGTCGTCGGCTTCTCGGCAAGCGATGCCAACAACAAGGGTACGGGCTGGTTCGGACCGATGGGCGTCGCGCCGGACGTGCGGCAGTCAGGCATTGGCCGCGTGCTTCTCGGGCGCTGTCTTCTGGATCTCCACCGGCAGGGACTTCGGCAGGCGACGATTCCGTGGGTCGACCCCGTGGCGTTCTACGAACGCTGTGCGGGTGCATGGCCGGCGCGGTCCTTCGTGCGTTTCGAGAAGCGCCTGACCGGGCGAGCGGCGTGATTCCGGCGGCATAAATTCGCGCAAATCGGCGCCGTGACCGCGCTTGCCGGATTGCCGCTGCAAACCGCAGAAAGCCTGCGTTTCCGAAGGTGCGAGCGGCCGAGCGGGGGCGCTTCGCGGGGTCTGGCCGGCAGGGCCGGCGGACCCGGCGTCGACGCGAGGTCAATTTCCGGCGTCGCTCGCTCGGCCGGTACCTTGCGCCCCGTAATCCTCAGCAACATCAACAACAAAGTACCGAAAGCTCCAGTCGATTAGATGGGCACAGAAACGGCTCGTCTCTGCACTTAACGTAAGCTTGCGAGGGCCTGCGCCGCCTTGCTGGCAGGTGCCCAGGCGGCACCGGCAGGGCGTCGCAATTTGGAGACGGAATGGCCGGGGGAGAAATTCGTGAAAACCGCGTGGTTGTGCGGAATTTGACGGTATTTATGGCAGTAGGTATAAACGTCGCAGCCGCGCGTGATTGGTATTGGCACGGAGACGCGCACGGTGATTCAGCGGATTGCGCCATAGGGGGAGCTCGCTGGATTGATCAAATATTCCTTAATCAATCTGCAAGGGTGAAAGCATGAACAAAGGTGAACTTATTGATGCGGTAGCTGGCGCTGCTGGTTTGTCACGCGCTGACGCAACGAAGGCGGTCGACGCAGTACTCGACAGCATCCAGGGAACGCTGGCAAACGGTGGTTCTGTCTCTCTCGTAGGCTTCGGAACCTTCTCTGTGAAGGCGCGCGCGGCACGCGCGGGACGCAACCCGCGCACGGGCGAAACCATCCAGATCCCGGCTTCAAATGTTCCTGGATTTAAGGCTGGTAAAGGCCTGAAGGATGCCGTAAACTAGCGCGCCCTTCGGGGGCACAGGGTAAGAAAAAGCCCGTAACTACGGGCTTTTTCATGTCCTGAGAAGCATTGGGTGCTTAGCTCAGCTGGTAGAGCATCGCCCTTACAAGGCGAGGGTCGGCGG
>CBDUMZ010000071.1:0-11231 GCA_965368465.1 uncultured Chromatiales bacterium
GGGCGGACAAACCACCTTCAAGACGCAGCTCTCCCTGGCTACACCTACCTGGCGGGTATGCCCGGCCAATGGCTCGCTGATTGATTGCGCTGCAGCCAGAGCAACCAGCCGACGACGACCAGGCCCGCCGTCGCGACAACCGCGAGGAACAGGAAGTAGTTCTGGTGGCCGACCGGCCCCGGGTTTGCATCGAGTATGCGGCCGGTAATCGGCCCGAAAAATATTTCCGGCGTGTAGCCGATGAAGGACACCGTGCCCGCGACGGCACCCGTCAGGTACGGCGGCACGCGGTTCTCTTCGAGCAGCGCGAAATAGACACCGCGCAGCATGAACACGGCGAACACGCTGACCAGCAGGTTGCCGTAGATGATGTAGAGCCCGGCGCCGACCGGCATGGAGACGGCCAGCGCAGTGTAGGAAACAACGAGCATTACAAAACAGGCACCGACGGTTTTCCCGGCAGCCCAGCGATCGGCAATCAAGCCCGCGACGACAGCAGCAACGGGCCGCACGTAGGTCGCATACGCCGTGATCCTGGCGCCATCGACCTCGTTCATGCCGAGCACCTGCACGGCATACAGCGAATAGTTGTCGAAGCCCTTGTAGCCGCAGTACGCGCAGATGATCACGCCCGCCTGCGCCCAGACGAGAGGACGGCCGAGCACCGCGATCGCATTGCGAAACAGGGCGATCGTCGAGTCACCGATGTGTTTGACGGCTGGGATGAACAGCCAGGTCAGTGCGGCCGTCGCGAGCGTCACACCCGAGTAGAAGAAGATGACCCAGCGAAAGGCGTCCTGACGCTCGTCGTTGTTGAGCTGGTCCAGGTTATCGGGCATGAATGACGCGAGCAGGACCACGCCGAGTGAGGCGAGCAATGCGGCGACCAGCCCGCGGCCGCCCTCGAGAATCCCGAATGCCATGCCCTGCTCATCGTGGCCGCCCCATTCACGCGTCGCCCGTATCAGGGCCGCCCAGAACAACAGGATCGTCGTGATGCCCCAGTAGCCGAACAGCAGCGCGAGGCCAACGGAGCCGGGGAATGTCGCCATGTACAGGCCGCCCGCACTGGTCGTGATCAGCGATGCCGTCAGCAGGCCTCTTGCGGAAAACCGATCTGCCAATGCGCCGCCAGGGAAGTAAGCTATCATGGCCATGATGCCGTACACGGCGAAAAAATCACCCAGCTGCGTGTTCGTCAGCTCGAAGGCTTCGAGCATGGTGGGCCGAAAGAAGCGCGTCGTGTGAAACGGGAGCAGGAATACGATTTCCCCCGCAAAGATGAGCGTCAGCATGAGCATGAAGCGTGACAACATCCAAACAACCATACAGGATCGCTCGAGGAGATGGCTGATGAAACGAATTTCACTGGTCGCGTTGCTGTTTTCGCTGGGTTTCGCGTCGGCAGCCGTCGCAGGCGCCCCCGGAACCATGCGCGTCGACTATTTTCACAGCGGTAACAACACGACAGAGATGTTTTCGCTCGACCAGGTCGTCGTCGAGCCGCTGCCCTGGACGGGCAACATGGCACAGCCTCTCGACAAGACGTCGCGCGGCAAATACCTGTTCGAGATCGTCGACCCGGAGAGCGGCAATGTCGCATGGTCGCGCAGCTTCAGCAGCATTTACGGTGAGTGGGAGACGACCGGCGAGTCGCGGCAGATCAATCGTTCGTTCCATGAGTCGGTGCGATTCCCGGCGCAGGAAGCTACGTTCGAGCTGGTCATCAAGAAGCGCGGGCCCGGCAACGAATTCGTCGAGGTCTGGCGCATCAAGCTCGACCCGGCGGACGTACTCGTGCATCACGAGTCGGCCATGTATGCCGAACACGTCGTTGCGATTCACACCAGCGGCGACCCGGCGACCAAGGTCGACCTCCTGCTCATGGGTGACGGCTACACGGCCGCGGAGCACGACAAGTTCATCGCGAAGGCAAAGGAACTGACCGAAGTCCTGTTCGCCACGTCGCCCTTCAAGGAGCGCATGGACGACTTCAATGTCTGGGCCATCGCGCCGCCGGCCGCCGAGTCCGGCGTATCCCGGCCGTCAACGGGAACCTTCCGGGATTCACCCATCGGTGCGACCTACGACGCGTTTCGCTCCGAGCGCTACGTGCTCACGTTCGACAACAAGTCGATGCGCCGCATCGCGTCGTCAACGCCCTACGATTTCATCGAGATACTGACCAACACCGAAGTGTACGGTGGCGGCGGTATTTACGGCCTGTACAGCACGGCGGCGGCGAACAGCGAATGGGCGCCCTACCTGTTCGTGCACGAGTTCGGTCATCACTTTGCCGGGCTGGCGGACGAGTACTACACGAGCTCCGTCATGTACGAGGCGCCGACCGAGATCACGGAACCCTACGAGCCGAACGTCACCGCCCTGCTCGACCCCGAAAACCTCAAGTGGAAACACCTCATGACGCCGAACACGCCGCTGCCGACGTCGTGGCCCAAGGAGAAGTTTGAGAAACACTCTATCGCCTACCAGGAAATCCGTCGCCAGATGCGAGCCGACAATGTGCCCGAGGCCGAGATGAACAAGCTGTTCCGCGACAACCAGGTGTTCGTGGAAAACCTGTTCGACGAGTCGGGCCGCAAGGGCGTGGTGGGTGCGTTCGAGGGCGGCAACTACCAGGCGACAGGCTATTACCGGTCCGAACAGAACTGCATCATGTTCACGAGGACCGAGGCGTTCTGCGCGGTATGTGCAGAAGCGATAGAGAAAGTTATTGATGAGTACACGTTGGAGAAATAGACGCTGGAGAGGATCATGAGAACCGTATTTGCCGTATTCGTTCTGTTGTTCGCGTGCGCGGTCAACGCCACGGACGTCGATATCAACTACAAGAAGTACGTACTGGACAACGGCCTGACGCTGATCGTCCACGAGGACCACAAGGCCCCGATTGTGGCCGTGAACGTCTGGTACCACGTGGGCTCCAAGAACGAGAAAGAGGGTAAGACGGGATTCGCGCACCTTTTTGAACACCTGATGTTCAACGGCAGCGAGAACTTCAACGACGACTGGTTCAAACCCTTCGATCGCGTCGGCGCCACGGGATTGAACGGCACCACGAGCTTCGATCGCACCAACTATTTCGAAGTGGTGCCGAAGAACGCGCTCGATTTCGCGCTGTGGATGGAATCGGATCGCATGGGTCACCTGCTCGGCGCCATCGACCAGGACAAGCTCGACGAGCAGCGCGGCGTGGTCCAGAACGAAAAACGCCAGGGTGAAAACCAGCCCTACGGCAAGGTCTTCATCACGGCCTTCCAGAACATCTTTCCCAAGGGCCACCCCTACTCGTGGTCCGTGATCGGCTACATGGAAGACCTGGAGGCCGCGAGCCTCGAGGATGTCCACGAGTGGTTCAAGCAGTACTACGGCGCCGCCAATGCCGTGGTAGTCGTGGCGGGCGATGTCGATCCCGAGCACGTCAAGGCACGCGTTGAGCATTTCTTCGGCGCCATTCCGCCCGGCCCGCCGCTCACCAAGCAGGACATCTGGATCCCCGATCTCGTCGGCACGCACCGCCAGGTCATGCAGGACCGCGTGCCGCAGGCACGTCTTTACAAGATCTGGATGATGCCCGAACTGGGCAACGTGGAAGCCGATCATCTCGACCTGGTCGCCGGCATCCTCTCGGAGGGCAAGACCTCCAGGCTCTACAAACGGCTGGTCCATGACGACCGTATCGCGAGCGATGTAACCGCCTTCGCGTTCCCCATGGAGATCGCCGGTCTGTTCGGCGTCATTGCAACGGCCATGCCGGACCAGGACCTGGCCGCGGTCGAAGCAGCTATCGACGAGGAAGTCGCACGCTTTCTCGCCGGCGGGCCGACGCGCGATGAGCTGACGCGGATTACGACCCGTCGCAAAGCCTCGTTCGTGCGCGGTGTCGAGCGGGTCGGCGGATTCGGCGGCAAGTCCGACGTACTCGCGACCAACGAAGTCTACCTCGGCGATCCGGGCGCTTATAAAGACACGCTGCGCATCTGGGACACGGCTCGCGCGGCCGAACTCACGGCAGCCGCCAACAAGTGGATGGCGCGCGGCCAGTACGTGCTCGAAGTGCAGCCCTACGAGGAGCGCACGGTCGCCGAGAGCAAAGTGGATCGCTCGCGGCTTCCCGAGGTCGGCGACCCACCGGCGGTTCGCTTCGACACGTTCGAACGCGCGGAGCTCGCCAACGGGCTCAAGATCATTCTCGCCCAGCGCGACGCGGTACCCATCGTCAACATGCGCCTGATCGTCGATGCCGGTTTCGCGGCCGACCAGTTCGGGCTGCCCGGCACCGCATCGCTTGCGATGAACATGCTGGACGAAGGCACCAAGAACCGCACCGCACTCGAGATCAGCGACGAGCTCGCGAACCTCGGCGCAACACTGGCGACCGGCTCCAATCTCGACGTCTCCGTCGTGAGCATGTCGGCGCTCACCGAGAATCTCTCGGGCTCGCTGGACCTGTTCGCCGACGTCATCCTGAACCCGGTCTTTCCGCAGGACGACTTCACGCGTCTGCGCGACCAGCAGCTCGCGAGAATTCAGCAGGAGAAGGTGCAGCCTGTCAGCATGGCGATCCGCGTCATTCCCAAGCTGCTCTACGGCGAAGGTCACGCCTACAGCCTGCCGATGTCGGGGACCGGTTCGGAAGACTCGGTGAAGTCCATGGATACGAATGCACTCAAGCGTTTCCATGCGGACTGGTTCAAGCCGAACAACGCGACGCTCGTGGTGGTCGGCGATACGAGCCTCGATGTGCTGGTACCGCAGCTCGAGAAGCAGTTCGGCAAATGGAAAGCCGGCGACACGCCGCAGAAGAACATCGGCCAGGTGGCGCACCGGTCCGCATCCACCGTGTATCTCGTTGACCGGCCGGACTCCGAACAGTCGCTGATCCTGGCAGGCCACGTCGCCCCGCCCAAAGGCGCCGAGAACGACATCGCGATCGAGGCGATGAACGAAGTGCTCGGCGGCAGTTTTGCGGCGCGCATGAACATGAACCTGCGCGAGGACAAGCATTGGGCGTACGGTGCAAACAGCGGTCTCATGGACGCCAAGGGACAACGGCCGTTCTACGTGTATGCGCCCGTGCAGACCGACAAGACGGCACCGGCCATGGCCGAGATCCTGAAGGAGGTCACGCAGATTCGCGGTGACCGGCCGCCAACCGCCGACGAGGTCGCGAGAGCCAAGGACAAGAACACGCTGACGCTCGCAGGGCGCTGGGAGACGGCGAACGCCGTCGCCAATTCCCTGGCCGAGATGGTGCGGTTCGACCTGCCCGAGAACTACTGGGACGAGTACCCGGACATGGTGCGGTCGCTGTCGGACAAGCAGATCCTGGACGCCGCCGTCGAGGTCGTGCGGCCGGACAACATGGTCTGGGTCGTGGTCGGCGATCGCGCGAAGATCGAGGAGGAAATCCAGGGCCTCGAGATCGGCGATATCGTGCACATGGACGCGGATGGCAACGTGCTGGACTGATTTTCGAGGGCGGCACGGCCACGATATAGGCCTTTTCGACGATTTTCGTCAATTATCGATGAAAACACCGATTTTTTTACATTATCGGTGTTTTCATCTATAGTTACGGCTGCGACACCGCGCTCCAGGAGGAGGCCGTATGGATACGTATGCCGTGCTGACCGGCGATATCGTGAAGTCGCGTGACATCTCGCCGAGGTCACGCCTGCTCGCGGTATTGAAGGAGGCGCTCGACACCACGCAGGAGCACTACAAGGCCGACTACGACCTCTATCGCGGCGACAGCTTCCAGGTCGTCGTCCCCTCCGCGCCCGCGGCCGCGCTCGTGGCCATCGTCATCCGGTCGAAACTGAAATCGCAGGCGCGCAAGGCCAGTGAGACCTGGGACGCGAGAATCTCGGTGGGCATCGGCGAGATCACTTACCATGGGGAGGACATTTCACAGTCCGACGGCCCGGCGTTCCTGTTGTCGGGCGAGGGCATGGACGAGTTGAACAAGACGCACAGGCGGCTGATCATCAGGACGCCGTGGGACGAAGCAGACGGGTCGCTGGCGTTGCTCACGCGCTTCGCGGACGACATTGTCAGTAACTGGACCGGGTACTCCGCGGAGACGGCGTTCTACAGCCTGCTTTACAATGAGTCGCAGAGTGCCATGGCGAGGCGGCTGGGCAAGAGCCAGTCGACGATCAACAACCGCATGGCGACAGCCAGGCTGGATCTCGTGAGAGCGTACATTCAGCACGTGCAGGAGCAGATCGAATGGCGGACACGGGCATGACCGGAATACCTCTACTGTTGCTGCTCTTCCTGGCGCACGTCCTGGGCGATTTCGTGTTGCAGCGCGCGGCCTGGGTAGACGAGCGCTACGAAAAGCACTACCGGTCGAAACGGCTGTATGCCCACGCGGCTATCCATACCGTCCTGCCGCTCGCGATTCTGTGGTGGCTGTTCGGACCGTCATGGCAGGTGCTGGGCATTGCTGCCGTCATCGGCACGACCCACTTCGTCATCGACCTGCTCAAGTCCTACACACCGCCGGGACGCATGAGCTGGTTCGTTATCGATCAGCTGCTGCACCTGCTGGTCCTCGGCCTGGCCTGGCTCTGGGCGACAGACCAGTGGAGCCTGTTGGCCGACCTGCGCACGCTGGCGACGAACGAAGATGTGCTGCTGGTTCTCATCGGCTACGTCGTCGTCATCTGGCCGTTCTCCATCGTCATCGAACTGATCTGCAGGACATGGGCGAAAGACACCCTGGACATCGGCTCGCTCGCGAACGCGGGCAAACGGATCGGCCAGCTCGAACGCTTCCTCGTGTTGACGTTTATTCTCGTCGACCAGTTTGCCGCCATCGGCTTTTTGCTCGCCGCCAAGTCCATCCTGCGTTTCGGTGACACGAAAGAGGCGAACCACAGGAAGATAAACGAGTACATCCTGGTGGGGACGATGACGAGTTTCGCGATCACGATCGCGTTCGGGCTGGTGATCAGGGCGCTGATCTTCGCGACCTGAGCCCGTCTTCTCCATGTCCAGGCTGGGTCATCGAAGCGATGCGGAACTGGTCGACCTGTGCAACACGGGCGACCGCAGCGATGCCATCGAGGCCTTCGAAACGCTATACGCACGTCACAAAGACTACGTGATACGCGTTGCGTTGCGTTACGTCGGCGATGCCGACCTCGCACTCGACGTCTTGCAGGACACGTTCAGCTATCTCCTCGGGAAGTTCCCGCCGCCCGGTGAGGGGCTAAGACTCGATGCCCAACTGCGGACGCTTCTCTATGTCGTCGCAAAGAACAACGCGATCTCGTTACTCCGCAAGGGGAGCAAGGCCGACGCCGGTGGCGACCTCGACCCGGACGCGTTGCCGGCTCCGGGCTACCGGGACTCGAGCGACCTCACGGCATTGCTACGCGGCCTTACCCCGGGTCAGCGCGAGATCATCACGCTGCGGTTCATCGACGACCATTCCCTGCAGGACATTGGCGAGATCCTCGACGTACCGCTCGGTACCGTGAAATCCCGCCTGCACAAGGCCGTCGCGGCGATGCGTAAGCTCCCGAGCGTCAAAGACTTTTTCGAAAAATGAACCTTTCGGGTGGCTGCTGCGCTTAATACTCAAGGAGCGCAGCACTATGCACGAAGAAGACAACCTCGAAGGACTGCCCGACGAGCTGATCGCCGAACTCAAGAAGGCGGACAAGCCCGGCCCGCTGATCACGGCCAAGGTCGACCGGTCGATAACGAATCTCGCACGCGAGCAATTTGCGTCCCGGCCCGAACGGCGGCGCCGCGTTGCACCGGCATGGTATGCCGTCGCCGCCACGGTGGTGCTTGCCGTGCTCGTACTGCCGCTCACTAACCGGCTGGGAACGGATGACGACGCGCTTTATGCCGACGTCGACAACTCGGGCCAGATCGATATCGCCGATGTCCTCACCCTGGCACGCCGCAGCGACGGCAAGGTATCCCAGGCTGAGCTCGACGCCTTCGCCATGCGAGTCGTGGCGCTGGCCGACACCGGAGACGCGTCGTGAACCGCTGGCTACGCGTCATCGCGCTAGTAATGCTGTTCGCCGCATCGCCAGCACTGGCCGACGCACCGATCCGATTTACATCCGTCGATGTGTATATCGACGCCGCTGAACCGATGGCCGCGTGGCAGCTCGAGTTCTTTGCGGTAAGCGGCACGATGCAGGTGGTCGGCGTCGAGAACGGCGACAGCAAGGCATTTGACGGCGCGCCCTACTACGACCGGGATGCAGTGGAGAACGGCAGAGCGGATCGCATCGTCGTCGCCGACTACTCGCTGGACGACGAGAGCGCGCTGCCACGTGGCCGGGTACGCGTCACGACGCTGCACCTGATGCTGTCCGGCGACGAAGCACCGGAGTTCAATACGCGGCTGATCGTCGCATCGACATACCAGGGAAAAAGAATAAACGCAGGGATCAGTATCGAGATCGCTGAAGGGAGCAAGCAATGATCAAGATGAACCGTAGGCGGATCAATCGACTGGCCGTACTCGTGGCTACCACGGGATTGGTTGTGGGCTGCGCAATGAGCACGATACCCGAGCCGGCGCCCGCACCCATGCCGGAGCGCGACAGCGACCGGAGTGCGGACAGCTCAGTCGAGGAAATCGTGGTTACCGGGACGAAGCGAGCCGAGCGCGGGCGCCTTGGCCGCGAGAGCAGAGCCAGGACGGAGAGCGCTGCAGGTCACGCCCTGGTGAGCATGAGATACGATTCGCAAGGCGAGCAAGCCCTCCCCTACGCGGGCGACGAGGAAATCTGGGTCATCCAGAAACCCGCGGCCACGGACGAGCCGGCATCCGACGAGCCGGGCACGGGCTCGATGGTCGCCACCGTGGATTCGAAAGAAGTGCCACTCCCGTTGCAGCACACCGCGGTCAAGGCACAGATCGACGGGTATATCAGCGCCGTGAATGTGCGGCAGGCGTTCACCAACCCCTTCGACAGCAAGATCGAAGCGGTCTACCTGTTCCCGCTGCCGGAGAAAGCGGCCGTAACCGAATTCCTGATGATCATCGGTGAACGCAAGATTCGCGGCATCCTGCGAGAGAAGGAAGAAGCCAGGGAGATCTACGAGGCGGCACGTTCGCAGGGTTATCGGGCGAGCCTCATGGTCCAGCACAGACCCAACATCTTCGAACAGAAAGTCGCGAACATCGAGCCCGGCAAATCGATCGACGTCGATATCAAGTATTTCCATACGCTCAGCTACAACGACGGCTGGTATTCGTTCGTGTTCCCGACCGTGGTCGGCCCGCGCTACAACCCGCCCGGGCACAGCGACCCGATCAAGGCCCTGCCGCGCCAGGACACCACGACGCAGGACACGGGCGTGCGCTACCTGCGGCCCGATGAACGCTCCGGCCATGACATCAGCATCGACGTCACGATCAACGCCGGGGTTGAGATCGAAGAGCTTCGCTCGACGCACCAGATCGTTGCGAACCAGGCAGACGAGCAATCGGCGTCTGTGCAACTTGCTGCGGGCGCGGTCGTGCCGAACCGGGACTTCGTCCTCGATTTCCGCGTCGCGGGCGCGACGATGAAGTCCGATCTGCTGACCTACGTGGACCCGGCGACAGAGCAGGGCTACTTCACGATGATGCTGTACCCGCCGGAGGTCACGGACAACCTGGAACGCCGCAACATGGAGCTCGTGTTTGTCATCGACGCATCCGGATCGATGCACGGCACACCGCTCGCGCAGGCGAAGGACGCCGTGCTGGCGGCACTCGATCACCTGCAGGAAGGCGATACGTTCCAGATCATTCGCTTCTCGGACAACGCCAGCCAGTTCGGTCGCAAACCGGTACCGGCGACGAGGGCAAACATCGAACACGCGCGGCGCTACCTCGCGAACCTCAACGGCGGTGGCGGCACGGCCATGATCGAGGGCGTGAAAGCGGCGCTCGACTTCCCGCACGACCCGGCACGGCTGCGTTTCGTGTCATTCCTGACCGACGGCTTCATTGGCAACGAGCCCGAGATCCTCGGTGAAGTGCACAAGCGCCTGGGCGCCAGCCGGATCTTCAGCTTTGGTGTGGGCTCGTCGGTCAACCGTTACCTCATGGAACGCATGGCCAAGCTCGGCAAAGGCGCGGTGGCCTACCTCGGACCGCAGGACTCCGGGTACGAGATCATGGACGGCTTCTTCAATCGCATCAGCCACCCGGCCCTGACCGACGTGCGCATCGACTGGCAGGGCATGGCGGTCAGCGACGTCTACCCAGCCGTGCTGCCCGACGTCTTCGTCGGCCGGCCCATCGTCGTGACCGGCAAGTACCTGGGACCCGCCAGCGACGTCCGGATACTCGGACGCCAGGGCAACCGCGATCACAGCATCGTCATCGAGAACGGCGGTGACGTGTCCAGCGCGCCCTACCTCGCCAAGACCTGGGCACGCATGCGCATCGCCGAGCTGGAAGACCGCAAGACATGGAGTGCCAATTCGTACGATGAAATCGGTGCGGAGATCAAGGCAACGGCGTTGCAGCATCAATTGATGTCGGACTACACGTCGTTTGTGGCCGTGGATACCTCGGAACGCACCGAGGGCGAGTACGGCACAACGGTGCACCAGGCCGTGCCGGTGCCCGACGGCGTGCGCTACGAAACCACCGTCGAAGAAAACTAGGGAGCTGTGATGAACAACAGGATGAACGTGATTGCGTTTCTACTCGCCCTGGCGCTGGTCAGTGGCTGCGCTGCAAGCTACGTGACGCCAGGCGGCGGCTTCTCGATGGGCGCAATGGCTGGGATTGACGAACAGATCGACGGCGACATCAGCAAGCACTTCGAGACCAGGCCGGCGGCGGCGTTTCCCGTACATATCGCAATGGTAAGGATCCAGGATTCGGGCTATCGGAGCAGAACGCAGCATGGCTACGGCCATGGCCGGTACTCGGTCGTCACGACGCGGGACATAGAGACGGACGAGGCGTTCGAGCGACTGCAGAAGCTGCCCGACGTTAATGGCGTGGCGCCGATCGGTCGCATGCTCGTGCCCGTGAATGCCAACTCTATAAAAGACCTGCGCATTCCCGCCGCCAGGCTGCACGCGGACATGGTGCTCGTCTACTCGGTCGATACGTCCCTGTATGTCGATGGCAAGCAACTTGGGCCGCTATCCATGATCTCGCTGGGACTGATTCCCAACAAGAAAGCCCATGTCACCGCGACTGTCGCCGGCATGCTCGTCGA
>CBDUMZ010000072.1:0-10988 GCA_965368465.1 uncultured Chromatiales bacterium
CAATCATGCAAGGCCGCAACCCCATTGAGGACCTGGCTCACCTCCGTCACGAGTTTGGCGAGCACGGCGGTGTCAACATGTCCATCGAGGCGAGTTCGACATTTACGGTTATCGATCCCGAGACCATGCCGGCCCTGTTCCAGGGACGCGCGGGCCCCGACAAGGGGTGCTACCTGTACGGGCGGCATTTCAATCCCACGGTCCACAACCTGGGCCGGCAAATGGCGGCGCTGGAAGGGACCGCGGCGGGCTATTGCACGGCCAGCGGCATGGCGGCGATTTCCGGCGTCATCATGTGCCTGTGCAACGCGGGTGACGAGGTGGTCGCATCCAACACCATCTACGGGGGCTCCTACGCCTTCCTGCACGACTTCCTGCCGGCCAAGGCGGGCATCAAGACGCATTTCGTCGACATTACCGACACGGAGGCCGTTGCCAGCGCCGTGACGGACAGGACCCGCCTGATCTTCACCGAAAGTGTGTCGAACCCCACGTTGCGTCTCGCGAATATTCCAAAGCTCTCGGCCATCGGCAGGGAATGGGGGATTCCCGTGGTGGTCGACAACACGTTCAGCCCGTTGATCCTGCGCCCGTCGATGCTCGGTGCCGACATCGTCGTGCACAGCATCACGAAATTCATCAGCGGCGCATCGGACGTTATCGCCGGCGCCATCTGCGGCAGCGAAGAGTTCATCGGCGAACTCATGGACCTGCACATGGGACCTCTCATGTTGCTCGGTCCGACCATGGATCCGAATATTGCCTCGAGCATCAGCCTGCGCATTCCGCACTTGCCGCTACGCATGACCGCGCACAGCGAGAGGGCACTCGCGTTTACCACCCGGCTGGAGGAGCTTGGCCTGAATGTCTGTTACCCGGGATTGCCCGGTCACCCGGACCACGCCTTGTTCAACGAACTGCACCACAAGGAATACGGTTACGGTGGGGTCTTCACGCTGGATGTCGGCGCAGAAGAGAAAGCCAACGCCCTGATGTCCTGCCTGCAGAACGAGCAACGCTTTGGTTACCTGGCCGTGAGTCTCGGCTACTTCGACACGCTCATGTCCTGCTCGGGATCGAGCACCTCGAGCGAGATGACGGACGAGGACAAGCATTCCGCCGGAATTTCGTCGGGACTGCTGCGAATATCGATCGGCTACACGGGCACCCTGGAACAACGCTGGGCGCAGTTCCTGGCCGCGCTGGAGAAAACCGGCCTGGTCGGGAACTGACACAACGACGGAACGTTCCGCGCCAGCCCCGGTCTGCAATTACACGGCACGCACGGGGAGGGAATCATCATGAGACGGCCGCTTGCTGCGCTCCTGGTCCTGGCTTTTCTGACGTCCTGCGGTGGTGGGGGTTCGACGGCATCGGTCGCACCGCCGGGTCCACCAGCGCCCACGCTTGCGGAGCAACTGGCCGCTGACCTCGACGGCCTGGCACTGGATGCGTTTTACGACGAGTCCTACAGGGCGCTTGTCTACCGATCGCCGGAATCCATCGTCTGGCAGGCGCTGACCAGCGTCTATCCACTGGCTGACGCCACGCTCGATGATCTCTCGGATGACTACCGGCGCGAGACGGTAACGCTCTACCAGGTTGTACTGGACGCACTGCGAACCTACGACAGGGCGAGTTTGTCGGACGAGCAACGGCTGACCTACGACTTTTACGAGTGGTTCCTGCAGGACTACATCGAGTCGTTCGATTTCATCTATTACGATTTCGCGGCGACGTACAACTTCAATGGTGTGCAGGACGGTACCGAGCGGTTCTTCACGGATATTCACCCGGTCACCTCGCTCGAGGATGCGAACAACTACATCGCACGGCTGAACGGGGTCCTCGGCAAGTTTCGCGACGTCGTCGATTACCTGACGTTGCAGAGCGGTGCGGGGATCATCGAGCCCGCCATTACCATGGACGCCGCAATTTACGGCCTGGGGCGCATCGCGGATGCCAACCCGGCCAGTGTTTCGTACTACACGAGCTTTGCCGACAAGCTGGACGCGGTTGCCTCGCTCAGCGACGCGCAACGGCAGAGCCTGCGCGACCGGGCGCTGGCCGCCGTGCGCGACAGTGTCGTTCCGGCCTACCGGGAGTTGCGCTCCAGGTTGCAGAGTCTGCGGGCCAGTGCGCCGACGCGAATCGGCGTTGGGCAGTTCCCTCGCGGCGGCGAGTACTACACGAATCGCCTGCGCCACCATACGACGACGGATCTGACGGCGGCCGAGATACACCAGCTCGGGCTCGATCACCTCGAGCGGATTCACCAGGAAATGCGGGTGATCTTCGACCAGCTTGGCTACCCGCAAAACGAGACACTGCAGCAGAGCTTTTCACGGGTTGAGGCCGACGGCGGCATCATACCGGCGGCCGATGTAAGGGATACCTACGAAGCGATCATCCTGGCCGCCGAACAGGAACTCGACCAGGCCTTCGATATTTTTCCGTCCGCCAACGTCGTGGTCGCTGAAGACCCGTACGGCGGCTTCTACATTGCGCCGAGCTTCGACGGCACTCGACCCGGCGCTTTCTATGCGGGCACACAGTTCAGCGAGGCGTGGTTCCGGATGCCGTCGCTGACCTACCACGAAGCGATCCCCGGGCATCACACGCAGATCGCGATCGCCATGGAGCTGGACGGACCGGCGTTTCGCAAGACCGAACGCTTCACCGCGTTTGTCGAGGGCTGGGCGCTCTATGCCGAGCGGCTCGCCCTGGAGCTGGGCTGGTACCGGAACGACCCGTACGGCAATCTCGGCCGGCTCCAGTACGAGGCACTTCGGGCTGCGCGCCTGGTCATCGACACCGGCATCCATAGCCAGGGCTGGTCGTTCGAGCAGGCTGTGCAATTCAACATGGAGAACCTGGGTGCAAGTCGCGGCGCCTCGGAATCCGCAGCCGGACGCTACAGCGTGGTGCCCGGACAGGCCACCGCCTACATGATCGGCATGCTGCATATCCTGGATGCCCGCCAGCGTGCGCAGGACCAGCTGGGTGCCGCGTTCGATCTGCGGGAGTTCCATCGCGTGCTGCTAACGAGCGGCGGTGTTCCGTTGCCGTTACTCGACGATGTGGTCGATGCCTGGATAGCGGCGAAACTGGCAGCGCCCTAAAAGACATCGCGCGGGACGGGGGATCATTGTAAAGTTACGGCACTCGTCGCCGGAGTTCGCTGATTTCCAATGAAATTTCTTCTCGCATTCATCATCCTGGTCATTGCTGCCGCGCTTGTCCGCAAACTCCTGCGTTTCAAGACACTCACACCCCTGCTGCCGCGCAAATACAATTTCGGCAAACGGCGTGACACGCTGCGGGAAGTTCTGAGGCTGCTCGACGAACGCGGTGCCAGGGTCCTGCTCGAAACCGGCGTCGCGCGGATGGGGCTCGAGAAATCGAAGGGCGACGGTGCGTCGACCATCGTGTTCGGGTTGTGGGCCAAACAGAATGACGCTCACCTGTACTCGGTCGATATCGATCCCGAGGCCACGCAACGCGCGGGGCAGGCGGTTGCCGCAATGGGTCTCTCGAACAACGTCACCCTGGTAACGTCGGATTCGGTTGCCTACCTGGACGATTTCACCGAAACGGTGGACTTCCTGTACCTCGACAGCTACGACTACCACAAGACAGACACGGCGATTCAGACCGCAAGCCAGGATCACCATCTCAAGGAGATCAAGGCGATCGAAGGTTGCCTGCACGACAAGACGGTCATACTCATCGACGACTGCGACATGCCGAATGGCGGCAAGGGCAAGCTCGTCATCGAATGGCTCACCGAACGCGGCTGGAAAGTCCACATGTCCGAATACCAGGTTATTCTCGTACAGGCGACCTGATCCCGTGACAGCAACGTCCCCCAGGATCCTCGGCAGCGCAGCGGTCATTGTTTTCCTGATCGCCGGCTGCGGCGGAGGCGGGGGCGGCGGCGGAGTCACCGTGCCACCACCACCGCCCGGCCCGGTCATCGAGGAGCGGACGGTCGACCTCGAGATCTACGTTGACACTTCGCTGCGTTACGTCCAGGGTTTTTCGGAGGGCTATGTCGTTCCAGACGGCGCAGCGCTCGGCCAGTTCGATAGCCTGGTCAGGAACCTGCTAAACCAGGACCTGGACGCGGTGTCGAACCAGGCGGCGGCCATCAACTTCGAGCTGGTCAGGATGATCGACACGGGAGCCGGCAACAATGAGCTCTATTGCCTCGAGGAAATCACGCTCAGGGGGCAGGGGTTCTACTGTGCCGATTTCGATTCCGGCAGCACGCACCACGTGTCGGTTCCACACCCTCTCTATGACAGCAACACGAACGTCGAGTCTGTGACCGTCATGCGCGATACGGGCACACGTTTTCTCTCGATATCATCGACTCACCGTTGTTCGAACGCGGCGACATCGGCGTGCGCGGGAACGACCTCGGTTTGCGGGGCCGCGGGCGCCTACAAGGTCTCGGATGTTGCGCACACCGTGGATTCGTTCTTCTATGGCTTCGGGACGATCGTGCACGACACCAGTCCGTCAGCCCGCACCGTGCAGTTACACGGTTGCGGCTCCGGTGCCTGCCCGGCGAACAACGACAACGCAGACATCGTCGCGCGGCTGAGTGCAGGGACGACGGATGATCTTGCCGCCGGTGAGCTCGTCAACAGGCTCAATGCGGAGCTAAACGACGAGCTGGCGCCGTTGCTGCAGGGCGTATCCCTGAGCTGTAGTGAGCCGTCCAATGACAAGCAGCTTTGCGGCACGACGAACACGCTCGGGCGATACATCAACGGGCAAACGAGTCCTTGCCAGAACAGCGCAAGCAGTTTCACGAGCTCGCGCTGGCTGCACCTGGAACAGAACGCCAATCTGCGTCGCGACGACGGCGGTGGGGATACCGTAACCCCCGGCACTCTCGTCAACGCACTCAACGACGCACTCTAGGGGGAAAGCAAAATGAAGCGAATTGCCACGGCGCTGATCGCGCTGGTTGCCATCGAACATCTCTACATCCTCGTGCTGGAGATGTTTCTCTGGACCAAGCCCGCGGGTCTGCGGGCGTTCGGGTTGACGCAGGAATTCGCGGAGCAATCGGCCGCGCTCGCCGCGAACCAGGGCCTGTACAACGGCTTCCTCGCCGCGGGCCTGATCTGGAGCCTGTTGCGCAAGGAGGATGGTTTTCCCTTGCAGGTGTTTTTCCTGTCGTGCGTTATCGTCGCCGGCGTATTCGGCGCCATCACGGCGAAGCCATCGATCTTCTTTGTGCAGGCATTGCCGGCATTGGTGGCCCTGGTGGTCGCGTGGCTTGCGCAGCGATCCTGAGTAGTAATTCCTGATGTCGTCTGAATTCATGCTCATCGCGCTGGTCCTGTTCATGGGCGGCGTCATTGCTGTGCCGATCGCATCGCGACTCGGGCTCGGTTCAGTGCTCGGTTACCTCATCGCCGGTATCGCGCTAAGTCCCGTATTGCGCTGGGCCGGCACCGACGTCATCAGCCTGCAGCACTTCGCCGAATTCGGCGTCGTCATGATGCTGTTCCTTATTGGGCTGGAGATGAGCCCGAGAGCGCTTTGGGACATGCGCGCGCGGATCTTCGTACTGGGGGGTCTCCAGGTTGCCGGGACGACACTGCTTGTCGCGGCTGTCGCGCTCATGCTCGGCCAACCCTGGACCGTAGCGCTCGCGATCGGCATGGTCCTGGCGCTCTCATCAACGGCAATCGTGAATCAAACGCTGAACGAAAAAGGCTTGCTGCGCTGCGACGGCGGTCACGCGAGCTTCTCTGTCCTGTTGTTCCAGGATATCGCGGTCATCCCGATGCTCGTGTTCATCCCGCTGCTCGCAATGCCGGAGTTGCGCGAGGCGCTCGCACCGGTCGCGGCCTCGGGTCACGACACGGGCGATCACTCGGGGCTGAACCTGAGCCTTGTCGACGGCCTGGTTGGCTGGCAGGTCGCGATAGTCTCGTTTGCCACGATCGCAGCCGTTGTCGCCGGCGGGCACTTCCTGACGGATCCGATCTTCCGCTTCGTGTCGCGCACGCGGTTGCGGGAGCTATTTGTCAGCACTGCCCTGATGCTCGTCCTGGCGATCGCGCTGCTCATGACGATGGTCGGGCTGTCGCCGGCGCTCGGTACGTTTCTTGCGGGGGTCGTGATGGCCCGCAGTGAGTATCGCCACGAACTGGAAAGCGACATCGAACCGTTCAAGGGCATCTTTCTCGGCGTCTTCTTCATCACCGTCGGCGCGGGCATCAACTTCGCATTGCTTGCCGACAAGCTCGGTACGGTTCTTGGGCTGACCTTCGGCATGATTTTCCTGAAGGCACTCATCCTGTATGGCCTCGCGCACCTGTTTCGGCTCAAGGCCGGTGACAAGTGGCTGTTTGCGCTCGGCCTGGCCCAGGCCGGCGAGTTCGGATTCGTGTTGCTTTCGTTCACGGTTGCCAACGCGGTGGTGCCGGCGGATATCGCGGCCATGGTCCTGCTGGTCGTCGCGCTTTCCATGCTCCTCACACCGCTCCTGTTCATCCTTTACGATCGCGTCATCGCGCCGCGATACTCCTACCGGGAAGAGCGTGAGGCGGATGCGATAGATTCGACCGCGAAAATCATTATTGCCGGGCACGGGCGGTTCGGCGGCATCGTCAACCGGGCGCTAAGCGCAGCCGGTTTTGCGACGACCGTGGTCGACTACAGCTCCGATCAACTGGAGCTGCTGCGCAAGTTCAACCTGCGCGCGCACTTCGGTGACGCTACTCGTCCGGATTTGCTGCGTGCCGCAGGTATCGACGATGCGAAGGTGCTGGTCATCGCAATCGATGGCAAGCAGGCGATTACGCAGCTAACGCGCTATGTTTGCAGGAACTACCCGAACGTGCATGTCGTCGCGCGTGCGTACGACAGGATGCACGTCTACGATCTCTGGTCGGTCGGTTGCCGGGATATTGTTCGCGAGACGTATGACAGCTCGCTGCGGGCAGGGCGGTCAGCCTTCGAGGCACTGGGCTATGACAGGGAGCAGGCCACGCAGTTGATGCGGGAGTTCGAGACCATCGATCGCAAGATGATGGTGGACCTCGCCGATGCATACGATATCGATATTCCCGTTACGGAGAACGAGGCCTTCATGGCACGGTATCGCGAAATGACGAGCGAATGGGAGCACGAGCTCAAGGGCCGCATGGGCCTCTCAAGGCCCGAGGAGCACTAGAATACGCTTATGTACAAAATCCTCCTGATACTTCTCCCCATTGTTCTCTGTGCACCCGGTCTTGGATTTGCAGAGACAACGATCCACCAGTGCCAGGACGCCGATGGCGGCGTCGTGTATTCACAATTGCCGTGCAAGGATGAGGTTCCCGCGAAGAGCGACGAGCCAGTGGAGAATGAGGAACCGGCGCAGTCGGAGAACGCAGTGGCCGAGCCACCCGAGCCTGACGACACGTATGTGGACGCGCGATCCGGAGAAAGCAGGTCGGCCTGCAAGAAGCGTTACCGCGACGAGATAGACCTGATCGATGCCGAAATCCGGCGTGAGTACACGCCGGAAAAAGACGCCGAGTACAAGCAACGCCTGCTCGCGCTGACCCGCAAACTACGGGAGTGCTAGGCGAACGCTTCAGGCCGCTTCGGCTTTCGCGTACCTGAACTTTACGATGATCTCCGTGTTGTCCCCGATATTGGTCTTTATCGGGCACAGGTCGGCAGCATTCTCGATGCGCCGCCTGTCGACGGCCGAGAAATGGTGCGGAATATCGATGACGTAGTGAATCACAGCGACATGCGGGAACGGTTCGGCGACTTCCTTGAAGCGTACCGTTACCGTGGTTCCGCTCAGATCCAGCTTCGCGCGATTGGCGACCACGCCGATGGACAACAGCATGCAACTACCCAGGCTGATGCTGAGCAGGTTTGCGGGCGAGAATTCCTCGCCGTCACCGGTGTAAGGACAGTCAACGGAAATAATCTTGTGCTGCGGGTCTTTGACGGCAGTGACGTGGTGATCGGAATCGTAGATCAGCTTGACAGTGTTCATGCTCTACTCCGTATCGCGTCTGCAAGGGACGCTGTCAGTAATTTGCGCCCGGCCGAACATCCTGACAATTCGGAGTTGCCGCAGACCGGTTTATTAGCCATCCTCTCGTCGAAGCCAACAACCGGGGAATGCCGAAGATGTCGGGAGTAGAGGGCCGTAATGCACTGGTCACCGGGGGTGGTCGCGGGATTGGGCGTGTCACCGCCGATTTGCTCGCCGCGCGTGGCGCGAACGTCGTATGCGTGGCAAGGAATGTTGTCGAGCTGGGCGATACCGGCCACGCGTACGTCGCCGCGGACCTTGGAATCCCGGAAGGTTGTCAGCAGGCGGTACGCGAAGCCGAAGCGCACCTTGGTCACATCGATATCCTGGTCTGCAACCACGGTATCGGTTCGGCCCATGAACGCGTGGTGTGGGAGCAGGACAAGGAGGTTTGGCAGGAGACCATGCGGGTCAACCTGGACGCGCCGTTTCACCTGTCACGGCTGGTCTTGCCCGGCATGATCGAAAGACAGTATGGCCGACTGGTCTACACGGGCTCAACGGCAAGCCTGGTGCCGGAATACGCCGGGAGCGCCTACAACAGCTCAAAGCACGGCTTGCTGGGCCTCATGCGCTCCGTGGCTGTGGACGCGGGTGAGTTCGGCGTTACCGCCAACGCGGTTCTGCCGGGCTGGGTGCGAACCGAGATGGCGGAGCGATCTGCCCGTCATGAGGCGCGGGATCGCGGCATTTCGACGGATGACGTCTGGGCGGAACGTGCGGCACTGTATCCACCACGACGTGTTGCGACGCCGGCAGAAGTAGCGGCGGTCATCGGTTTCCTGGCGTCGGAGGAGTCGAGCGGCGTCAACGGTGAAGCGATCAGGGTTGCCCTGGGCAGTACGGTCTAGTCGCTCCGCGCATTATCCCGGGGAGCACCACGAAGGTAGAGGTGCAGTGCCCAGGCCGAAATTGCGAAACAAAGCAGTGCGCCGCAGCCAAAGACAACGCGCCCGATCGACACATTGGCGTCACGAGAGACGAGCGGCAGGCCGCCGGAGAATCCCTCGCCTGGTGCGAAAAAAGCGACCCACGAACCTATCACGCCGAAAACAAAACACAGCAGCGCAGCAAGCAGGTCGTTGCGGCGAGTGCCGGAGCCGGCCAGCGCCATGCAGCCTGCGATGACAAACACGATGCCACAGAGCGCGATGATCGTGCGCGGCGCATCGCTGGATTGCCGCGCGAGTCCCGGTATGACCTCGGCTGCAACCACAAACAGGAACACGCCGAGCGCAATGCTGATCGACGCGATGGCCAGGCGTTGTCGCGGTGTTGGCTGCACGGTTCAGGGCGCCAGGGGCGCGAAAGGCTCGCAGGTGATCTTGCCCCTGGTAATGGTCAGGAAGCTGGCTTCCGGCACGGCAACCCAGTCGGATTCCAGGGCGCTCAACGGCTCGGAGACGATGGCCCGCGCGTCCTTCGAGAAACGACCCGCTTCCGGTGCGATTTCCATCGTGACGTCGCGACTTGCGCTGTGAAACAGCGAGCGTGACTTGCCCGCCGTCGAGTAACGTACGGCGTAGAGTGACTCGCCATCGCTAACGCCCAGCGTCATTTGCAGGGCGTCCGTCACGTTGTGTTGCGCTGCAACGTGCTCCACCAGTCCCGCCATGCGCTCCAGGCCGGCCTTTACGTCGCCTTGCATGCCGAAACTCAGCGAGAGCAGGAACATGATCTCCGAGTCGGTCGTCCCCTGGATCAGGTGATACAGCTCGGGCGAGATCGCGAACGCCAGGTCGCGTCGCAAGCGGTCATACTCGTTGATGAGACCGTTATGAAGGAATAACCACTTTTCGTGAGCGAACGGATGACAGTTGGTTCGCTGTACCGGAGAGCCGGTCGTTGCGCGAACGTGCGCAAGAAACATCGGAGACTCGATTTGCGCGGCCAACGCCTGCAGGTTGGTGTCATTCCAGGCGGGCCGAATATCCTTGTAGACGCCCGGCACGTCGCGCGTGCCGTACCAGCCAATACCGAAGCCGTCGCCGTTGGTCGTGTTGGTCGCGTCCAATGCACGCAGGCTCTGGTCGATGAGGGAATGATCCGTCTTGAACAGGACTTCATCGAGAAAAATCGGAGCGCCAGAATAGGCCAGCCAACGGCACATACGGGGAATCCTCAGGGTTGCGAAGCTGATTGGTGCCGCAAGTCTGAAGTCTTAACTCACCGTTGGCAAATGGAACTCGCTCAAGCCCCGGTTACGAATCGTTAGCGGGCATGAGTTGCCAGACGTATTTGCGTCGCGGGCTCCACGTGTCGTCGACGATATCAAAGCTCTCCGTAATGTGCGTCGTGGCGTCGGGGAACGAACTGGCATGGCCGGTCTCGCTCACGGTTCCATCCGGGGCGTAGAACGTCTGCCGGGACTTCGTCGTCTCGCCTTCGCGCCACGACGTGCCGATGCCGACGACGCCACCCCATCCAAACTGCTCCAGGACGGCGCGCCTTTCCTGCGGATGCCAGTACTGCCGGAACTCCCAGAAATTGCCGGTCTCCACACCGTCCTTGATGCCGAACAGGCGTCCCGTCATCGTCACCCCGTCAAACGAGGATGACCACACCATGCCGTAGGCCTCGAACGGCTCGTTCTCGTTCTTGTAGGCGGAGTTGTCCGTAACCCAGCGCCCGCCGTTCGCTGTGAGGGTGGCGATTTCCTCGAGGAACCAGGCAGGTGGCGTCGCGGGTGCTGCCTCGTCGCTGGCGAGGGCAGCCGCGGGGATGGTGAGAAGCAGGAATAGCCAGGCGAGGTTTGTCTTCATTGTTCTGCTCGATGCTGTCGGGTTCCTCATTCGGACCGTTTGCCGCGCGATTGGTTCGTCCGGGTTGCGCCGCGCCGGGGTCGACATTTTACGAGTGTGGCGTCTTAGTGCCGGCGTTCGAGATCCCGGAAGCCCTCGAAGAACCAGTGCCGGATAGC
>CBDUMZ010000073.1:0-10875 GCA_965368465.1 uncultured Chromatiales bacterium
CGAGGATATTCAGCGAGAACTGGCCCTCGAGATTCTGGGTCGGCTGGAACTCGAAGTCGAGGAACAGCATCTGGCCGTCCGAGAAGTCGATGCCGTTCTCGCCGTTGACGCGCACGCTTTCGTCGCTGCCGCGCATCACGAGTTCGCCCTGGAGCCGGCCGCCCGTGAAGGCCAGCTTGCTCTTCTGCTCATCGTTCTCGCTCTTGAGCTGGCGAACCTCGCCTTTCAGCTCGAGGAACTCCATATTGATGTCGTTGATGCCCTGGTTGAATGCCGCTTTCTTGTTCAGGTACGGGTCCATGCCCCAGATCTCGGCCAGTACGTCGTACGCCATGCGCGGACGTGCCGTCCAGACACCATCGGCATTCTGCCGGCCGAGTGCGGCAATACCGAACCACTCCTCGTTCATGTTGTTCTGGCCTTCGGCCCAGTCGAACATATAGGCCTGGTTGGACCACGAGGCATTGTTGTCCTGCGTATCGAGGTTCTCTTCCTGCAGGTACTTCCACCACTCGTCACGCCATTCGAACACGTAGCCGCCGATGGAGTTGCCTTCCTCGCCATTGCCGTAGGCCTTGTTGTACATCTCCTGCCACTGTGCCTTGAGGAGCTTCGCCTGGGACAGCTGGTCTTCCTTGAAGTCCCGGGCATTGAAAGCGTCCGATCCGAATTCGAAGAAGATCACCGGCAGATCGAGCTTCTCGTCGACTTCCTTCCAGAGCGTCGTGAAGCTCGGCCCGCGGTAGACGTTGCTGCCGAGGATGTCGAGGTCCGGCATGAGTTCGGCGATCAGGTCGATGTACTGAATATCGCCGTTGACGATCGTAAACGGCACATGCGGAGCAATCTGTTTGCCGTCCCTGATGACCTCGTTGAACAGGCTGTAGAGGTAGCGTGCCTTGGCCGTATTCTGCTCGCCTTCCGGGAGGTTCTCGATCTCGAAGCTCGACCACGACAGGCCGTAGTTGCTTTCGTTGCCGAAGGCGAACATCAGGACTCCCGGCGTATCCTTGTACTGGTTGACGATTTCAAGCATGTCGGCTTTGAGCGTCGCGCGGGTCAATGGATCGGAGTAGTCCGTGAACGGAACCCACTTGCCGCCGATCATGTAGCCATAGCGGCCCATCAGCGGATTCACGACGAACATGATGCCGTGCTCCCGGTAGATGTACGTCACCCACTTCGGCGGGATCATCGCGAAACTGCGTATCGAGTTGACGTTCGCCGCCTTCAGCAGCCCCATGTCATAGTCGAGGACCTTGCGAATATAGTCATCCGACTCGGCCCACAGGTTGTAGGAGTAATTCTGGCCTCGCGGCGAATAACTCCAGACCACGCCCTTGGCGTAGAAGTCCTTCCCGTTGACCAGCAGCTTCCAGCCGTTCTCGTCCTTATAGGTCGTCACAACGTCAGCGGCGTGAACCTGGCTCACCATCGAAGCTGCAAGAAACAGCACAACAGTCAGTAGACCGAAGAGCCTGCTCGCATTCTGTTTGTAGTTTGAAAACGCCATAGCGACTACTCTTATTTTGGAATTGGATTCTTGAGGAATGTCGAATGTTTTCATTGTCTTCCGACCTCCCCTAGTTGATCGTGAACGTGACATTGTCAAAGGAGGCATCTACGCCGCAACCGTCGATGGCGCCGCAAGCGGCCTTCAGTTGCAGCGTCACACCGCCGCTCACATCGAAAGTGCCGCCGCCAGTTGCCGTTCCGGCGATCACGGTGCCTGAATGGGTCGTCCAGGTCGTGGTCGGAACGTAGGGCGCTGCCGGGCCGACGAAATCTCGACCGCCCACATCCTGGCCAGTTGCATCGAGGAAAATCACCTCGACAAATACGACGCCGCCGGCACCCGACAGGGTTCCATACAGGTCGAAGGACACATCGATGGAGTCGCCTGCGGTGACGGTTCCTGCGGCCAGGGCCACCTGGCTGATGAGCACATCATTTGTCCGGGTTGCGTTTGCATCCGTAATCAACCTGGCCACGCTGCCTGTCCGTCCGCCCTGCGCACTGTTGTCTATCGCAATGGACCCGACACCGTCCGGAACCCGGGTCTGCACCCAGCCAGTGAAGTCCCCGGTTTCGAAGTCGCCGTTGACGAAGCCACTACCACCTCCGCCAGCGGTGACGAACGTCAGGTCTTCCCACAGGTAGGTCCTGTCACCGGCCGTATTGCCGTCCGTGCCGAAGTTGAAGAACACGCTGGCCTTGTCATAGGTATTTGCGGTGTTCAGCGCCGGCGTACCCGCCGCCTGGTTACTGAAGTCGAACGTCAGGGTCTCCCAGGCGTTCGCAACCGTCGTCATCGCCTCGGTCTCGACCGAAATCGCTGCGTTGGTAACGTCCTCGACCTTGAGGCGAACCGGGATTCCGGCATCGGGCGAGTACACGCGCAGTGTCATCGTCGTATCCGTTGCCGAGAACGGCAGAGCACCGAAGCCCGTTACGTTGGCCACTGTCGTGCCACCCCAGAGCTCGGCACCCGGCGGCTTGTTGGTACTGGCCACCGTGTTGGCTCCGTCCAGCGGGTCCGCGATCAACGTGGTCGTAACGCCGCCGAAGTCCTGCAGCTCATAGTCCAGCCCGGCAGCATCGAAGGTCACAGGCAATGTGATGCCCGTGCCGCCACCAGAACTCGATGCCACTTCGATATCGTCGGCATAGTAGGTCCTGGCACCCGCGGTCGCACCGGTCGTGCCGAAGTTGAAGAAGATCGAGATCTTGTTGTAGGTATTGGCTTCGTTGAACGCTGGCGTACCGGCTGCCTGGTTGCTGAAATCGAAGGTCAGCGTCTCCCAGGTATTGACGGCCGTTGTCATTGCTTCCGTTTCGACCGAAATTGCCCCGTTGGAGGCATCCTCGATCTTGAGGCGCACCGGGATACCTGCATCCGGCGAGTAAACCCGCACGGTCATCGTCGTATTGGCTGCGTCGAGCGGAATCGTCGGGACCGAATCGTTTACCTCGGTGGAGATCGTCGTACCGGCCCAGAGTTCTGCCGTATCCGACTTGTCGAACTGGGCCACCATGTTGGTGCCGCCGGCCGGGTCATTCGTGACGACCGACGTATTGCCACCGAAATCCGTGAGCGTGTAGGTCACTGCGGCGTCATCGAAGGTGATCGGTGCGAACGTCGGACCGGTTGCCGGACAACTGCCCGAAATCTGCTGGATGTCGTCAATCTGGAACGTCCAGTCGTCGGGGAAATTCGCCGCGTCACCCGCAGTGCCGTTATCGAAAATAACGGTAATCCCGGTCACCGTCGTGGCAACGTTCGTAAAGTCAAAGCAAAGCTCTTCCCACGTACCGCTACCCGAATGTGTCGCCGTGGTCTCCTGCTGGCCGGTTTCGAGTTTGAACGTCACGACGACAGAGCGCTGTGCCCGGACTTTCATCGTGTAGGAGTCCGCGGCTGCCAGTTCCACCGGGCCACCGAGATCGAGCGTGCTGCCGGCGAACAGTTCTCCGGCGAACTTTTGCATCTGCGCGACCTGGGCGCTGACGTTGATGCCGCTTGCATCCGGATTCGCGACGACCGTCGCAACGCCGCCGCCGAAATCGTTAAACGTGTAGGAACCGCCCTCAAAATCCGTCGACGTCATGCCGGTGCCGCCGGATCCGCCGCCGGTAACGAACGCCAGGTCTTCCCACAGGTAAGTCCTGTCTCCGGCCGTGTTGCCGTCGGTGCCGAAGTTGAAGAAGACACTGCCCTTGTCGTAGGTATTGGCAAGATCCAGCGCCGCCGTGCCTGCCGCAGGGTTGCTGAAGTCGAACGTCAGCGTTTCCCAGGCGTTCGCGACGGTGGTGCTTGCCTCGGTCTCGACGGAGATCGCCGGGTTCGTTCGATCCTCGACCTTGAGACGTACCGGGATGCCCGCGTCAGGACTGTACACACGCAGCGTCATCGTCGTGTCCGTCGCCGAGAACGGCAATGCGCCAAAGCCGGTCGTATCGGCTACTGTTGTGCCGCCCCAGAGCTCGGCGCCCGGCGGCTTGTTGGTGCTCGCCACCGTGTTGGCGGCATTGTCGGGGTCGGCCACCAGCGTGGTTGCCACGCCGCCGAAGTCGGTCAGCTCATAGAAAGCTGCATCGCCGGCGTCAAACGTGACCGGCAAGCTTATGCCGGTACCGCCGCCACCGCCCGTGACAAAGGCGAGGTCTTCCCACAAATAGGTTTTGTCGCCGGCCGTATTGCCGTCGGTACCGAAGTTGAAGAACACGCTCGCCTTGTCGTAGGTGTTCGCGAGGTTCAATGCCGCTGTACCCGCAACCTCGTTGCTGAAGTCAAAGGTCAGCGTTTCCCAGGCACCGGCGACTGTGGTCAGCGTCTCGGTCTCGACCGAAATCGTGTTGTCGGTGACATCCTCGACTTTCAGGCGAACCGGAATGCCGGCATCGGGCGAGTAAACGCGCAGCGTCATTGTCGTGTCCGTCGCCGTGAACGGCAGTGCCCCGAAACCGCTGGTTTCGGCAACCGTCGTGCCACCCCAGAGTTCGGCGCCCGGCGGCTTGTTGGTGCTCGCCACCGTGTTGGCGGCATTGTCGGGGTCGGCCACCAGCGTGGTTGCCACGCCGCCGAAGTCGGTCAGCTCATAGAAAGCTGCATCGCCGGCGTCAAACGTGACCGGCAAGCTTATGCCGGTACCGCCGCCACCGCCCGTGACAAAGGCGAGGTCTTCCCACAAATAGGTTTTGTCGCCGGCCGTATTGCCGTCGGTACCGAAGTTGAAGAACACGCTCGCCTTGTCGTAGGTGTTCGCGAGGTTCAATGCCGCTGTACCCGCAACCTCGTTGCTGAAGTCAAAGGTCAGCGTTTCCCAGGCACCGGCGACTGTGGTCAGCGTCTCGGTCTCGACCGAAATCGTGTTGTCGGTGACATCCTCGACTTTCAGGCGAACCGGAATGCCGGCATCGGGCGAGTAAACGCGCAGCGTCATTGTCGTGTCCGTCGCCGTGAACGGCAGTGCGCCGAAACCACTGGCGTCGGCTACCGTGGTGCCGCCCCAGAGTTCCGCACCCGGCGGCTTGTTGGTGCTTGCCACCGTGTTGGCGGCATTGTCGGGGTCGGCTACCAGCGTGGTCGTCACACCGCCGAAGTCGGTCAGCTCGTAGAACGCTGCATCGCCGTCGTCAAAGGTCACGGGTAGCGCAATGGGTGTACCCGGGCCACCGCCGCCGCCACAGCTGGCGACCTGTTCGATCTCATCGAAATAGAAGGTCCAGTTGTCCGGATCGCCACCGGCGTTGCCCATGACGGTCAGGTCGAAGATGACCGTGATACCGGTTGCTGCCGGACCGGCGGTCGTACCCGTGAAGTCGTAACAGATTTCTTCCCAGGTTCCGCTGCCGCTGTGATCGATAGACCGTTCCTGGTTCAGGCCTTCGAACTTGAACAGGACGGGTACCTGGCGAGATGACCAGACTCTCATGATGAAGGCTTCACCGGCCGTGAAATCCATGCCGCCTGGAAGCGCGAGCTGGCTGCCACCGAACGTGCCGCCACCGACAACCTCGAACTTCTGCATGCGCACGACTCTATCGGTCATGTTCAAACCGCTGACATCGGGGTTGTCCACGATGGCCGTGGCGCCGCCCTCAAAGTCGGTGAACGTGAACGGTCCGCACACGTCCTCGAAATTGATGATGTCGCAGAAGCCGGGCGGGATAACCGGCGGAGGTGGTGCCGGTGTACCGGCAATCGGCGTGGGGCCCTCTCCTTCGCCAAAACAGCCGGCCAGTAAGGTGGCCGAAACGAAAAGCGTCAGGAATCGTGATACGCGCTTGCTAGGGGTTGCATTCATGGGTGAAGTCTCTGATTTCTGTTTATTGGTTCACGCTCTCAAAGTAACTGAGGCCGTCGACTAGGGTTCGCCTGAATAGACGCGCACCCAGTCAACCTCCATAGTGACGGGAAGCACCGTGGACGCATCGGGATTGCCCGGAAAGTTACCGCCAACCGCGACATTGAAAATGATGTAGAAAGGCACGTCGAACGGTGCCGGGAACGCACCGCCAGTCGACGTCCAGTTGTTACGCATGGCGAACATGACGTCATCGACGTACCACCGGATCTCGGTCGCATCCCATTCCACGGCATAGGTGTGGAACTCGGTCATCGCGTTGCTGGGCACGAGGTAGGTTTCGCCACTGAACGTGTTGTTCGGAGCCTCGCCGCCGTAGTGAATCGTGCCGTAGACAAGATTGCCACCGGAGCCGCCGAGATTGACGGCTTCCATGATGTCGATCTCGCCGGATGCGGCCCAGCCACCGTAGGGGCTGTCTTGTGCCAGGAGCCAGAATGCCGGCCAGACGCCCTGCCCGCCCGGCAGCCGCATCCTGGCTTCGATACGCCCGTACCGGAAAGCAAAACGATCGCGGGTATTGATGCGTGCCGAGGTGTAGTTGTATCGCCCGATCGATTCGGAACGCGCCTCGATCTTGAGAAGACCGCCTTCGAGCCGGGCGTTGTCTGGCAGGTAGTACTGCAGCTCATTGTTGCCCCAGCCAGGTATGCCGTACTCCGTGCCATCGCCGGTCTCGAAGAACCACGACGTCGGATCCAGCTGCGCAGCGTCGAACTCATCGCTCCAGACCAGCGTCAGGGCATCACCTGGCGACACGTCGTCGTTGTTCGCGACGGTCAGCGTGGGGTTCGGTGTATTGACATTTGATTGCGACGGCACGACCAGCGGCGGCGCGATGTCGACCTCAGAGTAAGGCACGGGACGATTGCCGTCCTCGCAGGAAGTGAGCAGCAGAGCTGCCAGGAGCAGCGAGACGCTGCCAAAAAGTGTCTGCAAACGCATTCTGACGATTCCCCCGAATTATTCGGATTTGTTAACAGCCCGGTAAATAATGCTGCCAGCAAGCCTACTTCTTACCGAAAAATGACAGCGTTGTCAATTTCGGAAAATCCGTAACAATTTGTATCTGCCTGCGCCAGCCCTTGCGCGGCGAGGAATCGACCACCCCTAACGCAAAGAGCCGGGCGTGCGCCCGGCTCTCAGCCTATCCATGTAAATGTTCTCATCTCACGTGGCCCAGCCCGGGACCGGGCAATCCGGGCAATCCGGGCCCGTTTCGGGACCTGCCGCTGCCGATCGCGCGCGAAGTTTCTCGTCCCAGGCCGCATTGATGCTGTGATACGTGACCACATGCAGTGTGCCGTACGGCAGCACGCCATACGGCCCCGCCAGCGAGACGCTGCCATACGCCAACGCAAGGTCATCGAGTCGCGATAGTACTTTCTTGATCATTACCTTTTCTCCTTGTCCAGAACGCCTGTCCTGAGCCGGCAGCAATCCTTTGGCCGCCAGTCACGTGCACAGTAAGGGCGCCCGTCGCGACCTACAAACGAAAAAAAGTCAGCTCGGAGATGAGAAAAATCTAGTCGTGCTCGGCAAAATTCTGCAGGATCCAGTCGCGCAGGATGTCGACCGCCTGGTTGGGGCCCTGGTCGTCCTTCGAGACGAGGTAATAGGACACATCGGACACCAGGTCCTCCTTGAACAGGCGCACGATACTGCCTTGCTGGAACCACAGGTCCGCGATGGGGACGGGAACCAGTGCCGCGCCAAGGCCCTGCTCTGCCGCACGCACCACGGCGATCATCGAGTCGAGGCGAGTGACCTTGCTGTCGGTCGGAATGTCGATCCCCGTCGCCTGCGACCAGTTTCGCCAGGCCTTTGGCCTGGTCTCGTGCACGATCAGCGGGAACGCGCTCCGGATTTTCTTGCCCCGCACCACCATGGCTTTCTTGAAGTCCGGTGATCCGGCCGGCGCCATCCGCAGCGGAAACAGCAGATCGGATCGATAGCCCGGCGGGGGTGCGCGGAACAGGCGAATCGACAAATCGGCATCGGCCGGATGTTTCTCCGCGCTTTCGTCGCTGGTGCCAACCTGGATATCGATATCCGGGTATCTCGCAGCGAATTCACTCAGGCGCGGAACGAAAAACTCGCTCGCGAAAAATGGCTGCACGGAGACGCGGACCGATTCCCGCCGTCCCGCTTTCTGGTAACCAGCGACAACCGAGTCGACCTGGTCGATCAGCGGGAACAGTTCCTCGTAGAGCGAACTGCCCACGTCGGTGAGTTTCAGTTCACGTGAGCCGCGATCGAACAACTGCAGCCCGAGCTGCTCCTCGAGGCCCTTGATCTGGTGGCTGACGGCGGACGAAGTGATGAACAACTCGTCGGCCGCGGCCCGAAAGCTCTCGTAGCGCGCTGCGACGCAGAACGTCCGCAGCCCGCGCAGGGATGCTCGTTGGATATTATTGATGCCGGGCACGCCGATTCAGCCTACTGCATTACCTGTTTGGGCGAGCGGTCGACATTGAAAATGCCCCAGTGTTTCTCGGCGCCGTCCACGTTGTCCGGATTGCCCTTCCAGGGCTCGTCAAAGGCCTCAAAGAAGAACACGGTGGTATTCGATTCGGTGGCCCAATCGAGGACCTCCTCGAAATAGCGCGCCTGGTTCGCCTCGCTGGCCTGCTCGGGGAATTCCTCGGCGACCGTCGCCCAGCCAGCCTCGAGAATCGCAATCGGCCTGTCCGGCAGCGCGGCATGGACACGCTCGATGTTGTCAATCGTGTAGGCCAGTGCCTCGTCAATAGTCTTTTGTTCCCAGGCGGGGTAGGTATGCACGCCGAGGAAATCCACTTCCGCCGCCAATGGAGCGCCGTCCGCGATCCACCATTCGTAGTTGTCGGCCACCGTGACCGGCTGTGTTGCAGCCGCCCTGACCTGCCGAACATAGGCAATAACCTGGTCGAGCGGCACCATGTGATCGTTCCAGTCGACCAGCGCCTCGTTACCGACGTTGATCGCTACGACGATATCGGCGAAGCGCTCGGCCAGCATGAGCCCTCGCTCTATCTCCTGTTCGTTTGCGATCTTGTTCGCTGCAAGCTCGGCATCGGGAATCGGCTCGTCGAGCCACGGGCAACCTTCATGGTTACTGACTTCGGCTCGCAACCACATTCCAAGCAGGACCTTCAGGGGCAGATCGTGCTCAGCGATCAGTTCCAGGGTCGTGACGGTGTTCTCGCCCGTGTCGTACATGCGAATCAGGCCAAAGCCGCTATCCACGAGAATCTGCAGGTCTTCGAGAATCTCCTCGCGACTCGGATTGTTCGCCCCATCTCCGCGGTCAGGGTGCTGACCAACGCGAAAGCCTGAATACGCAACAGCCATGACTTCGCCGTTGATGAGATCGCTTGATTGCTGCATAAACGTACTATTCTCTTGAGGAAGCGGTTTGTCATCCTGTGACGGGGAGCAGGCCGGCAAAAGAGCCAGCATGGCAAGGATAAGGATCAGGTGACGCATAGCTTTCTCCCGTAAACCAGGCTGTCAGTCGGACTTCACGATTCGAAATTCGGCACGCAGCTCCGTATCCGAACTTCCACCGATCCAGACGTGAAAGAGCCCAGGCTCGACTGTCGCCTTGCCATCCCGGCCATAGAATGCAAGTGCGTCGGTATGCAGCTCGAAACGCACCGTCTGCGTTTCCCCGGCAGGCAGGCGCACGCGCCTGAATCCTTTCAGTTCCCGAACCGGTCGGGTAATACTGGCAACGAGGTCACGCGTATATAGCTGGACGACTTCCTCGGCCTCTATATCGCCATGGTTGCAGAGATCCACACTGACCACGAGCGTTTGACCCAGCTCGATCTCGGCGGCACTCACGTGAATATTCTCGTAACCGAACGTGGTGTACGACAGGCCGTGACCGAAAGGGAACAGCGGCGTGAAGCAGGTGTCGAGATGAAACGCGCTCATGCCCAGGGAGGTCTGCGGCGCGAAAGTATCGATATCGTCAATGTGGACGACGTTTTCCCTGGAAGGCGGCTTGCCGCCGTTCTTCTGGCTGTAGTAGATCGGTATCTGCCCGACCACTCTCGGAAACGTTGCCGGCAGCTTGCCGGACGGCGCGGCAATACCGAAGACAAGATCGGCTATGGCCGGCCCGCCCATCGTTCCCGGGTGCCAGGCATACAGAATCGCGTCCACGTCGTCGACGATGTTGGACAAGGTCAATGGCCGTCCCGCCAGGATGACGGCGACGACAGGCTTGCCGGTTGCACGGATACGTCTGACGAGTTCCGCCTGGTCACCGGGCAAGCCGATGTCCGCCCTGGAGTGCGCCTCACCGGACAAGATCGACTCCTCCCCGAGAAACAGCAGTACCGCGTCGGAGGCGTTCGCGGCATCGACGGCAGCGTCGAACTCCTCGTTCACCCGGGATCGGGAATTCTCCATCGCCCGCACGAAGCGAATCTCCGTGTTGTCTCCGACGAGCGCCCCGATGGCATCCAGTGGCGTGATGCTCAATTCCTCGTCGCCGTCGAATATCCAGGTGCCGAGCTGTTCGTAGCGGGCATCCGCGAGCGGGCCGATGATCGCCAGCGAGGAACAGCCGTCAGTGTTGAGGGGCAGGACGCCATGGTCGTTCTTCAGTAGCACGACGCTCTGGAGCGCGGCTTCGCGCGCGACGGCGAGAGCTGCTTCGCTGGCAAACTCAGGCAAGGCACCGGGGTCCGTGAAGGGATTCTCGAACAGCCCGAGGTCGAACTTCACGCGCAGTATCCTGGCCACCGCCGTATCGATGGTTGCCTCGCTGATGGCGCCATCCTCGACCAGGCTCGACAGGTGATTGCTGTAGGCATCGCCTGCCATCTCCATGTCGACACCTGCGTTGCACGCTTCGTAAGCAGACTCCCGGTCGTTTTCCGTGAGCCCATGGATGCGCAGCTGCCGGATCGAATCCCAGTCACTGACGACGAAGCCTTCGAAACCCCACTCCCCGCGCAAGACGTCGTTAAGAATGTAGCTGTTGCCGGTTGCGGGGATACCATTGAGATCGGAG
>CBDUMZ010000074.1:0-10854 GCA_965368465.1 uncultured Chromatiales bacterium
CCCGGCCTGACGTACATCTACAGCGCCTCGATATTATTAGCCAGCCAAATGCCATAGTCGTTTTCATCGATTTCTGACGCGGCTAGCGACAAGGTCATCGCAGTGGCCGAGACTTCGTCCGCGATCAGCGTCGATCCATTGATGTCTAGAAACATATACGCAGCCATGAACCCAGTGCGCTTGTTGCCGTCGACGAACGGATGATTCTGGATAATGCCGCCAGCATATGCCGCGGCAAGCTCTGTGATCTGCGCGTTATGATCGTAGTGATAAATATTGCTTGGCCGGGCCAGGGCGGATTCGAAAAGCCCTTCGTCACGAATACCATCGGATCCACCGAACCGGGCAATCATCATATTGTGGACTGCGAGAACGGCAGACTTCATTAGCCAGATCGGTTCCTTCACTTAGCCAGTTCGCGAAGCGTATTCCGATACGCGTCCATTCCTTTGCGGGCGCTTTCCAGTTGCTTCTCGAAATCAGGATCGTACGGCGTGACCTGGTATCCATCCGGACTCTCAATGAGAAACAACTCGTCGCCTTCGCTAACGCCCAGGTGCGCAAGGGCGTCTTTTGGCAGAATGACGCCCGCGGACGTGCCGACAGCTCTTACTTTGAGTTTGACCATTGTGAAATCCTATCTAGACGAAATTATAATGTTAATTATAAGATCGTCATCCAATCTGTCAATGATCTGTAGCCGATAATTGCGACACAAGTGTCCAATCGCCGCCTGGTAATGCTCGCCAAATCAGGGGCTTATAGACTGAAAAGAGGAAGATTATGGGACAGTGTGAATCCATAATAGTTTGTATTCATTGGGAAAATCGAGAATAGCGTCTCTGGCTACGAACCAGGCGGTCGGGAGTTCCCGCAGCGTCAGTTGGACATGTGTGTCCCACCGGGTTTCACTCAGACGCCGAGGAGGCCGCGCACAACCGGGACTTCCTCCGCGACGCCGAACTCGTAGTTCTCATGACTCGGTTCGGCATAGGTCTTGAACAGGACATCCCAGACGGACAGTATCGCGCCAAAGTTCCTGTCGTGCATGTCTTTGCCCAGAGCATGGTGACGCCGGTGATACTGCGGGGTCACGAACAGATACTTCAAAACACCGATAGGCAGGCTCACGTTGGCGTGTTGCCACAACTGAACAAAGTAGCCGATGACGAACGCCAGAGCCATCTCCATGCGTGTGAATCCGAAAACGTAAATGCCGAGGAGTATCTGTGGAGCAATATACATGCTGATATGTGTACCGCTTGTGTATATGCCCTTGAGCCAATTGACTTCCTTGATGGAATGATGAAAACGGTGCGTGTTCCAGAGCAGTGAACTGTGCATCGCCCGGTGGATCCAGTAGAGCGTGAAGTCAATGACGATGAGCGCGGCGATGATCTTGAGTGGCAGTGACAACGCACCCAGAGGAGCTGCGGCGTACCCCTCCGAAGGCGTTAACGCCCACTTGCAAACGAGCGAGAACACGCCCACGTTCAATACCGCGACAAGGTCGAATGCCTTGAGCGTCGTGCGCTTTGGGCGCGCAGGGCGATAGATCTCCCACACAGCAAATAACACGACAAAAACGACGAGCGCTCCCTTTTCTGCAATGGCAATAGTGTCCAGAGGGTTCATCCCGGGTGGTCCCGTTGCGCCGCCAGGATCTTCCATAGCGAAGAGCCGGCAAGACACGCCCGGTCAGCTGCAAAAGGCGGCAGCTGATGCCAGGCCAGACCGGGCTTTTGGTGATGCTCGCGGTGGCGGTTGATGTTATAGGGCCAGATCGTCATTCGACCGAGTAACCCGGGTCGCCAACTGTATGTCCAGTCCTGCCATCCGGGTGTGACGCCGGGTCCGCCGCTATGCTCGGCATAGCTGCGCAGCTTTTGCAGTAGCTGTGTCAGAGTGAGTAACGGCAAGATCCAAAGGGCAAGCGCGATCATTGCCGCCGCAGGCTGAGCATAGATCCAAAGACCAAGCGCGATGATCCACGCCGCCGCGATGATCATTGTCTGCGCACTCATTGGTGGGAAAGGCCGGCTCTTCCGCCATGCAGCGATGGTCCGAGCACCATTGACGACAAACAGGTCGCCAAGTAGCTGGCGGAGCAATGCACCGAACGGGAGTGGCTGGTAATTCCACGCCTGGTTCACATAGAGCAATTGCCGCTCCGGGTCCCGGTCCGTACCGAGTTCGCGGTGATGATCGATATGCAGCGGCCTGTATACCTCGACAGGCAGCATCGCGGGAATGCCCACGAACAGGTTGACCATGAAATCGTTTATTCGCGGGTCGCGCGCAAAATGTCCGTGGACAGCATCGTGATACAGGATCAGGAGTGCATGTTGTCGCGTCGACACGATGACGAAAGCAGCGACTGCAGACCACCAGGTACCGATTCTGAGCGCCAGGTAGATCGTGATAACGATGACGGCCCACTCGAGCAATAAGGCTAAGAGACTTCGTCGATCGATAGCAGCCGATGCAGACACGTGAAAGTCTCCTGGTGGGCATGGGCGTAGGACAACGGTACACTATGACCGCAAATGGCGGCAAGAGCATTCCAGAGCGATTACCATGGAATCAACCACGGACCGTGTGGCTCCTTCAAGACGCGACAACGATCGCCTGTCGGCTCGGATCGTGTCCTGTGATGCGCTCGAGTCAGCCACAGTGCAGGCGATGTTCGAACTCTATGCATCGAATTTCGCGGACGTCTCGGACCAGATCTTTCGGCGCGACCTTGAGCAAAAGACCGACGTCCTGTTATTGACGAACGCGGACAGCCGGCTTTGCGGATTCACAACACTGGAGATTTACTGGAGCAGTGCGGCCGGGCAGCCTGTTCGCGTATTGTTTTCAGGTGATACCGTAATTGACCCGGCATACTGGGGTAGCCCGGGCTGGGCGCTTGAATGGATTCGTTTCGCGGGCACGATTGCGCGCCGCCATGATGCTCCGCTCTACTGGCTTCTTATCGTCAAAGGGCACCGAACCTACCGTTTCCTGCCGGCGTTCGCGAAGCACTACATTCCGCATCACAAGATCCCCGAGTCTCCAGAGGATCGGGCAATGTTGTCTGCACTCGCGCGCGAGAAATTCGGCGACCATTTCGACAGTGCGTCGGGTGTCATTCGTTTCCCAACCCCGCAGGGTCGACTGGTCGACGAATTGGCTGACGTTCCTGCGAAGCACAGCAGACTGGGGTCGGTGGCCCATTTCCTGAACCTGAACCCGGGCTACCGGGATGGCGACGAGCTTGTCTGCCTGTGCCGGCTGGCACTGGACAATCTTCGTCCACTGGCCGCGCGGGCGTTCGCCGCGGACCGGGGACAGGCGAACTGAGCAAACCGCCACAATTGTCGGATGGCCTGGTCTTTCGCCGCGCAGGCCCCGATGACAATGACGCCATCCTTGCATTCATGCGCGACGAAGGCATGCAGGCCGGCATGTCATTTCGATTCGAACGTGCCCCTGATTTCTTCGCACTGCACAATGCGCACAGTCCGGACAATGCCACCTGGCTGGTGACCCGCGAGGGCCGTATCGTCAGTATCACATCGGTCGTTGTTCGAGCGGCCTATATCGACGGGTCGATTGGTACCGTCGCTTACCTCGCTGACCTCAGGCAGGCTGCCGGTCGCGGTGTTTCCGGGCTCTGGCGAAAAGTCGCGATCGCGGTTCTCGATGAAATCCGTGTCGACTTTGGTGCAACGCTGGCCTACTGCAGCATCCTGCGCGACAACCGCATTGCCGGTTCGTCGATACTGGAATCGCGCCTCGGCAAACGACTCGGTTTCCGTCGCCTGCGCGGCTACCGGACAGTCTCGGTCGTCGGTATGTTGCCCTGGCGGCGATGGGGCAGGCGGCGTTATGAAATCCGCCGGGCTATGAGTCGCGACAGCGAGGAGCTCCGGGAATTCGTGGATGCAGAGAGCCGCGACCTGCAGCTCTCGCCGGTCTTTGATTCGCAAACCTGGCAGCGACGGATCACCGGCTGGCCTGGATTCGGTATCGAAAACTTCCTGATCGCAAGGGATTCACGCGGCCACATTGCCGGCTGCGTCGCACCGTGGGATTCCTCGGCGATCAACCGCATCGTCATTGACGCGCTTCCGCAGCGGGTGGAGCTCCTTCGCAAAGCGCTGAACGCGGCCTCCGTGTTTACCCGGCGACCGACAATTTCAGTCGGCGCATCGAGCCACTTGCCCGACCTGTCTCTCACACATATTCGTGTAAGAGACCGGGACCCGGAAGTATTCTCGGAGTTACTGACGGTCGCGTTCCGGGAGATGATCCGCACGCGCCGCTACGCGACACTCACGTTCTGCCTCTACGACGAAGACCCTTTGTGGCGAGCCTTGCGAAACATGATCTCCACTACCGTTCCGATGGATCTCTACTGCATGTCGCTTGGTGAAAGCGCCAAGCCAATTCTGAACAAGGACTTGTGGCCGGGATTCGAAAGCTACCTGGTCTGACTATTGAAGGGCGACCTGGACAAGCGTCTGCCAGAATCGACCGGCGTCGAACGCATGGCCGCCAAAGACGACCTGTGCGTGGTCGAGCTCCGGCAGACAAACGAGGGACGCGCCGAGAATTCGCTGGTCGACCAGCAGGAATTGCCCATCGTGAGCGTGGCCGGGCGCCATCTCATTCAGCGTACGATGGTAGGAGTCGACCCAGCTTGTCGGCCGGATCGACCAGGAAACCGCACAGACCGTCGGCACTACCGGCTTGAAGTCGGCAAGCCAGTCAGAAACAACCGGATCGCGTGCAGCGGAGATATCCCGAACACCCGCACGCACGGGCGGACTTGAAAGCAATACACCTCCCATGCGCTCGCGAAGGCCACGCGGATGATTCTGCCAGCGATCGACCACACGCGACATTCCAACTGCCGGTTGCGCGACAACCGCAGCGGCACATGCATCGCGCAACCTGTCATCGGTTTCGAGCGCGTACAGCAGCTCGATTGCGCCTTTGCTATGGCCGCACCACACGAAGCGTTCCTCAGGGGCTAGCGTACCGGCGAGTTCTGCCACGATGCGCGCTGCCTGGTCACGAATACCGAATCGACTCCTGGCCCTGGTGCGTATCACTCGAAACCCTGCGCCGTTGAGTGCGCGCATTGCGGCGGCAAAGCAGCCCGGCAAAAACTCGGAGAAGAGCCCCGGTGACAACACGATCGTGCCGACCTGCTGCGGGTGGCAAGGCTCGTTCGCCATCCACCCGGCAACAAAAGCATCGGTCAGATCACGGTCCGCTGGGACAGGGTCCCAGGCGGTATCCGGATAGTGCTCAGCGTAGGCCGCGAAGCCCTGAGGCGTCCAGGGGCTGGCGCTATCTGGCCGATTAACTATTATTGGGCTCATGTGCTGACCACATCAATTCGCCTTCCAGTACGTAGACTATAGCCTGCTGTGCAACCGTAACCGAGGAGAACGCCGGGTGAGAACCAGGAAACGCTGCTAATGGACGATACGTCGCGCCAGGCCCCGGCAGCGCCTGGTATCCCCTGGCACGCATTTGCCGCCGAAGCAGCACCGGAGCTGCGGAAGTTCGAGTCAGCCCTGATGTCGCCAGGCGATGCACAAAGGGCGCGATTGTGGCGGATTCTGCGCGCGAATGCCGACACACATTTCGGGTCCGAGCATGGTTTCGCCGCGATGCAGTCGATACGCGATTTTCAAAGTCGCGTTCCGGTATCCGACTGGACGCGCATCAGTCACTGGGTGAGTCGGGCGAAGTCGGGCGAACAGCGCGTGCTGACTGATGAACCCCCCGTGCACTTCGAGCGTACCAGCGGGTCGGGTGCGCAGCACAAGGACGTACCGTACACGAACGCGCTACTCCGCGAATTCCAAAGCGCGCTCATCGTCTGGCTCGCAACGCTCGTCCGCGACTGCCCGGCGATAGCCGGACCGAGCTACTGGTCGATTTCGCCGGACAACTCGGCCCCCGAGAAAACAGCAGGCGGTGTCACGGTCGGCAGTGCGAGCGATGCGAGCTACCTGGCCGGCAGCCCGGCGGAAAAGCTGCTGCCAACGGTTGTCGGCTCGATCGTGCCCGGCTCGTATCGGGGCGATTGGCAACTCGAGGCGTTGCGAATGATGGTCGCCGAGCCGGACCTGAGGATGCTGAGTGTCTGGAGTCCCACGTTCCTGTTGTCGTTGCTGGATGTATTACTCGATGGCGCTCGCGTGGAACAGAGCCTGGACGCATTGCGGGGGTCTCTGTCCGCGGGCCGCTACAAGGCCCTGCTAGCGGCAGTCGAGTGTCGGGACTTCACGGGACTCTGGCCGCAGCTGCAGGTGATCAGCTGCTGGACAGACGGCCCAAGCGCGGTCTACTCGACAAGGCTTGAGAGCCTGTTTCCGGGCAAACGAATTGTGCCGAAAGGGCTGTTCGCGACGGAGGGCGTCGTCAGTCTTTCCTGGGGCACGACGTCGACGAGACCTGTGGCGATCACGAGCCACTTTCTCGAATTCGTGGACGATAGCGGCTCGCCAAGACTCGTCGACGAACTCGCAATGGGCGAGCGATACAGACCCCTGCTGACGACGTCCGGCGGGCTGTATCGGTATAGCCTCGGCGACCTCGTCGAGGTAACAGGGTTTATCGAGCGCACTCCCTGCATTCGCTTCATTGGCAGGGACGACCATCGCTCCGACCTCGTTGGTGAAAAGCTCGATGAGCGTATCGTATCTCGCGCTCTGAGTGACGCAGCGTTGCCGGGATCTGCCATACTGATTCCAGTATCGACGGCACGGCCGCCGAACTACCTGCTGGTCATTGACGCGGCCGATGATGAGGTGGCGCAGCGGGTCGAAACCGAGCTGTGCCGAGTGCACCATTACGCGATCGCGAGAAGAAACGGTCAGCTTGCGGCTGTTTCCGCCTGTCGTGTGAGCAGTTTGCCGGACCTGCTGCACGCGTCCTGGCAGGCAGCCGGCCGCCGCTCGGGAGACGCGAAGCCGGTTTCGCTCATAGCTTCCGCCGAGCATGCCGAATCGCTGCTGCAGGTATTGCGAGACCGCACTGAGGAAATGGAACGATGACCGCAAAATCCACACACGACCAGGCGCAGAGCCGTCAACTGGCCTGGGAAACAGCCGGTGAGCTGAAGGAAGGCTGGTACGTCGCGTGCACATCGTCTGAAATCCGGCGCCGGAAGATCGTCAACGCGCGGATACTGGGGCTTGGAATCGTTGTGTACAGGCAGAGCGATGGAACCATTGCGGCGCTCGTCGACCAGTGCCTGCACCGCGGCACGATGTTATCCGCAGGCCGACTTGTCGATGATTGCCTGGTATGCCCGTACCACGGCTGGCGTTACGACGGAGAGGGCCGGGTTGTCCATATCCCGTCTCAAGATGGGGCGCGCTTGCCGGACAAGCCGCACCCGTACCGGCTGCGTTCCTTCACCTCGCGCGAAGCCTACGGGCTGGTCTGGCTCTATGTCGGCGACAACGACCCGGAACCGGCTGAGATCTTTCCGATGCCCTATTGGCAGCAACGCCCCTGGACGAACTACTACATGGTCAGCCGGTTTTCAGGAACCGTCAGCACCCTGGCCCAGAACTTCATGGATGTGCCGCATACGGTCTACGTGCACGACAAGATCTTCCGCAAGAAAGCGGATCGGATCATGCGCTCCACCGTCGAGACCAATCCGAGCAGCGTTGAGGTGACGTATCACGACGCCGAGGATGCGATTGGCATGTGGCCCCTGTTGACGAATCCAAAGAAGCAAGCGCTGCGGCATACCGACAAGTTCTTCGCGCCCAATATCACGCGTTGCGACTACCATTGGGGAGATGACTCGGGGTTTGTCATTACGAGCCAGATAACGCCGGAGGATGGCCGGTCATGCAGGGTCTACACATTGATCTCCTACCGGTTTCCTTATCCGAGCTGGGTCGGAAAAATCCTTTCACCCATCATCCACGCCTACACCCGCATTGTGCTCGGACAGGACATCAGGATCATGCGCAAGAACGTTGCGGGTCTCGACAACGCCCCGAACCACGGCAACAGGAACGTCAAGGCAGATCTCGTGCACGTGGGCATCGAACGAGTCATTGACGCCAAACGCTCGGGCACGCCGATGTCAGACAAGCAACTGGGCAGTCGCGATATCGAGTTCTACATCTAGTTTCCGGCGGAAGACCGAACTGCCTGCGCGAGCTCACGCAAATGGGTAAACGAGACCGTTGGATACATGTGATGAATGCGATGCATACCAATGTTGTGCGGATAGAACACGGCGTTGCCGATAACACCAAGGTCGTGGTCAACCGTCGTCTCCCAGGTCTGGCGCCGGGACCGGCCGTCGTTTAGTTGCCAGGAATGCTCGGTGATGACCCGGCGTGCATTCAGAATTCCGGCAAGTACGAGTGGCGCCAGGTAGTAGGTTGCGACCGGCAGTCCGGCCGCAATGGCAACCCCCAGAACGACCGCCTGCCCGACGAGCTGTGGGATATCGGCTCGGGCGCAGGCGATTACGGCGGCATTGTTGCGCAAATCGCGGCCCGACTGGTCCTGCAGAAACGCGCGGCCGTAGGGTGTTCGCAACGATGGTATCAGTAATGCGACGGGCGCCATGATCGCGCGCAGCGTCCACCAGAAAGGCAACACCACGCCGCGCAAGGTAAGGGCGTAGCGGCGCCAGGCTGTTCGGGCATGCACGGTGCCGTGGTACGGATCCATCGGCGTTCCGCTGGCGGCGTGGTGCCTGAGATGATGGTAGCGCATCGCCTCGATCGTCGATGCGATCGGCCAGCCGGCGACGATCTCCACCAACCACCACATGCGCGAGTTCGACCGTCGGTGCTTGTGGCACGCGTCATGCAGGATTGCACCCAGTGCGTGCAAACGCGACGCGACGACAACGATGCCGATGACTGTAACTACCGCGCTGTCCAGCACCGACATGGCGGTCCACGCGACGCCGATGACGCTCCAGTCGAAAAGAGCCCACGCCAGAAGAGCGCGAGGTTTCGCGTGCGTATCGCCCTGCAAAAACGCCTGCACAGAGCGCGGCGCCGGCATTGGCAGCGGTTCGGGAAGATTCAAACTCATTGCATTGTCCGGTTCAACAACGCGACGGCGATGAGTATGGGAATGGCGATGATAAGCCACTTGGTCACGCGAATAGCCCAAACGGCGGCACGCAGGCTGCGTCGCGAATTCGTTCGCGGAAAAGGGATGTCGGGAATCGGACGGCCGAGGAAACGGCAGAGCGGTTCCCACCCCTCTTTAACATCGTAGACGAGCAGGCGTTTCTCATCGATTTCAGCACAGACTTCCTGCGAATGTCGCTGCAAACACGCGATGGCAAAATCTCGATCTTCCGCGCGGCCTTTGAACGTACCCTTCCAGATGGTCAGGTCAGTCAAGCGGCCGATCCTGGATGTCCAGGGAATCCAGGACGGGAGTACCCGGCGCAAAGGTAGCAGAGCATTTTTCAAGCTCGCATGCCATTGAACCGGATCCCGAATCGTCAGGATGACTTTTGCGTCCGGGTAGTGGTCTGCCAACTCCCGATAGTAGCTAACGGCAGGCCAATCCACGGTCGCCGAATAACCTGCGAACACCTCGTCCCAGTCGGGTGGCGCTCCGTCCAGGACAGCAAGCCAGCGCGTCGCGTGCCCCCGCTTGAGCAGCTCCGTGAAATGATAGCAACGGCCCACGCCCAGTATCTCAAGCGCATGCTTGAGCGACAGGGTGCCCGTCCTGCTGTAGCCGGCTCCGATTACTTCGAGCAAGTAGCGATGCTCCTGTCTCAGGCTGGTATGACCAAGGTGCACATTATGCCGCAAACATCTAGGATAGCGTTGGAGTCTGGACCGATGTGGAAACGATGCAAGAATTTTGGACTGCAACCCGTAGCCTGAGACGGAAATACAACCGCCTGTGGCTGGCCGATCATGCGGCGAGAACGGTGGTGCGTCGCGAAACCTGGTTGACGGCTCGCAGGCTGCGCGTGCACGAGGAGGCTGTCTCGCTGGCGCTGCGCCTGAACGAGGAGGGCACTGGTCCGACCGACCAGCGGCGCCCCGTGGATCGTGTTCACGATATTGATCCGCAAGACTTTCAAGACCGTTATTTCGCTACCGATACGCCCGTCGTGATGGCCGGTGCCGGCGCATCCTGGCCCGCTGCAAACTGGACGCACGAGATGCTGGGTTCTCGTTACCGACAAACCGCGGTGCGGCTGCTGCGAGCGGCGCCAAACGAGCCGAAAGGGCGTCCCGGCGAAGGTCGCGATGCGACCTATGCGGAGATTGCCGAGAGCATGGATGCGGGCGGCGACATGTATGCGCGCTTCTCCGGAATCATGCACCAGCACCCCGAATTGATCGGCGATGTCGATGTCGATTGGTTTCGTGCGATGCGGAACGATCACAAGAGCTTTGAGAACTGGGGCTTCTTCATGGGTGGCGCGAATACAGCGACGGGGCTGCACTGCAGTATTGCGCCGAACCTGTTCTACCAGGTGACAGGCAGGAAACGTTGGTGGATTTACCCTGCCGCCGCAGCACCCTTCTTTGCGCCGCCGGCAAAGTGCTCGCCGTATTTCTATAGTGAGGTCGACGTCAGCGATACGGAAAAATGGCCGATTGCCCGCAGCGTGCCTGGATGGATCGCAGACCTGGAGCCAGGCGACGTCTTGTATGTCCCGGCCTTCGCGTGGCATCAGATATACAATCCCACAGCCACTATCGCTACCGGCTATCGGTGGGCAAAACTCGGCCTTGGCTGGCGGGCATCACCGATACAGACCATTCTCGTCCTGACGTGCAGCAACCCGTCCCTTCTCAAGGCGCGCGGCCATAAAGATCTGCCAAG
>CBDUMZ010000075.1:0-10827 GCA_965368465.1 uncultured Chromatiales bacterium
TTCGAGTTGTACATCAGCGCCGTGTAGAAGAAGCAGAAGAAAATAATCATTGCTGCGTACAACAACACGTAGACGGGCTGGCCCGGTCCAAGGTTCGCACCGATGGTCTGCAACGCGCGCTGTGCCGCGTTGGGGTCCGCAGCCTGGCCGAAGAACTGCGCAATCGTCGCGGGGAACATCAGGATGCTCGACGCGAAGATCGGCGGGATCACGCCAGACATGTTGATCTTGAAGGGCAGATGCGTGCTCTGGGCCTGGAACATCTTGCGGCCCTGCTGTCGCCTCGCATAATTGACTGTAATACGACGCTGCGCCCGCTCCATGAACGTCACGAAGATGATCGCTGCTATACCACCCAGCAGCATCAGGATCGCCGTGATCGCGGCCATTTCACCATTGCGAACGAGTTCCGCCGTACCGGCTATTGCCGCCGGCAAACCTGCAACGATACTCGCGAGAATGATCATCGAGATGCCGTTACCGATGCCACGCTCGGTGATCTGCTCACCCAGCCACATCAGGAATACGGTACCGGTAACCAGCGTAATGCATGCCGTGATCAGGAACGCGGGACCCGGGTTATTGACCAGCGTGCCCTGGTTCTGCAGGAAGCTCGCCGCGGCGATCGACTGGAAGCTCGCCAGCGCGACCGTACCGTAGCGCGTGTACTTCACGATCTGGCGGCGGCCCTGCTCGCCTTCCTTTCGCAACTGCTGGAGCTGCGGCACGATGTGACTCGCCATCTGCATGATGATCGATGACGAAATGTAAGGGATGATGCCGAGGGCAAAGATACCGAAACGCGAGAGCGCGCCGCCCGAGAACATGTTGAACATGCCCAGCATGCCGCCCGACTGCGACTCAAACCAGGCCGCCAACGCAGCCGGGTTCACGCCGGGCACCGGAATGTAGGTGCCAACGCGATAGACAATCAGCGCGCCAACGAGGAACAACAGGCGAACTTTGAGTTCACCGAGTTTACTCGCCTGCTTCGCCAGTTCTGCCGGGTTTTGTTGGGGCTTCTTTGCCATGATTCAGTCTTAGCTTCTTAGTCTTCGATGCTGCCGCCGGCTTTCTCGATCTCTTCGCGGGCACCCTTGGTGACCTTCAGACCTTTCAGCTTGACAGCCTTCTTGATTTCGCCAGATTTGATGACCTTAACCTTGGTCGTAAATGCCGGAACGAGGTTCGCCTTCTTGAGAACGTCCAGATCGATGACATCCGCTGCCGGCAACTCGAGCTCGTGCAACCGCAGCTCAGCCGAGTACTTGGCCATCCGCGAACGGAAACCGACTTTCGGCAGACGACGCTGCAATGGCATCTGGCCGCCTTCGAACCCGACCTTGTGGAATCCACCTGAACGGGACTTCTGGCCCTTCTGGCCACGACCACTCGTTTTACCCTGGCCGGCGGCATGACCGCGACCCAGGCGCTTGCCTTCTTTCTTCGCACCCTTACCAGGTGAAATATCATTAAGACGCATGTCAGGCTTCCTCTACCGAGAGCAGGTACGAAACACGATTGATCATGCCGCGGTTTTCCGGCGTATCGACAACCGTTACCGTCTGGTGCATTTTGCGGAGACCCAGCCCGGCAACACAGGCCTTGTGGCTTTTCAGCCGCCCGTGCTTGCTCTTGACCAGCGTGACCTTCAATTCTTTTGGCTTCGCCATGATCTTGTCTCTAAAACTCTATATTGACGACCCGGGCCCTAAGCCAGGATCTCCTTAACTTTCTTGCCGCGCTTGGCAGCGATCGCCCGCGGAGAGTGGATCTCCTTGAGGCCCTTGATCGTTGCGCGAACGACATTGATCGGGTTGCGTGAACCGTAGCTCTTCGCCAGTACGTTACGTACGCCGGCAGCCTCGAAGACTGCGCGCATTGCGCCGCCCGCGATTACGCCGGTACCTTCAGAGGCCGGCTGCATGTACACCATCGTCGCGCCGTGACGGCCCTTCTTGGCGTATTGCAGGGTGTCGTTGTTCAGGTTAACCGTGATCATGTCGCGGCGTGCTGCCTGCATCGCCTTCTGGATCGCGATCGGCACCTCACGTGCCTTGCCATAACCGAAACCGACCTGGCCCTGACCATCGCCTACGACTGTCAGTGCGGTAAAGCCGAACTGGCGTCCACCTTTGACAACCTTGGCTACACGGTTGACGGTGACCAGCTTTTCAATGAGGTCGTCGCCAGCTTGATTCTGTTCGTTTCTTGCCATTAGTCGGTCCTTTAGAACTTCAGTCCCGCTTCGCGGGCAGCGTCGGCCAGTGCTTTTACACGACCGTGGTAACGGAAACCGGAACGATCAAATGCGACCGTATCGATGCCTGCAGCTTTTGCCTTTTCAGCAATGCGCGCGCCAACAATGGCAGCGGCTTCGACATTTCCGCCGTTCTTGATTCCCTTGCGAACTTCGGCTTCCAGCGTCGATGCAGACGCCAGAACCTTGGCGCCGCCCTCACCGATAACCTGTGCATAGATATGCCGCGGCGTACGGTGAATGCTCAACCGAGTTGCTTCGAGTTCACGAATCTTCGCGCGACCACGACGGGCACGACGCAAACGATTTTGTTTCTTGTCCAGTTTCATGGGTGCTTTACCTGATTATTTCTTCTTCGCTTCCTTGAGCTGTACGCGCTCATCGGAATAGCGAACGCCCTTGCCTTTGTAGGGCTCCGGCGGACGGAAGCCACGGATTTCCGCAGCGGCCTGGCCAACTTTCTGCTTGTCGGCGCCTTTGACCAGAATCTCGGTCTGGCTCGGCGTCTCGATGCTGACACCCTCGGGCGCCTCGTAGACGACAGGGTGGGAGAAACCGAGCGACAGGTTCAGGCTCTTACCCTGCGCCTGCGCACGATAACCAACGCCCCTGAGCTCGAGCTTCTTCTCAAAGCCCTCCGACACGCCTTTCGCCATATTGGCGAGAATCGCACGCATCGTACCGGCGATCGCGGTCGCGAAACGCGAGCCTGAGCGCGGTGCCAACGTCAGCACGTTGTCTTCGTTCTTGAGTTCCACTTCGGTATTGAGCTCGATAGACAGCTCGCCGTTACTGCCCTTGAGCGTAACGAGGTTGCCGTCTTGTTTGAACTCAACGCCTTTCGGCAGCTCAATCGGTTCTTTTGCAACTCTTGACATAGTTTAAGTCTCTTTTAATGAAGCTTTGCTCGTTTAGGAAACGATGCAAATAACCTCACCTCCAACACCTTTCTCACGCGCTTTTGCATCGCTCATTACGCCCGCAGACGTCGAGACGATTGCTACACCGAGGCCGCCCAGCACTTTCGGCAGTTCGTCTTTGCCGCGGTACACGCGCAGGCCAGGACTGCTGGCGCGCTGTATCTTTTCGATGACAGGTGCGCCCTCGAAATACTTGAGCTCAACAGTGAGCTCCTTCGTGGCGCCTTCACCATCGGTCGCAAAACCAATGATGTAGCCTTCGTCCTGCAATACCTGCGCGATTGCTTCCTTCGCTTTCGAAGCCGGCATCGACACGGCAACCTTGCGTGCCTTCTGTCCGTTACGAATACGTGTCAGCATGTCTGCGATCGGGTCGGTCATACTCATATCTAGTCTCCGCCTACCAGCTGGCTTTCGTCAGGCCCGGGATTTCGCCATTCATGGCGGCTTCGCGGAGCTTGTTACGACCGAGGCCGAACTTGCGGTACACACCGTGCGGACGTCCCGTGATTGCACAGCGATTTCGCTGGCGAGACGGACTGCCGTCACGTGGCAACTTGTTCAACTTCGCCTGTGCGACGGCGCGCTCTTCGTCGGAGCTGTGGATATTGCGAATAATTGCCTTCAGCGCTTTACGCTTCTCGGCATGCCTCGCAACCAGCTTGGTCCGCTTCAGTTCACGCGCAATCATCGACTTCTTAGCCATATGGTTCTTCCTATTTCTTGAAGGGGAAGTTGAACGCTTCCAGAAGCGCCCTACCTTCCACTGCAGTACGAGCCGTCGTGGTAATGACAATGTCCATGCCACGCAGCGCGTCAATTTCGTCGTAGTTGATTTCCGGAAAAATAATCTGTTCCTGGACGCCCATGCTGTAGTTGCCCTGGCGGTCAAACGACTTCGGGTTCAGACCCCGGAAGTCGCGAATACGCGGGATGGCAATGGTTACGAGGCGATCGAGGAACTCGTACATGCGTTCGCGACGCAGCGTCACCATGCAACCGATCGGCATGCCGTCGCGGATCTTGAACGCTGCCACCGACTTGCGGGCAATCGTCGTCACCGGCTTCTGGCCGGCGATCTTTTCCATATCGCCCAGCGCCTTTTCCAAAATCTTCTTGTCAGCCACCGCGCCACCAACACCCATGTTGAGGGTGATCTTGGTGATCTTCGGTACTTCCATCGGATTCTTCAGGCCAAGCTTCTTCTGGATCTCTCCAGCGAGCTCGTTCTGATATTTTTCCTGTAAACGTGACATGTCTGTTCTCTTAAATGTCTACTACGTCGCCGCTCTTGAAGACGCGTACTTTGCGGCCGTCTTTTTCGACGCGGAAACCGACTCGCTCACCCTTTTTCGTCTTCGGGTTGAATACGAGTACGTTTGAAACGTCGAGCGGCATCGCTTTGTCCTTGATACCACCCATCTCGCCGATATTCGGGTTCGGCTTGATGTGCTTCTTGGCGAGATTCACGCCCTCGACTTCGATGCGACCGTCGGCGAACACTTCAACAACCGTGCCGCGCCGTCCTTTGTCCTTACCAGTCGTGACGATCACTTCGTCACCTTTTCTGATCTTGTTGGCCATTTCTAATTCCAATAAATGCCGAAGTACTTACAGAACTTCGGGAGCCAGCGAAATGATCTTCATGAACTTGCTCGTACGCAGTTCACGGGTCACCGGGCCGAAAATACGTGTGCCAATCGGCTCGAGGCGTGCGTTCAGCAGAACGGCAGCATTGCCATCGAAACGGATTAGCGAACCATCTTTGCGACGTACACCTTTACGCGTGCGGACAACAACGGCGTTGTAAACCTCGCCTTTCTTGACCTTGCCGCGCGGGATAGCGTCCTTGACGCTGACCTTGATGATGTCGCCCACGCCGGCGTAACGGCGCTTCGAACCGCCGAGTACCTTGATGCACTGAACACGACGAGCACCCGAGTTGTCGGCGGCGTCCAGAACTGTCTGCATCTGAATCATGACTGAATCCTAAAAATTGTTACTTGTCTGCTGCGCGTTCAACTACGTTGACGACAGACCAGGATTTGTTCTTTGAAATCGGACGGCTCTCCGAGATCGCAACGCGATCGCCGGTCTTGCACTCGTTCGATGCATCATGGGCAAGCACCTTGGTGGTACGGCGAATGTACTTCCCGTACACCGGATGCTTGATCAGGCGCTCGATGGCGACCGCGACGGTCTTGTCCATCTTGTCGCTGACAACACGACCCGTCAGGGTACGCTTTACCTTGTTCTCTTCACTCATTTGTTTTCACCCGCTGCACGCGAAAGCTCAACCAGAACCGTTTTAACGCGCGCAATGTCCTTCCTGACACGGCCGTGCTCATGATTTCCATTCAGCTCACCCGTCGCATGCTGCATGCGCAGGTTGAACTGCTCACGACGCAGCGCAACGAGTTCCTCGTTAAGCTCGTCGATCGACTTGGCCCTAAGATCTTCTGCCTTCATCACATCACCTGCCGTGATACAAACTTGGTGCCAAACGGCAGCTTCGCAGCCGCCAGGCGAAATGCCTCGCGTGCGATCTCTTCCGAAACACCTTCCATCTCATACAGGACGCGGCCCGGCTGAATCTGGCAAACCCAGTATTCAACGTTGCCCTTACCCTTACCCTGGCGCACCTCAAGCGGCTTGGTCGTGATCGGCTTGTCCGGAAAAACGCGAATCCAGATCTTGCCGCCACGCTTGATGTGACGCGTCATGGCCCGGCGAGCTGCCTCGATCTGACGAGCCGTCAGACGACCGCGGCCGGTAGCTTTCAGACCGTACTGGCCGAAAGAAACATCACTTCCGCGCTGCGCCAGGCCGCGGTTGCGACCCTTCATCTGCTTGCGAAACTTTGTCCGTTTGGGCTGTAACATCTATCTATTCCTTACGAACGCGCACCGGCGGCCGCTTCTGCAGGCTCGGCCGGAACCGCTTCGGGCTTGTCGAAGACTTCGCCCTTGAAAATCCAAACTTTCACGCCGATCACACCGTAGGTCGTGTGAGCCTCGGCCGTGCCGTAGTCGATGTCCGCTCGCAGCGTATGCAGCGGTACACGACCCTCGCGGTACCATTCCGAACGTGCGATTTCCGCGCCGTTCAGGCGTCCGCCAACCTTGACCTTGATGCCTTCGGCGCCGACACGCATCGTGTTCGTAACGGAGCGCTTCATTGCCCGACGGAACATGACGCGACGCTCGAGCTGCTGCGCAATGCCCTCGGCAACCAGCTGTGCATCCAGTTCCGGCTTGCGCACCTCGTTGATGTTGATGCGAACGTCCTGGATGGGCATGCCAACCATCTTCGAGACCTCAGCCCGAAGCTTTTCGATGTCCTCGCCCTTCTTGCCAATTACGATGCCCGGACGTGCCGTGTGAATCGTGATATTGACCTTGTTGGCAGGACGCTCGATGGTGATGCGGCTGACCGACGCATCCTTCAGCTTCTTCTTGATGTAGACACGTATGTCGTGATCCGCGCTGATGTACTTCGGAAACACCTTCGAATCGGCATACCACTTGGACGCCCAGTCCTTGACGATGCCGAGGCGAATGCCTGTTGGATGTACTTTTTGGCCCATATTACTTACTCGTCTCCGACGCGGACTGTTATGTGGCTGTTCCGCTTGATAATCCGTGCGCCACGGCCTTTTGCACGAGCGCGGTAACGACGGAACGTCGGCGCCTCGTTTACTTCAATAGTCGCGACTTTCAATTCGTCGATATCGGCACCGTGGTTGTGCTCGGCGTTAGCCACAGCCGATTCAAGAACCTTCTTTACGATGCGAGCGCTTTTCTGCGGCGAAAAAGTCAGTGTGCGCAGTGCCTCGTCGACAGTCTTGCCGCGGATGACATCGGCCACCAGCCTGCATTTCTGCGGCGAGATACGTGCGTATCTGAGTGTTGCTGCAACTTGCATGAACCTGCTCCTTCGCCTTACTTCGTCTTGCGATCACCGGAGTGACCGCGGAACGTGCGGGTCATCGAAAACTCACCGAGTTTGTGACCGACCATATTCTCCGAAATCAGAACCGGCACGTGCTGGCGTCCGTTATGGACGGCAATGGTCAGACCGACCATATCCGGCAGTACCATCGAGCGACGCGACCAGGTCTTGATCGGGCGACGATCGTTCTTCTTAGCTGCTTCGGCTACCTTCTTCGCCAGATGCTCATCGACGAATGGGCCTTTTCTTACACTACGCGGCATCTTCGAAATCCTTAATTAGCGCTTCTTGTTGCGACGGCGAACAATCATGCTGTCCGTACGCTTGTTGGAGCGCGTCTTCGCGCCCTTGGTCGGCGTGCCCCACGGGCTGACCGGATGACGGCCACCCGAGGTGCGACCTTCACCGCCACCATGCGGGTGATCGACCGGGTTCATGGCGACACCGCGAACCGTCGGACGCACACCTCTCCAGCGCTTGGCGCCGGCTTTACCGAGCTTGCGCAGGTTGTGTTCGCCATGACCAACTTCGCCTACCGTTGCACGGCAGTCGACGTGAATTCTGCGCATTTCGCCAGAGCGCAAACGCAGCGTTGCGTAAGCACCTTCGCGAGCAGCGAGCTGAGCCGAAGCCCCGGCCGAGCGGACCAGCTGCCCACCCTTACCTGGCTTCATCTCAACGTTGTGAACCGTTGTACCCACGGGAATCGCACGGATCGGCAGGGCATTGCCCGGCTTGATCGGCGCATCTTCGCCGCTGATGATCTTGCTGCCTGCCCGCAGGCCCTTCGGCGCCAGGATGTAACGGCGCTCACCATCGGCGTACTTGATCAGCGCGATGTGTGCGCTGCGATTCGGATCGTACTCGAGGCGCTCAACGATGCCCGAAATGCCATCCTTGTCGCGCTTGAAGTCGATAATGCGATAGCGCTGCTTGTGACCACCACCCTGGTGTCGAATCGTAATACGGCCGTTGTTGTTACGACCGCCTTTCGATGTCTTCTTGTCGAGCAACGGCGCGTAAGGCCCGCCCTTATGAAGTTCCGGCGTCTTGACGGCAACGACGAAACGGCGCCCAGCGGATGTCGGTTTGGCTTTATGCAGTGACATGATTATCTAACCCTTATTCGCCGCCGAAGAACTCTTCGAGAGAGCTTCCTTCAGCCAGCCTCACATAGGCTTTCTTCCAATCGTTGCGACGACCTTTCGTCTGCTGGAAGCGCTTGTTCTTGCCGTTGACGTTAACGACCTGGACGTTTTCCACCTGGACCTCGAAGAGCAGCTCAACGGCTTGCTTGATTTCTTTCTTCGTGGCATCGGTGCGAACCTTAAGTACGACCTGGTTCTTCTCCGCTGCGAAATGCGCCTTTTCCGAAAGGTGCGGGCCGCGGATAACCGTCATCAATCTTTCCTGGTGTGCAGCCTGACTCATGACAGACGCTCCTCAATCAGCTTCAGTGCCGGCAGCGTCACCAACACCTTTTCGAAGCGAATCAAAACAACCGGGTCCATCGAGGCAACGTCGCAAATACCCACATTCGGCAGGTTGCGAGCGGCCAGGAATACCTTCTCGTCAAAGGCCTCGTTCAGGATCAGCACGTTGTCCAGATCGAGTTCCTTCAATTTCGTTGCCAGCAGCTTGGTCTTCGGTGCCTCGAGCTCAAGCTCGTTGACGATGACCAGGCGATCCTGGCGAACCAGCTCAGACAACACCGAGCGCAGAGCCGCGCGGTACATCTTCTTGTTGACCTTCTGGTCATGGTCACGCGGCTGCGCGGCAAACGCGCGGCCACCGCCGACGAAGATCGGGCTGCGGATGGTGCCGGCGCGAGCGCGGCCGGTGCCTTTCTGGCGCCAGGGCTTGGCTCCGCCACCACGAACAGCGGCACGATTTTTCTGGGCCTTGGTACCCGCGCGGCTGCCGGCGAGGTACGCCGTGACAACCTGGTGCACGAGAGCTTCGTTGTACTCCACGCCGAATGCGGCATCGAGAACATCAACGGAACCTTTGTCCTGCAGTTTCAGTTTCATCTTCAGGCGCCCCTTATCGCTTGGCCTTGATCGCAGGACGGACAATAACCTTGCCGCCTGCGTGACCCGGGACAGCGCCCTTGATCAGAAGAACATTCCGCTCGGCATCGACCCGCACAACCTCGAGGTTCTGCACGGTGCGGCGAACGTTGCCCATATGGCCGGACATCTTCTTGCCCTTGAATACGCGGCCGGGTGACTGGTTCTGACCAATCGACCCAGGCGCACGATGGGACAGCGAGTTGCCGTGCGTCGCATCCTGCATGCTGAAGTTGTGGCGCTTGACCGTACCGGCAAAGCCCTTACCAATGGACGTCCCGATTACATCAACCTTCTGGCCTTCCTCGAAGAGGTCAACCTTGAGCTCGCCACCTTTCTCGAAGTCACCTGTATCGGTGTCCTCCAGGCGGAACTCAGTGAATAAGTCGCCGGCTTCTACCTTCGCTGCAGCAAAGTGGCCGGCTGCAGGCTTACTCACCCGGGACGCTTTGCGACTGCCGGCTGCAACTTGCAGCGCACGGTAGCCGTCGGTCTCCACGGTTTTCACCTGTGTGATTCGGTTTGGTTGTGCCTCGATCACGGTGACCGGAATCGAAATTCCGTCGTCCGTGAAGACACGTGTCATGCCGCACTTGCGGCCAACAAGACCCATCGTCATGTTCAAAACCTCTCACTGACTACTTTTGGTCAGTGCAAATCTCTAAATTCAGTTGTCACCGCCAGCACTTCGATTGGCACTGGCTGTTTCCTACAGACACGCGAAAGGGCCAGCCATTGCTGAGGACTCCGTCCTCGTAGCTCTGGGGCTGACCCTAGGCTCCGAACCGATCAATCAGACGGTCCGGCGGTTCCGGGATTTGCCGTGTCGCCCTCGATTGCCTGGCGACTGGTGTTCATATCCTGGTTCGGGCCGACTCCCGGTCCGGCCTGATCCAGCGAGCCAGCAATTATACGACTCACAAGCCTTATTACAAGCGCTTTGCGGCGAAATTAGCGGCTTTTTTCTGCGGCCCCATCAGTCATTATAAATCAATGGCTTACGTGGTACCGCGGGCGGGTGAGATGTTGCTGGCCGGAAATAAAGCGCAGCGACAAAACCGCAGGAGCGGGTTTGGACGCACGAAGTGCGCCCGAAGGGCCGGCAACAGGACGTTGCCGCTCACCCGAGCCATTTCGGTGTGCAACAGGCCGGCCGCAGCTGCGCGGCCGCCATAAGTTGCTACTAATTCAGCTTGATCTGCACGTCGACACCCGCAGGAAGCTCCAGCTTCATCAGGGCGTCAACCGTCTTGTCGGTCGGATCCACGATATCCATCAGACGCTTGTGCGTACGGATCTCGTACTGATCGCGCGCGTCCTTGTTCACGTGCGGCGAGACCAGGATCGTGAAGCGCTCCTTCTTCATCGGCAGCGGAATCGGACCCTTGACCGTGGCGCCCGTGCGCTTGGCCGTGTCGACGATTTCACGCGCTGAGTTGTCGATCAGTCGATGATCGAAAGCCTTCAGGCGAATACGAATGTTTTGATTAGCTGACATATTTATTCCTGGAAATTGGGCAGTTAGCCATGAGGTCAGGGCCCTCTTGTTAAGGACCCTGACCCCCGGTCTTCTTACTCGATAATCTTCGCTACAACACCGGCGCCAACGGTACGGCCACCTTCGCGA
>CBDUMZ010000076.1:0-10594 GCA_965368465.1 uncultured Chromatiales bacterium
ATGCCGATCGTACCGAGCACGACCATGGGCACGGCCGCCCAGTAGACGACCGGGTTGGTCAGGTCCCGGTGGCCCTGTTCGTAGCGCACCAGCCAGTTGTCGATTTCGGTCATACGTCACAGTTTACGCGTATTGTGTGACTTCTCTCGACATAACAACGTCAATTAAGGGTGCGTTCAGCTTCGGGAAGATTACAATGCACATCAAGAATTCCCAGAATCCACGAAAGCCAAAGGAAAGATCATGATTAACCGATCTGGAAAAATCATTCTCGCTATCACCGTTGCGGCGTTTTTTGCCAGCGCCTGCACGACCCTCGACCCGTACACGCGCGAGGAAAAGACCAGCAAGACCGCGAAAGGCGCCATGATTGGTGCCGGTATTGGCGCCGTTGTCGGCCTGATTTCGGGTGACGATGCCGTCGAGCGCCGTCAGCGCGCCCTGATCGGTGCCGGAGTAGGTGCCCTTGCCGGCGGTGCCGTTGGCAACTACCAGGACAGGCAGGAAGCGCAGTTGCGCGCCGAACTCGAAGGTACCGGCGTCAGCGTCTACCGTGATGGCGACAACATCACCCTGAACATGCCCGGAAGTATCACGTTCGCGACGGACAGTTCCGATTTGAGCCCGGCCTTCTTCGACGTACTGAATTCCGTCGGCAAGGTGCTGGGCGAGTTCGACAAGACGGTCGTTGAGGTTGCAGGCCATACCGACAGCACCGGGTCGGATGCCTACAACCAGAGCCTGTCCGAGCGTCGCGCCGCGTCGGTTGCGACCTACCTGCAAGGCCAGGGAGTCATGTCGCAGCGCCTGATCACCATCGGCCTGGGCGAGTCTCGTCCGGTCGCTGACAACAGCACTGCCACCGGGCGCCAGGCTAACCGCCGCGTGGAAATAACCATGGTGCCGGTTACCCAGGGGTAGCCTGCGGCAAAGTACAAGGAAGCACGGAGGCCAGGGATGGCCGACCGTGCTTTTTTTTGTCTTGGTAAAGACGTTTACTCAACGCGACGAGGGCGAGTGGATCGAGGTGTCCGGATTCGTCCGGCGCCTGCTGTCGGACGACGACGACGGCTCCCGTCACCAGCGCTTCATCATCGATATCGGCAATCGCCAGACCCTGCTGATTGCGCACAACATCGATCTCGCCAAGCGCGTTCCTCTCGGCATTGGCGATCGTGTGCGCGTGCGCGGCATGTACGAGTGGAATGACCTGGGTGGCCTCGTGCACTGGACACACCATGACCCGTTGGGCGTCGAGGACGGCGGCTGGGTGCGTTACCGGCGGCGGGAGTACCGCTAGTCCGGGGCAGACCGGCGCATTAAAAAAGGCCGCACGAGGCGGCCTTTCTTGCGTTTTATCGGCGGAGCCTACACGGCCATCGCGTTACGCATTTTCTTGATGGCATTGGCCTCGAGCTGGCGAATTCGCTCAGCCGATACGCCGTACTCATCGGCAAGCTCGTGCAACGTCATCTTGCTTTCCGTCAACCAGCGAGCCTCGATGATGCGCCGTGCGCGTTCATCCAGGACCTCCAGCGCCGCCGTCATGCGCGTCGTCGCGTCATGGTTGAAATCAGCGGCTTCTACCTGCATGGCGGGATCGGCATCCGGCGCGGGTAAATAGGCCGCGGGTGTGAAATTGCGGTCGTCATCGAGGTCCGGAGTCGGGTCGAAAATGGCATCGCGCGAGTGCAGGCGCTTCTCCATCTCCGTGACTTCCGTGGCGCTCACGCCGAGGTCGTCGGCCACGGCCTTCGTCTCCGCCGCGGACAGCCAGGCAAGGCTCTTCTTCTTGCGGCGAAGATTGAAGAACAATTTGCGCTGCGCTTTCGTCGTGGCCACCTTGACGATGCGCCAGTTCTTGAGGACGAACTCGTGAATCTCGGCCCGAATCCAGTGCACGGCAAACGAAACCAGCCGCACGTCGTAGCTCGGGTCGAAGCGCTTGACCGCTTTCATTAGGCCTACGTTGCCTTCCTGGATCAGGTCGTTCAGCGGGAGCCCGTAGCCCGTGTAACCCTTGGCGATATGAACCACGAATCGCAGGTGCGCCATAACGAGCTCGCGCGCCGCTTCGAGATCTTCTTCGTTCCGAAAGCGCGTAGCGAGTGACTGTTCGTCCTCCTTGGACAGAACAGGAATCGAACCAACGGCCTGGATGTAAGCGTCGAGACTGCCTACCGGGCCCGCCAGTGCGAAATCGCGTTGAGTTGTGGCTAAAGCGGTTGTCATCTATTGCCTCCGTTGTGGCGTTCAATTTTAGCACTCCGTCTCTTAGAGTGCTAACAAGTCCTGCAAGTTCCCGGTCCGAGGCCGGCCGGGGAGTCCCCGTTGCCGCCCAAATTTGAATGATTGTTCAAAAATAGACCAAAAAATTCGGCCTTCTCCGTGGCCTGGAATGAATCCTAGCGGTTCTTGAATGTTAATTCAAGTATACGTACACTGGGCGTTATGCCAAGACACGCCGAATACAATCGCGACGCCGTGGTCGCCCAGGCCACCGCGGTCTTCTGGCAACGGGGCTACGGCCAGACGTCGATCAACGACCTCGTTGCCGCGACCGGGCTTCAGCCGGGCAGTCTTTACGCCGCATTCGGCAACAAGAAAGGCCTCTTCCTCGAAGTTGTCGACCGCTACAACCAGGCCTTTATCGGCAAGATTCACAGGCTGCGACGCGCGGACGGCAGCGCGCTGGCCAAGATCCGCGGCCTGCTGCAGCAGATCGTGGACGACGCGATTTGTGGAAAGGCGGGCCGCGGCTGCCTGTCCGTCAACGCGCTGCTCGAGATGGCGCAACACGACGCGGATATCGCCGACCGGCTAACGGCCTACAACGCCCAGGTGCGCAAGGCGCTTGCGTGGCTGGTCAAGGATGCGCAGACGGAAGGCGACATCGGTGTCGATACCGATGCCAACGAACTGGCCACGTTTGTCGTCAACAACATCTGGGGGCTGCGCGTCATGTGCAAGAGTCGGCCCGACAGGGCGAGTCTCGACGCCATCGTCACCGGCGTAATGGCAGGGCTCAGTGGGCGCGGCTAACGCGGCTCTATGCGGCGCATGTGCCGGGCCGTTGTAAACCAAGACCCGAACAGGCCAAGAAACACACCCACACCGATGATCGCCGCCGCCTCTTCGAGGCTCATCGAGGCGATGGCAATGTTTGCCTGGTAAAGCCCGGCCAGCCGGGCCACGGGCCCCTGCAGCAGGAACAACCCGTAATACACGAGCGCAAGCGCCAGGAGCCCGCCCGCCAGGCCGTACCAGAAACCGGTCCAGAGGAAGGGGCGTCGCACGAACGCATTGCTCGCGCCTATAAGCTTGGTCACTTCGATTTCGTCGCGACGATTCTCGATGTCGAGCCGGATCGTGTTGCCGATAATGACGACGATCGCGATGCCCAGCAGGGCCGCTCCGATCGCAATTGCCTGCCGCACGATATCGAGGATGGCGTGAAAGCGCTGCACCCACTCGGTGTCGACCTGGACATGCTCGGTCTCCGGTAGATTGCCGAGTTCCTCCTGCAGCAGGATCAGCGAGGCACTGGTATTCCCGGCACCGGGCCGGACAACGAGGGTATGCGGAAGCGGGTTGTCCGGAAGCTGGTCCAGCGCGGCGCCGAATCCGGAGAGTTCCTTGAAGTCAGCCAGCGCCCGGGTCGCGCTGATGAACGAAACCGATTCCACGTCCGCCCGCTGCTCGATGAGCCTCGCGAGCCCCGCGGCTGCCTCTTCGTCGGTCTCCTGCTTCAGAAAAATCGAGAAGTCCAGCGCGTTGTCCCAACTGCCGCTGATCGAACGCGCGTTCTTCACGACGAGGTTGACCGCCGCCGGGAGCGCGAGTGTCACGGCGATGACCAGGACAATCATGAGGCTCGACAGGGGATGACGTACGAGGCGCCCAAGCGATCCGATCGCTACACCCATATGCCGGGAGAACCAGATAGCCAGCGGGCTGGATCGGCGCACCGGGGCAACTGCGTCGGCGTTGCGTGTTACAGCCACGGGTCGACCTCCTCCTCCGGCTCCTGCTGGAGACGCCCGTCTTCGAGTGCAATGCGCCGGCACCCGAGCCGGTCGATCAGTGCGATGTCGTGGCTCGCTATGAGCAGGGTTACGCCTACCTCGTTGAAGCGCCGGAAAATACGCATCACCTCGAGCGACAGCTCCGGATCGAGGTTGCCCGTGGGCTCGTCCGCGATCAGCAGCTTGGGCCGCGACACGATCGCCCGCGCAATGCCGACGCGTTGCTGTTCACCGGCGGACAAGGTCTCGGGTCGCTGCTTTTCCTTGTGCAACAAACCGACCTGGTCCAGTGCGGCACGCACCTTGCGCCCGGCTTCACGGTGCCCGACGCCGGCGATGACCAGCGGCAGCGCCACGTTGTCGAATACAGGCCGGTCGTAAAGCAGCTTGTGGTCCTGGAACACCATGCCGATCTGGCGCCGGTACGCGGGAATCCTGCGCCGCTTGACGCGACTCGTGTTCTGCCCGTCAACGACGACATGACCGTTGGTCGGCCGCTCGATCAGGGCAATGAGCCGCAACAGCGTGCTCTTGCCCGCGCCGGAATGCCCGGTGACGAAAACCATTTCACCCTTGTCGACCGACAGGCTCAGCCCGGACAGGGCCTCCTGCCCGCCGGGAAATCGCTTGGTGACGTTTTCGAGATGAATCATCAAGTCGCTGACTTCAGTCCTGGTGTCCCGATGCAAGCAGCGCATCCACAAAGTCGGTTGCGGAAAACGGCTGCATGTCCTCGGCGGCTTCGCCGATGCCGATAAAGCGAACCGGAATACCGATGCGATCGGCAATGGCGAGAAGAATGCCACCCTTCGCGCTGCCGTCCAACTTCGTTACCGTGAGGCCGGTGACGCCGAGAGCCTCGTGGAACTTCTCGGCCTGCACGAGCGCGTTCTGTCCCTGGCTCGCGTCGAGCACGAGCATGACCTCATGCGGGGCCGATTCATCGCGTCGCGCGATCACGCGCTTGACCTTGGCCAGTTCGTCCATGAGGCCCGACTGGCTCTGCAATCGTCCGGCGGTATCCGCGAGAAGGATATCGATGTCGCGTGCTCGCGCGGCATCCATGGCGTCGAATATGACAGCGGCTGGATCGGCGCCGGCCTGCTGGGCGATGACCGGAACGTCGTTGCGGTCGCCCCAGGCCTGCAACTGCTCAACCGCCGCTGCGCGAAACGTATCGCCGGCGGCGAGCATGACCGAGAACCCCTGGTCCTTGAAGCGTCGCGCCAGCTTGCCGATCGTCGTGGTCTTGCCGGCACCGTTAACGCCAACCATCAGGATGACGTACGGCGCTGCGGACGCGTCAATCGTCAGCGGCTTCTCGACCGGCTCCAGGATGTCGCACAGGGACTTGTGCAACCCGCGCCGCAGTGCATCGAGGTCCTTGAGCTCTTTACGAGCCAGGCGTTTCTGCAGGTCGGCGATGATGCGCTCGGTCGTGTCGACACCCACGTCTGCCATGACGAGCAAACTCTCGAGTTCTTCGAGCGTGTCCTCGTCGATCTTGCCGCCCGGAGCCAGGTTGGCCAGGTCATAGGTAAGCCAGCTATCGCCGCGATTGATGCGAGCGCGAAGGCGTTTGACGAAACCTTCGCGTTTCTCGGGTTTTTCCTTTTTCCCAAACATACGTTTACGATTCAGTTACTCGGGGTGAGGCGACAATGGCCAGGCAAAAACAAAAAGCTCAGTCCAAAGGAGGACGGCTGCGTATTGTAGCGGGAAACTGGCGCAGTCGCCTTTTGGATATCGCCGATGTCGAAGGCCTGCGACCGACCTCGGAGCGGATTCGAGAGACGCTGTTCAACTGGTTGTCCCCCCGCATTCACGGGGCGCGTTGCCTCGACCTTTACGCGGGGACCGGTGCGCTGGGACTGGAGGCTCTCTCACGCGGCGCGGCGACAGCCGTGTTCGTGGAACGTTCCGCCATCGCAGCTCGCCAGCTCCAGGAGAACATCGACGTGCTCGGCGCCGGGGGAGTGACCGTCGCCAACCAGGAAGCGCTGGCCTACCTGCGCTCGGCGTCCGGCCAATGCTTCGACATCGTGTTCCTGGACCCGCCGTTCGCGGACGACTTGCTCGACGAAACGTGTAGACTACTGGCACAACAACAACTGCTGTCAGAGGGTGCGCTCGTGTACCTCGAGCAGGATCGATCGTCACCCGAGCCTGCATTGCCCGACGACTGGCAGGTGAAAAAGAACAAAACCGCAGGCAAGGTGCGTTACATGCTCATTCAAACAGGTGCGTAACAGGAGCGACCAGATGAAACTTTCGGCACTGTACCCCGGGACGTTCGATCCGATAACGCTGGGACACGAGGACCTGGTGCGCCGGGCCGCACGCCTGTTCGACAAGGTGGTCGTCGCCATTGCGCGCGATACCGGCGGCAAGGTGCCGATGTTTACGTTCGATGAGCGCGTCGCCATGGCCGAGGATGCCCTGGCGGAATACGAGAACGTCGAGATCCGTGGCTATTCGGGCCTGACGGTCGAGCATGCTCGCAAGCATGGGCACCAGGTCATCATTCGTGGCCTGCGCGCCGTATCGGACTTCGAGTACGAATTTCAGCTCGCGAACATGAACCGCGCGCTGACCGAAGACGTCGAGACCGTGTTTCTAACGCCGACAGACAAGTACACCTACATTTCATCCACGCTCGTGCGCGAAGTTGCCACGCTCGGTGGCGACGTGTCCGGGTTCGTGTCGCCCAAGGTCAAGGACGCGCTGCTGAAGGAAGTCGGCCGCAGCTGATCAGGTCTGGCAGGACTTGCAGTAATAGGTCGAACGCTGGCCCTGCACGAACGCCCTGATGATCGTGTTGCAGCACCGGCAGTGTTCGCCCTCCCGGTCGTAGACCTCGAGCTGCTGCTTGAAGTAGCCCGGCTCACCGTCGCCTCCGTAGAAATCCCGTAACGTCGTACCACCCGCCTTGATGGCGCGCGCCAGGATGTCCTTGATCGCGTCGGCGAGCGCGTCGTAGCGATGGCGCGCGACGCGGCCGGCTGCACGTTTCGGGTTTATGCCGGCAAGAAACAGCGACTCGCTGGCGTAAATGTTGCCGACACCGACGACAACCTGTGCGTTCATGATGAACGGCTTGATGCTGACGGTTCGGCCCCGGGACTTGCGCCACAGGTACTCGCCGCTGAATTCGTCGCCCAGCGGCTCGGGACCCAGTTTCGAAAGCAGGGGATGCGTGAGCGGATCCCGGCTCAAGTGGAACGACCCGAAACGGCGCGGATCGCGAAAGCGCAGGACCTTGCCCGAGTCGAGCTCGATGTCGATATGGTCGTGGATGCCGGCGGCCGTGCCCTGGTCCACGATGAAGACACTTCCGGTCATACCGAGATGCAGGATGATCGTTCCGGCAGCGGTGCGGATCAGCAGGTACTTGGCGCGGCGGTCGACAGACTCGATCCGCTGATCCCGGAGCTTGCGTTCGACGCCGCTCGGAACGGGCCAGCGCAGGCTGCGATTGCGAATCCGGATCCGGCCTATCGTCCGGTCCAGGATCCAGGGCTCGATGCCGCGGCGGCTGGTTTCGACTTCGGGTAATTCAGGCATAGGTCATTGTAATTGCCAGGCACAAAAAAGCCCGCACTAAGGCGGGCTCTTTCGGAACAGCGCCGTGCGCTGCTACTTGATCTTGGCTTCTTTGTAGATCACGTGCTTGCGAATCGTCGGATCGTACTTCTTCGTCTCCAACTTTTCCGGGTGCAGGCGTTTGTTCTTCGTCGCCGTGTAGTAATGGCCGGTGCCGGCGCTCGATACGAGTTTGATCTTGTCGCGCATATCAAATCCTCCGCTTATACGTGCGTGCCGGCAGCGCGCAGGTCAGCAATGACCTTGTCGATACCGTGCTTGTCGATGATACGCAGGCCCTTGTGCGAGACGCGCAGGCGGACGTAGCGCTTCTCGGCTTCGATCCAGAATCGCTTGTTCTGCAGGTTGGGCAGGAAGCGACGGCGAGTTCTGTTTTTGGCGTGAGAAACGTTGTTGCCGCTCATCGGGCGCTTCCCAGTCACTTGGCAAACCTTGGACATGAACTTAAGTCTCTGATTTTATTAAAAGTTGCCCGCGAAAGGCGGGCAGAGAGCGAGACTTTATACCAGCGGAGGACCCGTAATACAAGCGCCCGGCGCCCAGGAATTTCGAATCGCCTCAACGCCATGTTACACGAGGCCGCGACTGGCCAGCGACGTGGCCCGGCCACTGCCGATGATCAGGTGATCGAGGAGCCGGATGTCGACCAACTCGAGGGCCGCTTTCAGGCGCCTCGTGATGCGCTCGTCGGCCTGGCTGGGCTCGGCAACGCCGCTTGGGTGGTTATGGGCCAGGATGACGGCCGCCGCATTTACGGCCAGGGCCTCCTTCACCACCTCCCTCGGGTAGACCGAGGTACCGTCGATCGTTCCCCGGAACAGCTCATCGAAACGCAGCACGCGATGCCGGTTGTCCAGGAACAGGCAGCAGAAGAGTTCGTGATCGAGATGTTGCATGCGGGCCTTCAGAAAGCCCTCGGTGTCGGACGGGCTGCGGATCGACTTACCGCAGGGCAGCGACTCGTCGAAATAGCGACGCGCCAGCTCCGGCAGCGCTCGCAGGGCCTGGACGCGTCCGCGACCCATGCCGGGGCAGGCCAGCAGCGCTCCGGTTTCCGCGTGCAGCAGGGCCCGCAGGCTGCCGAACTGGCCCATGAGTTCCGCCGCGACCGGGCGACTGACCACGGCGGTCAGCAGCTCGGCGTCACTCCTGTCCTTGAGCGGGTCCTCGTCCATGCAGGAAGGATGCGTGCCGCGGGCATACCCATACAATGAATCAATCTATGCTCAATTACCGGTTTTCGCGCGGACGCGATAAGCTTTCCTACATGAATATCGTACTGGGAATTACCGGCGGAATTGCCGCCTACAAGGCGCCGGACCTGGTGCGGCGCCTGCGTGAGCGTGGCGGCGACGTGCAGATCGTCATGACCGCCTCCGCCGCCGAGTTCGTGACCGATACCGCGTTGCAGGCCGTGTCGGGGCGGCCGATTCGATCCAACCTGTGGGACAAGGAAGCCGAAGCCGCCATGAGTCACATCGAGCTCGCACGCTGGGCCGATGTTGTGCTGATCGCGCCGGCCACGGCCGAAGTGATGGCGCGTATCGTCAGCGGTGGCGCCCCCGATCTGCTCACGACCATCTGCCTCGCGACCGAGGCGCCGATTGCCGTTGCACCCGCAATGAACCACGTGATGTGGAGCAACCCGGCGACCCAGGCGAACCGCAAGGTGCTCGAGGAGCGTGGCATTCACATCCTGGGCCCGGGCGTGGGGTCGCAGGCCTGTGGCGAGACCGGCGCGGGTCGCATGCTCGAACCCGACACGATCGCGGCCGCGGTCTTTGACCTGGCGGGCGGCAAGGGCGAGGGGCTGCTGGCGGGCAAAAAAGTCGTTATCACGGCGGGGCCGACACGCGAGCCGATAGACCCGGTGCGTTACATCAGTAATCGCAGCTCCGGGAAGATGGGATACGCGATGGCGCGCGCGGCCGCAGCACAGGGCGCCGACGTCCTGCTGATCAGTGGCCCGGTCAATCTGCCCGAACCGCCGGGCATCGAGGTGCGCCACGTGTTGTCGGCGCAGGACATGTACGAGGCCACCCACGAATGCATCGGCGATGCCGACGTGTTCATCGCGGCGGCTGCCGTGGCGGACTACCGTCCCGCCGACATCAGGAAACAGAAGATCAAGAAGAACGCCGAGTCGATGAGCATCGACCTGGTGCGGTGTCCGGATATTCTCGCGTCGGTGGCGGCGCTCGATGCCGGGCCTTTCACCGTGGGCTTCGCGGCCGAAACGGAGAAGGTCGACGACTACGCCCGCTCGAAGCTGGAAAAGAAGCACCTCGACATGATCATTGCGAACCGGGTTGGCAACGACTGCGGCTTCGACAGCGATGACAACAGCGTGAACGTATTGTGGGGCGACGGCGAGCAGCGTTTTCCGCAAGCCCGCAAGTCGGATCTCGCGCGCGATCTCATTGATCTCGTCGCGCGACGCTTCTATGCTGCACGCGGTGCCGACACGCAGCCAAGGCTGACGGTCATCTCCAACGTCGACTGAAGGACAGCAATGCGATCCATAGAACTGAAGATCCTCGATTCACGCGTCGGGGACACGATCCCTTTGCCGCACTACGCAACCGACGGCTCGGCCGGACTCGACATGCGTGCGTGTATCGATGACCCGCTGACCGTGAACCCCGGCGACACCGTGCTGGTTCCGACCGGTCTCGCGATTCACGTTGCGGACCCCGCACTCGCGGCCGTGTTGCTGCCGCGCTCGGGTCTGGGGCACAAGCACGGCCTCGTGCTGGGCAACCTCACGGGTCTCATCGACTCGGATTACCAGGGGCAGGTGTTCATTTCCTGCTGGAACCGTGGCAGCAACAGCTACGAAGTACAGCCCGGTGAGCGCATTGCGCAAATGGTGTTCGTCCCGGTCGAGCAGGTCGAGTTCAAGGTCGTGGAAGAATTCGACACCAGCGACAGGGGCGCAGGCGGGTTCGGGCATTCTGGAACGGCCT
>CBDUMZ010000077.1:0-9339 GCA_965368465.1 uncultured Chromatiales bacterium
GGGCAGCCCGGATTCGTCGCGTTGTAGTTGCCCGGGACGGTTGCGGATCCGGTGTTGTGAACCACGGTGCCGGCGCCGCCGGGATTTGCATTCGAGATCTGGAAGATGTCGCCGTTCGTGCAGTCGCTGACGAGGATGATGTCGCCCTGTTCGAGGTCGTTGCCGGCACTGACCTTGAGATTAGCCGACGCCTGCGGGCCGTACGGTGGCTGGACATTCAGTCCCGTGCCGAAACCACCGCGAAGGATGAGCGTATCCGGCACGCCGGCGCCGCCTTCCGTGCCGGCAACGCCACCGGTCTGGTAGTCGACGTAGCCCGCGTTGGCCGAGTTCAGGTTATTGACCACGTTGGTGATGTCGCTGGCGCAACCCCAGAAATCGGCCATGCGAATATCGCGCGCCATGACCTCGAGTGCCATGCGGCCGGTCTCCTGCAGGCGCGACGTCGCCTCGTGCACACGGTTGGATTGCCGTGAGGAGACGAAGAACTGGACGACCGACCCGAGCAGGAAGATACCGAGCAGCATGGCGATCATCACTTCGACCAGTGATACGCCCGACTGTTTTTTGCGGCTTCTGATTGCGTTCATGTGAGGCACCGCTACGGCAGGAACGAGATGGCCAGGCGCTCGACGTTGGGCGCCGTGACGCTGATCTGCCCATCGTGGTCGTTGTCCCACCAGACCTTGATAGTGAATAGTGTGCCGTTGTTGTCACACTGCGGGTTGGCTGCGCTGGCGCCGTCATCGGGCGTGCTGTCGATACAGACGTGGCCCTGGCCCATCGGCAGGGTCGCGGCGACATTCGTCAACCAGCGCTGCATATCGTCGCGGGCCATGTCGCCCATGGCGCAGCCGCTCGGCGTGTAGCAGGTCGACTGTGCAGATGCCGTCGCCGGGTCATATAGCCCGGCATTGGCGGCCGCAACGTTATTGCGCATGCGGTCGGCGAGGTCGTAGGCGAGGGCGCTCGCGTGCGAACGCATTTGCGCCTCCTGGTTGTTGTGCAGTGCCAGCGCCTGCATACCGGCCACACCGACCAGGCCGATGGCGAGTATCAGCGTGGAGACGAGCACCTCGATGAGGGACACGCCGGCCTGGCGCCGGCGTGAGCTACCGCAGGCCCGGGCAATCGTGTGCAACGAGCCGCGCATCAACCGCACCCCGCTGCCGTGATGTGGACGCGACCGGCGGCATTGACGCGAATAACGCGTCCGGTTTCACCGGACCGGTCGTCACAGAAGCTGATGATGTCGGCCGCCGCGGTTCCGAAGCCGCGCGCGTCGTAACTGAAGCGGCTTGCGGCGCCACTCGTCATGGATACGGAGCCACTGACCGGCGGACTGACGGCAATGACTTCGTCGGCCGACGTCGTGGCATCCATGTCTTTGTCGACCCAGACGATCCAGCCGTTGGACCAGTCGGTGCTGCCAGAGCATGTCGGTACAGCAGCATCGAAGTTCGCCGTCGAACAGACGATAGCCGGCCGTTGGTAGCGTACGGCCGAGCTGCGCGCGGCATTGATCGTGGCGACAAAGTGGTTTGCCTCCGAGATAATTCGATTGTCCATAACCATGGCGCGCATGTTGGGTATACCGACGGCCACCAGCAGCGCAGCGATGCCGAGTGCGACGAGTAACTCAAACAGTGTGAATCCGTTCTGTTTCATAGTCTCCGCATAGTGCCGCGTAGCGCGTCGTTACCCCATATTTCGCGTGATCAATCGTGATACGCGTCACTAGATGACATCGATTTTTGTGGACTGCTTCACACTCCGCCCGCGCTTCCCGCTTTGGGGGTCCAGACCCATATCCGGTGACCTGAACGGGGTTTTGTGAAGTCCATCAACGGCAATACAGCGACTTGTGTGCATACTCCGGCCGCATGAGGAACGCTAAATGAAAATCCTGGTCGCACTGTTGCTTGCTTTCGCCTGCATGACAGCCGCACACGCGGATATCTGGAAGTGGGTCGACGCCAACGGCGTCGTTCACCTCGTTGATTCGAAAACGCCGATCTACACCTGGGTGGACGAGCACGGCGACGTGCACTACAGCGACACTCCGGGTCACGAGGCAGCGGTATCCGTGAAACTGGTCTGGGTGTCCAGCGGTTCGCTGGAAAAGACCGAAGAGCCCGAAGAAGAAAAGGCCTCGGGCGGCGCCGCATACCCCGGAGAAACGCCTGAACAGCGTGCGGATCGCGAACAGGCAGAGGCGTATTACTGCAAACGAGCGACCGAGATTTATGACTCGTACGTCAACGCCCCGCAGCTTTACAAGACGAGCGAGAAAGGTGAGCGCGAATACCTGGACGAGAAGGAAGCGGCCCGGTTGATTGCAGAGACTCGCGCAAAGAAAGACGAGATCTGCCGCTAGGCGACTCAGACTTACGAGGCATCAAGACATGTACATACCCAAGCCAATCTACGACTACGCGCCCTACTACTGGCTCGTGGTCGGTCTGCTGCTGGCCCTGCTGGGTTTCCGCGTAGGATCGGAAGGCGGGCAGATGTTCCAGTACTTCTCCGTCTCGCTCGGCGCGCTATCGGCAGCCTGGGGCGTGCTAATCCTGCTCCGGCGACGTGCCAGACAGCGACTCGAGGCGCTCGAGACACTCCCGACCGCCGCGCCGCCGGAATAGCGGCGCAGTCCCGGCTTACCGGGACTCTTTCAGGCGCTCCACGCCGATCAGTTTCATGATCGTCTTTTCGTAGTACGGTTCCGTTTTCGCTGCACGCACCTTGTGCAGGAAGTACTTTTCGTACGCGATCTTGGCCAGGTGCACCCACTTGCCGCGCGACGCCCAGTTCGTGTTGCGCGGCGGAATTTGCGGTAGCGCGACGAACGCCACGCCCGTATCACCGAAGTCGGCCAGGCACACCGCGTTCCACGAACCGCGTTCGTCGGGTGCGCCGCCCTTTAGCAGGTTGGCGAGGTTGTGCGTTGTCGCGGTAACCATTGACTCGATCATGTAGCCGGTCTTTGGAGCACCTGTCGCGATCGGCGTTGCATTGACAGGGGGGATGGCGACACAAACGCCGACCGCGAAGATGTTCTGGTATTTCGGGTTGCGCTGGAACTCATCGATCAGGATGAAGCCGCGCGGATTCGTAAGGCCTTCGATATCCATGACCGCATCGACGCCCTTGAACGCGGGCAGAACCATCGCGTGTTTGAAGTCGAGCTCGTGTTGTTTCTTGTCCTTACCTTCGTCGTCCACTTCGGTGAAGTACATCTTGCCCTCTTCGACCTTCGTGATCTTCGCGTTGGTCGTCCAGTGGACATGACGATCGCGCATTTCCGACTCGAGCATCGACTTGGTATCGCCGACGCCGTCGAGGCCGAGGTGGCCGATGTAGGGTTCAGGCGTAACGAAGTGCATCTCGACCTTGTCGCGAATCTTGCGCTTCTTCAGCTCGGTATCGAGGATAAACAGGTACTCGTAGGCCGGGCCGAAGCAGGATGCCATGGGTGCGGCACCAACGATGACGGGACCGGGATTCTCGACGAGTTTCTGGAAATCGACGTGCGCCGTTGCCGCATGGCCGGTCTTGCAGACCGACTGCGTATGGCCGTCCGGCCCCAGGCCTTCGACTTCTTCGAACGCGAGTTTGGGCCCCGTCGCGATAACGAGGTAGTCGTAGGTAACGGACGTGTCGTCGTTCAGTTCGAGACGATTTTCGTCGGGGTGGAGGCGACGGACGCCGCTGCCGTTGAACCCGATGCCGTACTTCTTCATGAGGTCGGGCAGGTCGACCTTGATCTGGTGTTCCTTGCGCCAGCCCACAGCAACCCAGGGATTCGAGGGCGTGAATTCGAAGCTGTCCGAATCACCGATCAGGACCAGCTCGTGTGCATTGCCGAGTTCCTTGCGGAGCTCGTAAATCTGCGAAATGCCGCCTATACCGGCGCCCATTACGACGATCTTCGCCATCTTCTTCCCCTCGTAACCCTGTCAATACAGCAGGCTGATGACGATATTACAAATAACTAATGTAGTAAAGACTACTTTAGTCGTATGAGATATAATCGGACCCACTCGCATCCACTGGCAATGCAGCGCGCAGGCGCTATAGTCCCGTCCCAATGAAACGCTCCCTCAAGACCCTGTTATTCGCGCTCCTGGCCGCGAACGGGCTGGCATTGCCAGCTCACGCGCAGGAACCGGAGGGGGAAGCCGTCCCGGAGATACTCGAGCTGTCGAGGATCGAGGCCGGTGCCTGGTCGTATTTCGAAGGCGCACGGGACGAGATCGCGCTGCGAATCAACGACTTCCTCGCCACCGCAGAAGACGACGTCGCCGCATTGCGGCCAGCCAATCTCGCGACGGGTGAGTCACTGCTTGGCGCCGTGCGGGACAATCTTTCTGCTTATCTCGACCTGCTCAGTGAGGATGAGCTCGAGCTGCAGGCCCTGCCGCAGGCGCAGATCAGCTACTCGCTCGACGACCTGCTGCGACTTGCCGCGGTGTCGCGTGCGGCCCGGGACGGTGCAGCCAGGGAACGCCTGGAAGTCGAACGCGAACAGCGGGTGCTGGCCGGCGCGAGCCGGCGACGGGACCAGGCGTTCAAGGAATATGTCGACGCTGCCCCGGGTGACGAGAAGATTATTGCAGGTCTGCGTTTGCTGCAGACCCGGTCGGCGCAGGCGATCTCGGCGACCCGCCTGCGATTGCTGACACAAAGCCTCGAACGTGCGACGAGCTACGCTGACGCGACGGCCGACCGCGTGGTGTTCGCCAGTGAGAAGCTGGTAACGACGCCGGATGAAGCAGGCCTCGATGGCTTGCTTGAACAGGTCGCAGAAAACCAGGCAGCGGTGGCAGATGCGCGCAAGGCACTGCGCGCCGCCGAACTCGAAGCATCGTCCCTGGACCTCGAGGCGCCGGATGGGCGGTCGCAGCAACGCTTGCTGCAACAAAAACTGATCGACGCCGAGGTCCTGGTCGCCCTGCGCGACCTCGAGCTGGCGAAGAGCCAGGCTCGCCGCTGGTGGACGGAGCTGCAGCTTGCGACCGCGCCGGATTCGAAAGATCTCCAGGAAGAGGCTCTGTCCTGGTCGAAGCTCCTGAACACGGTACCGCTCAGGGTGCCCGCCTGGCGACAGGACAGCCAGGACGAGTTGCTGGCAGTCCAGACCACGGATCGCAGCGGACTCAATCGGGCATCGCGGCGACTCCTGGACCAGCGACTTGCGACGGTGCAGGGAACGCTGTCGCGCATCGGCGAGGTTGAGGGCGCCACTGCCGACGTTGAGTTGCTGGCAGCGGTGGTGGACAGTGCCGTCGCGGAGTCGTCCGGTGCCTTGTCGTCCTGGATACAGGCTGCCAGTCGACAGGTGCAGAACGCCTACCAGCGCGTCAAGGGCCTGGCCGACGTGTCCTTGTTCCACATTGGCGAGACCCCCGTTACGGGCAACGATGTACTGCGCGTGTTCCTCATCCTGATTATCGCGTACCTCTTGTCCCGCACCGTGCGCTATGCGATCCGCCGGATGAGTGACCGGGATTCAAGCGGTGACCAGGCGACGCTGTACACGCTCGGTCGGCTCGCGCACTACTCGATCATCATCATCGCGGTGTTTATTGCGCTGACCTCTGTTGGTCTCGACCTCGGCAAACTCGCCCTGGTCGCCGGCGCGCTTTCCGTTGGCATCGGCTTTGGTCTGCAGTCCATCGTCAGCAACTTCGTGTCTGGCCTGATCATCCTGTTCGAGCATACGCTGCGCGTCGGTGACTACATCGAACTGGACACGGGACTGACAGGGACGGTCAAGGCGATCAACGTGCGCAGCACGCTGATCAACACCAACGACAACATCGATATCGTGGTACCGAACTCCGAATTCGTAACGACCCGCCTGACGAACTGGACGCTGGGTGAACGCGTCCTGAGAGTTCGAATTCCGTTCGGCGTTGCCTACGGCAGCGACAAGGATGTCGTCCGCAAGGCGGCTATTGAGGCCGCCGAAGAAGTGTCCTACACGCTGACGCACATCAAGCGGCGGCAGCCAGATGTCTGGCTGGTCGAATTCGGCGACAGCAGCCTGAACTTCCTGTTGACGGTCTGGGTTAATCGCGAGGGCGCAAGGCGGCCGACGCGAACGCGTGCCGCGTATCTCTGGGCGCTGGAGACGAAGCTCCGCGAGTACGGCATAGAAATACCGTTCCCGCAGCGTGACCTGAACCTGCGGTCAGGTTGGCCGGGCGTCGTCCTTGAGCCGCATGACGCGCCCGCGACTGACGAATAGCAGGTCGCTGATCTTCAGCACCAGGGAATCCTCGTACTTGTCCAGCCGGCCGTCTGCGTAAGCGATTTGCCACAGTAACCCGACGATCTTCGCCTTCTCCGCCTCGTCGAGATTTTCATGCAGGAGCTGCGTGAACTCGTGCAGCGATACCAGGTCTTCGGCCTGATCGTCGGCAGTGCTTACGAGTTCGGCGGCCTGTTCGGCAGTCAGGTTGAAGTGTTCTGCGACGAGCTTGAGTACGCGGTCGAACTCCACGTCTTCGAATACATGATCCGCGCGTGCGACGTCGATCATCAGCACGGCGGTTGCGAGTCGCAATGCGTCGTCCCGCGTACTGCTATCGACCTCGGTCGTTGTGACCGTGATCGACTCGACTACCTGCGCAATGAGTCGCTTGATCATGGCCGAACCCTAGCAGGATTCAGTGTGCCTGCGCGACTGCCTGCGCGGCGTCATGGCCGGTTGCGCACGCGAGTGTCCACCCCAGCATGCCGTGACCCGTATTGACGAACAGCCCCCTGGATCGGGTGGGCCCGACCCGCGGCTGGCCGTTCGGTGTCATCGGCCGAAAACCGCCCCAGGGCTGTATGTCCTCGGCGCCATAATCGGCCGCGAGCGGTGCGTAGCGTCGGGCAAGGTCGAGCAGGAAGTTCGTTCGTTCGCGATCTGTGCTGGTATCGAAGCCGCGGAAATCGGCAAACCCGGCGATCCGAATCAGCCCGTTGAGCCGACTGTAGACCATGCGGTACTTGAGGGCCGTCATGCTCACCGAGGGCGCCTGCTCTCCGGGTGGCAGGGTGATGCTGTAGCCGCGTACCGGAAAGACGTGCGGGTTGATACCCACCGTACCCAGGAGGGCCGGGCTCCACGCGCCGGTGCAAACGACGAACGCATCCGCCTCGAGCTCGTCGCCATCGACGACGACGGCATGCGTCTGCCCGTTCCTCGCGACCAGCTTCGTCGCATTGGCGGACAGGCGGAATTCAACCGGGCGGTTTGCCTCGAGCCAGTCCCGCAGCCCTGCCGTGAATTTCTGCGAGTCGGCGACCTCATCGCTGCCCGAGTACACGGCTCCGGCAATGTCCTCGCTGACGTGTTCAAGCGCAGGCTCGACGGACAGCGCTTCTGTGCGCGACAGCAGCCGCGCGTCGCAACCGTGTTCCTGCTTCAGTTTCACGGTGGCCTGCGCGCCGTCGATCTCTGCCTGGTCGCTGAGGAGGACGAGCTTGCCCGCCTGGCGGTGCCAGAAATCAAACGGCAGCTCCTCACGCAGCTCGGCCAGTAGCCTGCCCGAACGCATCGCGATCTTCAGGACGGCCAGTGTGTTTTCCCGCGCATGCCGCGTCGTGCACTGGCCGACGAAGCGCATGCCCCATGCCACGAGGGCCGGGGACAGGCGCACCTGGGCGCCACTGTCGCGCCCCAGGATGAGCGCCGGAAGGTGACTGAGAAACGCGGGCTTCGCCAGCGCATCGGTGAAACTGTAGGAGAGCTGTCCCGCGTTCGCGAAACTCGCGCCGTCGCCTACCTTGCTGGCGCGATCCACGACCGTAACCTCGCAACCGAGTTGCGACAGGTAATAGGCGGTTGTGACGCCGACGACGCCGGCGCCGAGAACGACTACGTGCATCCGAATGTCCTCTCAGAATCTGTAGCCGATACTACTGAGCGACACTTTCCTCGCTCAAATGATCATTGTTCCGACGCCCATAGCTTTTGGCTATGGGTAGGCGACCGGGTACCGGGCAGCATGTCCTTTACGAGCGAGCCGAGGTGTCGCGCGAAGCGCTTCGTGGCGATCGACAGCGGCGTATCGGCGAGTTGCAACAGCGTGACATCGAACTCCATGGCGGGCTCCAGCGGTAGCTGGACGACGCTGCCACCGATGCTGGAGCGGGCAGTGATCTCGTCGGTAATCGTGACTCCGGCCCCCGAGGCGACGAGTGCCTTGGCGATGTGGTAGGTCTCCGTCCAGGCGACGACGTGGGGCGCCACATCGCTCGATTCCAGGAACTTCGACAGCATGCGACCAAGCGGGCTCCTGTGATTCAGGCCGATAAACGGGCGGTCCCTCAAGTCCTCCACGGTCAGCGATTGCCTGCCGCCGAACTCGGTATCGTCCGGTGCAAGAACCACAAAGCGTGCCCGGGCGAGCTTCCTGCGCTCGATCCCGGGGTGGCTGGAGGGGTCGAAAGCGAGGCCGATATCAATGCGCGACTCCAGCAACGCGTGATGTATCTCGTCGAGATGCAGCGTCTCGATTTCGAAGACGGCGTCAGGATGGTCTTCGCGAAACGTTGCAATGGCACGTGGCAGGATCTCGAGGCCGAACGCCGGTGTACTGGCGACCCGAATGCGGCCGGCACTCGTCGCCTTCAGGTTCTGTGCGACGTGCCGAAGCCGGTCTACATCCTCGTAAACTTCCCGGACATGTTTGAAGAGCTGGTGTGCTTCGGGCGTCGGTATCAGCTTTCCCTTGACGCGGTCGAAAAGCCGGTAGCCCAGTTGCTGCTCGGCATGTGCAAGAACCTTGGACACGGAGGGTTGTGACACGTTAAGTTTTGCGGCAGCGTTGGTCATCGTGCCGGTGCTGTAGACGGCGTGAAAGACCTCGATTTGGCGCAGGCGCATGGCGGTTCCTTTTGACCTAGTATAACCTTGGTCTATGGGGCTCGGAAGCGTTGCTATTGGCTACTAAATCCGGGGGTTGCTAGTTTTAGAAAATTACTGCGCAGCGCGGTAACCGAAACATTCGGGGGAATAATAATGAAGACCAGGAAATACGGATTGGACGATCTGTTGCGGGCGGGTTTGCTTGCAACAACGGCTCTCTTGCTGACCGGCACCGGGCTTGCCCAGGCCCAGGAAGAAGAAGAGGAGGAGATCGTTGACGAGATCACCGTCACGGGTACCCAGATCAAGGGCGCCAATATCACCGACGCACTGGCTGTCTCGGTATTCAGCGCAGAAGATATCGAGATCATGGGTATCGAATCGGGCGATGAACTCATCGACATGATTCCCGAGCTGGGCCAGAACTTCTTCAGTGAGACGGATACGGCTGGCGGCGTCAACGCGGCGCGCGGCGA
>CBDUMZ010000078.1:0-9067 GCA_965368465.1 uncultured Chromatiales bacterium
GCCGCTCAGGTGTGCCTGGCGCTGAGCTCTTCGCAGTCACGGTCCCACTGGGGCGTGCCGGAAAAACGCTCGACGAGGTAGTCGATGAAGGCGCGCACCCGATACGACAGGTGCCGTGTCGGGGGATACACCGCGTAGGCCGGCGTTCTTGGCCAGTTGTAGCCGGTCAGGATCGGTACCAGGTTGCCGCGCCGAATGGCCTCGGAGGCGAGGAAGGTCGGCTGGATGACGATACCCAGTCCATGCGCGGCGGCATTGGTCAGGAAGTCGCCGCTCGACGCGCGCAGCGCAGGCTTTACTTCGACGACGTGTTTCTTGCCCTTTTCGTCTTCCCAGGTCCAGCGATCCGGTTCCGCGAGGTTCGAGTAGACCAGGCAGTCATGGTCACGCAGCTCGTCCGGCGTCTCCGGCGTGCCGTGTGCTTTCAGGTAGTGCGGTGACGCGGCCAGCACGGTCTTCGCGTCGAACAGCTTGCGGGCGATGAGCGAGGAGTCTTTGAGGTGGGCGATGCGGATCGCGACGTCCATGCCCTCCTCGACGAGATCGATGTGCCGGTCGTTGAGATCGAGATCGAATTTCAGGTTCGGGTGGAGCTTGCCGAACGCCGCGATCGGCTTGCACATGTGGCGCACACCGAAGGACAGCGGCAAGGCAACGCGCAACGTGCCGCGCAACTCACCGTGCTCCTGCTGCACGGCGGCCTCGGCTTCGTCGAGGTCCGCGAGGATGCGGGCGCTGTGCTCGTAGAAATTCTGCCCGGTGCCGGTGAGGTTCAGAACGCGCGTCGTGCGGCGCAAAAGCTGCACCCCCAGGCGCTCCTCGAGGGCCGATATGCGGCGGCTGATGGCCGACTTCGCGGTGCCCAGGCGATCGGCGGCCGCCGTGAAGCTACCCGCCTCGACCACGGCCACAAAGGCCTGTAAATCCTCAAACTTGTCCATATTGTTGCGTATTTTAGAACAATCTTGTCCTTTCAGCAGTATTTATCTTGAAATGCTCAACAGACAGACTGTGCCCAACCTGGAGAAACAACGGCATCGGAGACATCGACATGACCGCATCAACCCCACTCAACGTCCTGGAAGTACAGGCCAGCGCCCGCGGCGAAGGCTCGATCAGCCGGGACCTCACCGCCGACCTCATCGCCGCGCTCGAAGCGCGCCACGGTGACCTGAACGTCACGCGCCGCGACCTCGCGAAGGGACTGCCCTTTATCGACGAGGCATGGGTTGCGGCCAACTTCACGCCGGACGAGGATCGCACCAGCACGCACCGGCAGATCCTGTCGCGCTCGGATGACCTCGTGGCCGAGTTGCAGGCGGCCGACGTCATCGTGATCGGCGCGCCGATGTACAATTTCTCGGTACCGGCCGTGCTGAAAGCCTGGATCGACATGATTGCCCGCGCGAGGCTGACCTTCGAATACACCGAGAACGGCCCCCGGGGACTGCTCGAAGGCAAGAAGGCCTACGTCGTCGTGCCCTCCGGTGGCGTGCCCGTGGGCAGCCCGGCCGATTTCGCAACGCCCTACCTGCGCCATGCCCTCAAGTTCGTCGGCATCACCGACGTCGAGTTCATCGGCGCCCAGGGCGCGGATCGCGGTAACGACGAAGCGCTGGACAGCGCACGTGCGCGCATCGCGGAGCTTGTGCACCTCGCGTCGCAAGCGGCGTGACTACCATGGAGACAGCTATGTTCGACATTATTCGTTCCGAGGATCGCGGCGGCGCCGACCACGGCTGGCTGAAGGCGAAGCATACGTTCTCGTTTGCGGACTACCAGAACCCCGAGCGTGTGCGCTTCGGCAAGCTGCGCGTGATCAACGAAGACCGCATTGCGCCGGGGAAAGGCTTCGCGACGCACCCGCACCGGGACATGGAGATCGTGACCTACATCATCAGCGGGGCCATCGCGCACAAGGACAGCATGGGCAACGGCACCGTGATTACGGCGGGCGAAGTGCAGCGCATGACAGCCGGCACCGGTGTGCTGCACAGCGAGCACAACCACTCGTCCGACGAGGAACTCCATCTCCTGCAGATCTGGATCTTTCCGGAAGAGAACAACCTGGAACCGGGCTATGAGCAGACGCTGTTCAGCCGCGAAGAAAAGCTGAACAGGCTTCGCCTGATCGGTTCGCGCGACGGCCGGGACGGGTCGATCACCATCCACCAGGATGTCGACCTCTACGCAAGCGTTCTCGAGCAAGGGCACAACGTCGTTCTCGACGACGTCGAGGACCGGCGTGTGTTCGTACAGGTCGTGTCCGGCGATGTGATCGTCAACGACGCGGAGCTTGCTGCAGGCGATGGCGCCCAGATCCGCGGCGCGCCGGCTATCCGGGTCACGGCAAGCACCGACGCCGAGTTTCTGTTGTTCAATATGAGCTAGACGCGATGGGTTAGAATGCCGCGATGCGTATTCTGACCTTGCTAGCAAGCCTTTGCCTCGCCGCCGCCTGTGGCGGCGGCGGAGGCACGACGACACCGCCCAACCCACCGTCTCCCCCGGCCGGCACGACCATGATCTCGGCCGTACAGGGCAGTGGCGCCACGAGCCCGCTGGAGGGACAGACCGTCACCGTGCGCGGCATCGTGACGGGCGACTTCCAGGAGAACGATGCCGACGATCGCCGCAACCTCGGCGGCTTTTATATCCAGGACGCACCGCCCGACCTGGAGCTCGCGACATCGGATGGCGTGTTCGTGTTCGATGGCGATAATCCGGCCACCGACATCGACGCGGGAGACCTCGTCGAAGTGACGGGCACGGTCGTCGAGCACTTCGGCGAAACGCAGATCAGCGCAGGTTCCGTACGCGTCGTGGGCCGCGGCGGCGTGGTCGCGCGCCCACTGAGCCTGCCGTTCATTGCCGCAACGACCAACAGCGACGGCGACCCGGTCGCCGACCTCGAACGCTACGAGGGCATGGTCGTCGAGCTGCTCGGTACACTGACCGTCAGCGGTCATCACAACCTGGAGCGTTTCGGTACGGTGGTTTTGTCGGAGGGCGGTCGCCTTACGCAGTTCACGAACGGCAACGCGCCGGATGTCGCGGGCTACACGGCGCACAAAGAAATGAACGCGCGCCGCAGCATCGTCCTCGACGACGGCCTGCGCGTGCAGAACCCTGCCGAGATTCATTACCTCGACGCGGGCGCTGCAGCGAACTACTCGATTCGATCCGGCGACACGGTCGACGGGGTCACGGGTGTGCTGCGCTATTCCCGCGGCAGCGGCGGCAGTGGCGACGAGACGTGGCGCCTGATGCCGACCGTGGACCCCGTGTTCACGGCAGCCAATCCCCGGCCGGGCGCGCCCGCAGTCGGTGGCTCGGTGCGGGTCGCGAGCTTCAACGTGCTGAACTTTTTCACAACGATCGATGGCGGACAGTCGAACTGCGGACCGCAGGCGGATCAGTCCTGCCGCGGTGCGGACAGCGGCACCGAGTACGCGCGGCAGCTCGAGAAGACCGTGACGGCACTGACGATGCTCGACGCCGACATCATCGGGCTCATCGAACTGGAGAACAATGCGAGCGAGTCCCTGAGCGCACTGGCCGACGCCATGAACACACGCCTGGGTTCCGCGGACTATGCCTGGGTCGATACCGGGACGATTCACGACGATGTCATCAAGACGGGCTTCCTGTATCGCAACACGAGGGTATCGACGGTGGGTAGCTTCGCGTTGCTCGACCGCGGTGTCGACTCACGCTTCAACGATGCCCGCAACCGCCCCGCGCTCGCGCAGTCGTTTGTGCTCGATGCGAACGGCGCGGTTCTCACGGTTGCCGTGAATCACCTGAAGTCCAAAGGCTCGTCCTGCGACGCCGACGGTGACCCGAACCTCGGCGACGGCCAGGGTAACTGCAATATCACGAGAACCAATGCCGCCGCCGCGCTCGCGGACTGGCTGGCCACCGACCCGACCGGAAGCGGTGACAGTGACGTGTTGATTATCGGCGACCTGAATGCGTACCTCGAAGAGGACCCGCTGGCGACACTGGCCAACGCCGGCTTCACGAACCTGCTCGGCGCGCAGGCCGGGGCGTACTCATTCGTGTTCGACGCACAGGCCGGCGCCCTGGATCACGCCATCGTCTCCGCGAGTCTCGCGCCGCAGGTGGTGGCAACGATGGAGTGGCATATCAACGCCGACGAGCCGCGACTGCTCGACTACAACCTCGAGAACGGTCGCGACCCGGGCCTGTTCGACGGCACCACGCCGTACCGGGCGTCCGACCACGACCCGGTCGTGATCGGACTAAACCTCAGCAACTAGCGCCTATTCCGGTTTCCGGAACTTGAGCGTCATGCGATTGGATTCGCCAACCGCTTCGAGCTCAGCCCTGAGCTCCGGATTGTCCGCGCTGGTCGCCAGCGTGGGCGGCAGGCGCCAGACGATATCGTCCTCGCCCGGCTGATCGTTCGGGTTTGCGTTGATATCGCTCTCCCCGACGTACTCAAAACCGGCGGCCTCCGCTGCAGCGATGACGAAGCTCTTCTTCAGGTAGCCGTGGCTGCCGTCGGCGAAGGCATCCGACATTTCGTCGCGTGCGTGATGCTGCACGACACCGAAGATGCCACCCGGTTTCAGAACGGCGTAGGCATCGGCCAGTGACGTTGTGAGAAAGCCACCCTGCGATTCGAAGTTCGCGAGATTGTGCAGAACGCGTGCGAAGAACACGACGTCGGCCGTGCCTTTCATTTCCTCGGGCAGGGATCCCATGACGAACGCATCCACGCTGGCCCCTGACTCGCCGCGCCAGGCTTGCGCGTCGGCGGGAAAGTCGGTCGTCCATGTGCTTTGCTTCTCCATGAACTCTTCCGTGGCGAACGAGAAGTTGGGCCAGATTTCCATCGCGTAGTTGGCGCCGATGAGATGACCTTCGCTGCCGAGGTACGGCAGCAGGATCTTCGTGTACCAGCCACCTCCGGGGAGGCCTTCAACCACGGTCATGCCGGGCTCGATACCGATGAACTCGAGTGTCTCTTTGGGGTGGCGGTACGCGTAGCGGGCCTTCATTTCATCGGGCTGGGCATCGAGAACAGCCGCCAGCGGATCGATCTCCGCTACGGGTTCCACCGGGGCCGGCGTCTCGGCAACGGGTTCAGCGGCCTGCTGGCAACCGAAAAGTATGAGGGCAGACAATAAGGCTAGACTGTATTTCATGATGATCCTCGGAGCGCGAGTGTTGGATCGGAAGAGTATGCGTCACTCGAGATCGCTCAACAACGTGTGCTGTAGCGTGGCGGGACACCGGCGCTGGCGCGGAATTATTTCGCCGCCGTATCCAGGAAGTCGATCGCATCGTCGAGATCGTCGTATTCGGGCGTGCTGTGGCCCATGCCCCGAATGACCATGAGCCTGGTGTTTTCGACGCCCGCCTTGCGGAAAGCACGATTCGCCCGCCGGGACTCGCCGAGCGCCGAGTCCCGCTCGCCCGTGAGAAACACGTAGCGATTCGATCGCATTTTCTCGAGATCCCCGGGGCTTTCGAGCTGCGATGTCTCGGCTCCACAGAAGAAGACGCCACCCGTAAACAGGTTCGGATTGCTGGTCGCGAGCATGGTTGCGGCCTTGCCGCCCCCGGAAAAGCCGCTGATATAGAAGCGCTCACGGTCCACGATGTAGTCTCTTTCGATAGCCAGGACGGCGAGCGTCGCCATCAATATGCGACGCCGGACCAGGACCCAGTTGCCGGACTGGTTGGCGCCGATCCAGATGAGGTTGCGTTCGTCCATGACCCGGTTCCACCGGTAGGGAAGTCGACCGGATCTCGTGGGGCTGATGTAGACGAGTAATCCGGGCGGCGCGTCGGCCCGGTAGCCCTCCGGCACGTAGACTTCCCAGGTGATCGCTTCGTCGGGTGCGATAACAGCTTCGACTTCGCTCGCAGCCTCGCCCAGCAACTCCTCTGCGGTGAACGTGAGCGTGAACCGGCCGGTGGTTGCCGGGATTTCATTGGTGTTTGCGCCGTGCGCCGAGGCCGTCGCGATGAACGCGACGAGCGTGCATAGTCGTGCGACGCCCTTCATACGCTTATCTATCGGTCTGCGCTGGTTTCCGGTTTCGGCAGTTCAACCTGCATACACCGCTGAGGTGCGCTGCCGCTTCGCATGCGAAGACAGTCTGCGCCAGTTCTTCGCCGCGTAGCGATGCGCCTGTTTCAACGAAAACCACAATGCCAACGTGCTGACGACAGGAATCGAACTCGCACCACGAAACTCCGTAATTCTGCGTACCCGGGTCTGGTCGCCCTCGATCGGCTCAAGCAGAAACGTGTCCTGAAGAAACGATACCCACTTGCGACACCAGACATTGGTGTCCCTCATTTGATAGACCAGCTTCCTGTCGGCGACAAGCTCCATGATCTCCTGCCGAATGTACCCCCTGTCAGTTGTGCATTGACGCGTGTTACCGACCTTGGGCTCACCTTCAAGGACTTTGCAGCTGAGTGGCTTCGGGATTCCCAGCCGAAACGCTACGGGATACGTCTCATCCATGCGCGCGGAAAAGAAGTGGGGGAAGATATCTTCTGGACCGCAATCGAAGATCCACGATGATTCAATTTTCATCTCACCCTCCAGGAGACCGGGACGACCGCTACCGATCAGAAGCAATAGCCGACTAGTTTATCACCTGGCCGGCCGCTCATAGTGGTCATTGGATTCTTGTCCCTCAAGTGGGACCAGGTAGCCGAGGGTTTCGTCACTAGTCAGGCGCTTTTCTCAGCAATCGACGCCGTTGCAATAGAGCCCGACATACAACTCGGAGTAAATACGCCAGACACCGTCGGTCTTTCTCCATGCTGCCGTGTATTGGCCACCGTTTTCGAGCTTTCCGTTCTCTGTTGTCCTGGAGCCGACCCAAGTTCCATGCTCAATGGCCAGCGGATAGGCTTTGCTCAGTGTTATTTCTGAAGGCGTTCGCACGTAGACAACGTCCGGGTACTGCTCGAAGTGCAACGCGAAACTCTTGCCGTGCTCATCACGGCTGTGCTCGATTGCACCCGTGCTGATCGTGATCACGAAATCTTCATCCAAGAAAGACTGCAAGGCATCGACATCATGCCGCGCGATCGCGTCGTTTGATTGCATGCGTATAGCTTGAATTTCCTCGACGTCATTCGAAGCCCAGACCGTCGTTACGCTGAGTGCCAACATCAACAATGCAAGAATGTACCGCGAGCTTCGCATGGCGTTTCTCCTATTTCGTTGCCGTCGGGAGTCGTTCAATATTCTTACGGGCGAAGTTCCGCTTGCCGGCCAGAAGCAGGCCGTCACCTGCGAACTCACTTGCCGATGATCTCTTTCCTTGCGTCCGCCAGGCCCGAGGTCAGCAGCACCCAGCCGCCGACGAGCGTCCCGCCGATGGGCCAGGGAAGGCCAACCACGATTCCGGCCAGCAGCGCCTTCAGCGCAGCACTCCATAATGCATCGTTTGCTGCCTTCCGCTGCGCCAGGAAGGCGCCCACGCTGCCCAGCACAAAGCCAAGGACCATCACGACCGGTGTTGCCAGCCAGGCCGAGAGGACGTTCGACGAGAACAACAGCCAGTCCAGCACAAGGATCCACAAGCCGGTGGCGGGGAGGATTAGTCGCCGCTGCTTTGGATGGAAGAGCCAACGCACGAGGCCTCCGGACCGGCGCGACGGCGTTTGCTCAGCGGTTTTCGAGTTTTCGACTTTGGGTTCAGTCACGTCGTTTCTCAATTGTTCGCGCGCCAAGGCGCGTCTTCATCTATTGGCTGGTCTGGGAGCATACGCAAGAATGCCAGTAGGTTTGTTAGTTCCTCATTGACGGGTCTGGGCGCTTCTGAAATCGAAGGCGCGCGACCGCAACCAGCAGCACCAGAACAATGATGAGGAGCGCAGCTACAAGATTTTTCATAGATTTGCTCGTGCCATAAGTCGTTCAGACCGGCGAGAACCAGGCTTTCAAAGTTATTTCATAGCATTCGTCAGTCGGTCGGCTTTGCACGAAACAATAGTCGGTATTGCTCCTTGTAGTACCAGAGCAAGTAGCAATTAATTGCAAAGAAGCCAATAGCTAACGGCAGTTGTCCACCCTCTAGTACCGCATGGAACAGGACTATGTTCACCGAAATCGGCAGTAGCACCAATGTCGTCATGGCTCCATAAAGATTCAGAACAGAGCTTGCACCAGCTACCAGGAAGACAGCTGTGATAATAGGCAAGAAGTATCCGGCATCGTGCATCGCACTTTGAAATGGGCGCGCTTCAGCCCCGGCGACCGGCGGCTCCCAGCCGAAGAGTCCGAGTAACATCAATCCGCTGATGAAGATAAATCCACCAGAGAAAATGCGAATCACGTCTTTCCAGTTAGGCACTCAATCCTCCGAGCTTAGTCACAGAACGGCCAGTGCAAGTCATTCACTAGTGGGTGCGACAGGTGGAAATAGGCCGAGCTGGGCAAGCATGTCGACGTTGTCCCACTCGACCCAAAGCTCAGCGATTTTTCCTGACTCAATTCTGAAAAAAGCGATGAAGGGGCCGTCTACTTTGTTGTCAGATGCCGGGAAATCGCCCATAGGACCAGACTGTGTTCCTGTGTAGGTGGCGCGAATCGCAACATGATCACCCTCCGCAATCATGTGATCCAGCCGGACATGCTGATCAGGGAAGGTGGTCATAAACCCTTTCTGTAGTGCGATAAACTCTTCTAATGACTGCACGGGTTCACCGGCCGTCGCCGCACTATGCCGCCTGAAATCAGCTGCCATCACTTCCGGCAGTTGGTCCCAGTTCGCATCATTGGAAATTTCGATAAACCGCTTTACGACTTCCTTGTTCTTTGCCAACTGGGAGCCAGGGTTTGGCGTGCAGCCAGCGAGAAGAACAAATGTTGCCATCAGAGGAAAGAAAACAAATCTGAGCATCCAGCGCTCCTCATTTGCGTCGAATCCGAGGGACCGCAATGGGTCACGAGCAGCCCCTGCCAATACGCGAAATACTAACATTTGAACGGCTGCTGTAGCGCACATTCATGGGCGGACAAACCACCTTCAAGACGCAGCTCTCCCTGGCTACACCTACCTGGCGG
>CBDUMZ010000079.1:0-8765 GCA_965368465.1 uncultured Chromatiales bacterium
TTGGTTCTTCTACCACCTGGACGGAACGTATCGGGGCTGTCAGTACTGCGACGACGAGTAGCACGAGACCAGGTTCCCGGTGGCGCTGACGCGCTATCGAATCGCTGGTGGCGAGTATTTCACGTCTTGCCGCTGGCGCCGGACACAGAAGCTGCGTGCTCAACGCAGATCTTTTGTGCATCTTCAGCGGACAAGGGCTCCTCGGTGATGCCGCATTGAAACTGGTCATCGCCGAGCCGTCGGAAAAATCTACAGGTCCTGCAGATCCCAAAGGAACGCGAGTCGTTGAGGTGCTGCGCATGCCGGAGTAGCGACTTGAGGCTGTCCCCTAGCGCGGCTCGTTCCGGGTCTCCAAGGCGTTCGATCGCTGCCTGGATGGTGGATTTTTTATCCAGTTGTTCGAGCAGCCGCACCCCCTTCCTGAGAAGCCGCAGTCGTACCACGCGACCGTCCTTCGCGTCCGCGAGCTTGCTGACGAGCTTTTCGCGCTCCAGGACCTTGACGCTCTGTGAAACGGTACCCTTGGTCGTGTTGAGAAACTGCCCGACGGCTGCCGGTGTATTGCTGTAGCGATTGCACCGGGCCAGGTAGCGCAGCACGTCGATGTGCACGGGTTGCAGCGCCGCCGTTCCGGCGAGCTGGCGGTTCTCGGCCTGGGCCATAACGCCCAGTCTCTGCAGCAGTTCTGAAATGTCACTCATGCACATATCGTATTGAGTCGATACGAGCTTGACAAGCTCAACAGGCTGATCTTATAGTATCGACTCGATACTATAAGGGAGAGGCACTCATGACAATCAAACCTATCGTTGCCGCCGCCGCAGTGCTGGCACTGCCGCTGTTAGTCGGCGCTGCGACGGACAACCTGGTCGCGTACCCGGACGGCTACCGGCACTGGACCCACGTCAAGTCCATGGTGATCCATCCGGAACACGGTCTCGCCGACCCCTTTGAGGGCATTCACCATGTCTATGCGAACGCAGACGCGCTGGCCGGACTCGAGTCCGGGCAGTATGTTGCCGGCGCCACACTCGTCTTCGATCTCCTGCAACAGGACAGCGGCGATGCCGCCATTCAGGAGGGAGATCGAAAGTTCATCGGTGTCATGGAGTACGACGCGGATCGCTTCGCAGACACGGGCGGCTGGGGTTTTGAAGCCTTCGCCGGGGACAGCAAGACCGAGCGCGTTGTGAACGATGGCGGGGCTTCCTGCTTTGCCTGTCACCAGGCGGTTGAGAAAGACGGCTACGTGTTCTCGAAATACCGGGACTAGCGGCGATGCCCGGTGTGGGAACTACGCTGGGGCGGCCGAGCTGTTGTTCAGCCCCCCGGCCAACACCGCGGTTTGAAAACCGTGCTGATTCAGGATGAAGGCTGCCGCCGCGCTGCGCCGGCCGGTATCGCAGATGACGATGTAGGGCGTGTCCTTATCCAGCACATCCAGCTTGTGCCGAAGCAGGTACAACGGCAGGTTGACGGCACCTTCCTTGCCGCCGGCCCTGGTTTCGCTCGGGACACGAACGTCGAGCCATTGCGCACCACCAGCCGCGGCGGCCTCGGCCTCGTCGTGCTGCAGGTAGGTGAGCGTCGGTTCTTTCAACAACGTCTGGAAGTCATCTCTGCCAAGCCGCATCAGGATGCCATCGGTCTGCATGGTAACCGTGGCATTGCGCTCGGCCCCGGTGAGCAACGCCTCTTCGCCGAACGTGCCGCCGACACCCAGCACGGCAAGGTCGATGTTCTGCTTGCCCGCCGGTGTCTCGCGCGTGACCAGGCAACGCCCGCTCCTGATGACGTAGAAAAAGTCACCCTCGGTGCCTTGCTGGATCACCACGTCGCCAGCCCTGAAATCAACGCGCTGCAGGCGCATGAATATCATCTGGATGCACTGCGGCGGCACCAGCTCGAAGATCTTGGTGTGCATGAGGGAGGTCATCCAGTCCGCCTCGCCCTGCCCCAAGTCGGCACTGAAATCACCGACCTCATAGACCCCGGTCTGGTCCAGCGTTATCGTCAGGTCCAGTAACTCGCTGTCGATGCTGAAGTACTGAACGTTGTCGACCGCTACGGCTGTCTGCGGGCGTGGTGAACCGGGGGCGACGGCAACATTGGCCTCGACCGTACCGCCCGTGATCGTCAGCGGGGCGTCGTCGCCACTAAGCTCGACGGTCCCGGAAAGCAGATAGATAGAGCGCTTACCCGGGTCGCCTTTCTTGAACAGCGCCTGGCCCGGGCTCGCTCGATGCAGTTCGACCTGCTCGACCAGGTCCACGAGGTTTTTCTTCTTCAGCGCGTCGAACGGAGAGAATCCCCTGATCCGCGCAACATCAATTCGATCCGTCATCGATGCACTTATCTCCAGGCCCAAGCGGATGCCCTTCCGCAATGCGGCGAATCCTAGCACGAGATTTCGCGCCGGCTACGCCGATAACCCGTCGACCAATCGCTGCGCAGACGGGAAGCTCAGCCTACAGCAACATGTGGGATGACATTACCTTTTAGGCGTTGCCGCCCGGCCTGCGCGACCGGTGGCTGGCGGAATTCAGGCCAGCATTTCCAGGAGTTTGCGCACCGTGTTGAGGTTGCGGCCCGTGCCCTCCACGCCCAGGAGTTTTTCCACGTCGTTTGCGAGTTTCGAACGAGCGATGCCGTCCGGTGCGCGCAGATAGAACGCGTCCTCGGTTAACGTGAACCTCTCATTCGGCCCCTTGCGCGCCTCAAGGCCGTCCATGTCCGCGGCAGCCGGTCCGGCCAGGTACCAGACATGCAGGAACTTGCCATCGAGGTCGTCGTCCTTGTACGGGTTGGCGTCGGCCACGGCTATGAACTGCTTGCCGGCAACCACGAGGATGCGTGGCGAGAACCCGAACCGCTTGTCGATGGCGGCCGTGATGGCAGCCGCATCCGGCGCCGTTTTGGCGGACAGCACCACGTTGCCGCTCTGGATGTAGGTGGCGATGTTCTCGTACCCGAGCGATGCCAGGATGTCCCGCAGGTCGGCCATCGGCAGCTTGTTGTGCCCGCCGACATTGATGCCGCGCAGCAGCAATACGTACTTGTTCATCGCCTGTTGAGCAGGAAGCCTGCCAACAGCAGCACGGGCAGGACAACAAGCGTCGCCAACGACACCGTGACGCCCGGGTTGGCGAAGGTAAACGACGACGCTGGAAACATGTCGGCACCCTTGAAGAAGAGTACGAAGTGTATGGCGAGCGCCGCGACGGAGCCACCCCAGACCAGCGCTATCGGCACCCGCCGGAACAACACGCCAAGCAGCAACGGAGGCGCTGCTGCAGCCGTCAGCCCGTAGACCCCCGTCTGCCCGAAGATGCCGAGCAGCTTCGGCGGCTGCAGGTTGATGATGAACGCCGCGATCGCGATGACCACGAGGACGACGTGGCTCACCTTGAGCGCGAACGCCATTTGTTGTTCTTCCGTGTGATGCGCCTTGCGTTCGGCGAGGTTCAGCACAAGGTCATTCGCCGTAATCGTCGACATCGAGACGAGCAGGCCGTCGAGTGTCGACATCGCCGCCGCCAGCAGCACGATGCCGACGATCGTGAATACCCAGGGCGGGAACATGGTCGCGAGGTACTGCGTCATGACCAGGTCCTGCCGAAACCCGCCCGTCGCGGCATCGTTGAGCGCGTCGGGCGGCACCGCGAGGTGTGTGAAGAAACCTACGGCCCCGAGCATCTGGAACAACGTGAAGATCACGGCGAAGACGACGAGGTACTGCTTCACCGCGCGGTCGTCCTTGACGTACAGCGCCTTCGTCAGGATGTGCGGCTGGCACACGACGATGGCGCCGACGATGAAGCCGGCCACGTAGATCGAGAAGACACTGTTGAAGAGCTGGCCGTCCGTGTTGACCGCGGCCACGAGGTTCGGGTCGACCTGCCGCAGTGCCTCAACGGTCGAACCCGGTTGCTGCATCGCGAGAACGACGCAGGAACCGAGCACGAGGATCGTCACGAACACCATCAGGCTGCCCTGCAACATGTTCGTCAGCACGTGCGCGTAGGTGCCGCCGATGAACACGTAGCCCGTAACGAATACGAGCGTGATCGTCAGGGCCACTTCGTTCGAGATGCCGAGCAGCGACTGCATGACGATCGAGATACCACCGACCAGCAGTACGACGAACGCAAACGACAGCAGGTTGAGCACGGAGAAATACAGCGCGAAGCCCTTTGATTCGTAGCGTTTGCCGATCCAGTCCGGGATGGTCAGCGCGCTGGACTCAGCGCCGATGCGCCGGAACTGGAACGACAGCACCGTGAGCATCGTAAGGAAACCTATGCCAACGCCGATGGACATGTGGAAGAACGCGCCGAAGCCGTCGACGTAGACGAAGCCGGGATTGATGATGAAGGTGGATGCCGACGAGACACTGGCCGCCAGCGTGATGCCCACAATAACCGGGTTCATCGCACGGTCGCCCAGCGCGAAACTGCTGAAGCCCGAGGTCTTCTGCATGCCGCGGTAGCCCAGCCAGGCGGTGCCGACCAGGTAGACGATGAACAGCGCCCAGGCGAAGCTCAAAGAGTCTTACCCGCCAGCGCGTCGAGCGTCGCCTTGACGACGCCGACCTGTGCGCCGTCTTTCGTCGCGTAGTTCTCGCCGGTGTAGCCCCACCAGTCCCAGCACCCCATCGGGTTCATGGGCGCGATGCGGCTGCTGTCGACCTGCGGGTAAAGCACGACGAGCTTGTTCGTCTCGGCCCACGTGTTGTAGCCGGCACCTTTGGCAAACTCGTCGCCGACGAAGGCCGTCGACTGCTGGCAACCGTGAAACACGATGTGTACGCCGCACGCCGCGCCGTCTTTGCACGCTTGCGGTACGTACGCCAGGGCGTTCGGCAGCATGCCGGCGTCGCCGGCGCCGGGCTGCGCAACCTCGATGAGGTCGGCGGGCGCATTGCCGGGCGGCTGCAGGTCACCGTACAGGGTTTGCAACAGCTCGCCCGCGGCGTCGTAGTCGCAGGCATTCAGGAAAGGTGGTGCCATCTCGGCGCAGGGCACGCCCGCCGCAATGGTCGGAAAGCCGTGCGCGGCGGGAATATCGTCAACAACGACAACAGCCTGCTCGGTGAATTCCGCATAGAACTCCCGCGCAGCTTTTGTAAGGTCGCTGTGCATAACCCCGTCCGCTGTGCCGCGGAACAGCCAGACGTGATCGTCGCTGAGATTAGAGATGTCGTCGATGTTGCCCGCCGCGGAGGACCGGCGAAGATGCGCGATAAGATCGGCCGTTCCAATATCGCCGCCCTGCATGCATGGCCCCAGTCCCAGCTTGAGGCTGCCCTGGGCGCAGTAATAGGGTCCGCCGGACACCATCGCGACACCACCAACAAGACCCGAGTGTGCGATATGTATTTGCGTCGCCATCATCGCGCCCGACGACGCACCGGACACCGTGATTCGACTCGTATCGATGTTGAAGGTGGGTGTCTCGACCGGTGGCGGCGCCTCGGCACCGCAGGCTGCCAGCAGCGCGGCCATTGTCGGCAACAGGTAACGGGCCCTCATGCGACTCGCTCCAGGAATGCGTCGATCGCAGCCAGGCATTCCGGCTCGTTCAACAAGGGAACGTGCCCGCGCTTTGGCACCGGCACCACGTTGAGATCCGGCTTGCGTGCTTTCATCTTGTCGACGATGTCCTCTGTCAGGATGTCCGACATGACACCCCAGAGCAGTGTCACAGGCTTGTCTGCCAGCGCATCGAACAACGCCCACGGGTCGCCCTTCTGCGGCCCGACCTTGCGAACGGCCTCGCCAATGTTGGGGTCCATATCGAGCCGGGGGACACCGTCTTCACCCGCGCGGTACGCACGGCGCGCCATCTTGTCCCAGTCCTCGTCATTCAGTCCGGGCAACCAGTCGCCGTAGATGTCCCGCGTCTGCTGCGCGGCCTCTTCCCAGCTTTTGACCGGGGGCACGCGGCCCGTGTATTCCTGCACGCGCGCGATGCCGGCCGGATTGATCTCCGGGCCGATGTCGTTCATGACGACACCGGCAAGACGGTCGCCGTTGGTCGCCGCCATGACCATGGCACACAGTCCGCCGAGCGAGGTACCGACAACAATGACCTTGTCGATACCCAGGTGGTCCAGCAGGGTCCACGTGTCCTGTACATACGTGGGCGGGTGGTAGTTCTCCCAGTGCTCGTCGTACTCGGAGAAGCCGCGCCCGCGAAAATCGCAGGTGAGGACGCGGCGCCGATCGGACAGGTAGTTGGCGAGGTCTTCGAAGTCGCGGCTGTTGCGCGTGAGGCCGGGCAGGCAAATGACCGGCGTCCCCGGTTGATCGGCACCGAAGTCGCGGTAATAAAGTTTCAATCCGTCGTGGCTCTCGAAGAAGCCGGCGTTGTCTGCCATCGTCATCGCGCTGCCTCCAGGAACGTCGTCCGCAACTCGCGCTTGAGAATCTTGCCGTTCGGGTTGCGCGGCAGTTCGTCAACGAACACGGTACCGATGACGCGTTGCTGTTTGCCAACCCGGCTGTTCACCCAGCTTGTCAGCGCCTCGGCATCGACCGACGCGCCTGCCGCCAATACAACCACAGCCAGCGGCGTCTCACCCCACTTTTCGTGTGGCACACCGATAACGGCCACCTCGCTCACCGCCTCGTGCTCGACCATGGCGGACTCGATGTCGGCCGGGTAGATGTTCTGCCCGCCCGAGATGATCATGTCTTTCTTCCTGTCGACAAGGTACAGGAATCCGTCCTCGTCGAGTTTGCCGATGTCGCCCGTACGCAGCCAGCGCTGGCCGGACGGATGCAGCCAGGTCGCTTCCTCGTTGGCGGCGTCGTTGTCGTGATAGCCCGCCATGATGAAACGGCAGGTGCCGACGATTTCACCGGGCTCGCCGACGGGGAGCACCTCGTCGTCCTCACCGATGATCGCGAGATCCTGCCCCGGGCACGGCGTGCCGACCGAGTCGGTCTTCCTGAGCAGGTCCTCGGGCGAGAGTATCGTGACGAGACCTTCGGTCAGGCCGTACAACTCGATGAACTGCCCGGGCCAGCGTGCCGCGAGCTCGCGCTTCAGGCCGGCCGACAAGGGCGAACCGCAACACATGCAGGCGTCGAGGCTCGACAGGTCGAAGAGATCGAAGTCCGGGTGCTCGAGCAGCTTCTGGAACTGCAGCGGGACCATCGTCGAGTGTGTGACGCGATGCTTCTGAATGGTCTCGAGGCAATCGTCCACCGAGAAGCGGCGCGACACAACGAGCGTGCCGCCGGCGAAAAACGTCGCGAGCATGCCGACCCAGACGATGTTCGAGAACAGGCCGAGGTTGCACAGCGTTCGCGCGCCCGCGTGGTAGCGCAACGCCACCGCCATGTCGCTACCCCAGGCTTCGCGGCCTGCATGGTCGTGCACGATGCCTTTCGGCAGGCCGGTCGTTCCGGAGCTGTAGATGATGTTGCACTCGTCCTCGGGTGCGATGCTGATGCCGGTCAGTACTTCCGACGCGGCGTCCCTGATACGGGCGTAGTCGAGCCAGCCGTCGATCGTGTTGTCGGGCGCGATGAAGCGATCGCCAACCAGGTCGACGACGTCTGCGCGCAGCGCCTCGACGCGCTGTACATGTTCGCCCGAGGCCAGTATCGCTTTCGCCTGTGCATTCCGGGTCATCGTGGTAATCGCCTCGTCGGCAATGGACACGTTGAGCGGTACCGCGACGAGGCCGGCGCGGATGATGCCGAACATGGCCTCGACCATCTCGTAGCTGTTCTTCATCAGCACCACGACCCGGTCGCCGTGTTCGAGCCCGGTTGCGAGGAGCGCATTGGCGAAGCGCGAGGTGCCGGTACCGAACTCCTCCCAGGTCACTACGTCGTCGTCAACGATGACAGCCGGCTTGCGACCGAGGAAGGCCTGGTTCTGCGCCAGGATGTCGGGAATCAGCAGGGGCTTCGGGGAGAACCACGCCATGTGCGTTACTCATGATTTCAACGATCGTTGAATACTAGTTGAACGACTGTTGAAATTCAAACGGGGCTCGGTTAGCGTGTGTTCGATGGCGAAACAAAAACAACAAACGCGCGATCGCATTCTCGATGCCGCGGAAAAGCTTTTCGCGCAGAAAGGATTCGAGGGCGTTTCCGTTCGCCAGATCATGAGCGCCGCCGACGCCGACGTGTCACTGGCCTACTATCACTTCAAGTCCAAGCGCGACCTGTTCGACCAGGTCATGCTGCGGCGTGTGGAATATCTCAACGAGATTCGGCTGCAGGCACTGAAGGAAGTCGAGGAACGCCATGGCGACGACGCACCGACGGTCGAAGAGATCATCGGCGCGTTTACGCAGCCGCTCCTGCAACTGCTGGCCGACGACCACGACAAGTGGTCGCACTACTACCAGCTCATTGCACAGATCAACAACTCACCCGAACAGGGCGGCGCGCTCATGTCGCGGTATTTCGACCCGCTCGTCTCGCGCTTCATCGACGCCCTGCGCAAAGCCCTGCCCGACTGCGACGACGCGGACCTGTACTGGAGTCACCACTTCCTGTCCGGTGCGCTGACGCTGACCTTTGCCGAGACCAGCCGCATCGACAACCTGTCCGGCGGTATCTGCAAGTCGACCGACGTGGCCGCCATCAATGAGCGCATGCACGTCTTCCTCGCCGCCGGCTTCAAGGCACTCTGCGAAAAGCACTGATCCCCGAAACGGCGCCTGCACGGCGCGGCATGCTTCACCCTTGCTCTTGAACGAACGTTGAACTAGTATCCCTTCAACGTTCGTTGAATAAATG
>CBDUMZ010000080.1:0-8492 GCA_965368465.1 uncultured Chromatiales bacterium
TAATTGGACGTGATCGGTATGCCATTGACGACATGAGCGATCGGGTTGTGACTGTGTCCGCCAATAATGTAGTCGACAAGCCCGGGCTCGAGCGCGTTCGCTACCTGCATGATTTCCGCCGCCATGTTGCAGGACGAGAGGTCGTTGCGATCCGAGAATTCCGTGCACTTCCCCCCGGCATGCGCCGCGACGATGACCAGTGCCGCGCCGCTGTCTCGCAGTTTCCTGGCTTCGGCCGTGATCGTCTCGGCCAGCGGTGCAATTTCGAGCCCAACCACGTTTGCGGCAATCGTCGTCACCAGGGCCTTGCTCGTTATGACGCCGACGACGCCTACCTTGATACCGGCCGTCTCGAGCATGACCGATGGGTACACGTTGTCCCACGCCACCGGTTGACCCGTGGCGGTGTCGACCAGGTTGGCGGCAAGCAGCGGGAATCTCGCCTCGCTGGCGCGTCGCCTGAGGTTGCCACGCGGGTCCTCGCCGGGCTCCACCGGGATGGCATTAGGACCTTCCGGGCCGAAATCGAATTCATGGTTGCCGATCGCCGCGGCTGCCACGCCCATGGCATTGTACGCGTCGACGACAACGGCCCCTTCAACGAGGTTGGATTCGAGCGTCCCCTGCCACATATCGCCCGCATCGATGAGCAGCACGGCACCGCCATCGCCAGCGCGCGCCTTGCGCAGTGCATCGACGTACGCGGACACCGTGACCAGTCCTCCTGCATTGTCGTCGGCGGCAAGCGCGCCGTGCACATCGTTGGTGCCGACAATCGAAATCGTGACTTCATCGGGGGGCAGAGGGGCGGAGACGCAGGCCGCAAGCGACAGCGAAAGAAGGGTGAGAAGCAGGAGACGGATGGCAGGCATTAGGAGGCTTTTTCTGTCGGCAGGCGGCAATTCTACATGGTGTCGAAGCTGGCGCGAAATCGAACGATTTGCACGCATTTGTACCGTATGATGAGCCTATGCAGATCCGCAGCGCCCATCTGGAATACAGCGTACTCGAAGAGGTCATCCACGCGATCACCCACGGTATCGGGGTCTTGCTGAGTATCGCCGGCCTGTCCTGGATGCTGTACCTGTCGATCGCGGAAGCCGATCCCTGGCGTATCGTTGCCAGTTCAATTTACGGGGCGACATTGATCGCGTTGTTCCTGGCATCCACGGTTTACCATTCCATGTACGCTTCGCGGCACCGGGAAATATTCAAACTGCTCGATCACTGCGCAATCTACCTGCTGATCGCGGGCACCTATACGCCGTTCCTGCTGGTCGCCATGCGCACCGATACGGGATGGTGGATGTTCGGCACGATCTGGGCTCTCGCGACGGCAGGCGTGATCAAGAAACTCTGGTTCCGGAATCGCTTCCCGAAAGTGGCTTTAGCGAGTTATCTCGCCATGGGCTGGCTGGCCGTGCTTGCCGCGCCGCAAATGGCGGAAGCCATCGGCCCCAACGGCATGGCCTGGCTGTTCGCCGGTGGCATCAGCTACTCGGTTGGCGCGATTTTCTATGCTGTGGATCGAATTCCGTTCAACCACGCCGTATGGCACGTGTTCGTGCTGGGTGGCGGGGTTTGCCACTTCCTGGGTGTGGTGTGGCACGTATTGCCGCCGACCTAGTCGAGCACGTCGAAAATGTGGCTGTACTTGAGGATGAACTGACGGCCGTCGGGCAGCCCGCCCAGGCCGCGCTCGTCGACTTCGTTAAAGACGAGATAGAAGCCGGAATTGGCTGACCGCAACCACGAAAACCGAACGTTCGTGCCGAACTGGTCGCTGGTGTCGTTGTACTGGACCAGCGCCTGCAGCTGCATTTTCGGCGTAAACGAATAGGACAAGCGCAACCGCGCGAGCGTGGCCGTGAATTCACCGTTCTGGACGGGCAGGTCGTAGTCGTTGTAGTTGATGGACAGCTCCGAGCGGAAGGTCTCGCCGATGCGGTAGTTGAGGGTAGGCGACAGGGACACGCGGTCGCCGCCGAATCGCCCGCCGACGACGGTGCGCATCTCAAAACTCAGCGGCTTCGACTGGTTGGAGTAAAAGACGATCTGCGCTTCGCCATGATCGTAGGTGCCGGCCGGTACGATGACGTCCGGAACGATCTCGAACGGGGCCAGGACACCGGCCTTGGTGAAGTTATAGCCGGTGTGAATTTCCGCGCTGGTTCTCGACTCCCAGTGGACGTCAAGGTGCAGAAAGCCGGACTCCTGGAAGCCATCGAATTTCCAGTAGCCTGTGTAGGACGCGTGCGGGCGAATCTCGAGCAGCCCCCACAGGTCAGCCGGGCGGATGCGCCGCATGAGGAAAGCCGAACCCTTGCGATACTCGCTGCGCGCGAGAAACCCGACCTCGGGATTGAAGTCCTCGCCGACTTCGGTGTACTCGGCGCGATACGACCATTCTTCCGCGCTGTAGTCGAACTTTAGCGAGTAAGCATCATCGCGCGCGTCGAGTCCCGGCGTCTCGGTCTTCGCTGCCCAGGCCTGGATCAGGAGGTTCTCACCGATCCCCCAGCGCCCGTCGATGGCGTACGTGCGGTTGTAGTCCTGGTCCGCGGGGCGCAAGTACGAGCCATCGCCATCCCGATTGACGAAAATCGCGCCGATTGACGAACGACTTGCCAGCTCCTGGCTGATACGCGCCACGGCGAAGTTGTTGCCCGGCGCCACACCGGCGATCGCGTCCGTGCCCATGTACAGGAGGCCGACATTGGTGCGCTCACCAAGCTTGCCGGACAGCCTGGCACCTCCTTCAACCGGGATCGGATTACCGTCCGCGGCAATGCCGATGCGCCGGCTGAAGAACATCTCCACTTCCTCGCCATTGCCGACGGAAAACTGTCCCGCGTTCTCGAGGAAAAATGGACGCTTTTCGGGAAAGAAAATGTTGAAGCGGTCGAGGTTGAGCTGCTCTTCATCGGCCTCGACCTGCGCAAAGTCGGTGTTGTACGTCAGGTCGAGTGTCAGGCTGGGTGTAATCGAGTATTTGACGTCTACACCCGCCTCATAGTCAGACTCGGTTCCGCTGAGCGTCCCCCCGCGTTGCCATTGTCCCAGCACGTAGGGCGTGACCTGCAGGTTACGTTGCGACGGAGGTGCGATGCCGCGCAGGGTTCCGGCCCGCGACACGCGATACAGGTTGCGGTTGAGGTCCAGTGGCGCCCAGTAGGCGATTTCGTTGTTGCGGCGAATATTGCGCTGAAAATTGATGCCCCAGTCCTGCACGTCGCCGCGGCCGTAACGCAAGGTCGCAAACGGAATCTCGAACTCAGCGCTCCAGCCTTGCTCGGTGACGGTGGCCTTAACCGTCCAGGAACCGTCCCAGTTAAGATTGAACGCGCCGCCTCCGGACCCGAAGTTATCGCCGGCACCTTCCTTGGTCACCTGGCCGTCGTACTCGATACCTGCGGCGTTGGTCCCGAAGACATAGCCATTCTGGCGGTCGAGCAGGCCGTCTATCACGAACAGGAAGGCATCGGTGTCATCGAGGCTCGAGTCGCGCCGGCTGTCGCTGACAATAATGGCGGATGGGTCGTCGTCGTAGGCCATGACGCCGACGTACAGGGCATCGTCGGTGTAGCCGACGAATACTTCGGTTCTTTGTGTCGCCGGGCTGCCATCGTTCGGCTGCACCTGCCAGAAACCGCTTGCCGGTGTCGCGCCTGACCATGCCTCGTCGCCCGTGACGTTGCCGTCGATGAGCGGCGCCGCGACGAGCCTGGTGGCTTGCAGATCGGGCAAGGCCCGCCCGTGGTCAGCCGTCTGTGCCGCCACGCAAAACGGCGCCAGCAGCGTTGCCAGGAACAGGTGCGGCCGGCTCACGCCTGCACCGCGGAAAGCCGCCATGACCGCGTAACCCGCGGCAGGATAATAACGAACGACAGGGTTACACTGTCGAGCAGCACATCGGCGCGTGTACCGAGGAAGCCAGGTAGAAACATGGAATGGTTGTCAGCGGCGGTTGAATTCGATCGCGTATTATACGTGATTGTATTCGGTAGTTTTCTTGCGGCAATTACCAATGCGGCCTTCGCAAACGGCGGTGCAATGATCATTCTCGCCGTGACGAGCAGCGTCTTGCCGGTCTCGGCAATCGTGCCGCTGCACTCGACGTTGCTGATCGGCTCGACAACATCACGCGCCGTGTTGTTTCGCGAGCACATCGTTTGGCGCATAGCAGGACCGTTTCTTGCGGGCAGCGTGCTTGCGGTTGCAATCGCGGCCCGAATCTACGTCGAACTGCCGGAGGCAGTGATTGCAGCCGCCATCGGCATTGTCATGCTCGTGGCAATCTGGTTGCCGTCGGTCAGTTGGCGCCCGAAGTTTCGTCATCCATGGGCCATCGTCGGGTTCGTGCATTCCTTCTTCTCGACGCTGTTTGCCTACGGCGCACTGTTGCATGCCGTCATCCTGCACACGGGCCTGAAGCGCCGGCAGGTCGTTGCCACGATGGCCGCGAGCCTGACGGGCATGGGGCTCTTCAAGATCGCGGGATACACGCTGAATGGTTTTGACTACAGGCCTTACCTTGCGACGATCGTGCTGTCGATCATCGTGGCGTTCGTCGGGACCTGGGTCGGCAAGCTCCTGATCGACCGGATCTCGGAAACGGTGTTTCGCGCGGTATTTCGGTTGCTGGTAACGCTCACCGCGCTGCGGCTGATTCTCTCCGCGGTATTCTCGGCAGGCTAGGCAGGGTCTTACCAGTCGAGACCGCGCAGGAACGCCACCATGGCCTGGGTGGATTCGCCAACGGAGTCCCAGGGCACGTAGCGCTGCGGCCGCGTGGCTCCCGCGCGCAGTTCCAGGTCTCGCGATTCGGCGATCAGGCGCATCTGGTCGATGGTCACGCGGTAATAACCGTCCAGGGCGGACGGGACGGGCTTGATGTAAACGTCTGTCGACGCGCCGATCGAACCGGGCGTCCATCCCTTGATCTCGAGACCCAGGGGTTCGCCATCCGCGTACAGCACGACCGATTCGAAATCGTTCATTCTGAGACCCGGGTCGGCCGAATCGGAGGATCCCCAGATTCCCAGCCAGAGATAGTATTCGCGCTGACCCATGTTGTTGACCTGGATGGGCCCAAGGTAGACATACTCGCGGCCGAACGCCGAGTAGGCCGACATGTCGCGGTACATGACGAGCGGCTCGGTAGCCCGGGTAATTGTCACCCCGGTCTCGGGGTCGAGCCTTTGCATCGTCGTCGTGTCGTTGCTCGCGCAACCCGCTGCCAGCGCCAGAACCAGCGCCGCGCAGAACATCCCTATGTTGTTTCCCGACATATTTCCGGCCTCAGTAGTTCAGCTGGTAACCGAGATTGATGAAATAGGACTCCTGGTCCAGGTCCGTATCGGCCATGTCACGGCTCGAGAAGCGCTTGCCGGCATCGAACTCGATACGGCCGCGGCGGCCCAGCCGGTACTGCAGGCGCAGCCCGGGTGTGTAAATCCACTGCGTACTCATGTCGGACAGGATCTCGCGATAGTCGACCCGTAGCCTTGGATTGATACGCCATTTTCGTCCGATTGGGAAGCGCGCATCCAGGCTTACCGTGTAGACGTCCGCGGAATCCGAGGTTGCGTAGCGCAGTCCCAGGATGCCGACATCGCCCTCGCGAAACAGGCTGCTCGAGACGAGATCGGCGGATATGTAGTTGTATTCGGCCTCGGGCAAGGCGGGCGCGTCGCCACTCGCCGGGACAGCGTCGATGACGGACCGGTTGGCGTTGATGCTGAACTGCAGGTGAGGCGTCAGCGGCCTTGAAAGCCCCACTGTCGCGGTCGATGTAACGGCGGAGCGATCCAGCGCCTGTTGCCGGATCTGGATTTCAGTCAACGTCTGTGTCAGCAGGTCGAAATCCTGGCTGCTCTGGCCGAGCAGCGCGTTGCCGAGGCTTAAGAAAGGGCTGCGGCGGCGATCGAGCGAGCCGCTTAGTGTCAGCTTGCCTGGCAGGCGCCAGCTGGCCTGCACGAAGGCGCTGCTGAGTTCGCTAAACGCCGTGTCGTAGTCGACCGAACCCCAGGCAGACGCCGACTCGCCGAAATAGCGCACCTCGGTGCCGACGGCCTGCCGGTCAGTGAAGCCGTCGATGTCCTGCTGAAGGTAGAACACGCCGAGTTCAATGGCATTGCTGAACGGCGTGAAGTTCGAGCTGACGCCATAGAACTGTCGCGATTGCTCGTCTGAATTTGCCGTCGAGTAGACGGGTCGCCCGGCAACGGCGTCAAAACGGACCTTGTCGTTCAGGGTATAGCTGACGTTCAGGCCGTCGAAACGTCCCAGTACGCCGCCCGTATTGCGCGTCTGGCGACCAAGCCGGCCCCGGATACGCGTGCGCGTGTCGTACAGGTCGGCATACAGATAGGAGAGCCGGAAATCGTTGCCCGAAGACCGTGAATCGTCATCGAGAAGGTCGTAGCGGTGCCCGCCGGTCAGGCGGGTGGAGAAATCGAATCGCTCCCCACGGCGCCGCGCGTCAATGGATATGTCCGTGTACAAGGACGACTGGCTCGTCACCTCGTCTTCGTCGTTGAGCTGGTTCACGTCGCGGCGGTAATGCTGGGACAGGAAGGTCCGGACCTTCCAGGGGCTGGCCGGGGCTCCCGCCACGGTGCCACCGCCGCTCCCGCCACCGGAGTAGCCCGTCGAGGCGGCCACGAGCGCCGCCAGTCGTTGGCGCACCCGATCGTGACCGGGCCCTTCCGGGTATTTTTCAAGGTAGCGTTCGTATTCCGCCTTGGCGTGTGCAAGCTGACCGTTGCGCTCCCGGGCCAATGCCAGGTATTCCTGGGCCGCTTGCTGCTCGGCATTCGCGGGCTGCTGCAATACCTTGGTGTAGATCTGGATTGCGCGGGAAATCTCGCCGGTCGTCATCGCCTTCTTCGCATCGGCCATCAGCTGCTCCGACTTCCCGCCGGATACGGGTTCCAAAGGCTCGGCTTCTACTGCCATCGCGAGTGGCTCGACGGTATCCCCTTCAGTCGTGTCGCGATCGATCCACGCGGTCGGATACTGAGCGCGAATATCCCGCAGCACCCTCGATGCCGCTTCAGCCGAGTCGAAATAACCGACCCGCATCCGGTACCAGGTCTTGCCATCGATCTCGGCTTCGGTGATAAACAGCTTTTGTCCGTCAGCCAGCGTCATGACCGGGATGTCGGCGGTCGCCGGGTAGCGCAGCGATGACTCCAGGTTGATGACGAATCTCGCCGGTGTTGCCGTTACACGATTGACCTGGCGACTCGTCGCACCGTTCACCGGCGGCGCGGCGACAGAATCATCGCTGTCATGCAGTACGCGCACGATGACCGTCTCGCTCAGGTTGCCCGGTGTGACCAGGAAATGGACCTCCTTCGCAAAACTCAGGCGCAGCTGTTTCGGTCCGGGTCGCTCCCCGTCGTATTCGACGTGCAGGAGGCCGACTTCATCGGCGGCCAGCGGCCGATGCAGGTCCCGGCTGTCGGCCAGCGACGGCGGCACGCCATGACAGATCGTGGTTGCCTCGAGGTTGATCGTCAGCACGTCGCCTTTCGAGCCAGGGACGTGCCGCAGGTAGGTCACATCGCAGCCAAGGCGAACGGCGATCTCCGTGTAGACGTCGCCGGAACTGATGTTGGTCGACGTGACGAAGCCGGGCGCTGCATGGGCTGCCGACCAGGCCAGTCCCAGCAGTGCGAGGGCTCCGAACAGCGCCGGATGTCGATGAGCGGCAGGCATTACCATTCCCTTGCCGAAATGCTGTGGCAGCCGCTCTGCGCACAGTTGCGGTCGTTGTTGATGCCGTTATGCCGGTCCACACCCGGGCGGTAGTCCGGGAAATGACAGCCTGCGCAATCGGGCTGATATTGCGGGGATGGCCAGTTCACGACCTCGGAGTTGCCCTGGTGGCACTCGGTGCAGTCGAAATTGCCGCGGTGATCCAGGGGCTCGTAACCCAGGCCCATGTGCTGGTAGATATGCGGAATCCAGGCATCCGTCGTGTGGCAGTCGTTGCATTCGCGAGTGGTTATGAAGTGCCCCGGGTTCTTGCCGGTAGCCGTATTGCCGTCGTGGCAGGACGTACAGGAGCCGAGCACCTGGGCGTGGTCGACCGTTGTCACCGGTATCCACGTGATCGTGGAGTGGCAGTCCTCGCAGACATCCGTTGTCAGGATATGCGTCGGGTGTTTGCCCGTCGCATCGGTGCCGTTGTGGCAGCTGATGCAGTTGTCGACGATATTCACGTGGTCGAAGTTCGCGGGGATCCACGCGTCGGTGGTATGGCAGTCGTCGCAGTTGTTGCCGCTCGCGATGTGCGTCGGGTGCTTGCCGGTCGCCGTGTTGCCGTCATGGCAGGAGAAGCAGGTGCCGATGACCTGCGTGTGATCCACGCGGTCGGCCGGCGTGAAGGTCACGTTGTTGTGGCAATCCTCGCAGACATCGGTCGTGTTGATGTGCGTGGGATGCTTGCCGGTCGCGTCGGTACCGTTATGGCAGCTGATGCA
>CBDUMZ010000081.1:0-8248 GCA_965368465.1 uncultured Chromatiales bacterium
TCGCGAAGGTGGCCGTACCGTTGGCGCCGGTGTTGTAGCGAAGATTATCGAGTAACGATTCGTGGAACGCGAAGGTCAGGTGCGCACAGCGTGTCGCGCACCTGACTCGCGCGAACTTATGAAATAGGCAGGGCGCGACAGGCCAGTAGCTCAATTGGCAGAGCGGCGGTCTCCAAAACCGCAGGTTGGGGGTTCGATTCCCTCCTGGCCTGCCATTTTACGCAGGAGCGGCAGCAGCCGCGGCACATCATGAATGCACAGGCAGAAACAAGTGAGAGTGGTGTCCTCGACATCATCAAGTTGCTGATCGCGGCAGTTGCGCTGGTGGGCGGCCTGTACGCCTATTACTACTATGAGGCGGCCGTTGCACAGGCGATTCGCGTTCTCATGGTATTGGGTGGCGCAGCCGCCGGTATCGGTATTGCGATGACGAGTACCCAGGGACAGCGTCTCTGGCACTTCATCCAGGGCTCGCGCGTTGAGATTCGCAAGGTCGTCTGGCCGACGAAGCAGGAAACGACGCAGACCGCGATTGCGGTATTCGTCTTCACGCTCGTCATGATGCTGTTCTTCTGGGCGCTGGATTCGGGCCTGCTTTGGCTGACCCGCTCCCTCGTCGGTTAAACAAAAGGATTTCTTCAGTGGCCTTACGCTGGTACATCGTGCACGCCTACTCGAATTTCGAGCATCGCGTGAAAAGTGCGCTCGAAGAGCGCATCGAGCGCATGGGGCTGCAGGACAAATTTGGTGAGATCCTGGTTCCGACCGAGGAAGTGGTCGAAATGCGGGAGGGCCAGAAGCGCCGCAGCGAACGCAAGTTCTTCCCGGGCTACGTGCTCGTGCAGATGGAAATGGACGACGAGACCTGGCATCTCGTCAAGGAAGTACCGAAGGTGCTTGGCTTTATTGGCGGTTCAAGTGATCGTCCTGCGCCAATCACCGAGAAAGAAGCAGATCGAATTCTGCAGCGCGTCCAGGAAGGCGTCGACAAGCCACGGCCGAAAGTATTGTTCGAGCCGGGCGAGGTTGTACGTGTCACGGACGGGCCGTTCAACGACTTCTCGGGAGTCGTCGAGCAGGTCAATTACGAGAAGAACCGGCTGCAAGTTGCCGTACAGATTTTGGGTCGGTCTACGCCCGTCGAACTTGATTTCGGTCAGGTCGAAAAGAGTTAGGCACGAATTTTCGCAATGGACGCGTCGTATGACGTGCGTCATTGCTTACATAAGAGACGAGGAGCTATGGCATCACCATAGCGTTTGAACTCGAAGAGGTAATACAACATGGCTAAGAAAGTCGCCAGCTACATCAAGCTGCAGGTCCCGGCCGGCCAGGCAAATCCGTCGCCGCCCGTAGGTCCTGCTCTCGGTCAGCACGGTGTCAATATCATGGAGTTCTGCAAGGCGTTTAATGCGCAGACCCAGGGTACTGAAGCCGGACTGCCTATCCCCGTGGTCATTACAGTCTATGCGGACCGTAGTTTCACGTTTATTTCCAAGACCCCGCCCGCGGCGGTTCTGTTGCGTAAGGCAGCAGGCATCGCGAAGGGTTCGGGTACGCCGAATACGACGAAGGTCGGCAAGGTCAATCGGGCGCAGCTCGAAGAGATCGCTACGACGAAGATGCCTGACCTGACCGCAGCCGATATGGACGCGGCCGTACGTACGATTGCCGGCACGGCCCGCAGCATGGGTATCGAGACCGAGGGAGTGAACTAATGGCGCGCTTGAGCAAGAGGAAGCAGGCTGCACGCGAGAAAGTGGACTCGACGAAGACCTACATCATCGACGAGGCCCTCAATCTCGTAAAAGAACTCGCCACGGCGAAGTTCCCCGAGAGCATCGATGTTTCGGTCAATCTCGGCGTGGACCCGCGCAAGTCGGACCAGGTGGTCCGTGGCTCGACGGTGCTGCCTAACGGTACGGGTAAGACGGTTCGTGTTGCTGTGTTCGCGCAGGGCGAGAATGCCGAAAAGGCGACGGCAGCAGGCGCAGACATCGTCGGTTTCGAAGATCTCGCGGAAACCGTCAAGAAAGGCGAGCTGAATTTTGATGTCGTTATCGCGACGCCGGACGCCATGCGCGTGGTCGGCCAGCTGGGTCAGATCCTCGGTCCACGTGGCCTGATGCCGAACCCGAAGGTTGGCACGGTGACGGCTGATGTCGAAACCGCCGTCAAGAATGCCAAGGCTGGCCAGGTGCGTTACCGCACAGACAAGGCCGGCATCATCCACTGCGCTATCGGCCGTGCCGATTTCGAGGTGGACGCACTGAAAGAGAACCTGAACGCGTTGCTGGCCGACCTGAAGAAGGCAAAGCCCGCTACAGCCAAGGGGCAGTACGTCATGAAGCTGACCGTCTCCTCAACCATGGGGCCGGGCGTCGCGGTTGATCGCGCGACAGTTGACGTCTGAATAAAACACAGGGGTCAGAGCCTTTGGGCTCCTGACCCGAACAAATCTGCGGTTGCGCCAACAGGGGCAGTCGCAAGCAGCCACACGGAAGTGGCGATCGTCGAAGACCACAGGCGACCCGGTTGATTTCCGGGTCTTAATGACTGCCTGTGCAGATGGTGTTACCTGAGTCAGTTTGATCTGGCGACGGTTACCCATCCGGCAAGGGATGGAATCCCTTCGGGGAGTAGGGCTTGTCCTTACTCATTTTTAAGTAACCGTAAGCCAGGAGATATTCATGGCACTGAGACTCGAAGACAAGAAAGCACTTGTCGAAGAGGTAAACGCGGTTGCAGGAGATTCTGTAACAGCCGTTGCGGCTGAGTACAGGGGTCTGTCTGTGTCCCAGATGACGGAGTTGCGCAAACAAGCGCGCGACGCCGGCGTGTACATGCGTGTGGTCAAAAACACGCTGGCTCGCCGTGCCGTTGAGGGAACAGAGTTTGAGTGCATGCGGGACACACTCAAAGGACCGATCCTGCTCGCGTTTGCAAAAGAAGATCCAGGTGCCGCTGCCAGGGTTATCAAGAATTTCGCCAAGGAGCATGACGCTCTGCAGGCGGTTTCTATGTCGGCCGGTGGGCAACTTATGCCCGGGTCTGATCTCGCGAAGTTGGCAGAATTGCCGACGTTGGATCAGGCGCGTGCAATGCTGCTCGGCGTGTTCGTCGCCCCGATGAGCCAATTGGTACGCACACTTGCAGAACCTCCTGCGATGCTCGCGCGAACGTTGTCCGCGCGTGGTGAGCAGGAAGCTGCTTAAGGTTATTGAACTAGAGAATTTCCTGACTCAGGAATCGAAATTTAGAGGAATAAAGAAATGGCACTGTCAAACGAAGACCTGCTCAAAGAACTGAGCGCAAAGCCCATCATGGAAGTTGTTGAGCTCGTCAAGATGCTCGAAGAAGAGTGGGGCGTTTCTGCCGCTGCTCCTGTTGCTGTCGCTGCCGGCCCTGCTGCCGATGCTGGCGCAGCTGCTGAAGAGAAGACCGAGTTCGACGTGGTTATGACCAGCTTCGGAGCCAACAAGGTATCCGTCATTAAGGCTGTTCGCGGAATCACGGGTCTTGGTCTCAAGGAAGCCAAGGATGCGGTTGAAGGCGTACCGTCGACCATCAAGGAAGGCGTTTCGAAAGACGAAGCAGAAGACGTTAAGAAGCAGCTCGAAGAAGCCGGCGCATCAGTCGAGCTTAAGTAAGCTGTTGCACTCAGGTGAGTGCACAACCCGACGGGTTGATAAGTCGGGCAGGCAGCCAGTCGCATTGCGGCTGGCTGCTTGTTCGCGTCCGTAATTAATTAGCAAGGCTAACGAGGATTTCTCGAATGGCATATTCATTCACCGAGAAAAAGCGTATTCGCAAGAACTTTGGCAAACGTCCGACGATCCTGGACGTGCCGTACCTGTTGTCGATCCAGGTGGATTCGTACAACAAGTTCCTGCAGACGGACAAGACAATCGAAAACCGCGAGGACATCGGCCTGCACGCCGCGTTCCAGTCGGTGTTCCCGATTGTCAGCTATTCAGGCAATGCGGCTCTTGAGTATGTGAGCTACCGCCTCGGACAGCCGGTATTTGACGTCAAGGAATGTCAGATGCGGGGCCTGACCTACGCGGCGCCCATCCGTGTGCTCGTACGCCTTGTTATATACGACAAGGAAGCCAGCGGCACGCCGAAGCCCGTCAAGGACATTCGCGAGCAGGAGGTTTATCTCGGTGAAATGCCGCTGATGACCGATCATGGTACGTTTGTTATCAACGGCACCGAGCGTGTGATCGTATCCCAGTTGCACCGCTCGCCGGGCGTGTTCTTCGATCACGACAAAGGCAAGACGCACAGCTCGGGCAAGTTGCTGTTCTCGGCTCGCGTGATTCCTTACCGCGGTTCGTGGCTCGACATGGAATTCGACCCGAAAGACTGCGTCTTCGCGCGCATCGACCGTCGCCGCAAATTGCCGGTGACGATCATCCTGCGTGCTCTCGAAATGAACAACGAGGAAATGCTGGACCTGTTCTTCGAGAACAACGACTTTTACCTCTCGGAAAAAGAGATCAAGATGGGTCTCGTTCCAGAGCGCCTGCGCGGTGAAACCGCGTCGTTCGACATCAAGCTGGGCCGCAAGCTCATCGTCGAGGAAGGCAAGCGCATTACGGCGAAGCACGTCCGTGACATGAACCAGTCCACGGTCGACAAGCTGGCGGTGCCCAGCGAGTACCTCGAGGGCAAGATCCTTGCCCATGACATCGTCGATACCGAGACAGGCGAGCTGCTTGCTGCCGCCAACACCGAGCTCACGCCGGAACTCATCGAGCAGATTATTGCGGCGGGTGTCGAGCACATTCGTACGCTGTACGTAAACGACCTCGACCATGGTCCGTTCATCTCGAATACGCTGAACATCGATCCGTCGACGACGCGACTCGAGGCGCTCGTTGAGATTTACCGCATGATGCGTCCGGGCGAGCCGCCGACCAAGGAAGCAGCGGAGAACCTTTTCCAGAACCTGTTCTTTAACCCGGATCGCTACGACCTCTCGGCCGTCGGTCGCATGAAATTCAATCGTCGGGTGGGACGTGACAATTCTGAAGGCGAAGGGGTGCTCAACAAGGACGACATCCTCGATGTCTTGTCCACGCTGATCAATATTCGTAACGGCTACGGTACGGTCGACGATATCGACCATCTCGGCAACCGCCGCGTTCGCAGCGTCGGTGAGATGGCTGAGAATGCGTTCCGCGTAGGCCTCGTTCGTGTCGAGCGTGCCGTCAAGGAACGCCTGACCCAGGCAGAGGCCGATGGCCTTATGCCGCAGGAGATGATCAACGCGAAGCCCGTGGCTGCAGCGGTGAAGGAGTTCTTCGGTTCGAGCCAGTTGTCGCAGTTCATGGATCAGAACAATCCGCTGTCGGAAGTTACCCACAAACGCCGCGTTTCGGCGCTTGGGCCGGGCGGACTCACGCGCGAGCGCGCCGGCTTCGAGGTACGCGACGTACACCCGACTCACTACGGCCGCGTGTGCCCGATCGAGACGCCTGAAGGCCCGAACATCGGCCTGATCAACTCGCTGGCCGTGTATGCGCGCACCAACGAGTACGGCTTCCTCGAGACGCCGTACCGCAAGGTTGTCAACGGCAAGGTGACGGCAGATATCGATTACCTCTCCGCAATCGAAGAGAGCCAGTTCATCATTGCCCAGGCCAACTCTGAGCTCGGCAAGAACGGCAAGTTCGTCGAAGAACTGGTTGCCGTTCGCCACAAGAACGAGTTCACGCTGGCAGGCCCGGAGGATGTCAACTACATGGACGTCAGCCCGCGCCAGATCGTATCGGTTGCCGCGGCACTGATTCCGTTCCTCGAGCACGATGACGCCAACCGCGCACTCATGGGATCGAACATGCAGCGCCAGGCGGTTCCGACGCTGCGCGCCGAGGCGCCGCTCGTCGGTACAGGCATCGAACGTGCCGTTGCCGTCGACTCGGGTGTTACCGTGGTGGCACGTCGCGGCGGTACCGTCGATTCGGTGGATGCGTCGCGTATCGTCGTGCGCGTCAACGACGATGAGACGACAGCAGCCGAGCCGGGTGTCGATATCTACAACCTCACGAAATACACGCGTTCCAACCAGAACACGTGCATCAACCAGCGGCCGCTCGTGAAGAGTGGCGACGCGATTGCCGCGGGTGACGTACTGGCTGACGGTCCGTCGACGGACATGGGTGAGCTCGCGCTTGGCCAGAATCTGCTCGTCGCGTTCATGCCGTGGAACGGTTACAACTTCGAGGACTCGATCCTTATCTCGGAGCGCGTTGTCAAGGAAGACCGCTTCACGACGATTCACATCGAAGAGCTGCAGGCCGTTGCTCGCGACACGAAGCTCGGGCCTGAGGACATCACCTCGGATATCCCGAACGTCGGTGACGCCGCGCTTGCCAAGCTCGACGAGTCCGGAATTGCCTTCATCGGCGCGGAAGTGAAAGCAGGCGACATCCTCGTCGGCAAGGTTACGCCGAAGGGCGAGACCCAGTTGACGCCGGAAGAGAAGCTGCTGCGCGCTATCTTCGGTGAAAAAGCGTCCGACGTGAAAGACACGTCGCTGCGCGTGCCGCCGGGCATGGATGGCACGGTTATCGACGTTCGCGTGTTTACGCGTGACGGCGTCGAGAAGGACGCCCGCGCGCTGTCGATCGAAAGGTCGGAGCTCGAGGCCGTTCGCAAGGACCTCGACGATACGCTGCGCATCCTCGAAGAAGATATCTACGAGCGCGTGGAGCGTATGCTCACGGGCAAAATGGCCCAGGGTGGTCCAAACAAGCTGAAGTCCGGCTCCAAGATCACGAAGGCATACCTCGAGGAACTGCAGCGCGAGCAGTGGTTTGAGATTCGCCTCAAGAACGACGACGCGAACGAGCAGTTGCAGAAGGCCTTTGAGCGCCTGAAGGCACAGCGCGATGAGTTCGATCGCCGCTTCGACGAGAAGAAGACGAAAATCACGGCAGGCGACGACCTGGCGCCGGGCGTACTCAAGATGGTCAAGGTTTACCTGGCCGTCAAGCGTCGCATTCAACCGGGTGACAAGATGGCCGGCCGTCACGGTAACAAGGGCGTTATTTCCACGATCGTTCCGGTCGAGGATATGCCGTACCTCGAGGACGGCAATCCTGTCGATATCGTGCTGAACCCGCTCGGCGTTCCGTCTCGAATGAACGTCGGCCAGGTGCTGGAAACCCATCTCGGCTGGGCTGCGAAGGGCGTTGGCAACAAGATCAACGAGATGCTCAAGACGCAGCAGTCTATGGCCAAACTCAGGTCGTTCCTGGAAGAGGTCTACAACAAGACCGGCGGTCGGGTTGAGGACATCAAGTCGTTCTCCGATGCGGAAGTTCTCGAGCTCGCAGGCAACCTGACGAATGGTGTCCCGACGGCTACCCCGGTATTCGACGGCGCGACGGAAGAGGAGATCAAGGGTCTGCTCAAGCTCGCCGATCTCGATGTTTCGGGTCAGTCGACGCTGTACGACGGACGCACGGGTGAGAAATTCGATCGTGACGTCACGGTAGGCTACATGTACATGTTGAAACTCAACCACCTGGTTGACGACAAGATGCATGCCCGCTCGACCGGTCCGTACTCCCTGGTCACGCAGCAACCGCTGGGTGGTAAGGCGCAGTTCGGTGGTCAGCGATTCGGTGAGATGGAGGTCTGGGCGCTCGAAGCCTACGGTGCCTCCTATACCTTGCAGGAAATGCTGACGGTCAAATCGGACGATGTTCAGGGTCGTACCAAGATGTACAAGAACATTGTGGACGGTGAGCACTACATGGATGCTGGCATGCCGGAATCATTCAATGTACTGGTCAAGGAGATTCGGTCCTTGGGCATCAACATTGAGCTGGAGACAGACTAATGAAAGATCTTTTAAAGCTCTTCAAATACCAGAACCCTGTCGATGATTTCGACGCCATTCGCATTGGCCTGGCGTCGCCCGACATGGTTCGGTCGTGGTCGTTCGGTGAGGTCAAGAAGCCGGAGACGATCAACTACCGTACGTTCAAACCAGAGCGCGATGGTCTGTTCTGCGCCAAGATCTTTGGCCCGGTCAAGGACTACGAATGCCTGTGCGGTAAATACAAGCGCCTCAAGCATCGCGGCGTAGTCTGCGAGAAGTGCGGTGTTGAAGTCACACAGACGAAAGTACGCCGTGAGCGTATGGCGCACATCGAACTGGCCAGTCCGGTTGCGCACATCTGGTTCCTGAAATCGCTGCCGTCGCGTATCGGCCTCATGCTCGACATGACGC
>CBDUMZ010000082.1:0-8086 GCA_965368465.1 uncultured Chromatiales bacterium
GACGTCAATAGCATGGTGTACGACATCATGAATGACAAGCAGCGCAAGGACTACGAAGAGTTTCTCGAGACCGACTTTTCCTTTGAAATTCCGAAGCTGGCACGATTTCGTGTCAACGCGTTTAACCAGAACCGTGGCTCGGCCGCGGTCTTCCGTACCATTCCCTCCGAAATCCTGACGCTCGATGATCTGGGCGCGCCGTCGATTTTCAAGGACGTTTCGATGCACCCGCGAGGGATCGTGCTCGTAACCGGGCCAACGGGTTCCGGCAAGAGTACGACGCTGGCCGCGATGGTCGACTACATCAATGAGAACAAGCCGGACCACATCCTGACGATCGAAGATCCGATCGAGTTCGTGCACGAGTCGAAGAAGTCGCTGATCAACCAGCGCGAAGTGCATCGCGATACGCTGGGTTTCAACGAGGCCCTGCGGTCCGCGCTGCGCGAAGATCCCGACATCATCCTCGTCGGCGAGCTGCGTGACCTCGAGACCATTCGCCTGGCGCTGACCGCGGCGGAAACCGGTCACCTGGTGTTCGGTACGCTGCACACGAGCTCCGCGTCCAAGACCATTGACCGCATCGTCGACGTCTTCCCCGCCGCCGAGAAGGAAATGGTCCGGGCCATGCTGTCGGAATCGCTGCGTGCTGTAATTTCACAGACATTGCTGAAGAAGATCGGTGGCGGCCGCATCGCGGCGCACGAAATCATGATCGGCACGCCCGCCATTCGTAACCTGATCCGCGAAGGCAAGATCGCCCAGATGTACTCGGCGATCCAGACCGGCCAGGGCTCTGGCATGCAAACACTCGACCAGAACCTTGCCGGGCTCATGAGTAAGGGCCTCATCAATAAGGAAGAGGCGCGCTACCGGGCCGTCAACAAGGAGAATTTCTAACAGGCGGCACAAGCTGCCTGACGGGAGACGAGAGAAGATGGAACGCGAACAAGCCGTACGACTTACACAGAACCTGTTGCGCAAGATGGTTGAGCGCGAAGGCTCGGACCTGTTCTTGACGGCTGGTTTCCCGCCGGCGATCAAGGTTGACGGAACGATCCACAAGGCGACGGATACGCCGCTGTCGCCCGACCAGGCGACGATGATGGTGCGCGCCATCATGAACGACAAGCAGATCAAGGAATTTGACGCGACCAAGGAAAGCAATTTCGCCATCGCGCCGCAGGGCATCGGTCGTTTCCGCGTCAGCGCGTTTATCCAGCAAGGCATGGTGGGTGCCGTACTGCGTACGATTACGACCGAGATCCCGACGCTGGAAGAGCTGGAACTGCCGCCGATCCTCAAAGACGTGGTCATGAACAAGCGCGGCCTGTGCATCATCGTCGGCGGTACGGGTTCCGGTAAGTCGACAACGCTTGCCGCCATGATCGGCCATCGAAACGAAAACTCGCGCGGCCACATCATCTCGATCGAGGACCCGGTCGAGTATGTCCATCCGCACAAGGGCTGCGTGATCACCCAGCGCGAAGTCGGTGTCGACACCGAATCCTGGCATGCCGCGTTGAAGAACACGCTGCGGCAGGCGCCGGATGTCATCCTGATCGGTGAGATTCGTGACAAGGAAACCATGGAGTACGGTATCCAGTTCGCCGAAACGGGCCACCTTTGCCTGGCAACCCTGCACGCCAACAGCGCGAACCAGGCGCTGGACCGCATCATCAACTTCTTCCCCGAAGAACGCCGCCAGCAGCTGCTGATGGACCTGTCGCTGAATACCAAGGCGTTCGTTTCGCAGCGGCTCATACCGCGCGAGGGCGGGATCGGGCGGGTCGCGGCCATGGAAATCCTGCTGAACACCCCGCTCATCCAGGATCTCATCTTCAAAGGCGAAGTCGGGCAGATCAAGGAGATCATGTCCAAGTCGACGCGACTCGGTATGCAGACCTTCGACCAGGCCCTGTTCTCCCTGTATGAGGCCAGTGCCATTTCGTACGAAGAGGCGATGCGCAACGCCGACTCCAAGAACGAGCTGCGGCTGCGTATCAAGCTCGAGAGCAAGCGCGATTCTTCGATTGCCGACCAGCAGTCCGAGAGCCTGCACATCATGGAAGAGGATACGGCTCAGACTTTCTGAGCGAAAGGAACTATTCGCAGATGAACGTCAAACCGCTATTCAAACTGATGGTCGAGAAGAAGGCGTCGGACCTGTTCTTCGCGCCTTTCGCACCCGCCAAGATCAAGATCGAAGGCAAGATCATGCCGGTCAACAAGCTCGAAATGACGCCGAAGATGGTCAAGCAGGCGGCGCTCGAGCTCATGGATGCCGAGCAGATGGAGTATTTCACCCGCGAACTCGAGATCGATTTCGCCTTGTCTGAAGAAGGGCTTGGGCGTTTCCGCGTCAACGTCTTCCACCAGCGTGGCAACGTTGCGATGGTGTTGCGCTATATCACCAGCGAACTGCCGACACTCGACGAGCTCGGCATGCCGGTGCAGCTCAAAGAGCTCGTCATGCTGCGTCGCGGTCTGATCCTGATGGTGGGAGCGACCGGCGCGGGCAAGTCGACGACGCTGGCCGCGATGGTCAATCATCGCAATGAGAAGACGTCGTCGCACATCCTCACGATCGAGGACCCGATTGAGTTTCTCCATCCGAACAAGCAATCGATCATCAACCAGCGTGAAGTCGGTCTTGACACGAAATCCTACGCGCGCGCGCTCAGGAGCGCCGTGCGTGCCGCGCCGGACGTCGTCCTGATCGGCGAGATCCGTGACACCGAGTCGATGCGGGCGGCGCTGGATATGGCGGGTACGGGCCACCTGGTGCTGGCGACGGTCCACTCGAACAACGCGGCAGAAACGCTCGACCGCATCATCAACCTGTTTCCCCAGGAGCAGCACTCACAGGTCTTCATGGATATCGCCCACTACCTGCGGGCCATCCTGTCGCAACGCCTGGTTCGGGCCCGCAACGGCAAGCGCGTTGCGGCCGTCGAGCTCATGCTGAATACGCCGCACATCAAGGAGCTGATCCTCAAGGGCGATATTTCGGCCGTCAAGGAAGCGCACAAGGACTCGGGAGAGGCCGGCATGCAAAACTTCGACGAGGCGCTGTTGCAGCTTTACAAGGACGGCACGATTACGCTCGAAGAGGCCATGTCGCACGCCGACTCTCGCTCGAATCTCGAGGCCAAGGTCAACTTCGGCGGCTGACGTATTACCAGGCGACCGTGGCCGCGTCGAAGACCGGGCCATCGACGCAGACCCGTTTCATCGCATCGCCAACCGGCGTCTTGATCCTCACGGCACATCCGGCGCAGCCACCAACAGCGCAGGCCATGTACTCCTCAAGTGAAACCTGGCAGGGCAGGTTATGACGTGCCGCGAGTTCCGCGACGGCCTTGAGCATGGGCGTCGGGCCGCATGCGAAGATCTCGACCTTCGCGAGGTCAGCGGCCGGCAATGAACTGAGCCACTGCTCCGCAAGATCGGTCACATAGCCGTCATGGCAGCCCGCATAGCCCTGCAGGCTCGTGAGCCGGGCAGGAATTCCCCAGTCCTCGAGCAAGGGCATCGTGGCGTATGTCTCGTCAGGTACGCCCGCAACCGGCAGTGCCGACCGGCGCAGCTCGAACGGAAACGGGATTTCCGAGCCGAGAATGGCAAACGGCGCCCAGTCGCGCGGATCCTGGCGCAGCCAGTCCGCGATGTAGACCATCGGCGGGATGCCGACGCCGCCGCCGATCAACAGCGTATTGGGTCGCTCGGGGGACATCTGGAAACCCTGGCCGATCGGACCGAGCACGCTGACGACATCGCCTGGCGATTTCTGTGCCAGCAGGCGCAGGCCATGACCGACTATCTTGTAGAGAATCTCGATCCAGTCCTCGCCGACGCGCATGATCGACAAAGGTCTGCGCATCGGGAGCGATGCGTCGCAGGTGATGTGCACAAAACTGCCCGGCGTGGCCGCCGCTGCACACCTGGGTGCACGAATGCGCATGATGAACTGGTCGCCGGGAAACGCGTCGACGGAGAGAACCTCGCCGTCCTCGACGAAGATAGTGTCCCGGTTCTTCCGTGCTTTTACCTGTGCGGCTGTCAGTGCCATGTCTAGAGGCGTGCCGCCATCGTCTTGCCGACGCGATCAAGGACCGCCATGCGCACGGCGACCCCGTTGGTGACCTGCTCGGTAATAACCGACTGCGGTCCGTCCGCGAGCGAGCCTTCTATTTCGATGCCGCGATTCATGGGACCCGGGTGCATGACAATGGCATCGGGTTTCGCGAGCTTGATGCTCTCGTGACTGATGCCGTAGTTCGCAAAGTACTCGTCAATTCCCGGGATGCCGTCGAGGTTGCCGATACGTTCACGCTGGATGCGCAACGCCATGACGACGTCGGCATCCGCGAGTCCCTCCGGGAGATTGTCGATGATGCGGGCACCCGCGACCTTGTCTTCGTCCGGCGCGAGCACCGGCGGCGAGATCAGCCGCAGGTCGCCGACCCCGAGCGTTGTCAGGGCGTGTGTTGCCGACATGGCGACACGCGAATGGCGAATGTCGCCCACGATCGCGACGACCAGGTTCTCGAACGCACCCTTGTGCCGGCGTATCGTCAACATGTCGAGCAGACCCTGCGTGGGGTGCGACACGTCCGACTCGCCCGCATTGAGAATGCTGACATGCGGCAGCACGTGCCGTGCAATGTAGGCAGGCACGCCATCGCTCGCGTCGCGCACGACCATGATGTCCACGTGCATAGCCTCCAGCGTATAGATCGTGTCGAGAATACTCTCGCCTTTCTTGCGCGACGACGTATTGACGTCGAGATTGAGTACGTCGGCACCGAGGCGTTTGCCCGCCAGGTCAAAGGATGCGCGCGTGCGTGTGCTGGCCTCGAAGAACAGGTTGGCAACAGTGCGTCCGGCCAGTGACTGGCTGCGGGCCGGCAAAACGCCGGGGTCCGTCAGGTAGCCTTCGGCATCGTCGAGGATGTCGGTGAGCAACGCCTTGTCCAGGCCCTTGAGGGTCAGGAGGTGTCGCAGGTTACCGCTTGCGTCGAGCTGCAGCGTGGCTTCGTCGGCCAGCGTTGCGCTGGGTTTGCTTGTGTTCATCGGGGCGCAATTCTACCGGGAGGCGAGATATCTTTCAGCGATAAATACGGCCGCGGCGCTATCGATCATTTCTTTCGAGATTCGGCCGCGCGTTCCGGCCGCGCGGGCGTTCTTGAGAACCCGTTCGGCCTCCAGCGACGTGTGCCGCTCATCCACTGTGTCGATCGGCAGCCCGTAGGCCTCGAGCGCCCCGATGAAGGCATCGATAGGTCCCTGGAGCGAGCTTGCAGAGCCATCGGCGTGGGCCGGGATGCCGACCACGAGGACCGTCGGGCGCCACTCGTCAATCAAAGCGGCAATACGGTCGTGGTCGATCCCCGCTTCCCGGTTCCTGATGACACCCAGCGGGCTTGCCGAGCCCGTTACGTCCTGGCCCACGGCGACGCCAATGCGCCGCAGTCCGAAATCAAACGCGAGTATCGTGCGGGGGTGGGACAATTCAGGCGTGTCCGGCGTCCGGTGACATGAAGGCGATATTGATGCCCAGCGACCGTGCCGCCGAGTCCCAGCGGTCTGCAAACGGGGTGTCGAACACGATCTCGGGCGTCGCCGGAACGTTCAGCCAGGAATTTGCGAGCATTTCCTCTTCGAGTTGCCCGGCTTCCCAGCCGGCGTAGCCAAGCGCCACCAGCGTCTGGTGAGGACCTTCGCCTGCGGCCAACGCATCGATAATGTCTCGCGACAGCGTCAGGCGGATGTCGTCGGACACCGCCAGCGTGTTCTCATAGCTGTGCTCCGGGCCATGCAGGACGAAGCCCCGCTCGATACCTACCGGCCCGCCCGAAAGTACCGGGCGACCGGCCGCGCCCGGATCGGGGTCGCTAACGGCAAGCTGCTCGAACAGGCCGCCGAGCTTCAGGGTCGTTGGGCGGTTGATGATGATGCCGAGGGCACCTTCGTCGTTATGTTCACAGATGAGGGTGACCGTCGTGCTGAAATTCGGGTCCAGCATGCCCGGCATTGCGATAAGCAGTTGATTTGTTAGCGAACTGTCCGTTTGCATACAGACAGTATCTGCCCATCAGTCGCCTTGTACAAGTTGCTCCGTGAACAGGAATTTGTACTCGAAAGCGACCGTGTCGTACTCATCGGCCATCGTTGACGGGAATTCATCGAACGGCGATGCGCGCTGAATGATATCGACCGACGCGAGATCCAGCACGGTGGAACCGCTGGACCGGCTCACGGTCGCGTCGATCAATTCGCCGTCTTCATTGACGCGGACCAGCAGGGTCGGGCTGCCGGTCAGGTTGTCCAGCGCACCGAGTTCCGGGAGGTAGGCTGCGCCCACGGCCTCGATGCGGCGCTTCCAGGCGTCGAGATACGCCGCGGCAGCGGACTCGCGCGTGTCGGCAGAAATAATGAGTTGTTGCGGATCGTCATCCGTCAGTAGAAAACTCGCCTTGTCTTCCTGGGGCAGGGGCAGGGTGAGCTCGCTGCCTGCCTCCATCGCGATCGCGACACTGTCGGCTGCCTGCGGATCGGTGCGGGGATCGATCGGCACCTGCCGGTCGCTCTCATTCTCGCTGGCAATGACCTCGTCGGCCGACCGCTCGTGGGCCCTGGCATCGTCGAGCGCATTACCGTCCGCGGCACCCTGGTTGTCGGCGGGAATGGCGCTCTCGAGGGGAGCGGACGGCCGGATCTGGTCGGTGATATTGCCGCTGCCCTTCTGGCTGGCCTGCGCCAGGTACGCCGCTTCGTCGGGGCGGTCGATCTGCTGATCCGGCGCCGCGACAATCGTGACCTCGAGCGATATCGCGTCGGCAAACGGGTCGGTCAGGGCCGCATTGAAGGTGACGCCGATAATGAGGATGCCGTGGACGAGTGCGGCCAGGAACAGCATGGCGGGCAGCCGGTCGGGCACGACAGGTGCCATGAGCCGAAGCTCGTCAAGGGGATCGACGGTGACTACTGGATTCGCCATATGCGCGCGAATATTCCGTCATTTTGTTTACATAAACAAGGATCTACGTCTTGTTTTCGATGGCATCGAACAGGCGGCCCGCAATATTCAGGTCGAACTGCTTGTCGAGCTCGCGGATGCCTGTCGGGCTCGTGACATTGACCTCGGTGAGGTAGTCGCCGATGACGTCGATGCCCGCGAACAGCACGCCGGCGTCACGCAGGGCCGGCCCGACCTGTGCGCAGATTTCGTGGTCACGCTTCGACATCTCCTGTCCCCGGGCAACCGCGCCGGCCACCATGTTGCCGCGATTGTCATCGCCGGTCGGGATACGCGCGAGGGCGTAGGGAACCGGCTCGCCTTCAATGAGCAGGATACGTTTGTCACCGGCCGTGATCTCGGGAATATAGACCTGGGCCATCGCGAAGTACCTGCCGTAGTCGGTCAGGGTTTCGAAAATGACGTTGGCGTTCTTGTCGCCTTTCTTCACGACGAAGATCGAGCGGCCGCCCATGCCATCCAGCGGTTTGGCCACCACGTGACCATGCTCGGCCAGGAAGGCCTTCATCTCGTCCATCGAACGGGTAATCAGTGTTGTCGGGGTACACTCCGGAAACCAGGCCGTGTAAGCCTTTTCGTTCATGTCGCGCAGCGCCTGCGGTGCGTTGACGATGAGTGCGCCGTCGTCCTCTGCACGGTCGAGAATGTAGGTCGTGTAGACATATTCCATGTCAAACGGCGGATCCTTGCGCATCAGGATCGCGTCCAGGCTACCGAGTTCGACCTCGTGCCGGTCGCCAAACTCATACCAGTCCTCGTTGTCGTCCCGAACATGCAAAAGTGTGGACTGTCCCAGCGCCTTGCCCGACAGCAACCTGAGATCCTTCTGCTCGAAGTAGTGAATTTCGGCGTCGCGACGCTCGGCTTCGAGCAACATGGCAAGCGACGAGTCTTTGTAGGGGGTTATCGAGTCAATCGGGTCCATTACGATGCCGATTTTCAAGGATTCTTCTGCCATCTCTCGCCGATATTCCGTGGTTCTGCATAGGGGCGGCCCACTATACAGCGAAATCGCGCGTAAGCGCCCGAATTCACGAGATTTTG
>CBDUMZ010000083.1:0-8084 GCA_965368465.1 uncultured Chromatiales bacterium
AATTGGATGCAGCGTAGCGCGAAAACGTTAGCAAATCAGACGACGAGGCCCGCGGCATGGCCGGACGACCAGGCCCACTGGAAATTGAAGCCGCCGAGGTGGCCGGTTACGTCGACGACCTCGCCGATGAAGTAGAGCCCCGGCTGGCGCCGTGATTCCATGGTCTTCGACGACAATTCGTCGGTGTCGACGCCGCCGAGCGTAACTTCTGCAGTCCGGTAACCCTCGGTTGCCGCCGGTTTGATCCGCCACTGGTTGAGCGTGTTGCCGATCTCGCGCAGGACGTCGTTGCTGAGTTCGGCCAGGGATATTTCCGCGCGTCGGCGCCAGAGGTGGTCCTGCAATTCGGCAACCAGTGCCCGGGCGAAATACTTCGCCAGCGCCGTACGCAGGAGGGCCCGCGGCTGTTCCGATTTCGCCGCGATGAGCCACCCCGCAGCATCGATGCCAGGGAGGAGATCGATGTCGATCACGTCGCCTGGTTGCCAGAAACTCGAGGCCTGCAAAATCGCCGGCCCACTCAGGCCCCGGTGCGTAAACAGGATGTCGTCGGTAAACGTGGTGCCGTTGGCGGTGACCGCGGCGCGAACGCTGATGCCGGAAAGGCGCTGCATCATCTCATGCAAGGCACCGGTAAACGTAAACGGGACCAGGCCGGCCTGTGTGGCAAAGACGTTGAGCCCGAATTGCCGGGCAATGTCGTACCCGAACCCGGATGCGCCCATCCTCGGAATCGACAGGCCACCTGTCGCGACAACCAGGGACGGCGCCGCGAACGAGCCACTCCCGGACGTGACCTCATACGTCCCGGTAAACGCGATGCTCTGGATGTCGCAGTCGGTGACGATGCGTACGCCGGCCGCGTCGCATTCGCGAAGCAGCATGGCAACGATCTCCTTCGATGAATCATCGCAGAAAAGCTGGCCGGCCGCCTTCTCGTGGTAGGCAATACCGTGTTCCTCGACCCACGCGATAAAGTCATGCTGCGTGTAGCGAGACAGTGCCGATTTACAGAAATGGGGGTTGTGGGAAAGGAAATTTGCCGGGGCGCAATAGAGGTTGGTGAAGTTGCAGCGCCCGCCACCGGACATCAGGATTTTCTTGCCGACCCTGTTGGACCCTTCGAGCACGACGACGCTGCGGCCGCGCCGCCCCGCGGTAATGGCACACATGAGGCCGGCGGCACCGCCGCCAATAACCAGGACATCGGCATTCGTCATGCCGGGAGGATAGCAGGCGCTCTAGGTGCGAACGAGGCCGTTGCTGGTTTCTTCGCTGAGCTTCTGCATGCGCTCGACCAGCGTGAGACGGGACTTCTCCTCGGCGAAGATGACCTTCGTCGTCGTGTCGCCGTTCTCCTGCACCGAGTTGATAAAGCTATGCAGGTGTTCCATGTCGATGGCGATGACGTCGAGGCACAGCAGGCCATCACCAGCCATGACGGCAACGCTGAGCACCTCGGGACGCATCAGGAGCTTCGGTTTGATGACGTGCGTCGCCTGGCCAGGGGCCGAGATCTCGACGCTGGCGCGCACCTTGAATCCAATCGACTCGTAGTTGAGGACGTCCGCCGCATCGTTCAGTACGTTCATTCTTTTTAATGCGGATATTCGACGTGACACGGCAGTGCGCGACAGGTGCACCTGTTGCGCAAGCTCGACAGTTGTTAAGCGAGTGTTGACCGACAGTGCCGACAGGATTGCCACATCGTATTTGTCCAGTTCCGGTCTGCGCCGTTTCATCCCCACAGTCTCCCCTTGCGTGAATTCGCAACTGCAAAAGCTAAGACAGCAGGAATCGGGAACAGGTTCCATTTGTATTGTTACCGATGTGCAACGTTTCACAATCCGCACAGATCGCGCGCGCAGGGTTGCGTTAACGCACGAAACGCAACAACCAAATTGCCGCCCCAGGACTCTATAGGTAACAGAGATTTAATTTCGTTGGAGGCAGACTTGCATGCACGGTGAACTGAAGCAGGTGGCGGACCTGGCACTATTTGCGAAGATCGTACAGGCTGGCGGTATATCAAGGTGTGCGGCCGACCTGGGGCTGGAGCGCACGACAATAAGTCGGCGGCTTGGCTCGCTCGAGCGCAACCTGGGCGTCAAGCTGCTCGATAGAACGCCAAGGCATATAGCGGTTACCGATGCGGGGCAGCGCTGCCTGGAGCAGTGTGAAATCATGCTTGAGTCGGCCGCGAATGCGCTGTCTCTCGCGACCGTCGGCGCGATTATCGCGAACAAATCGCCAATCGTCGTCGGCGCGCCCCCGGACATCATCGATCGCTACCTGGAAGACCGGCTCGGCAGTTTCGAGTCGGAGAACCCCGGGATCCGGATTGACCGGCGGCCCGTTACCGTGTGGACGGAAGAAGCGATCGACTCCGTCGACATCGGTATTGCACTTGCACCTGTAACTATCGCCGGCGGCTGGACGAATACGATCGCCTATGTGCGCCAATCCATCTTTGCCGGCATCGACTATGCTTCGCAACACGACCCTGTGCGCTCGCCGTTCGACCTCGAGGCCCATGACTGCATCGTAGAATCATCGGATCGCGACACGCACTCGTGGCGCTTCGGGCGCGGCGACAACGTGACGACGGTGACGGTCAAGGCGAAGCACAAGGTGTCCGGACTGCTGGAGGCGCGGGAGGCGACGCTGGCGGGCCTCGGAATTGCGCGCCTGCCACACTACATGTGCGAGCCCTACCTGCGTGCCGGCCGCCTCGTCGACCTGACACCGGAACTCGAATCGGCCGGCAGGGAGGTCGTCGTGATCAGTCCGCGGCAGCGGCAGCGCAAGACGGGAACGTCGGCACTGCGCATCTTTCTCGAATCGGCCTTCAACAAGCGAATGTTCTGAGGCGGGCAGCAGGTTGCAGCAGGGCCGGCCCTGCTGCAACGCTCACCTGCCAGATCGCCTGTTACGCGGAATCGTCATCTACATCGCGATCGCCGCCACTCGCGACATCGCTCTCGATGGCCTCGAGTTCCTCGAGGATGTCCGCGACCTCCGGATCCGTCTCCTCGGTGGCGACCAGGGGTTTCTCGCTCGCGACGCGGATGAGTTCGATCTCCGTACCGCGTTGGCTCTGGATTGCCAGCCACCTTTCATACGGGTCAGCTGCCAGGGCGGCCGACGAAAGCGCACCGCCGCACATGCACACAAGTAGTAGCCTCTTCATCTTCATTTCCCCTTTCCTGGTTTATTCAAACTTCTCATGGTCCCAAATCCCCAGCTCATTGATTGCATAGACGAACCTGTTGATATCCTGGTAGCCGTTTCTATGAATCGTGTTGTCGTTCTCAAGCAGCCAAACGCCGTCATCGAACCTGATCGCGAGCATTGCGTGATGGGTGGCACGCCGTGACTCCCTTCCAATGACGATGCGCATATCCTCTGCGTCAACGCCAAATTCTCGTAAGACAAAATACTTTGCGACGGCGAAATCCTCGCAGTCACCACCAGCGTTAAGGAACTCCGTCAGGGTTTCCCACTGGTTGCCGGCCTGGGACCGTGATCCGATGCGGTCGTCCTTGTATGGCTGCTTGTTGATGTAGCGATTGACCAGTCGAACCTGTTGCTCCGTTGTCAGATCCGCGCCTTTGAGCAAAAGATGTCGAAGACCACGCAGCCGCAGCGGGCAGGCCGCATTGTCAGCCACGCACCGGCGGATGGATTCACGTTCGGCAGCATGCCGATCGAGGGTGTCCTGCCAGGCCGGCCAGTCGGCGGCACGCGCGAAAAAGTCATCGTCCGTGTCGAACGAGTACAACGTCTGGCCGCAAGCAGCGGTGGACGCGAACAACGTCAGAAACACCACCAGAAATCGTTCGAGTCTGCGCCGCATCGTGTCTACCCGAAATTCATTGCTCGTCTCAGTGTCCAGCCGGTGCTCTGCAAGTCAAGCGTTTGCAAAAGAACGCACGGGTTGTGCATCAATAGCAAAGACTACGGAATTTGCAGCTTGTTATGCTGGTCTTATGCCGTGTGATCTTTTTCGTTAACCGTTGCAAAAAGTCCTCGATGAAATACATACGCTCGTTAGTACTCGCTTGTTTCTGCCTTGCGGCCTGCGCGCCCCTCGTCGTCAGTCCGCCTGTGGCGAGTGACGACCTGTTGTCCGGAGAGGCGTTGTTCGGTAAGCGCATCGATGTATCCGGCATCAGGACGGACGAGATCATGGCGCTCAATGACGAGCTCCGGGACTATGTTGCTGCCAAGGTGAAAGACGACCCACAAGCACGCTCAAGGCTGAGAAAGCTCGTACGCGGGATGATCGATGACGGGTTGTTGACGCTGGACTACGACGTGAGTCGTACGCACACGGCGATAGAGACCTTTGAAACCCGCGAGGGTAACTGCCTGTCCTTTTCGCTTCTGTTTGCCGCCCTCGCTCGCGAGGCAAACCTGGATGTGACGTTTCAGATGGTGGACATACCACCCAGTTTCAGGGCCGATGGCGAGATGATCATGTTGAACAACCACATCAACGTCCGCGTCAAGGGCGTCAGGCGAGATATCAATTTCGCGGGTGATTACGTGGTGGATTTCAACACCGCCGAATACAACGGCAATTACGACACACGGAAGGTCACGGATAGCTACGCGTTCGCACTGTATCTCGGTAACCTGGCCGTCGAGTCATTGCAGGCGGGCGATCCGGAAAAAGCGTTTCGATATCTCAAGAAGGGGATCGAGACGGATCCCGAGGTTGCCGGATTGTGGGTGAACCTCGGTGTACTGTACGCACACAACGACCGCCTCGACATGGCAGTACAGGCTTACCAGCGCGCCCTGTCGATCCAGCCTTCCAACAAGTCGGCACTGGTGAATCTTGCGGGTGTGCTCCACCAGCTGGGGCGCGAGGAAGAGGCCGCCTGGTACATGGACAAAGTGACCTACTACAGGGAGCGGCATCCCTACTACCATTACCAGCTGGCGCGAGCGGCCTACCAGGACGGCCGGCTCGAAGAGGCCCTGGCTTTCCTCGCAAAAGCGATCCGGCTGAAAAAGGACGAGCATCAGTTCTACTTCCTGAGGGGGCTCGTCCACTACCAGATGAAGGAATTCGACCTGGCCGCCAAAGACTACGAAAAGGCGAGGGATACTGCCGAGACGGCACAGCTGGTTTCCGGGTACACGAGGAAACTGCAGGCGCTGGAGTCGGGTCTGCGCTAACGCCTTGCCGGCCTAATCCACGCGTTTTACGCGGATGCGGCGGCTCCCGGATTTTTTCTCCATGAGGTACGAGCCCAGGCTGGCCTTGCGAACGACGACCGTCTCGCCGCTCTTGAGACGCAGGGTCTGACTGTCGAGCTGCCGCCAGGTTTGTCCATTGTCGAGCGTCACGGTCAGCTTCCTGCCTGCCGATTCACGAATCCCCGTAACTGTCGCCTCGATCTGGTCTATTTGTTCGACGGCAAGCGATGTTTCGACGATGCGCCGGGCTTCTGCGTCGTTCGTGCCAAAAAGGGACCGGGCATCCGGGACCGCCGTCGCGGCCGGTTCGGTGCGTTCGCCCGCAGCCACGGGGTAGCGCGAGTCCACCACCTTGTCGTAACAGGCAACGCGTTCGGCGATGTCCTCCAGTTGCCGGCACTGGATCAACGCGTCCTCATCCGCCAGCACGGTCTGGCTGCAGAGCAACAACAATACGACAAGTCTTGTTTTCATTTGAACGGTCTGAATATCGATGCTCATTAGAGTCAAGAAAACCTCCAGGGTTTCCCCTGGAGGTCTCCGTTTGTAACGAAAAGGTGTCTCTTCTAGAAGCTGAACGATGCCCTTCCGTAGATGTAACGACCTTGCGTGTCGTAGCTGAACTGGAGCGTATTCATGTCATCGTATGCGGTGACGTAGGGCGGCTCCTCATCGGTCAGGTTACGAACGCCGAGCGTGAAGGTGAGATCCTTCCAGTTGTAGTACCCCTGTACATCGAGATACGTAATCGCATCGGCCGTGTTTGACAGGTTCGCGGGAGCGGCGTCAATGTCATCCGTCTCGCTCATGTACCTGGCAGTCAGGTTGGCGCCCCAGTCATCACGGGTTAACGTGACACCGTAGTTCACCTGCCACTCGGCGAACGCCGCCGGGTTACCGAAGGCGGGGTCTCCGCCGAAGAAGCCGGCAAGCTGAATCAACTCGCCACCCGAGAAGGGCAGGTAATCGTACTCGCTGAGGTAAGTGCCACTGGCGAACAGGTCGATCAGGCCGATACCGCTTTCAAAGCCATATTCCACCTGGAAGTCGATGCCGCTGGTCTGGTACGTAGCCAGGTTGGCGCTCGATTGCAGCACACCCGATATCTGCAGGTTCGAGTTACGACGCGTGGGTGCTGCCGGTGACGGTGTTTCGTCAACGCCCGGGAAGGCCGGACCGACGATCAGCGCGCACAGGGGATCGGAGAACCCGACGCTTGCATAGCAGGCGGAAATCACTTCCGACGTCGGCGCCGTGCCAACGGCATCGGTAATCTCGATATCGAAATAGTCGATCGAGACTGTCAGGTCTTCGAGGAAACTCGGTGTGAAGACGAGCCCGAACGTCAGTGACTCGGAGGTCTCCGGCTGGAGATTCGGGTTGCCGCCCTGCAGCGTTGTAGCCTGGAACGTTGCCAGGTTGAAGTCCGGGGCCAGGCCGTCAGCCTGGCAGTTTGCGACCGTATTGGCGTCTGTGCCGGACGTACCGTAGTTGCGGCAAGGATCGGTGTAGGACTCAGCGGACTGCTGTATACCAAGGAACAACTCGCTGATATTCGGTGCACGGAAGCCTTCAGAGAAGGTGGCACGGAAACGTATGTCCTCAACCGGGGCCCACTCGAGGGCTGCCTTGAACACCGTGTCGGAATCGTTCAGGAAGTCGACGTCCGTCCAGCGAGCCGATGCTTCGAATGTCAGCAACTCGGCCATGGGTGCTCCAGAAAGAATCGGCAGCACGAGCTCTCCGTAGATCTCGTCAACCTCGTACTTGCCACCCGTGACATTGCCAGGTGTAAAGGCAATGGCGCCGATGGCTGCACCACCGTCCGGCTTGGACGCGGCGCTCTCGCGACGATTCTCGTAGCCGAGCGCCCAACCGATTTCACCGCCGGGCAATTCGAAACCGCCCATGTCGCCGGAGAAGTTGAGCTGCATTACATTCAACGTCGATTCGTTCTTGGTGTTCACACCGACGAAGCCATAGGCAACCTGCGCAGCAGTCATGCTGTCACTGATGAAGGGATTGAAGACGCCCGGGCAACCGTTTGTCGCGGCGGCACACAGCGTCGGATCCATCATGTTCTCGATGTTCGGACGATTCGGCCGGCCTTCGTCGCGCTGGCTGTCTTCCCACTTCGCAATGGTGTAGTTCACGTCCCATGTCCAGCCATTTTCAAACTGGCCGTCAAGTCCGGCGCCGATGCGCCATGTGTTCACATCCTGCGTAAAGCGGCGGCCACCGGATTCTGTCAGGCGCCGGGACGTTGCTACATCCTGCGGTGCCGTACACAGGGGATTGCTCGCGCAGAGTGCATCGCCGAAGGGATTGTCCGGATGCTCCTGTGAAGTAATCCAGCCACCAAAGGTGCCTACGGGGGCCAGCAACTGGTCGGACTCACGGTTAGAGAAGTTCATCTCCAGGTTGGCATTGACCGCACCCAGTGCAGGTGCCTCGAACAGCTCGTAGTTGACCGCAGCGTAGGCGCTGTAAACGTCCTGGGGCGTCGTGAGGTAGCTGAGCGCCGCGAAGTTGAACGCATCGCGCGCCGCATCGAACGGCCGCACGGTGACGCCATCCGCATCGAGGACGTGGCCGCCAATCGCCGAATCGGCGCCCAGTGGCGTGAACTGTGCAGGGGTTGTCGTCGGGCTGCCACCACAGATTGTCTGTACACCGTCATCGAACAGCGGGCACGCCGAGTACGCCCTGTCGCCCTGGCGAATTTCTTCGCGCTTGTTGATCTGTGCGCCAAGGACAAAGTTGCCCTTTTCGAAGGTATTGCCGAAAACGACCGACCCATTGAGCATCTCGCCGTCGCTTTCGTCCGTGATGTCATAGCCGAACTGCACATCGACACCTTCGAAGTCTTTCTTGGT
>CBDUMZ010000084.1:0-8046 GCA_965368465.1 uncultured Chromatiales bacterium
GCAAACGCGAGTTTCTGGATCAGCTTTTTTGCCTTGTCATCGGCTGTCTTGCCGTAGTCGCGGGTAATCGCGTACTCGACACCCTCGGGGATGACGATGCCTTCGAGCGATGCGACACGCTCGATGACCTGTTCGGAAACCCGGGCCGCATTGGTGCCCGGTTTCTTGGCGACAGCAATCGTGACAGCCGGTGCGTCGTTATACCGGACGTATTGTTCGGGCTGGTCGGGCCCGGCCGAGACGGTCGCGACATCGGACAGATGGATGGCTTTGCCATCGACAACGCCGATCACGAGTTCGGCCACATCCTCCCGGTCGGCGAGGAACGTGCCTGCGGTAACCGGGATGTGCTGGTTATCTGCAACGACGGCACCGGCGTGGGCGACGGCGTTGCTTGCCTGCAGGGCGTAGCGCAGCGCATCGAGCGACAAGCCGTAGGCAGCGAGCCGTTGCGGATCGAGCTCCACGTGCACGACGTTGTCGGGTCCGCCTATCGTGTACACATCGCGTGTACCGGGCACGCGCTTGATCTCGGCCTCGAGGGCGTGTGCCACGCGTTGCAGTTCATGAGCCCCGCGCGTTTCATCGTCTGTCCACAGCGTGAGCGTGACGGTCGGTACATCATCGATGCCCTTGGGCTTGATGAGCGGACGCAAAACGCCGCTGCCCGGCGGCAGCCAGTCTTCATTCGAGTAGACCGCGTTGTAGAGGCGGACGATTGCACCCGTGCGTTCTTCGCCGACCTCGTACTGGACGGTCAATACGGCCATGCCGGGCCGGGACACCGAGTAGGTATGCTTGACGCCCTCGATTTCGGAGAGGACCTGCTCGAGCGGAATCGCCACCAGGTTTTCGACCTCGACCGCGCTCGCTCCCGGAAACGGCACGAAGATATTCGCAAACGTGACGTTGATCTGCGGCTCTTCCTCGCGCGGTGTTACCGCGATGGCGAACAAGCCCATCAGCAGGCCTGTCAGGGCCAGCAACGGCGTGATCTTCGAGTTCTGGAAGCGTTGCGCGAGCGTGCCGGAAAAACCGAGTTTCTTGCCTGGCGTCATTGTGCGCTCGCCTGCTCTTTGAGCCAGATCCCGGCGCGCACCGGATCGGTCGCCACGACCTCGCCTTCCGTGAGACCGGCGAGAATCTCGATCGAGTCGTCATAGCGGCGACCCAGCCGGACTTGTCGCAAGTTAACGGTGTCACCGTCGACGACATACACCGCGCTGAGCTCGCTGCGCCGTACCACGGCGTCGGCAGGAACGAGCAGTCGCTTGGTCTCACCGACGACGAAACCAACCTTGATGAACATGCCCGGATACAGGGTTGCCGCACCATCGGGCAGGTTCACGCGGACGCGGAACGTGTTCGACCCCGCATCGGCTACCGGAAAAAACGTGAGACTTGCCGCCTCGATGCGTTCGTCCTCGACGTAGGCATAGGCCTTGCCGATCGTCCGGACCGCGTGAAACATGCTCTGCGGCACGTCCACGTTGACACGCAGCTGGTGCAGGGACAATCCCGAGATCAGCGGCTGGCCCGGGGAAACGACCTCGCCAAGCTCGACATGACGCTTGGACACGATGCCTGCGTAGGGCGCGCGCACGACCGTGTATTCGAGTTGTTCCTTTGCCGTCTCGACGCCGGAAACCGCCGCGTTCAGGCGCGCCTCTGCGGCGTCGCGGTTCGCTCTCGCCTGATCGAACTGCGACTTGGATATGCTGTTGTTTTCGATCATTTTCGAGAAACGCTCGAACTCCTGCCGCGCTTCTGCGAGCCGCGCACGCGCTTCCTGCAGGGTCGCCTCGGCACGAGACAATGCAGCTTTCTGCTCGGTATCGGTAAAACGCATCACGATGTCGCCGGCGTCGACATAGTCGTTGACGTCGAACGGCAGCTCGGCAATCCGGCCCGACGTCTGGGCCGACACTGTCGCCTGGTTGACGGCCTCGACACGGCCATCCCAGATTCGCTCGCGGGCGGCGTCGACAAAGCCGACTGTCGCCGTCTCAAAGGGCACTGCTGCCAGTCCGGGCGCGGCAACCGCCAGCGTTACCAGGAGTGTGATCAATCGAATCATGTTCATAACCGCTGCTATATTAGGATTTGCTCAAGTATATATTAACTATTACTAATATAACAAGCCCTTTTTCCGATCCCGTGATAGCCTTATTTGATGTTCCTGCCCGTCAAAGCCGATTTCCACCTGCCCCGCTTCCCGATACTGACACTCATCATTTGTCTTGTATGCATCGGTGTCTTCATCAAGCAGCAGAGCGACTGGAAGGACTTCGGCATGGCGATCGAACGTTTCTGCAATGCGGGCCGCTCGCACATCGAGCAGATCGTGTTCGAACGCATCGCGGCTGCGCAAGACATGGATACCTGCGCCGAAATCATGTACACGATCGCCAACGACCCGGCCCGGGAAGAGAGCGAAGTCATCACCGAAATGGCGTCGAAAATCCGGCCGCTCACGGGCTTCGACGCTGAGGACTCGCGGGAATACGTGCGCCAGATGCTGGAGGAGGAAACGCGGCGCTTCAACGTACTGGTGCCACCGGACCCGGACGAGGGACTCGCCTACTACACGGGCTCGTGGAACCCGATCACGATGCTCACCTCGAGCTTCGCGCACGGCGACTGGGGCCACATCATCTTCAACCTCGTGTTCTTCTTCGCGTTCGCCGCGACGGTCGAGGTGCTAATAGGCCCGGCCTGGTATGTCGCCTTCGTACTCGTCGACTCATGGTTTATCGGGCTGACCGGCTCGATGGCAGCCGCGGCCACGGACCAGCATTACTATACGCTGGGCCTCTCCGGCGTGGTGATGGGCATGATGGGTCTGTTCGCCTACCTGCTGCCGCGCGGCAAGATCAAGTGTTACTACTTTTTCATCATTATCTTCGGTTCAGTCGCGGTCCCGGCCTGGGTGCTCACCGCCTGGTACCTCGGCGGCGATATCTTCACCCTGCTTACCCGGGACGACTATGGCTCGGTCAACGTGCTCGCTCACGTGATGGGCGGCATCGGCGGTTACCTGTTCGGCCTGCTGTTCCTGCGTGAGATTCGCAAGGATGCAGCGCACACTCAGGATGCGCTGGTACGTGTCGAGCGCGAGAATCGTTTCCGCTGACCAGCGCGGGCGCTCTTGCCCGGCCGGCCCTTCCCGCCCGGCTTGCCCAATTTCTTGCGACCCGAAGGTTTGCCACCGGCCGGGCGCGGCCCGCCCTGGCGACGCTGCCTGCCGTTCTGGATAGGCTCGGGCTTGATACGTTTGTCGACGTCGTAACCGGGCACAAATTCCTTCTTGATATCCCGTTTGAGCAGCGCCTCGATGTCCTTGAGGAGCTTGTTCTCATCGACGCAGACCAGCGACAGGGCCGTTCCATCCTGCCCCGCGCGCGCCGTGCGCCCAATGCGATGCACGTAGTCTTCGGGAACGTGCGGCAACTCGAAGTTCACGACATGCGGTAGCTTCTCGATATCCAGGCCACGAGCGGCGATGTCTGTCGCCACGAGGACGCGGACCTTGCCGGCCTTGAAGTCACGCAGCGCTTTTGCGCGCGCTCCCTGGCCCTTGTTGCCATGAATGGCATCAGCGGTAATGCCGTCCTGGTTGAGTTGCTTCGCCAGGCGGTTTGCGCCGTGCTTGGTGCGCGTGAACACGAGAACCTGCTGCCAGTTGCCGCGGCCGATCATTTCGGAGAGCAGTTCGCGCTTGCGGTCCTTGTCGACCGGGTAGACGAGTTGTTCAACCCGATCGGCCGTGGTGTTGCGCGCGGCAACCTGTATTTCGGCCGGACTGTCGAGCAGGTTGTTTGCCAGCTCACGAATTTCTTTCGAGAAGGTCGCCGAGAACAACATGTTCTGCCGCTTCTTCGGCAGTTGCCTGATGATCTCCTTGATGTCACGGATGAAGCCCATGTCGAGCATGCGGTCCGCTTCGTCGAGGACGAGCATCTCGACGAACGAGAGATCAATGTTTTTCTGGCGGACATGATCGAGCAGACGTCCGGGTGTGGCAATGACCACATCGACGCCGCGATTGATCTTGGTGATCTGCGGACGTGCGCTCACGCCGCCGTAGATTTCCATGGCCCGTACCGGGCGATACTTGCCGTAGGTATGCACGCTTTCGTGGACCTGCGCAGCAAGTTCGCGCGTCGGCGTCAGGATCAGGGCCCTAATGCGCCGCGGGCCGGACGGGGGATCCCCGAGGATCTGCAACATGGGTAGCGTAAAACCTGCCGTCTTGCCCGTGCCCGTTTGTGCGCCGGCGAGAATATCGTGGCCTTCGAGAATATGAGGAATGGCTTCGCGCTGAATAGGTGTGGGCGTTTCATAGCCCTGATCCGCGACAGCACGCAGCAAGTCGGCCGACAGGCCGAGTTCGTTAAACAACATTTGGATGTTCTCCAGATCGCCTGATCCGACGTACCTCATGCTTGCGCGAGGGAATTGCGGTCCGGTCCAGGCTGGAATTTATTGGTGACTCCGAACCCGCGGAATTGCTGGGCTGGAGTGAGTGGCGCAGACCGATGTGCGCCAAGACGGGGCGGACTGTAACAGATATCGTTCAAAAAGAAAGGACTTATCCAACTGATCGTGACAGGGCCGTTGCCGTAACCTATTCTATGGCGCGATATGGCTAGTAAATTCAGACGAGACCTGGCGCGCCTCACCGGCGGACATCTTCGTACTTTCGAGGTAAAGAACACCATGCAGATCAAAATCATCATCGTCGCTATCCTCATCGGCATCGCTGCCTTCATGAGTGCTTACACCGTCGAGACAGGTAACGTTGCGGTTGAACGCACGCTGGGCAAAGTCGATCACAACGAAAAAGGCCAGGGCCTCAACTTCAAGATGCCTTTCCTGACGAACTCGCTCGAGTTCAGCGCCAAGGAAATTGCCATCGACATCAACGACCTCACGCCAAAAGCGGCTGACAACCTGTCGCTGAAAGACCTCGATGTTTCCGTGTTCTACCGGGTACCGAGCGAGCGCGTGTCGGAACTGTTCGTCAAGTACGCCTCTGCGGCGGCACGAGGTCCGGACGGTGTGTACATGCCGGCTTACGGCCTCCTCGTCCGCGAAGCCCGTGCCGCTATCTACGAACAGGTGTCGGAGATCGACAGTCTGCAACTGCACAAGCAGCGTGAGCTTCTGCAAACAGCGGTTCTGGAGGAGCTCCAGGGACGCCTCAACCAGTCGGACTCCGGCGATATCATCGTTACTCGCGTCGTCGTACGCGCATTGAATACCGACCCGAGCATCGAGGCCGCGATTCGCGATGCGGTTGAAGCCGAGAAGCGCCTGGAAGCCAAGCAGGTGCAGGTCGAGATCGCGAAAAAGGATGCCGAGATCGAAATCGAACGCGCCAAGGGAATCGCCGAAGCAAACAACATCATCAACTCGAGCCTCACGGCCGAGTACCTGCAGCACGAGGTCAACACCGCCCTGCTCGAGTTCGCGGACAACAACGGCAGCGTCGTCGTCATTCCGGCAAACATGCAGGGCTTCGAGATGATTCTCGACAGCGGCGCACTGCGCAGAGGCAATCAGTAGCGACTAGCGCCCGATCGATACACCGAAGAGCGGCTGCAGTATCCGGACACGGCGAATCACGAATTCGTACAGGACGTAGCAGCCCGCGATGGTGCCACCGAGCACGAGCACCGGCTCAAGCACCGGCCCGAGCGACAAGGGTGAGAGGTTGGCGCCAATCACGATCGTGACGGTCTGGTGGAGGATGTACCATGGGTATACGGCCCCGGTCGCATAGGTGAGCCATGCGCTGGGACGATTCAGCAGGCGGTGGCCCCAGCCGAAGATCGCGATAATCCACAGCCAGCGGTTGCTGTAGAGAATCAGCATCTGCAATTCGCCGGCAAGGGGGAACGCGTCTTCCGGGGCCAGCAGTTCGCGCATCATGAACAGGCCGAAGCAGACGATCGCGGCAACCAGGCTCACCCAGCGCATGCGTTCAAGTTCGCTCCAGAAGCCTTCATCGCGACCCACGAGGTAGCCGATCAGGAAGAACGTGCCGTACATCGCGTGTGCGTACCAGTCGTCCACGAGCGCGTGGCTGATGTACGGAAACTTCGGGAACAGGAATGCGCCGTAGACCATGAGAACGGCAACGGGGACCGCGTAAATCCAGAAACCGCGCAGCGCGCAGAAGCCGCTGCGCACGCGTTTGAGCGGCCCGTCGAGCAGCACGGCAAGCGGGATGAGCAGCAGGGAGTAGAACAGGACATAGGCCAGGTACCAGAGATGATTCCAGGTCCAGACGATCATTTCCTCACCGCCCCAGGCATCGCCTGGAAAATCCTGGAATGTCAGGTACTGCAGCATGAACCTGCCGAATCCGGGTTCGATGAGGCCTTTGCCCAGCGCTTCGTAATAGCACTGCGGCGCAACGATGAACGCCATGCCGAAGAGGAGCGGCAACAACAGGCGATAAACCCGCCGCAGCGCGAAACGGCCTGGCGTGTAGCGTCGCCAGACAAAGCTGACCGCCAGGCCGGAGATGATGAACAGCAGCGGCATGCGCCACTGGTTGACCAGCAGCATCGGGAATTGCAGCCACTCGGCCTGGTAGCTCGATTTGATATGCCAGCCCCAGTCGAGGACATAGAACATGGCAACGTGATAGAGGATCAGCAGGCTGAAGGCGAAGACGCGCAAGGCGTCGATATCATGGCGGCGGTTCTGGCTCATGGGACCACTTTGCCCGACTGGAGCGCCTTTCATCACTGCAATGGGACAAGTCGCGGCAATTTTGTGATGAAATGCAGGTTGCAGGTGACGAGTGGCCGCCGTCAATTCCGGCCAGAGGTTAGGATTGCGCTATGAGTATGGAACGCTACCTGGCCAGGCGCCGCTGGTGGGAAATCGGCATGGTACTGGGGTTCGCCCTGGTCGGCTTCCTGGCGAACGTCGGTATCGAACTGATCGAGCTGGGTCGCGACGGCGGGCCGGTAAACTGGCTGGAACCCGTGGTGTGGGAAGGCACCAGCCATGCGGTGACTGTCCTGCTGTTTCCACTCATCCTGTGGTTCGATCATCGCAATACCATTCGCGCGGACAACTGGCAGCAAACCGTCGTAGCGCATGCGTTGTTCAGTGTGATCTTCTCGCTCCTTCACGTAGGCCTGATGTACTGGGCCCGGGTACTCGTGTACTCGGTCTCATCCAGTCTCGGCAGCTATCACTGGGAAAACTGGCTCCTCCAGTTCGGCTATGAGTACCTGAAGGATTTCCGGGCCTACCTGCTGATCATCGTCATCATCTACCTCTATCGATTTGTCCTGCGGCGCTTACAGGGCGAGGCCGGCTTTCTCGACGAGGCGCAGGACGACATTCCAGCCGCAGGCGTTTCGGACCGCTTCCTCGTCAAGAAACTGGGGCGCGAGTTTCTCGTGCGCATCGACGAGATCGACTGGATCGAGTCGAGCGGCAACTACGTGAACCTGCACGTGGGCAACCGTGTATACCCATTGCGCGAAACGATGACACGCATCGACGAGAGGCTGCTTCCACTCGGATTCCAGCGCGTGCATCGCAGCGCCATCGTGAACCTGGATCGCGTGGCGGAGATCGTGGCGTTCGATACAGGCGATGGCGAAGCGCGTTTGAGGACGGATGTGCGGGTGCCGGTAAGCCGGCGCTTCCGGCAGGAACTCAGGGAGCGGCTCGCCTGACCGGGCCCGCTGGGGAAATCCCCCAATTTGCAGTGGGTGTATTCCCCAAAATCGCCAGTGCGTGATCTACGTCCGGTTTCTCCGTCGTCGGCAGCCCCTATTGTGTGACGCACATGCAACACTGCGACGTCCCGAGGAGGCGCCAATGAAGTCCCTGGTCAAACGAATTCTGGGAATTCCCGAAGTCGAGGTATACCGAGAGCAGCCCGAGCGCTATTCGGCGCGCGTGGCTATCCAGCAGCGACGCGACGAGGATTCGACATCGGGTGTCCGACTACTGGACGAGAATTCGGGGTACGACCCGTACGACACGGGGCCTTAGAAAATGGTGCCGGATAGG
>CBDUMZ010000085.1:0-7954 GCA_965368465.1 uncultured Chromatiales bacterium
ACCGCGATCGCGATAAGAATCTTTTGTTGAATCAAGCGGGTACGTCCTTGTTCCTATTTTCGAGCGGGTGCTTCAATTGCACCATGCCATGCTAGACTTGCCCGGTCCAAAATCGTTCCATGGCCTGGGAGCTGCGTCGGCAATGTCAAAACTGATCCGCGAATTACGGCGCCGCGAAGTATTTCGTACCGCCGGTCTCTACGTCGGTGTGGCGTGGATTCTAATCGAAGCGGCCAGCGTCTTCCTGCCTGCGTTCGACGCACCCGACTGGGTCCTGCGTGCGCTGATCATCGTGGCGATCGTCGGTTTGCCGATCGTCGTGGTGCTTGCCTGGGTCTACGACATTACGGAAGACGGTATCGAGGTGCAGGGCGGCCCCACGGATACCGTGGTGTTGCCCTTTGGCGGTCGCAAGATGGACTTCATGGTCATCGGGTTGCTGTCGCTCGCGCTGGTCGTGTCGCTCTACCTGAATTTCGCCGATGACGAAGCCGACGGCACGGACGCCGTCGACCCGATATCGGTACTCATCGCCGATTTTGACAATCGCACCGGGGATGCGCTCTTCGACGGCACGCTCGAGCAGGCGCTGCAGATCGGCATCGAGAGTGCCCCGTTTATCGCCGGTTACCGGCGTGACTCGGCGATCAGGCTGGCGAAAACGCTGGACGAGTCGAACTCGGTGCTGGACGAAACGACAGCGAGACTCATCGCCGTGCGTGAAGGCATCAAGCTTGTCATGGCCGGGTCAATCGAGGAAAGCGGCGGTGAATACCGGCTGTACGTGCGCGCCCTGGATCCCAAGGGCGGCGAAGTACTGACGAGCGCGACAGTCGATGCGGACAACAAGCTCGAGGTGCTGACGGCCATCGGTACGCTGTCCGGCGATCTCCGGGAAGAACTGGGGGACAAACATCTCGACCGTGCGCGACTGGTATCCAGCGAGACGTTCACAGCGAAGAACCTCGAAGCGGCACAGGCGTACGCGAGAGCGCAGTCGCTGCAATACAACGGTAAGTACGACGAGGCGATGTCTTTCTATCGGCAGGCCCTCGAGTTCGATCCGAACTTCGGGCGGGCTTATTCAGGGCTGGCGCTGAGTGCGCATGCGCTGGGGCAAACCGAGCAGGCGGACGAACTCTGGAAGAAGGCGTTGAGTACGCTCGGTACGATGACGGAGCGCGAACGTTTGCGGACGCTGGGGCTGTACTACTCCATCGTTACGCGAAACTTCGAAAAGGCGATCGAGACGTACGAGCAACTGGTCGAGAAATACCCCGCCGACGATACGGCCCACAACGGGCTGGCCGTGCAATATTTTTACTCGCTGAATTTCCAGAAGGCGCTGGAGGCCGGCGGCATACTGCTGGATATCTACCCGAACAGCGTCATGGGTCGTTCGAACTATGCGTTGTACGCGATGTACGCGACGGACTTCGCTACGGCTGTCGCAGAAGCCGAAAAAGTTCGCGCGCTTGACGACAATTACTTCAAGGCCTGGTTGCCGATCGCGATCAAGGCCCTGTCCGATGGCGATATCGGTGCGGCACGAACCGCTTATGCGCAAATGGAGCCCGCGGGCGTTCGCGGCGAGTTGACCGCGCACCTGGGACTTGCAGACGCGGCCTTGTTCGGAGGCGACTTCGAAACGGCGCGCTCAATGTACGAGACAGGCATCGCCCTCGCGCAAACGGCCGGAAGCCAGTATTTCGAGGCGAGCCTGCGAATCGGGCTCGCCGAGGCCATGTTGCTGCAAAACGAGCGCGACACGGACATTGCTGCCGCACTGGCAGAAGCTGTCGAGACATCGGGTGGCCTGTCACGCGAGGTGCCGGCCGCACTGATGTACCTGGCCATCGGGGATACGGACGCTGCCCGACTCATCGCCAACAAGCTGAAGTCGAACCTGCAGCCGCAGAATCGCGCGTATGCGGCGCTGATTGAAGGCAAGGTGGCACTGGCCGCCGGCGACGCGGTGGCCGCGCTCGATTCGATCTCCTCAGGCGTTGAGCTGGCGGACCTCTGGCTCTTGCGTTTTCATCGAGGTATCGCCTACCTCGAGGCGGGCTATGCGGCCGAAGCGCTTGACGAATTCACCGCCTGTTTCGAACGCAGGGGTGAGGCCAGTGCGTTGTTCCTCGACGACCTGCCTACCTGGCATTACATGGCGACGCTGCCGTACTGGCAGGGGCGCGCCCAGCAGGAACTCGGCATGCTGCACGACGCCAGGCAAAACTACATGACCTTTATCAGTCGCCGCCCGGAGGCCGATGCGCTGGCGAACGATGCCCGCCAGCGCATGCAGTAATACCTAGCGCACCCGGATATTCGGAGACCGCATCTCCTGGCCCGTTCGGCCACTGACCACGAACGCACAGTACTGGGCGCCGGCCGGGGCCATCGAGTCCCAGTTGTACTGCCACCAGTTGTCGGCCTTGAAGCGGAAGCCGCTCGCTCCCGGGTCGCCGGCCGGATTGATGATGAGCGCTCCCGTGGCACAGTCTTCGATCCGCAGGAACTGCATGTCGCCCGACGAGTCTGCAGGGTTGCCGTCCGCATCCAGCCAGGCCCAGCGCAAGGGATTGGAACTACCCATTCTCACGTTCGTCTTTGCCGGGATGATGCCGGTCAGGCCGTAGGAGAACTCGACAATGACGGTACGCGTGGCCGTGCTCGTGTTGCCCGATGGATCCGTCGCCGTGATCGTTACCGTGTAGGTACCCGGCGTATTCGTGTCGACGGCGTCGGCATCGACATCTATCGTCACGTTCACATCCGGGTCGCCGTTGTCGATCGCGGTCGCGCCGGCGTCCTGGTAAGGGCCTGAGCCCGCTTCCAGCGTGACGGTGTTGTCGCCGTTCAGCGTGATAACGGGCGGCGTTACGTCGACGATTTCAACGGAGAACGAAATCGAGGCAAACTGCCCATTGCTGTCGGTCGCCGTGCAACTGACCGGCGTTACGCCGACCGGGAAGTCGTGATTGAAGACGTACAAGGGCGGTACGGCGCTCACCGCGGTACCCGGCGTGCACTCGACTGCCGGCGAGGCATCGGCGTCGTTGACGGCAAAATCCCAGGTCAGCAGGAACGAGCTTTGATCCGCGCCGAGCACAACCGGGGGTGGTGTCGGATCGTAGCCGATCACATCTCCGATTGTCGGTGCCTGAGTGTCCTCGACGACGACATCAAAGGTCGCGGGCTCCGAGACGTTGCCGCTGTCGTCCGTGGCGACGCAGCTGACCGTTGTTGTTGTCGGCCCCGGGGCGCTGAACGGAAACTCGTCACCCGAGGGTGGCGTGCACGTGACATCGACATCGCCGTCGACACCCCAGATATCCGATGCCGTCGGATTCGCGAACGTCACAATCGCACCGCTCGGGGAAATCGCCTCCACTGGCGGAACCTGGGGCACGCTGGTCGGATCGATAATCGGTGCTTCGGTATCGAAGACGCTGACGGCGAGGTTCAACTCGGCAGTCACGCCGTTGTCGGTGGTCGCCCAGCAGGACAGGTCTGTCGGAGTACCGCCGTTCAGGATATTCAGCGGAATAACGGTGGGTAGCGAGGGCAGGCAGGTAACGTCAACCGCTGCATCGTTCTTGGTTGCCGTGACGTAGTCCGCGGGGAGCGACGCACCGCCCGGTGCATTGGCTTCAATAACCTGCGCACCACTCTGGAAGTTGAACGTGGCCGGTGTGCGGTCATTGACGACCTGCTCCCGGTTTATGCCCAGGTCGTTTTCGCCCGTGTTGGCCGCTTGCGACGCGAACACGTAGGAAATGATGTCGTTTTCGAGCGCGGCTGCGACGGTCTCCAGGGTGTCGCGTTTGCCGATAAAGCGCAGCGTGATCTGCAGGATGTCGCCCGGTGTCACGAAATAGGTCAGTGTCGGCGTACGGTTGTCATCGATCGTCGGGATGACCAGCTCTGACAAATCCGGGTCGTTCACCGCGGCGATGACCCGGTTCTCCGTGACCAGCCGTGGCACGCACAGCGTCACGTCGTCAACCTGCTTGTTCTGCCAGGCGATAATCTGCGTCGCGATCTCCCTGTTCTCGATCAGCGCCAGGACATTGCTGTCCGCAATCGCAAAATCGAGCGTGTAGGGCGTCGCCGTGTTGCCGACGTTCTTCAGGCCGAAATTCACATCGAGTTTGACGACGGTATCGCCCGTGTCTCGCGGGACGCCGACCAGGTTCGGTTGCGGAATCTCGGGATTGTGCAGATCATCCGAGTCGGTCAGGTTGGTATTGAACTGATCCGGGTTGAACTGATCCGGGTTGAACTGATCGGGGTTGAACTGGTCCGGGTTGAACTGATCGGGATTGAACTGGTCCGGGTTGAACTGGTCCGGGTTGAATTGATCCGGGTTGAACTGGTCCGGGTTGAACTGATCGGGGTTGAACTGGTCCGGGTTGAATTGATCCGGGTTGAAGAGATCCGGATTGAACTGGTCAGGGTTGTACTGGTCCGGGTTGTACTGGTCCGGGTTGAACTGATCCGGCGCCAGCAGCTCAGGGTTGTGGATTTCTGCAACATTGATTGTGCCGTTGGGGCTCAGAAGTGGTCCGGACTCCAGGGTGCCGTTCACGGTAATCGAACTGACCAGTGCATTGCTGCTCTCGTCGAAAATCTGCACGTTGACAGGATTGATCGGCAGCTCCGAAACGACAAACAGGGCAACGGTCACGCTCGATTGGGGTCCCGCGGTCTCGATGACCGACGTCGTTGGCGCTACGGCCAGGAATGCGCCGCCGGACGGATCCCACGGCAGTTGCTTCCAGGAGGCTCGCGACGTCGCCGGGTCGCCAGCGGGTTGATTCGCGATCTCGAAACGAAACTGCCGCGCTGCCAGGCTCTCGTTCTCGGCGATAATCGTATAGACACGCTGGATGGAGCCCAGCGTCTTGGTGGGATTCAGCGACCAGGCGGTAACCCGGCTCTCGACCAGGGCACCATAGATGTCGGAATCCTTCACGCGGTTGTTGAGCGCCGGAAAATACGTGCCCGCCGGCGGGGCGTTCGCGGCGCTGATCGGAGTGCAACTCCCGGCGGCCGGGTTGAAGTCCTCCAGGGCTTCGGCGGTCAGCGTCGTAGCAGGGTCGGCAACGGGCTCGCCAGGGAAGGCGTTCTCGTTCGTCGCGGCGGTGGTCGGCGGCTCCGGTGTTCGTGCGAACGGCGGCTGGCCATCGATGGCCGCCGTGTAGAGCTGCCCTCGCATGTTGCGAGCGTCTGTCCAGGCGAGCCAAAAGCTCGGTTCGGCATCGGGATCGAGGGCATTCGGTCCGGAATTGCTCTCCCAGAACGGTGCCTGCTGAGGCTGCGACGGATCGAATACCAGTCGATGTTTTGCCGAACTCATGCTGCTGTAGTCACTCATGAAGGGCACGGAGTTCGTCTTGTAGGCTTTCACGTTGAAAGGATTGGCCTCAAGCTCGACCAGCGCATTGTCGTAAAGCCCCAGGCGATACCGCGACGCCAGTGAAGGCTCGTCCGGAGCGCTCAGTTGCCCGTTCGTGATGGTTACTTTCTTGGTGTACATGTCGGCAGTACGGCGAAACTGGATTACTTCGTTGCTGCCGCCGCCGACCGGGAAATTGAAATCGGCAAGGATCGGCACGCTTTCGAATGCCGCGAGCGCGGCGTCCGCAACCGGGCCGCCCTGCGTATTCATGAATTCACGCACTCGCGCGCTGTCGCGGCGAGAGTCCCACCAGGCAATCTGGCAAACACCGAGCGAGCAGTCGACGACGGGCATGAACTGGAAACCGTGGTCCGCGTTGGGCGCGACCTCCACCGGTGTGCTCCAGTTCTTGCCGTTGGCCGAACCGATCGATGCGACGATGCGCGAGTCCGACGGTTCTCCCGGGATCGTCAGGCAACCACCATCGGAGCTCCGGCGACGCTCCGAGTACACCATGATAAACCTCGAGCCATCCTCGCTGACCCAGGGGAAGTCGTTGGTTCGTGCGGCGGCCGCAGTGCTGTTTGCCGTGCTCGGCAGCGTCGGCACGTCGTACACGCAAACGTCCTGCGCGACGACAAAGGGCTTGCCCGTCCGGCCACCGCGATCGGTGGACACGACGCCCATGATGTCGTCGGTGTCGCCATTGTTCGCAAAGCGCCGAAAGCCGAAAAAGACCGTGTTACCGATGGCGGCGACGCTGACGCCCTGGTCTCTGCCCGACGTCTGGGCTATCTGCCGGGGGTTGCTCCAGTTGGTGCCGTAGTCGTCGGTATGGGTCGTCAGTATTTCGATGTCGTTCTTACTGGGATTGAACAGGGCGAACACGACGAGGATACGGGCCTTGGGCCAGCTGCGCACGATGCGTTCGGTCCGGAAGCCCCCCGCACCGTCGGGCAGTTCGACATCGAACGCCACGTCCACGGTTCCGGGATTGTCTTCGTCCAGCATGTAGATGGCGTGCGGCTTGTCCGCAAACTTGCTGCCGGTCGAACGATAGACCTGGTCGAGGTTGATCTTGAGGGCCTTGCGAAAGCCGCTCTCGGTATTGAGATCGGCCATCCACTGGATGTAGATGCCGCCACCCTGGCCGCCGTTCTCCGCCCGTGAGCTCGCGAGCATCACGGTGCCGCAGCCACCCGGCCAACACATCATCACGGGATCCGCCGCGAACTGCTGGCCGATACTCGTTCCCGGATCCAGGTTGCTGCCGTTCAGGTAGCGATTGAAGAACGAGCGGCCGCTGTCCAGCGACTCCGAAAAACGCAGCCAGGTATCGCCGATGGCGTCGTCCGAGCCACCACTCGCATTCCACGCACACACGATATTGCGCGGCAGGATCGGGTTGATAGCGCAACTGCCTTCATTGTCCTGCATCCCGGGGATGCCGCGGTAGTAGCCAGGCGCCGTGCGGCCAACGACATTCGAGTTCTGCTCGACCACGCTCTGCGCCGGAACCGTTGTCGGAAATACGCTGATAACAGCCAACATCGTCGCGCTGGCGATCGCTCTCTTGAACATGCCTTACCCCCTGCCTGATTTTCTATTTATTGTATGGGCGGTGTGTCGTGTTCTTATGTCACACGCTGAGGATTATAGTCGGAATCGGCTGGCAAGTTCTCTATAAACGGCAGTTGCCGGGGATTATGTCGGGTAGGTTCCACTTTGGTGCATCGTGGGTCCGGAAGTCTTCCGGGCCAAGCATGTCCGGGCCGGCACGAAACCAGCCGATCAGGGCATCGCGCGTGAGCGGCATGTCGTAGCGCAGCTCGAAACCACCCTCGGGAATTGCGGGCGTCAGGATGCCGTCTCCGCCCAATGCCAGGAAGTCGTTCGCAACGACCCGAATACGGTCGTCATCGCCAATGACGCGGCCGTCATCGAGCTGCATCCTGACGTCCATCCGGGAGTCGTCGCAACGGACAAACACGCGCATGCCCGCAAAACCCGGCAGGCGGTGCGCACCGACGTGTCCCGCTATTACCTGTCGCAGGTCGCGTCCGGATAGTTCGTGGATCGAAACGATATTGTCGAACGGAAACATTTCAAATACCGCACCGTAGGTCAGCGGACCGGCGGGCAGACCTTTGCGGATGCCGCCAAAGACATTGTGAATGGCGATATCGGCTTCGGCTTCGAATGCATCGAGCATGGCCTCGGTCATGAGATTACTGATGGCCGACTCGATGTCCGGGACGAGGTCGAATGGCCCGGTCAGTGTGACGCCGAGTTCCTCCTGCTTGAGCGCCTCTGCGCGGGCGGTGGCAAGCATCGCGACATGCGCAACGTCGGCGTTGGGAACCAGTGGAAAACCTTCGTATCGATCTAGTGTGCCTGGTGCCGTTCGCTGCGGCGCAAAGACCTGGCGCGAGATCACCGCCTGCCGGCTGCGGTCCACCTCGAAGTCGACGCGGCCGAAGCTGTAAGTTTTCGAGTAATTGGACGTGATCGGTATGCCATTGACGACATGAGCGATCGGGTTGTGACTGT
>CBDUMZ010000086.1:0-7703 GCA_965368465.1 uncultured Chromatiales bacterium
ACGTGACTTCTCTGCACACCCTCGACCTCATCGCAATCGGCGCCTATTTCGTCGTACTGATCTGGATTGGCCTGCGCATCGCGCGCAAGGAAAGGGGCACCGGTGAAAGTGAGTCATTCCTCGCCGCCGATCGCAACATGAATCTCGTGCAGACGACCGCTTCCACGGCAGCGACGGATCTTGGCGGGGGTTTCAGTATTGCCATGGGCGGACTCGGCTTCACGCTGGGCATTTCGGGGTCCTGGCTGATAGCAATCTCGGGGCTGAGCGTCGTCCTCGTGTCATTCCTGATGGTGCCGAAGGTCAAACGCTGGGCGGATCGGGTGAAAGGCCTGACGACCGGCGACCTGTTCGAGGCCCGCTTCGATCGCCGCACCGGAACCGTCGCGGCCGTCGTTATCGGCATCGCCTGGTTCACATTTGTCGGCGGCCAGATCATTGCCGGCGCCAAGTTGCTGCAGTCAACTATTGAGATCGACCTTACCGTGGCCGTCGTCGTGTCCGGCGCCGTGATCCTCGCATACACCGCGGCGGGCGGCCTCAAAGCCGTCATCTATACCGATGTTTTCCAGATGGTGGTGCTGTTGATCGGCATCGTGTTTATCGCAGCGCCGATCGGCCTGTACACGGTGGGCGGCTGGAGCGGTATCGTCGAGCACTTCTCGGCCAATCCGGAAACTGAGTCGCTGGTCGACTGGGGAGCGATCGGCTGGAAGCGGTTGATTGGCTGGTTCTTTGCGATCTTCCCCGTATGGTTTATTTCGATTGCCGCCATGCAGCGCATCGTCGCCGCGCGGGATGAAAAGACAGCGCGGCGGGCGTTCTTCCTCACAGGCGTGCCGATCGAGTGGCCGCTGTTTGCCATCGGCAGCACGCTGATCGGCCTGATCGCTCGCATGCTGATGCCCGATCTCCAGGATCCCGAACTCGCAACGCCGATGTTGATCATGGAGCTGCTGCCGGTCGGACTCGCCGGCATCGTCATCGCCGCCTACATCGCCGCGGTCATGTCCACAGCCGACTCGGTACTCATGGGACCCGTTGCGATCGTCACCAACGATATCTACCGCAGGTACTTTCGCCCCAATGCGAGCGAGAAGTCGATCGTCATGGTCGCCCGTATAGCGACACTGGTACTCGGCGTGCTGGGCATTGGCATGGCCTATCTCGTGCCTAACGTGCTCGACCTTATACTTTACGCCTACACCTTTGGCTCAGCCGGCCTGTTCTTCCCGATGCTGGGCTTGCTGTTCTGGCGCCGCACGACAGCGAGCGGGGCATTCTGGAGCATGCTCGGCGGTGGCTTTTCAGCGCTGCTCTGGGTTGCCTTCGACGAGCCCTTCGGACTGTCGGCATCCTATCTCGGATGGGTCGTCAGCCTGCCGCTGCTCGTCGTCGTTTCCCTGCTGACCGATCACAGCCCTGACGAAGATCTCAACATGTTCTAGCCCTGTTGCCTGAGTAACTTATGAAAATGAAATCGACGACGAAGCTGCTTCCCCTGTTTGCCGCGATCCTGATGGCCGCAACCGCATTCGCCGGGCCGGCAGCACCGCGCGCGCGAGATCTCGGCATTCCTTTTGATGGCACGCCGGGCTCGCTGAACGCGATCACCGATGTCCCCGGTGTGACTGTTGGGCACGAAACCATCATCCGCGACCTTGCCGAAAACCGTGCCATACGAACCGGTGTAACGGCCATCTTGCCGCGCGGCCGTGAATCGATGAACACGATGGTCTACGCCGGCTGGTATACGCTTAACGGCAACGGCGAAATGACCGGTACAACATGGATAGAGGAGAGCGGCTTTCTCGAAGGCCCTGTGATGATTACCAACACGCACAGCATTGGCGCCGTGCATGAAGGCGTGATTCGCTGGCGCGTTGCACAAAGCGCAGCGGATCACAGTGGCTATTTCTGGTCCCTGCCCGTGGTTGCAGAGACCTGGGACGGCCACCTCAATGACATCAACGGTTTCCACGTGCGGCCGGAGCATGCTGCCGCCGCTCTCGATCGCGCGAGCAGCGGTGCAGTCGCGGAAGGCAGCGTGGGTGGCGGCACCGGGATGATCTGTTTCGAGTTCAAGTGCGGCATTGGCACCGCATCGCGTATCGCAGAGGTAGCTGGCGATCAGTACACACTCGGTGTGCTGGTGCAGGCCAACTACGGTCGGCGCGAAAACCTGCGGGTAGCCGGCGTGGCGGTGGGCCGCGAAATGCAGGGCGACCTGATATATTCGCAGACCGGCGGTGATGCCGGAATGCTCAGCTCAATTATTGTGGTTGTCGCAACCGATGCGCCGTTGCTGCCGCAGCAACTCAAGCGCCTCGCGCGTCGCGTACCACTTGCGATCGGCAGAACGGGCGATACGGGCAGCAACGGATCCGGTGATATCTTCGTCGCATTTTCGACGGCAAACGAGGCGGCGTCTCGTGGAGAATCCGATGCCGCAAATCTCTCGATACCGAACGACCACCTGAATCCATTGTTTGCGGCAACCGTGCAAGCCACCGAAGAGGCGATTATCAATGCACTGGTCGCGGGGCGCGACATGCTCGGTGACCAGGGCCGCCTGGCCAAAGGCATCGATCACAACGAACTGCGCAGACTGGTGCTGCCGCCATCCACCGAGGAAAGTGAATGACAGAGCCACGTACTCCGAGTCTGTTCCAGGCGCTGCTACCGATCGTGGTGCTGATCATCCTGCTGGCGGGGTCCGTTTACCTGTTCGGCTCTGACGCGATTGGCGGTGCCACACAGATCGTCCTGATCGTTGCCGCGGCAGTCGCGGCGATCATTGCGGTGCGCAATGGACACCGCTGGCGGGATGTAGAGCGCGCCATGATCCACGGCATCGGCACTGCCATGGGTGCGATCCTGATCCTGCTTGCGGTTGGTGCGCTGATCGGTTCATGGCTCCTCGCGGGTACAGTGCCGGCGATGATCTACTACGGGTTGCAGCTGCTGCATCCGCAGGTCTTCTTCGCGGCAACCTGCCTGATTTGCGCGGTCGCCGCTCTAAGCATTGGCAGCTCGTGGACCGTCGCCGGAACGCTCGGCGTCGGCCTGATCGGCGTCGCGCTCGGCTTCGGGCTCTCGCCTGAAATCACTGCCGGTGCCGTTGTGAGCGGCGTGTATTTCGGGGATAAGATGTCGCCGTTATCGGATACCACCAACCTTGCACCCGCGGTGGCCGGCACTGACCTTTTTACACACATACGCCACATGGTCTGGACCACGGGTCCGTCGTTCCTGATCGCGCTGCTACTGTTTACAATTGTGGGCTTGCGCACAACGGCAGAGATCGACAGCGCCGCGCTCGAAGTCACCACGCGGACCCTGAGCGAGACCTTCCGTATCACGCCATTGGCGCTGATTCCGCTCCTCGTTGTATTCACGTTGGCCATGCGCAAGTTTCCGCCGTTGCCCACGATTCTCATTGGCGCTCTTCTCGGCGGAATCGCCGCGGTTGCGCTGCAGCCTGACGTTGTTATCGCGCTCGCTGCAACGCCCGAACTCACGACATCGCTCGCGCTGGCGAAGGGCGTCTGGTCGGTGCTCGCCAATGGCTACGTTTCAACGACCGGGGTGGTTACCGTTGACGACCTTCTGTCACGGGGCGGCATGTCGAGCATGCTCACGACTATCTGGCTGATCATCTGTGCGTTGTCGTTCGGCGCCGTGCTGGAACACGCCGGCATGCTGGAGCGACTGATTCGCGCCGCGTTACGTGCAGCGCACAGCACCGGCGCACTGATCTTCACAACGGCCGTCACCTGCATCGGCTCCAACATCGTTGCGGCGGACCAATACATTTCCATCGTGCTGCCCGGCCGCATGTATAAGGCGGAGTTTCAGCGTCGCGGCCTCGACCCGCGCAACCTGTCCCGGGTCATCGAGGATTGCGGAACCCTGACCTCGCCGCTGGTGCCGTGGAATACCTGTGGCGCCTACATGTCGGCGACGCTTGGCGTGGCAACCTTTGCCTACCTGCCGTTTGCCTTCTTCAACCTGATCAACCCGTTCGTCTCCATACTGTATGGCGCATTCGGAATCACTATAAAAAAACTGGACCCGCATCCGGCCTGAATCCAAATCAGGACAAAAGGAGTTTTGCATGAGCTCGCCGATTTCTATTCTCCGTCCAACCGCACTTCTGCTGGTTGCCATTAGTGGTTTAATCGCTATTTCATCGACGGCGCATGCCGGCGACACCGACGACCCTTCACTGTTGTCGGCTGTCGAATGGCGACTGATCGGGCCGTATCGCGGCGGCCGTGTAACCACGGTAACCGGTGTGCGCAACAACCCGATGCTTTACTACATGGGTGCAACGGGTGGTGGCGTCTGGAAAACGGAAAACGCCGGCACCACCTGGCAGAATATCTCGGACGAGCACTTCAAGGTTGGCACGATAGGCGCCGTTGCCGTATCCGAATCCGATGGCAACATACTGTTTGTCGGCACTGGCGAGTCACCGATCCGCGGCGTCACCACCAGCCATGGCGATGGTGTTTACAGGTCGGATGACGGCGGCACTTCATGGACGCATGTGGGCCTTGGCGCGACGGGCCAGATTTCTGCTATAGAGATCCATCCTCTCAATCCCGATATAGCCTTTGTGGCCGCCCAGGGCGCTATCTGGGGGCCTTCGAAAGAGCGTGGCATATACAGGACCTTGGACGGTGGCAAGACATGGCAACAGGTTTTGTCGGTCGACGAGAACACCGGTGCGTCGGACCTGGTAATGGATCCCAACAATCCGCGCATCCTGTATGCAGCGATGTGGGAGCACGGACGCAAGCCGTGGTTCATTCATTCCGGCGGTGAGGCCGGCGGAATATTCAAATCCACCGATGGTGGCGATTCCTGGACCCGTCTGGAAGGCGGCCTGCCGAAGGTCGTCGGCAAGATTGGCGTGGATGTCTCTGCGAGCAATTCGAATCGTGTTTACGCAATCATCGAAGCCGAACCGGAAAAAGGCGGCCTCTATCGCAGCGATGATGCGGGCGCTAGCTGGAAGCTCATCAACAACCATCGCGTGTTGCACACCCGCGCCTGGTACTACAACCATATAACGGCCGACCCGACGGATGAGGATACGGTCTGGGTCCTGAATGTCCCGCTCATGAAGTCAGTTGACGGCGGCAAGACCTGGGAAAAGAAGAGCACACCGCACGGGGACCACCATGATCACTGGATCAATCCCGAGAACAACAAGATCATGATCAATGGCAACGACGGCGGTGCCACGATTACCTTCGATGGCGGTGAGACCTGGTCGAGCATCATGAACCAGCCGACCGCGCAGTTTTATCGCGTGACGACCGACAACCAGGTTCCCTTTCGCATCTACGGCGGGCAGCAGGACAATTCGACCGTTGCGATCGCCAGTCGCGCGTACGACCACAGCATTGGCGTAGACGACTATTTCCCTGTCGGTGGGGGCGAGAGCGCTCATATAGCGCTCGACCCGGACAACCCCAGGCTGGTCTACGCAACAACGATCAACGGCACGTTAACGGAGTTCGATCGCGACACGCGTCTTACGCGCTCGATTATTCCTTACCCGGAAATGGTCTACGGCAAGGACTCGCGTGATCTTAAATACCGCAGTAACTGGAACGCCCCCGTGGCCATGTCTCCACACGACCCGGCCGTTATTTACTACGGAACGCAGAAATTACTCAGGTCCTCGGATCGCGGCCTGACCTGGGCCGAGATCAGCCCGGATCTGACACGAAATGACCCAGCGAAACAGGGACGCAATGGTGGCCCCTTGACACCTGAGAACGTCGGCGCCGAGTTCTATAACACGATCTTCTACGTTGTGGAGTCGCCTCACGAGAAAGGGGCAATCTGGGTTGGCAGTGATGATGGCCTGATCCACCTGACAAGAGACGGAGGTAAGAACTGGTCGAATATTTCACCAAGGCACGGTTCCGAGGCCATGATCAATTCGATCGAGCTCAGCCCGCACGACCCGGGTACCGCGTATGCCGCGGTGACGGGTTACAAGCTGAATGATTTCCGACCCTACATCTATCGCACCACCGATTTCGGCAGACAATGGCGGCGTATCGACAAAGGGCTTCCCGACAATACATTCGTTCGGGTCGTGCGTGAGGATCCCGAACGAAAGGGACTGCTGTACGCGGGCACCGAGGCCGGAATGTTCGTTTCCTTCAACGACGGTGACGACTGGCAATCCCTGACGCTGAACCTGCCGCCCGTCCCCATTACCGATCTGGCCGTTCGCCAGGACACGTTGGTCGCCGCGACGCAGGGACGAGCATTCTGGGTACTGGACGACCTGCACATCATTCGGCAAGCCGCGCCTGAACTGGAGAACAAGGCATTGCATGTGTTCCGCCCGGCGACGATATCGATAGGGTTTCCCGGTGGTGACCCCGGCAATTTCGAAGGCGCAAACCCGCCCTCCGGTGTCCAGATCTATTACTACCTTAAGGAGGCACCTGCCGAGGATGCTGTTCTCGCGATCGACATTCTCGACAGTAACGACAATCTCGTGCGCCATTATTCGAGCCAGGAAAGCGATTTCGATCGCTGCCGCATCAGCAACATGGACCCGCGTCGACCGTTCGAGATCAAGTACCCAACGCTGGACAAAGGCCTGAACAAGTGGAGCTGGGACCTGCATGACGCCGAACTGCATTGCATTCCCGATATCGCGCTCTTCGCCGGATTCAGCGGGCCGAGCGCCTTGCCCGGGACGTATACCGTGCGCGTCAGCATCGGTGACCTGGAAGAACGCGTGCCGTTTGCGTTCACAGCCGACCCCCGTTCCGTCGCGACGCCGAGTGAAGTATCGACGTGGCGGGCGCGACTGACCCAGGTCCGCGACCTCATGAATTCCAGCCTTGCCCGGCTCGAGGAAGCCCGCACAGCCCGCGACCAGATCCTGGCATTGCTGGAAAGATACCCGGACGAAAGCGAATTGCAGAGCGCCGGCAAAGCAGGCCTGCAACGCATCGCTGACTGGGAAGCACAGCTGACGCAGCTAAAGCACGAAACCTATGAAGATGAAGACGCGTGGGAAAGTATGTTGATTGCGCAACTGCGTTATCTTCTGGACGTCATCGACAAGACCGGTGCGCCGGTAACGAACGGCGCGCTGGACCGTCTCGCTGATCTGGACGCGGAATGGTCCATGCGTCGCGAGGAATTGTCCGACATCGTCGAGACACACCTGCGGCCGTTGAATCGCTGGGCAGCCGAGCACGGTATCGACCACGTAGCGATTCCCGCGAATTGATCTGAGCCGGGCAAAAAAAAGCCGCACCCATTGGGTGCGGCTTTCTTAAAAATAAATCCTGGCGGTGTCCTACTCTCACATGGGGAAACCCCACACTACCATCGGCGCTGAGCGTTTTCACTTCCGAGTTCGAAAAGGGATCGGGTGGTACCCACTCGCTATTGCCGCCAGAAAACTGGTTTAGGAAATTAGGTACCGGACACCCTATTTCAGGGATCCGGCTCTAAATTCCTGTCGGAAATAGGGTGTCCGGCACCCTATTTCCGGGAACAAAAACAATCTGGAAAATTTCTGACAATCTGAGATTTATCTTAGCGTCGCATTACATGTCGCATACAAGCCAAAACGCTTTGGCGTTATATGATCAAGCCTCACGTGCAATTAGTACTGGTTAGCTTCACGCATTACTGCGCTTCCACACCCAGCC
>CBDUMZ010000087.1:0-7693 GCA_965368465.1 uncultured Chromatiales bacterium
AAGCTCTCTCCGGTGTTTCAGCGACGCCTCACGACGAAAATCTCGTAGCGGCCGCTGGGACCGATGAACCAGGACGCAATGGTACTGGAGATACTGACAATGATGGCGCCGAAGACCGCTGCCCAGAATCCGGACACGCTGAAGTTGTCAAGGAGCGCCGCGACGAGGCCGAACATACCGGCATTCAGTACGAACAGGAACAGGCCAAGCGTGACGACAGTCAGCGGCAAGGTCATGATGAAAGCCACCGGCCGCACCAACGCGTTGACCACACCGAGAAGCAGCGCAGCCAGGATGAAGGTGCCGGTACCCTCTATCGAGACGCCGGGTACAATGCGCGACGCCAGGAACAGGCCCAGCATCGAGATAAGCGTACGGAGAAGGATTCCCTGCATCCGCGCATTATACGTCAATTGCAGGCTGATCCCGGTCTGCTAGAATTGCCCGTCCGCGCCCGTAGCTCAGTCGGATAGAGCACCAGATTCCTAATCTGGGGGTCAGAGGTTCGAATCCTCTCGGGCGCGCCATTTCTCATTCGGTGACAGTTCTGGCCATCCGCCGGGCAAAGTAGTAGATGCGCTGCAGTTTCTCGGTGATGTCCATCTCCACCGTGTACGCCTCGATGCGGTGCGGTTCGTTCGCCACGAGTCGTTTCGCCTCGTGCGCCGCAGCCGAATTCGCGATACGGGTAATCTCTGCCTTCATCTCGACGACCGATTTTGCTGCAGCGTAATCGTCTTCACTGACCGCGCGTATCGCCGCGGCCGTCGCGTCAAGCACCACCTGGTGAAACTCGCTGAGCATGACCTGCGTCGCCCGGCTGATGGGCACGCCCTTGCCGATGCGCCGCCTGCCCAGCTCTACGAGATTCGTCTCCACCACGTCACCGATATTCTCGAGGTCGTTGACGGCATCCATCAGGTGCACAAGCTCGGCGGTCTGCTGATCGGACAGCTCGTTCTGACTGATCCTGCCCAGGAAGACAACGATCTCCGCATGCAGGATATCGACGCGCTCATCGATCGCCCGAATATCGTCGAGCTCACTGGCACTGCCGTGGAGAATGGCAGGCATGATGTCCTTGATCATCATGAGCACATGCTTGCCCATGCGCCTGATCTCACGTCGCACGAGATCGAGTGCGATCGATGGCGTCGACAGTACATCCGCATCGAGGTACTTCGCCGAGATCATGCCCTCTGCATCCAGAGGTCGGTCAGGAATCATCCATTCAACAAAGCGCGCGATCAGCGTCGTAAACCAGATAAAGATCAGCGTATTTGCAACGTTAAAAATCGTGTGCGCGTTGGCGATCTGGCGTGGCGCCTCTGCAGCCAGTTTTTCGGTGCCGTAAAGGTCCGCATGCGCCGGCGAGATAGCCGTCACCAGGTCGGCCAGCTGATCCACGAATGCGATCCAGAGCACCACGCCAGCCACGTTAAACAACACATGCGTTGCTGCCGCGCGCAGGGCTTCGCGCGGCTTGCCGATGGCCGCAAGCATCGCCGTCACGCAGGTACCGACATTGGCCCCGAAGGCGAGCGCGATACCGGCCGGCAATGTGATAAATCCCTGCCCGGCCATCACGATCACGATCGCCGTCGTCGCCGACGAGGACTGAATCAACGCGGTAAATGCCGCGGCGATCAGGATCCCGATGAACGGATTCTCCATGCTGATCATGAGATCGAGGAACGGCTGGAACGTGCGCAGCGGCTGCATCGCCTCGCTCATGATGCTCATGCCGAAAAACACGAGACCGAGACCCATCACGATGCCGCCGTAGTGCTTCAGCTGGTTCTTCTTGCTGAAGAACAGGAAGCTGAAGCCGACCGCGATCAGCAGCAGCGCGGCTTTCGAAACCTTGAACGCGACGATCTGGGCCGTGACGGTCGTGCCGATATTGGCGCCCATTATCACGCCGATCGACTGGGCAAACGACATCAGGCCGGCCGTCGTGAAGCCGACGACAAGGACCGTCGTCACCGACGATGACTGGATAATGGCGGTAACAAACGCACCCGTCAGCGCGCCCATGTAGCGATTGGAGGTCAGGCGACCGAGCACCATGCGCATGCGCTCGCCGGCCACGACCTTGAGGCTCTCCGTCATCTGCTCGATACCGAACAGGAAGAGCGCCAGACCGCCGAACAGCTGTATTGCCATCTGCCCGACGGCAGCCGAGGACAACACGTCATCCGCCCCGAAAGACGGGGCGCTACTCAATAGTAAAACGCTCAGTAACAGAAGGCGCGGCATGAGCTCTGGAGATCAGTCAATGGACGCCTTCTTCTTGACGATCGTAACCGGCACGGGGCACAGCTGGACGACCTGCGCAGCCTTTGAGCCCATAACAAGATGCTTGAGTCCGGTGCGACCCTGGCTCCCCATTACCACCATCATGGGCTCAAGGTAGTCGACAACCTCCAGTATCCGACTGACGGGCAGTCCGGAGACCATGAGCCGACCCGACTTCCGCAGTGACTCGAGCTGCGGATTCTCCTCGCTCGTCTCCTCCATGAAGTGGTCGAACGCCTCCGCTGCCATATCCTGAATTCGTGTGGCGCGTTTCTTCTTGATCAACTTCGCGTAATAGCCCGGCATCTCGCCCGGATCGTGAACGACGTGTAACACAACCAGCGACGCCTTCATTACCTGTGCGTACTCGGCTGCCTGTAAGAGAGCCGCTTTCGAGTGGTCGGAAAAATCAACCGGTACAAGGATGACGCCGCCCTTTGCATTGCGCCTTGCAGCCATCGCGTGCTCGCGAACTTCCTCTCTCGAATCAGCTAACGCTGCTTTGGAATTTCCCATGCCAAGACTCCTGCTACGTGCTGCTGTAGTCTAGCAGCGTGCACGATTGCCATTATCCGTAATACAACCTATGGTTGCCAAATGAACGAAGAGCCCCAGATCCGATCGATGATCGCCGAGCATCGGCACCTGCTGCTGCGCATGATGTTCAAGATCACGGCCTACTACGTCGCGCTTGCTGCTGCGATCGCCCTCGCGTCCTCGCTCTCACCCGGCTTTGTCGACCAACTGCCCCTGGGTGGTGTTGGTGAAATTGCCGACTTCGGATCGTCGAGCATCTACGACCTGGAAGAAGCGTTGCTCAGTGCCGACGACGAACAGATTGAGGACATCGTCACCGAAAACACACGTGCCCGCCTCGCACGCGGTCCGGCCTGGTTCCTGGAAGCGATGTCGCTGGTCTACGCGATGGCGTCGACGCTGCTACTCATGCTGCCGGTATCGTGGGTCTATCGCGCTATCCACGAGGGTAGCGTTTACGATCACTCCATTGACACTACGGCGCTCGTGCTCCCGGCCGTCGTTGCCGGAATCGTGACGGTGGTCCAACACAGCCTTGCGTTGGCGTTTAGCCTTGCCGGAATCGTCGCGGGCGTTCGTTTTCGGCGAGCCCTGAGCGACACCTTCGACACGCTGTTCATACTTGCATCAATCGGTGTCGGCATTTCTGCCGGTGTGAAGTCGATCGAGATTGCGGTCGTGCTAACCGTCTTCTTCAATTATGCGTCGATCGGCGTGTGTGCGTTCGGCGATGGCCTCGAATCGCAACATGCGGTTCGCGACAAGATTCGCCGGAAAGCCGCCAAGGCAGCCAAAGCCAGGGAACGGGAAGCTCGCGATGATCCCAACCGGCCTATGTCGAATCTTTAGGCGCCGCTAACGCGGCGGCTTCCTCGGCCAATATCTCTTCCAGCTGCTCACGTCCGCGGCAGCGCTCGAGTACCTGTCTTTTCAGCTTCGCCTCGTCTTCCAGGATCGCGAAGTAATCCCTTATGTAGCCAATCGAGCGATTGCGCGACAGCCGGCTGAGTTCCGGCGTGCCCTCGAACAACGCAAGGATCTCGGCTTTCTTCGCGAGCATGTGCGCAATCGCGGCGTCCATGACTTCCGGCGGCTGGCACAGGCCTCGGTAGTAACGAGTCCGCACCAGGCGAATCGGCAGGTGTGCCGGCGGCGCTGCGTACCGCGCATTCACGAGGCCTGACATGTCGAAGTCGAAGGGAATCGGAATACGCTTGTCCGCCGTTTTCTTGCGCGTATACATCACGGAGTTATGGCAGCAATATTCGCCTTCCGGCCCCTTGAGTACCGAGTAGTCGTGGTTCGAGATCAGGAGCTGAAACAACTCCACGAGTGCGGTGGTCGGTCGGTCGAGATCCCGGAACTCGTTTTCCTTGACGCGCACCTTGTCGAGACCGAGACGCTTGCCGACGTCCCCGTCGTCTTCGATGACGAACGCGAGATCGGTCCAGGAGCGCATGGCCTCGTCACTGTCGACATAGCTCAGGCGAATCAAGCGCGTGCCAAAGCTGTAATCAGTGAGGATTTCGAAGGTACGGTAAGCGAGGTATTCGAGAAGCACCTTCTGTTGCGATTCGAGACCGTGCTGGCAGGGAGCGACCAGCTTCAACTTATCCTGCCCGCTGAACAACGTGCCCTTCACCTGCGACTTCTTGAAATTCAGCTGTATTGGCGGCAACTCGCAGTACTGGCGACGGAAATTCCCGCGTATTCGAATCGACACGTCCAACCGGGCGGTCTTGCCTTGCTCGTCGATATAGGTCCATTGGCCGGGGTGATACAGGCGGACTTCCGAATTGCGCTGGGCATAGGTCTGCGCGACAGGCGCCGTCAACACGGCCTTGACGGGCGTAGGGTCCTGGAACAGGGGCGCGCGTTCCGACGCGGCTGCCACGGACGCGAGGCAGAGGCATACGCATGCGTTGATGAGCAGAAGACTCTTCACACAGAGGACTTATACGGAATCGCCCGACGTTTGTCATACGAACATTCCACAGGAAAACTCCGCCGAATACCGGCATAGTCCCGGTATGGGAAAATCACGAACGGAGAAAAACTGATGTTGGATGTCGGATCCAAAGCACCCGAGTTCATTCTGCCTAACGAGGAAGGCACGGAGACGTCTCTGACTGACCTGCTGGCCGACGGACCACTGATCCTTTATTTCTATCCTGCGGATTTCACACCGGGCTGCACCAAGGAAGCGTGCTCGATCCGGGATATCCATAACGACATCCAGTCTGTCGGGCTGCAGGTCGCCGGAATCAGTCCCCAGGACGAGGACAGTCACCGACGCTTTCGCGAGGAGCATGACCTGCCGTTCGCGCTGCTAAGCGATCCCGGGAAAGTCGTGATCAAGATGTACGACGTGGACGGACCGTTCGGCGTCGGCGTACGACGCGCGACCTTCCTGATCAATCAGGACCGCAAGATCCAGGACGCGGTCATGGCGGACGTGCGCATCGGCCGCCACCAGGAGTTCATCGAGAAGGCGATCGTCCTGCGTGAGGCGGCCGGCAAGCGCGCCGGCGACTAGTCGTCGCCTTGCACGGTGACGATGACGCGCCGCTGATGCGGAGCGTAACGGTGCTCCCACAGGTAAACACCCTGCCAGGTACCCAGCGCACAACGCCCGTCGCGGACGGGCAGAGTCAGGTCAGACCCCGTCAGCACGCTGCGGACATGAGCGGCCATGTCATCCGGCCCCTCGGCCGTGTGCGTGAACATCGGATCGCCGTCGGGCACGCGCGCGGACATGAACGTCTCCATGTCGCGCATGACGTCCGGGTCGGCGTTTTCGCAGAGCATCAGTGAGGCGCTGGTATGGCAAATAAACACGTGGCACAGACCGACCCGTATCGCGGAGGCGCGGACAGCGGCCTGGATGTCCCGGGTCAGGTCGTAGGTTCCTCGCCCCCCGGTCGATACCACGACTTCAGACTGGACGATCACGGAATATAGGGCTCGCCATAGCGCAAGCGGATCGTCTTGGTCTTGCCAAACCACGGAATCGAGACGATATAGAGATTGTCGTACTCGTTCTCGGCAATTTCCGGGACCTTCTTGCTGGCACCCATATTGCCGATCAGGGCGGGTAATGTATTGCTGTGGCCAACCACCAGGATGATCTTGCCCTTATGCTCACGGACAATGTGCTCCATGATCGCCTCCGTATCGGCCGGATCGTAGGAATTCAACGGCAGTCCGAGCGCTTCGGCTATCGGGCGTGCCGTTTCCTCGGTTCGACGGAAAGGCGTTGAGTAGACCGCGTCGATGCCGGCGACGACATCCGCATCGACAAGTTGCCGCGTCAATTCAGCCACGCGCCGCTCCCCCGCGGGACTCAGGCCCGGATCGTCCTCGGGAATCGCCATCTTCTCGGCATGCCGTACGAAGATTACGGTCGTCGTGGCCTGGGACTCGAGAAACCAGGCAAGGCTGAACGCCAGGGCCGCATAGACGACAACAACCTGAATACGGCGGCGGCGCCGACGCTTGCGGCGTTCTGTATCGGAAAGTGGTTTGCGCATGGAAGGCGACTTTACGAGTTTTTGTCGCTCTTGACCACGTGATATTCGCCTTCGATCACACCGCCCTGCGGCCTCTGCGCCTTGGACGGCTGTCCCCGGGCCTGTCTCGCCAGTTTACGGTTGAACCACCACACGCGCAGCCCGATGATCGCCGCAAACACGGCAACGATGCTGCCGAGCACGACAAAGGCAAAGAACCCGAGCACGATAGACGCGCCGATAGCCAGTGCGCCGACGATGACGACCAGCGCGTTGGCAATCGGGTTGCCCGCGGGAATACCGCGATCAAATGAGGAATATTTCATTCTTTCCTTGTGTAAAACCCTTCGAACCACGTCGTCCAGGTTTCTCCATTGTCCGTTGACTGCTCGAAGAACTGCCTCACCCGACCGTCGGGCAATGGCGTCCACAATGCGCGAAACGGAATCGTCGTATTGTTGCCCACCGTGTGCAGGGTTCCCACGAGCTGCATGCCCTTGTCGGTCATTCCACCACGAATGTTGATCTGGCTGCCACCTTCGGCGTTCCAGACCTGTACCCATTCACCCGTGATCTTGTCGACATAGTTGATGCTCTGGCCTGTGCCACCCGCCGTGTTTTGCCAATGCTCGAGCAGGACACAGCCGCGTTCTTCCTTCGTAATCGAGTTGGTCCCCGCCAGCCCACCGGCCGGTCCGTGGACAACCCAGTCGCCTACCCAGAAATCGAATTCCGCAAACGCTTCGTCATGCTCGCAGGGGTAGGCAAGCCTGGACATCTTCTCGACGAGCGCATCGTAGCGGCTATCACCGCCCAGGGTAGCCAATATGGGGTCATTCACGATAAACCCAACACCGGTGAAGCCGGTTGCTGCAATCGCCTCGAGCTCCGCCGTCGCCTTGTCCCGAGCACCGGCCAGGGTGTACAGCCGAGCCCGTTCGAAACCGATACGGACCGGGGAAAATTCGAGCTCTTCTGCAGCAGCCAGGGCAGCGTGCGCCTCCGCATACTGCCCGGCCTCCCGTGCCGTCTGTGCCTGCTGATACCAGCCGCTGCCGTCAGGCACCGGCGGTGACTCAGCGGCCGTTGCAGACGATATAGCGCATAAAATCAATAGACTAGCTATCTTTCCTAGAAATGACATAAAAACAATTTCCTGGCGTTCCCTGAGGCTTCTGACCATCGATCCTGCAGCAGGTTCGGCATTCCGGCAAGCCGCATACCGAAAAGGTTGAATCATCGTGCCTCTGCCAGCACAATGCGCCGTCACCAAACCGGAGAGGTGGCAGAGCGGTTGAATGCACTGGTCTTGAAAACCAGCAAAGGTTAGTAGCCTTTCGTGGGTTCGA
>CBDUMZ010000088.1:0-7691 GCA_965368465.1 uncultured Chromatiales bacterium
TTTTCAAAGACCACCTATTCCGGTCAGCTCTACTACCAGGCCGGCGATTTTGATGGCTCACTGATCTACAAGCATCGCAGCGATTACTTCCAACCCTATACCTCCAACTCTACTCGTTTGCGGTATGTGGGCGACGTAGGCGTATGGGAAGCTCGAGCGTCCTACTATATTACGGACCACATCCGGCTTTCGATTGAGGCGATCAACCTGCTTGACGAACCCAAGAGTCAGTATTTCTTTACTGAAGACAATTTGGGTGAAGTGAACTACTACGGTCCAAGAGTGTTCGTTGGTCTGCGCGCCAAGTTCTAGTTCTCTAACGGTTCGCTTCGCTTTCGATGTATTCGTCGCAGCGCCGCATATATTAAGAATCTCTATTCGAGGGATAAGAAAATGTATTTAAGACTACTTTTTTTGGCAGGAATTGCAGTGGCATTGATCGGCTGCGATGGGGGAGACAAGGAAGTTTCGGACTTCGGTACGAACAACAGCCCTGGTTCTGCCACTATCTCCGGCGTGGGCCTGGTGGGTGAAACGCTCACGGCTGCATTGTCCGATCCCGATGGGGTTCAGCAAAACACCGTAGCGTACCAGTGGTACGGCAACGGCAGCGCTATCGTCGGCGCAAATGCCTCGACGTACACGCTGACCGCCGACGAAGGTCGCGAGGCAGTTTCCGTGCGTATCCAGTACACGGACGACAGGGGCCTTACTTCAACCGCTGTTTCCAATTCAATTTCCGTAAGGGCACTTAATGCGACGCCAACGTTGGCGATAGATGTGCCGGCGGGCGGAACGGTTGTTGGGGAGGTACTCACTGCGGTGCTCACCGATGGCAACGGTTTCGGCGTGGTGGATTATCAATGGATCGGCAGTGTTTCGGGAGCAATTCCGGGCGCTACGGACGTTAGTTTCACGCTTACCAATAATGAGTTGGGTGAGAACATCTCGGTATCCGCGGTTTACACGGATGACGATGGCTATGACGAAGACTTGACGTCGGCTGAAGTGGGCCCCGTCGCACCGCCATCAGCCGCGGGCAGCGTGGCAATTTCCGGCGTCATCGAAGTCGGCGCAACGCTCACCGCATCTGTCGTTGACGGTAACGGATTTGGTGCCATGCCATCGATCAACTACGTCTGGGAGGATGAGAACGGGGTTGAGCTGGCGAACGTGGTGACTGATCAAACCACTAACGACTACACTCTTCTGCCTGCGCAGCTGGGCCTGTCGGTAACGGTCACTGCCAGCTATACCGATGGCGACTCTTTTGCGGAATCGCCTACCGATACGACCAGAGACTTCATACACAGCTACATTGCCACCGGTGAGCTGTCGCTCGCAGCGGCGATAGCGGCAGCAGCCGACGGCGACATTATCGGGCTCGACACTGCGGCTGGCGGCGACGATTACGAGGATATGGCTGAACTGCAGATCACGACGGACAATGTTACCGTGAGGCTGGTCTCGGGCAGCTCAGCAGTCATTACAGGTTCCACCTGCATCGTCTATGGAAGTTCCTCATCGGGTGTAGTCATTGATGGCCTGGTATTCGACGATCTGTCGAATCCCAATACGGCTAACTGCGGTGAAGGGGAAGGCTCCATTCGACTGCAGGGATCAAACAACACCTTTAGCAACAACCAGATTCTTGGCCAAGCGGACACCCGTCCTGCCCACATCGGTACCAGCGATGAGCTGCACTACATGACGGTTGGTGGTACGGACAACGTCGTTGAGCGCAACCTGTTCGAAGGCTTGCCCACCAGTGAAGCAAAAGAAGGTGCTGCGATCAGCATGTTCATCAGTTCCACAGCCAACGTTAATGAGTCCAACAACAGTAACGAACGCAATATCATTCAATACAACCTGTTCAGGAACTTCCTGCCGGATGCCACTGAGAATGGCGGTACCGAATGGGATACGGATTCCAACGGATTCGGTGTTCAGGTCGGTCGATCAGGAACCGCTGACGGAAGAGGGCTGGGTGCTCACGTCGTTCAGTACAACCGTTTTGACACGGTGCTGACAGACAGACGCGTTATCCTGGTGCAAGGCGGTGGGAACACGATTCACGGCAACACCATCGTGAACTCGTGGGGTAATGTTGCGCTTGAGCATGGTTACGGCAACACGGTCTCCAGCAACATCATTATTTCCAACGGCACAGGCTACACCGCTGATTTTGGCGGCGTGTCCGTATCCGACAACCTGGACGGCGGTATTTCGTTCGTTCCGTTGGGCCATACGATCATTGACAATTACGTGGCCAACATTGCGTCAAACTCGTCTGACCGTGCCGGGTTGCTTATAGACTCGGAAACACTGGAGCCCAGCGACTCCTCGAGCTTCGATATCCTCGGTTCTGGTCTGGACCTGACCACCGTCGTGGCTCGTAATTCAATCGTCAACGCCTACAACGCCATTCAGTTTGAACACAATGCTGACGAAAACGGCGTTGAAAACTGCACGAACCTGGACTACCTGCTGGACTTTGACGACAACCTGGTTGCCAACCAGAGCACTAACCCTGCCGGTGCAGGTAGAACGGCAATCCTTGTGGACGAATATACAACGCCACACGGATGCAGGTTGAACGATGCGTCCTCGTTTACCAACACGCATATTTACTCGGCAACTATCGCTGACGACGATGTCCTGTTGCGGTCCGGGGCAACGGCACTGGTGAGTGGTGTTGACGGCAACATCGCTGTCGACGGCTCTGAAGACGGCGCCACATTGACGGCACCCGACGCGAACGGCCTGGTGGAGGGCACCGGTCCGGATGCAGGTATCGGGGCCGATATTGATTCGCTGATCTTCATCACAGAGGACATGGTCGGTCCTGGTTCGACCTGGGTTGCCCCCTGACGCAGGTCTTGCGAGGAAAAAGACCGGTGAGCGAAAGCCGCCGGTCTTTTTTTTAACGCAGTGAAAGCTCGACATGAATCACGATGAGTATGAATCGTAGTTGCTTCGCCGTGGCGCTGCTTCTGGCGCTCGCTGGCTGTGGTTCCGGCGGCGGTGCCCCGGCACCGGGCGGTGGCATACCGCCGGTCGTCAATCCGCCGGGACCCCCCGTCGATACTGTGCAATTCACCGTGCTGACGACCCGTACCCTGGACGCTGACGGCGACATGGTGGGCCTCGATACCTACGACCTGATCCGAGCCTTCGGCGGCCCTAATCCCATCGAAGCGCCCGACCTGTATCCGATCAATCACCCGGGCGTGCGGCACATCTACGAAGACACTGATGCGGTCGTCGGCAATCATTTCGTGTTCATCATTCACCGCGATATCGACATCGATCGTGACCGTGTCGAAAACGACGATCGCCAGCGCAACGAAATCAAGACCTACGCGAGTTCCGAGGAAGCGGTAAAGGGCTACGAAGGCGAGACGTTCGTTTATCGCTGGAAATTCAGGATCAACGCGACAATGGAAGTGTCCACACGATTTACGCACCTGTTCCAGCTGAAGGCCGTCGGTGGCCCGGACAGCCATCCTGTCCTGACGATCTCCGGTGCTGAACGCAGCGGGGCGGATGGCATCGAGGTGCGCTACAGCCCGCTCCAGGAAGACACAATCCTGCAACGAACAGACTGGAGTGCGGTAACCGGTGAGTGGCTCGAGGCTTACTGTCGTGTGACCTTCGCCGAATCCGGCGATCTGCGCCTGATCGTCACGCGCATGCGTGACGACGCCGTTATATTCGATATCGACGAGCGCGACCTGGACTTGTGGCGTGGCGAAGATCCGAGCCACTTCGTGCGCCCCAAGTGGGGCATCTACCGCTCCATCCTGGACTGGGACAACCTGCGCCCCGATGAAGAATCCGTTCGCTTCGCCAACTTCAGTGTCAGCGAAGTCATGCCTGCAAACTAAAGGTGTTCGACCTTAAGGGGTTGTCAGGTGGTGGAGTGAGAAGCGCTCGCGGCTTTCCAGGGTCTTGCGCCTGATCTCGTCAAATTGCTGCTGTTCGTCGACGACGATGAGCTTGTCGAGGATGCGGGCGAAATGCCCATGCATCGCCTTGCGAGCGGCGGACGGATCCCGGTCCTTGATGGCCTGAAAGATTTCCATGTGCTCGTCGACACGCTTGTCGCCATCCAGCTCGCAGATGGCCTGGTAGGCGCGGTGTACGAGCGGCGAATTGTCACGGATTGCCCAAAGATTCCGGGCCACCGCGATCAGCATCTTGTTGCCGGTCGCCTGGGCGATGATCGCGTGGAAGCGCTTGTCCGATTCCTCGGACATCACGCTGCCGTCGGCCGATTCGTCTGCCATCAGGTGGAGCGACTCTTCGAGCTCCCGAAGCTTGTCTTCCGAGATCATGGTTGCCGCAAGAGCGGCTGCCTCTCCTTCGATCAGGGCACGTGCCTCGGTCAGCTCAAACGCGGTTATCGAGGGGTCGTAACCGTCCCCGTTTTTCGCATTGTATGGCAGGACGTACACGCCCGAGCCGGTCTTGACCTCGACGCGATCGAGAACCTCCAATGCAATGATTGCCTCACGTATTGTCGGGCGGCTGACGCCAAAGCGCTCGGCCAGCTCTCGTTCCGGCGGCAAACGTCCGCCGACCGGAAACTCGCCGCTGTCGATGAGGAGCTGCATCTGCTTCAGGATGCGTCTGTACAGGCGTTTTTCCTTTGCCATCGGACATCTCTCGTGTAAATAGGCGAGCTAAAGTGTAGCACAGTGATTCTAATTGGTCATGTAACTGTTCTGCCAATGTGCGGGTTTCTCGATGCAACCTGAAATTACTGAGAACATTGAGATTATTAACGATCGGGGGACGCGTGGCGGCATGTATGGCGGCCCACGGCGCGCTAGGCCGGTCCGGCGGCCAGACCGGTTTGCGGCGCGCGCGCGGGGTTTTGGTCATTCAAAATGGTTGACCATCGAACCCAGCGTTGGTAATGTTGATTGCATTACCAATGTGTTCGATTGGGGGAATTCCTGCGAGTTGGCTCAAAGCCGACGATCCGGCGCACGTCTTCTTCTATTACCAGGGGGCGATCTTGAGGCTATCAATTCTGAATAAGCCAGCGGCGGTATTCGCCCTGGTCGTGCTGGCCAGTTGCACCTCCCCCGCCGCCGAGATCAAGGTCGACTCCCAGGACGCGTACCACGACGCGCTCAAGGCTTTGCAGCCCGGGGATACCCTCGTCCTCGCGGACGGTGAGTGGCGTGATTTCGAGATCCTTTTCACGGGCGAAGGCACGGCCGAGAAACCGATCACGCTGACGGCCGAGACGAAAGGGCAGGTATTCATAACCGGCCAATCGAATCTCCGGCTCGCCGGCAAGCACCTGGTCGTATCCGGGCTGGTATTCAGGGACGGCTACTCACCAACGAGTTCCGTTATTGCGTTTCGCCGCAACAAGGACGAGCTTGCCTTCCACTCGCGCGTTACGGAAGTCGTCATAGACCACTTCAACAATCCCGAGCGCTTCGAACCGGATTCCTGGGTACTCCTGTACGGCAGGAACAATCGCTTCGATCACAATCACCTCGAGGGTAAAAGCAACCAGGGTGTCACCATGGCCGTTCGACTGGATAGCGTTGAGAGCCAGGAGAACCACCATCGCATCGATCACAACTATTTTGGTCCTCGGCCGATACTGGGCTCCAACGGGGGCGAGACCTTACGCATCGGTACCAGCCACTATTCCCTGTCCGACTCGTTCACCGTGGTCGAAGAGAACTATTTCGATCGCTGCAATGGTGAAGTGGAGATCATCTCCAGCAAGTCCGGCAAGAATGAATTTCGCGGCAACCTGTTCTATGAGTCCCGCGGCACACTGACGCTGCGGCACGGCAATGGCAACGTCGTCGAGAACAATGTGTTCCTTGGCAACGGCGTCGACCACACCGGCGGTATCCGTGTGATCAACAAGCGCCAGACCATTCGCAACAACTACCTGTACGGCCTGACGGGGCACCGGTTTGGCGGTGCGCTGGTCATCATGAACGGCGTGCCCAACTCACCCATCAATCGTTACCACCAGGTCGAAGACTCGATTATTGAGAACAACTCCATCATTGAGAGCGATCATATCGAACTGGCGGCTGGCGCTGACAGTGAACGTTCCGCGCCGCCGATCAGCACTCGCTTCAGCAACAACCTGATTCACAATCCCGATGGTGCCGACTCGATCGCAGTACATGATGACATCGGCGGCATCGAGTTCTCCGGCAATATCCTGGTCGGCGTCAACGCGCCGGCCGACACGCCGGGATTCGAAATCGCGTCTGTCACCTTGGAAAAAGGCGCAAACGGACTGCTCTACCCGGCGGGCATGGATATTGGGGTCGGACGGGACCTGCGCGTGCTGGACAAGGCATCGACAGGCGTCGCCTGGTACCCGAAGCCCGGTCCTGAGGAGCGCTTTGATACCGGCAAGACCATCGCGGTAGCGGCGGGCGCAGGCGCATTGTCCGCTGCAGTAGAGCAGGCGCAGGCTGGGGACATTATCGAGCTGGCGGCAGGAACGCACCTTGCTGAGCAGGTGCTGGTCGTCGACAAGCCACTCAGCTTCAGGGCAGCAAGTGACGCAATTGCCAGGATCGAGTTCGAACGCACGGCGCTGTTCGAGATTGCGGACGGCGGCAGCCTGAAGATTAGCGGATTGGAGATCTCAGGTGCATCGTCGATGGACGTAGCCGGCAACACCGTTATACGTACCAGCCGCTACTCGATGCTGAACAACTACGTGTTGCAGGTCGACAATGTGGTCGTCAGCGATCTCAATACCAACCACTCGTTCAACTTCTTTTCGCTGGCAAAGCACACCTTTGCGGACCGGATAGCGATAAGCGGATCGGAGTTCAGGAATATCACCGGCCACGTTCTGTTCATGAACAAAGAGCCGGAGGACCTGGGCATTTACAACGGTGAGTACATTTCGATCGTGGACTCGACGTTTGTAAATATCGAAGGCACGGTCGCCGACATCTACCGCGGCGGTACTGACGAAAGCACGTTCGGTCCGCATTTCGAATTTCGCGGTTCGACGGTCGACACCGTCGGCCATGGGAAGCGAAACAAGTCGGCGGCAGCTATTGCGCTGCACGGGGTCCAGGCCACGGACATCACCGACAATCATTTCGTCAACAGCAAGCCGATACGGGTTGCCGAGACTGTCGGTGAGCCGATCACGACATTGAGCGACAATCGGTTCGAGGGTACGGAAGCGCCGGTTATCGACACGACGCTGCGTCCGTAGCAGAACGCATCATGAAAAACGAGAATGAAGTAAACGTTGCCGGGCTGGAGATGCCCAGGGGGAATTTCAATGAAGGGTAATCTCAGGTGGCTTATCGTCTGCCTAGTCGCGCTTGCGACGATCATCAACTACATCGATCGGGGCGCGCTCGCGGTTCTATGGCCGGAAATCTCCACCGAGCTGGGCATGACCAAGACCGACTATGCCATCATTATCAACGTCTTTACGTTCGCCTACGCATTCGGTCAGACCCTGTTCGGCAAGATATTCGACTGGATTGGTACGCGGCTCGGTTTCGTCCTTGCCATTGCTGTCTGGTCCATCGCGACGATGTTGCATGCGATTTCTCACTCGTTGTTGACGTTCTCGATCTTTCGCGGCCTCCTGGGCGTGTCGGAAGCAGGTAACTGGCCCGGCGCCACCAAGGCCAATGCCGAGTGGTTTCCGATCAAGGAACGCG
>CBDUMZ010000089.1:0-7466 GCA_965368465.1 uncultured Chromatiales bacterium
CTTAGTGCCGGCGTTCGAGATCCCGGAAGCCCTCGAAGAACCAGTGCCGGATAGCGAGGACCATCGACGTGCCGTGGCGCTCTCGCGCCGGGATCTTGCGTTCGTCCCAGGACGTGTCGTCGAACAGCTCGCCGATCGCCTTGAGCTTCTCGATGAGCTGCACCTGGCTTTTTCGGGAGAGCATGCCGTTCTTCACAATGCGGATTGAACCGTCGTCGCGGAAGCTGTGCTTGAAGAACTCCGTTTGCACGCGGCTTGTAAAGAAGCGCTCGATAGGGCCGTTCTTCCGCCAGTCGAAATTGTTGGCGATCAGCAGCCGGACGCGATCGCCGGGTTGCAGTTCGATGATCTTCATGCGATCGAGCCGGCGCAGGTAGCGCAGGCCGTCCTGCACGGAAATATCATAGCGCTCGAGAATCTCCTCGAAGGTCCAGAAGTTGATCAGGCAGTAGGCAACCAGCAGCAGGCGGATGTCGGACACGATCTCGTGCTCGTAGTCTTCCGATAGCTGCTCGAGCATCGGTTGCTGGGACTCGCTGATATTGACGAGCTCGCCAATGTCGAGCTCGAGCACGGCACAGATCTCATCGAGTCGCTTGAGCGAGAAGTTACCGGTCGAGAACATGTGCTTGACGGCTGACTCGGACAGTCCGAGCTCGGCCGACAGCCCCTTGTAGGTAATCCCGCGTGCCTTGAGCTGCCGCTTGAGTGCGTCAATGATTCGTATGGAAGTTGTCATAACGGGACGAATAGTATCAAAAATTAGTACTCATGGTGTGCGATAAGTAACTTTTTAGAAAAAGGTTGTGAATACTTGTACTGACTCCTAGGCTTGATCCTGCACTAACCATTCGCTTAAGGAGTCATCATGAGCCTGATACGTAGAATCTCTGCAACACTTACATCGTCGGTCGACCGGGCTGTCAGCCGGGTCGAGAATCACGACGCCATCGTGAATGCCGCACTGCGTGACACGCAACAGGCGGCCGCGCGCTCACGGGTTCGCCTGGAGCGTGTTCGCAAGGACGGTCGCTCACTGAAGACCCGTCACCAGTCACTACGGGATGCCCATTCCCGCTGGACGGAACGTGCACGGACCGTCGCCGCCACTGATGAAGCAAAGGCGCTGGAATGCCTGCGGCGGCGCAAGGACTGCGAAGCGCAGATTCGCAACCTCGAGGAGTCGATCGAGAAACACGAGGAACTCGAGAGCCGTATCGCCGAGCAGGTGAAAAAGATCGAAGCCCGCATCAGCGAGGTCTCGCACCAGCGCAACATGATGCGTTCGCGGCAGTCTGTGGCCGAGGCCATGCGCACGATTCACAACATCGAGGGCGTTTCCTACGGAGAGGTCGAGGAGACCTTCGATCGCTGGGAGATCAATCTCGGCGAAACCGAAATCCTCATGGGTGCCTGTTCGTCGGTGGACCGGCTCGACTCGGAATTCCAGGTCGAAGAGGACACGGAGGCTCTGCGCGCTGAACTGAGCCTGCTTCTCAAGGATGACAAGGGGAACTCGTCATGAACACTCGCGTCGCCAATCAGTTCGACGACGGCTACCACGCCGATCTCGGACCCGAGTTCGTGCCACGAAAGTCGCGCATCGATGTCGATCGCATCATGAGTTCGATCAGGAACTTTGCCACGGTATCGGAGGCGTTGCGCATACTGGGCGCCGCCGTCCTGGTAGCTTCCATGTCGCTCTTCCTGATGCAGGGCTGGAACGACGGCAACGACATCCGGCGTTACCTGATGTTGCTCACGCAGACGGGACTGCTGGCTACGGCCGGTTTTGCTTTGAGCCACGGGCTCAAGGAGGCGAAAGGAGCCCGGCTCTTTTTCGGGCTGGCGCTCGTTTCCATCCCGGCGAACTTCACCATCCTCGGGGCACTGCTGTACTCCGTGTTCCAGTGGGACGGTGCGCTGACCACGTACCCGGGCTATGCAACCTGGCAGATCGAGAACGTTGCCAGTACCGGCATTACCCTCGCAGGTGCGATGGTCGTGCTGCTGCCCATCACGATGTTCTGCTTCGCGATCATGGCGCGGCACTCGGCCAAGACCCTGTCGTTGCACTTCTTCGCGCTGAACATGCTGCTGTTGCTGCCTATTCGCAGTTCGCTCGCAGCGGGTGCGGTGGCGCTGGTCGGTACGATGTACGCCCTCTATGTGGTTCGCAAGGTGATCGGCAAGGACACGGCATTGAAGACGGCGGAGGGCAAGTTTGCCCTGATTACGCTGTTCATACCGGCCGGCATCATCCTGTTCCGCAGCATGTACTTCTACCAGGTGGATAGCCTGCTCGTTGCGATGCTGTCGTTAGCGGCCTACATGTCTGCCCGCCAGGCATCGTTGTTCCCGGAGAGGAGCGCGCGTGTCGCCCTGGTACTCGAGATGCTGTCTGTGCCGTTTGCCCTCATCTTTGCAGCCGCACTGACGAATGCGCTGATTCCGGCCATAAGCTGGGCCTGGATTGCACCGGCGTTCTCGGTCGCCTACGGCGTGCTCGCGATTGATGTCGTGCGCCGTACGGAGAGTCGCAGGCTTGCTGCGTTTATCGGCTTCTCGGTGAGCTTCTTCATCGCGTGCAGTTTCATCATCAGCGTCGCGGCGGAGCAGAGTGCGCTCACAGCGTTCCTGAGCCTGATCGCGGGTGGCTTGCTGGTGATGTCCGGTATTGCCATGCGCAATCGGACCGCTGCGGTCGCAGGCATCATGACGGCGATCGCGAGCGTCCTGTTCGGGTTCGACGCGTTGCTGTCACTGGTGCTGCAAAGCAGCTGGATTGACCTCGCGATATTCGGTGCCTGTGCGATAACGCTCGGGTCCGTCCTTGACCGGCACGGCGTGGCGATCAACCTGCGCCTGGCCACCTGGTTCGGGGCTGTTCGCGAGCCCGACGAGGTAACTGCTCTGGATCACTAGCGAAAGAGGTTAGGTGCAGGGCGGCCGCCGCGGTCTCACGATCGCGGCGGCTTTTTTTGTGGATTCGGGGGGGGTGTTCGGGCAATTAATTTACTATTTATTTCAACAGGTTATGCAGACTACTTCCAGTTGACTTCACATAATGCAGAATTAGGCCTAGACTAAGACCAATAACGATAAGCAAGAAAATACCAAGAAGAACCCATAACGGCCCAATCTCCGGGGCTTAAAGTGAGGTCTGACAATGAGCGTTAAATCAACCGCGCAAGACGCAGGTATTGCGGTCGCGCCCGATGCCCGGTCGCCAATGCACCGGCACCTGGTGGCCAAATCGAGTCTCGATACCGCCTTCGAGGAGCAGCGCAGGATTGCACTGGTGCTCGGGGCAGACAGTGCTGAGATCGGCCAGGTAATCGGGTCGTTCATCGACGGTCTCGATGACCGCACGACATCCATAAGAATCCGGCACCCGCAGGAGAACGCCCTGGCGGCGTTTGCCGAGATCAATCGCGCGATCGGCTTCGACCCCAAGGATCTCACGCTCTCCGACCTGCAGAACGTGCTGACGCTGTTCCTGGAGTACCAGTGCAATCACCGCCACCGGACAGTGCTTTGTGTCGAGAAGGCGGACCAACAGTCGAAGTGGTTGCTCGATTGCATTTCACGGCTCACCAAGTCGACCGGCTCGTCGCCAATAGGGCGTAGCCTGATGGTCATCCTGTCAGGCGCCAACCGTCTGAACGACATTCTGCGGAACACGGCATTCGATGGTCTGCGCAAGGAGGCCGGCACGCCGATCCGGTTGGGTCCGATGTCGATCTTCGAGACCCGGGAGTTCATGAACCGGATATGCGCCACCATGGGCCACGGCGACATCCAGGACCTGTTTGAATTCGATGCCGTTGAACGGCTGCACAACCTGAGTGGCGGTACCCCGAGTGCGATCGCCAAGCTGCTTCGCGAGTGTCTTGCCATTGTCGCGAAGAACGGCGTCGGGACGGCGAGCCGCCAGATCGTCAGTGCGGCGGCACGCAACCTGCGCGCCGAATTGGCGCTCGATGCGACAATCGTTGCCCCAGGGCCGGTGCTCGTGCCGTCCATGGCCGAACCCCGGCGGCGGCTGCTGATTCAATGCCCCAACAAGCCGCCGCGGGAATTCATCCTGAAACCCGGGCGCTTCATGATCGGGCGCTCGGCCACGGCCGACATTTGCCTGCCGAGCCCGAAAGTGAGTCGGCGCCACGCACTGCTGATCGTTACCGCGGACCTGGTGCAGGTGCTCGACCTCGGCAGCGTGAACGGTGTGTACGTCGGCACAGAGCGTATCGCTGAATTCGAGGTCGACCCGGGCAGCCTGCTGCGGCTCGCCGACTGTACGCTCGAGTTTCCCGTCGACTAATTCACCTAGTTGCCGAAATAGTAGTGGAAGCCGATGGATATCACGTCCGTATCGACGTCATCCAGCTCGTAACGGCTCCAGTCGCCAACCAGCGTTAGGTTGGGTGAAACATCGACGCGCGCGCCGGCACCGTAATACGGGTTGTCATCTTCTGGCACGTCGATGGAAAAGCCGTCGACGATGACCTCGGCATCCCAGAAGAACACACCGGCACGGCCGAACAAGGAAAACTGATCGGTGATCGGCACTCCCAGGGTGCCGCCAAACGTCCAGCCTTTGGCTGACAGGCGCGTCAGCGATGAAACCGGCCCAATGACGATGGTCTCATCCAGGTCGCCGAAGTCCTGGTAACCCACTTCCAGGCCCAGGAGGTCGCCGAACTGAACGCCGCCGACGAAGCGGTACGCCGTAGAGTTGGTGTCGAGACGCACGCCGTCAAAGTTCTCGTCGATCGTTGTGGCGCCGATGCTGGCACCGAGGTACGGTCCGCCGTCGGCTGTTGCCGTGCCGGTGGCTAACAATGTGAGTAGGGCCAGGCTGCCCAGCCATTTGTGCTTTGAGTCCATGAGATACTCCTTCCAGTTGCCCATACGAAGTTGGGGAAACGCCATTAGGCAGTAGCAAAGCTGAAAGGAAGCTGAAGAGGGCGACTCGTAGACATACCTAGTAGTTCGAGGTATGCTTCATTCGTGCGGGAGGACACCATAAGGAGTGCATCCCGCTATGAACGTCACCAAGCTGCTCGCCGTCCTGGCGACAACCGTTTCATTCTCGAACTCAATGCCGGCGATGGCGAACGAGTTCCCCGAGTTTCCTTTTCTTGTCGTAGCCGGTACCGCGACGTCAGAGGTGCCACCTGACAAGGCGGTCCTCACACTGACAGTCTCCGCTTTCGACGCCGAATCAGAAGTGGCCGTTGCAACCGTTCACCGGCAACTGGTCGAACTCCTCGAGATCTTGGCGGAATTTTCGATTCCCAACGATGCAATCACGAGCTTCAATCTTGTTAAAGAGATCGAACGCGAGCGGAAGGATCGTATCGAGATGGAAATTGTCGGTTACTTCATTTCGCGGCGCGTCGCAGTGAAACTGGAAGACATTTCAATATTTGCCGACCTGGTTGCGAGCATCGCAAAGCTCGACAACGTTTCGAATCTCAATGCCAAGTTCGATGTGCATGACAGAGATCTACTTGAACGCGCGCTCATGCAGGAGGCCAATGCAGACGCACGCCGGACAGCGGAAAACATGCTGGTCGGTTCCTCGAGAAGACTCGGTGCCGTGTATGCCGTCGCGGAACGGTCCGTCCATGGCTCCCTGGCCTCGTTCTCATTGGATTCGAACATGGGGTATCCGGTCGCGATGGCTCGCATGAACATTGCGGGTTACGCTGAAACCGTGTTTCAGCCGTCGACCATCGAATTGCACCAGACGGTGAACATCGTGTTTCAGATAGAGTAGGCGTGTAGCCGCAAGTGCCGGCGCACTCGATGCGTACGTCATGAGGCTGGGGCCGGGCGGTACTGTGCAAAGCTCAGCGGCGCCGATTGTCGATGCGGTGCCAGGCACGCGATGAGTGCCGCTTCTGGCGCCAGCCATGGTAGGGGTGGGCGTCGAGAAGCCGATCGTTCTTGAACAGCCACACGAGAATGGCGCCGGCGGCAAAGCCACCGATATGCGCCCAGAAGGCGACGCCTCCGCCGGTGGCGCCGATGCTGCTGAACCCACCAAAGACTTGCACGGCCATCCAGTAGCCCAGCATGAGCATGGCCGGGACGGCCACCGTCGAGGCGTAGAAGCCGAGGAACACGAACAGGTGCACGTGAACGCGCGGGTACAGGATGACGTACGCACCCATGACACCACCGATGGCGCCGGAAGCGCCCACCATGGGTACGGGAGACGACGGGTTCGCCAGCATTTGCGCGCCGGCCGCTGCAAGGCCACACAACAGGTAGAAGATCGCAAATCGTACGCGACCCATGGCGTCTTCGACGTTGTCACCGAAGATCCACAGGAACCACATGTTCCCGATGATGTGCATCCAGCCGCCGTGCATGAACATCGAACTCAAGACGGTGGCCCAGCGTCCCTGGCCACCCACCGGGCACACCAGTTGTTGCCTGGTCTCTGCGAGATCAACGCTGCCGAAAACATCGGCGGGGATAAGGCCGAACTGGCAGATTGATCGCATCAGTTCCGGATCGCTGCCGAACCCCTGCAGAAAGACCCAACAAAGCACATTGATGCCGATGAGGGCATAGGTCACGTACGGGACCATCAACTGGGGGTTTTCGTCTCGAATCGGGAACATGTTTAGCCTGGATTGCCTGGTAGTCGGGTGCCTGCGCTGTGCGCGATCTTATCCCCTTAAGGGGAGGCGTGCACGAGCAGCGATGCAAACGCTCAGCCCACCTTTGCGGCGACGGCGCGTAGTCACAAGGGCGCGCCGGCCAGTTTAGGGCTAGAATGAATGGTGTCAGCGCGCTCTCGGATCATTCGCCAGTTCTGCAATTCCTGGAGGTACGTCAATGCTTAGAAATATTGGATTGTTACTCGCTCTCGCCGTGTTAGCACTTACCGGTTGCTCAAAGGTTGAAAGCGACTGGAAGGCAACAGCTGAGCAAAATTCGATTGCCGCTTACGAAACTCACCTTGCGACGTTTCCCGATACACCACACGCCGCCGAAGCCCGATCGGCGATCACAGAGCTGGAGTGGCAGGCTGCGGACGGCGCAGGCACGATCGACGCGCTGGAGCAGTTCATCGAAGCGCACCCGGACGCGCCGCAACTCGATGCGGCCGTAACGAGGCTCGAGGAACGGCGGGCCGCGGTCCAGGAAGCAGATCTGGCGGATATGGCCAGCAAGCTCCGGGCATTCCTGGACGGTGACGAAAGTGCCAATGTGATCGCGATGATCGGCGGCCAGGCATTCACGCCCCGCGCACAGCAGCCGCAAACCGGCATCATCGTGCATGCGGGTTCGGAAATGATGGCGGTGATCGGGGGCGCAGTCAGGGTTGCCTACACGGCCGGCGACAACAACACGATCGCCTCGGTTAACGATTTCATGTTTGCGATCGGTGCACCCATCGAAATGACCAATGGCAACCGGTACACGTGGCAGGACGGGGGCTGGGT
>CBDUMZ010000090.1:0-7377 GCA_965368465.1 uncultured Chromatiales bacterium
CGATGAAACGTGACGTCCAGTGCGATCTTCAGGAGCACCAGTATCACGAGGCCTGCCAACGGCTGCCCTTTTTCGATGAGAAAGAAGCCACCGAGAATCAGCGCGATGTGAGTAATTGCCATGCGCTTGTACGGCAACCCCATCGCCTGCATCGGAGATAGTCGCTCGTGCTCATTCCGGCCCATGTAGTTCTCAACGAACGACCAGCCGTGGGACACAAACAAAGCCGCTATGGCAACCCAGCTGAGATTGTCGAGAACGAGTCGATAGTAGTCCTCGGGCAGAGGGCTGCTGCCCAGATCCTTCATGTGCCCCGAGTACATTCCGAACAACACCATGAAGTGGCCAAACATGAAGCCGCCGTAGTGCACGAGGAAGAACAATGGCAGGAACAGTCCTTCGCGAATCTCGTCGTTCTTCGACGCGACGACCAGCCGCGCTATACCAAATAGCCCGATGATGACGTTCTCGCACCAGAACAGGAGCAGCAGGAAGAACACGTCCCAGTCCCACAGGAAAACGCCGGCGAGTGGCAACAGGTTTGCCGCGACCAGCAGTATGAGTGACCAGCGCCCGGTCATTGGCTCGTCGCAATCTCGATCACGACGTTCCACAGGTACTGCACGAGCCCAATAAATGCCGCTTCCTCGATACGTTCGTTATCACCGTGCGCACCGTAGCCACTGTTTATTTCGTCGATGGAGCGTGCGGGTCCGATGCCATAGGCCTGCATCCCCCTGGCGCGAACCTGCGCCATGTCCGTCGCACCGGTAGACATGATAGGCAGGACAGTCGCGTCCGGGTACATGCGCAGGGCGACGTTCTCAAGAACCTGGAACATCTCGTTGTCTATCGCCGACGGTGGTGCGGCAGGCCGATATATGTGCTCAGGCACTATCTCGACGCGAGGATCGTCGATGACGTCCGCCAGCTTTGCGTAGAACTCGTCGACGTTTTCATCGGGCAGCATGCGAATATCGATGATCGCCCTGGCCTCCGACGGGATGACGTTGCGACGAAAACCCGCGTCGATAACAGTGGGTACGACCGACGTGCGCGAAATCGAATAGTGGTAAGGGAAGGTTTCCAGGAAGTGCCGCTGGATCGCGTCGCTCTCTTCCTCGTTTTCGACGTTCAGGTAACGCCACGCATCGTCCGGCGCCGATATCTCTGCCAGGCGCCGGAAGTAGGTGCGCGTCGTCTCGTTGAGGCGCACCTCGGTTTCCCACTCGCCGGCTTTGGCAATTGCGTTGGCCAGTATGGTTACCGCATTCTGTGTCGTCGGCACAGAGCCGTGTCCGGGCTTACCTCTTGCGATGAGGGTTACCCGACGCGGCATTTTCTCGGTTGTTTCGATACCGACGGTGCTGACCTTGCCATCCCTGATGACGGACTGACCGCCCTCCGCCAGTGCATACTCCGCGTCAATCTTGTCGAAGTGGTTTGCGACCATGAAGTTGATACCGACCTCCGGCGTACCCTCCTCGCCGGACTCAGCGAGAAAGATTATGTCCCGCTCCAGGTCGACGCCGTAGCGCTTGAGTAGCTTCACGACGATCAGCGCGGCAGCGACATTGTCCTTGTCATCGAGCGTGCCACGGCCGTAGATGAACCCATCTTCGCGGTTGCCGCTAAACGGATCGGCATACCATTTGTCGGGCTGCACACCGACGACATCGGTATGTCCCATCAGCAGAATCGGACGCTTGTTGCCGTTCCCCGGAATTCGGGCAACCAGATTTGCTCGCGACTCTTCGAGTGCGAAGACCTCCGATTCGATGCCCTCCTTCGCGAGTTCCGCCTTCAGGTAGTCGACGACGAGTGTTTCGTTGCCAGGCGGATTGGTCGTGTCTATCTGGACGAGCTCGACGAGGTGCCGGATCGCCTCCTCACCCGCGACGTCCCAGTCGACCAGGTAAGACTGCTGCGCGTTTGCCGTTGAGATCGAACACAACAACACCAAGCCGCTGATTATTCTCATGTATTTTTCGCCGCGGTTGTGGGATACCCGGGTAGGATAGCCCCTCTGCCGGAACAACGAAACACTGGCGCCTCCAGAACGCGCTGCCTGGATCATGACGCGGGGAGTAACTAGCTGGCGAGAAGACTCTTGAGATGCTCCCGGAAGCGCTCGCCCGTATCCGGGTGTTTGAGGCCGTAGGCAACGGTTGCCTGCAGGTAGCCTAGCTTGCTGCCGCAGTCATAGCGCACACCGTCAAACGAGTATGCGTACACGGCCGATTCGTCGAGCAGGTCGGCAATCCCGTCGGTGAGCTGAATCTCACCCCCTGCGCCCCGCCCTGTCTTCTCGAGCTTGTCGAAGATCGCCGGTGTCAGGAGGTAACGGCCGACCACAGCCGAGTTCGAGGGTGCATCCTCCGGCGCAGGTTTTTCGACGATCTGCGTGATGCGATTCCGGTCGGACTCATCGACAGCGACGATGCCATAGCTCGACGTATGCGCCCTGGGTACCGTCTCGACGGCGACAACACTGCCCCCATGCCTGGCGTATTCACCCGCCATCTGGGCAAGGCACCCGGGCTCGCCGGCAATCAGGTCGTCGGCAAGATGGATAAAGAACGGTTCATCGCCGACCGCCGGGCGCGCACAAAGTACCGCGTGGCCCAGGCCGAGTGGCTCTCCCTGGCGAATATAAATGCACGATACCCCTTCAGGCACGATGCCACGAATCGACGCAAGCAGTTCGTCCTTGCCGGAATCCGTCAGGGACTGTTCGAGTTCGGCATCCGTATCAAAATGATCTTCGATCGCGCGCTTGGATGCGCCTGTTACAAAGACGAGCTTTGTCGCGCCGGCCGCAATCGCCTCTTCCACCGCATATTGAATGAGCGGTTTGTCCACGATGGGCAACATCTCTTTCGGACTTGCCTTGGTGGCAGGAAGGAAACGGGTACCGCGACCCGCCACGGGGAATACTGCTGCTCTGACTTTCTGGCTCACGAGCCGCTCCGGTAACAAGGAAGGCCCGCATCATAGCGAAATCCGTATTACCAAGTCATGACGACCGTCACGTGCACAAACGAGAGCCAGGTCCGCCCCGCGGCAGACCCGGCCCGCTGACGCCACAGGCTGCCTATTTCTTGTCCCCGGAAACCTTGATATCCGACCGATTCAACTCAACGGTCCGTTCCCCGATCCCTTTGACCAGCGACAGGTCGTCGGCGCTCCGGAATGGACCGTGCTTCTTGCGGTATTCGACAATCGCCCTGGCCTTGGACAGGCCCACGCCTTTGAGCTCTGCCGAAATCGTTTCGGCGTCGGCCGTATTGATATCGACCTGCCCGGCCAGCGAAGTCAGTGGTGCCATCAGCAGCAGTGCCAGGGTGGCGGTACTCAGGATTCTCATGATTTGCTCCTTGGGTTGTGAGGAATCAAGGAGCATAAGAACGCGTGCCAGCGGCGTCTCCGGGCAAAACCGGGCTGTTTACTGCGTAATGCTGTGCTGCAGGACCGTATCGAACTGTACGCGCGAGGTCGGGCGCTGGGTTTCCCAGTTGCGACAGCTCGGACATTGCCAGAGAAGGCGCTGACTCGAAAAACCGCATTCCTGGCATTGGTAACGCGGTGTTGCCGCTGCCAGCTTGGATAACGCACCACGGACCTTGGCAAACGCCGAGTCGTTCGCGCCCTCTTCCTTCGAGAGTCGCTGCAAATCGACAAACTCGCCGAGGGTCGGTTCATTGAGCATGTACTGCTCGACGCACTCATCGATCACCGGTATGCCGCCGATATCGTTCACAATCGCCGTATAGGCGACGAGTGACGCCATTTTCGGGTTCTTGGCCAACAGGCTCTTGAGCGCGCTCTCGAGCTCCTTCACCTGCTTCTCGCGCGTGTAGATCGCCACGATCTCGGGCAGGGCTTCGGCGATCAGGTACGTATTCTCGTTGATGATACGGTGGTAGAGCTTCAGCGCCGTCTTGCTGTCATCGGTATCGCGTGCAATGTGTGCCCGCGTCAGCGCACCGCGCATCGTGCGCGGCCGACCGGCCTGCGCATTCTTGACGTACTGCCGCGCCGCCGTGTAGTCACCCGCTGCCGCTGCAGCCTCGGCCAGCTCACAATAGTAATGTGCGATCTGCAGCGCCAAAGACCGGCCTCCCAGGACCTCCAGGCGCTTCCCCGCATCGATGGCCTTGTCCCATTCGCGTTCCTGCTCGTAAATGCCACACAATGCCTCGGAAGCCTGGACCTGGAACCGCGATCCTTCGGACAGGCGCACAAACAGCTTTTCGGCCCGATCCAGCAATCCGGCAGCCAGGTAATCCTTGGCCAGCGAGTACAACGCCTGGTCCCGCTGCTCGGACGCGAGGTCGGGCCGCGCAATGATGTTCTGGTGAATGCGTATGGCTCGGTCGACTTCGCCCCGTCGGCGAAACAGGCTGCCAAGAGCAAAGTGCGTTTCGATCGTCCTGTCGTCGACCCGTACCATCCGCAAAAAATGCTCGACGGCCTGGTCCGTTTGCTCGTTCAGCAGGAAGTTCAGGCCCTTGAGGTAATCGATGTTCAGTGGCGGCGGCGGATCCTCGTCGTCGCGCTCGCCGAACCGGCCGATGACCCAGCCGGCTGCAGCCAGTAACAGGAACAGCCCGGCAAGAATAAGGGCTTTTTCAGTCGGCATCGCTTAGCGGCAGATTGCGAAGGCTGGTGAGCTCGGACTCGGAGACGCGCAGCATGCGCCGGAGGTTCCGTCGTTCATTAATGAGCCGAAACACGAATACGGTCATGCACAGCATGCCGAACAGGGTGCCGATAAAGAAGACCCCCGCCAGGGTCATGGAAATGGGCCATGTCTGTTTGACAAAGCCAAGGTCGAGTTCGAGTTCCCCGGTATTCATCGCGGTAAACGTGAACATCGCAACGAACAGGATGACGATCAGGATAATCAGCCCGACACGTTTAATCATGTGCTTACTCCCGGCGAAGCACCAATGCAGCAGAAGGGGTGATTCTAACTCTTAATCGGGAAATGGCGACTTTCATCCACGCGTTCGCGCAGGTCTTTGCCCGGTTTGAAATGCGGCACGTACTTGCCGGACAGGGCAACCGCTTCACCGGTCTTGGGATTACGTCCGATACGGGGTGGACGGAAATGCAGGGAGAAACTCCCAAAGCCACGAATCTCGATGCGCTGCCCCTGGGCCAATGAATCGCTCATCAGGTCCAGCATGTGCTTGACGGCCAGTTCAACATCCTTGGCTGGAAGGTGTTTCTGCTTGCGCGAGATGGCTTCTATCAGTTCAGATTTTGTCATTTCACCTTATTCCGTATCGCCGAGTTAGCGTAACCCACGGATATTAAAGGCAATAGTAGCCCAGACCAGCGGGTCTGGGCTACCCTTTTTACTTATTATTTGCTTTCGCCGGACATTTTTTCCTTCAAAAGGTCGCCGAGCGTGGTGCCCACGGGTGCCGCGGCAACGTCAGACTTGTAGCTGCTGACCGCTTCCTGCTCCTCGTGGACTTCCTTCGCCTTGATCGACAACTGGATCGAACGGTTTTTGCGATCGACATTCGTGAACTTCGCTTCAACCTCTTCACCAACCTTGATCATGGTCCGTGCATCCTCTACCCGGCCACGTGCCAGCTCCGAGGCGCGCAGGGTTCCGAAGATCCCTTCACCCAGGTCGACCGTGGCGCCACGTGCGTCAACTTCCGTGACCGTACCCTTGACGATCGAGTTCTTGGGGTTGGCTGCGAGCCAGTTCGAGAACGGATCTTTCTCCATCTGCTTGATGCCGAGCGAGATACGCTCGCGCTCCGAATCGATGGCAAGGACACAGGCCTCGATCTCCTGACCTTTCTTGTAGTTCCGCACGGCTTCTTCGCCAGGCAGATCCCAGGAAATGTCCGAGAGATGGACGAGACCGTCGATGCCGCCTTCGAGACCGATGAAGATACCGAAGTCCGTGATCGACTTGATCTGGCCGGTAACCTTGTCGTTGCGGTTGAAGGTAGAAGAGAACTCGGCCCAGGGGTTCGATTTGCACTGCTTGATACCCAGCGAAATACGACGACGTTCCTCGTCGATCTCGATGACCATGACTTCCACTTCCTCGCCAATGGTTACCACACGAGACGGGTTGACGTTCTTGTTGGTCCAGTCCATTTCGGAAACGTGGACAAGGCCTTCAACGCCATCTTCGATTTCAACAAAGCAGCCGTAGTCTGCAACGTTCGTAACCTTGCCGAAGATGCGGGTCTGCGGCGGGTAACGACGCGCGAGATCCTGCCACGGATCGTCGCCGAGCTGTTTCATGCCCAGCGATACACGCTGCCGCTCACGATCGAACTTGAGGATCTTGACTTCGATTTCCTGGCCCACCTCAACAATCTCGGAAGGATGCTTGACGCGCTTCCAGGCCATGTCGGTGATATGCAGGAGACCGTCGATGCCACCGAGATCGACGAACGCGCCGTAGTCGGTGAGGTTCTTGACGACACCTTTGGCCGTATTGCCTTCCTGCAGGTCTGCGAGCAGCTTTTCACGCTCTGCTGAGTACTCTGTTTCGACAACCGCGCGGCGCGACACAACGACGTTATTGCGTTGCTGGTCGAGCTTGATGACCTTGAACTCAAGGCTCTTGCCCTCGAGGTAGCTCGGATCGCGGACCGGACGAACGTCGACGAGTGAGCCCGGCAGGAATGCACGGACATTGTCGATTTCGACCGTGAAACCGCCTTTTACGCGACCGTTGATCACGCCTTCGACAACTTCACCCGCCTCAAATGCTTTCTCAAGATCGATCCAGGTACGTGCGCGTATCGCTTTCTCCCTGGAAAGCTTGGTCTCACCGAAGCCGTCTTCCACGGCGTCGAGTGCGACTTCGATTTCATCACCTACGGCGATCTCGCCTTCGCGCTTGTCGTTCTTGAACTGTTCGATGGGGATTACGGCCTCGGACTTGAGGCCTGCACTGACGATGACGACATCGTCATTTACCGCGACAACGGTACCGGTGATGATCGATCCCGGCTTTATTTGTTGACTGGCAAAACTCTCTTCAAATAACTCAGCAAAACTTTCAGACATGTTATGAAAACCTACGGGAGAAATACTCCCACCCATTAGCGTCGTGTCACATCCTGTGACTGACGGTCATTACAAAAAAGGAACGAACATCCTGTTCGATCCCGTCCATGATTCCTTCTAAGGTATTTAGAGGCTGGCGACCCAATCGAGTACAGTTTGCGTCACTGCTTCGACGGACTGGCCCGAGGAGTCCAGAATCCTGGCATCCTTTGCGGGCCTCAACGGCGCCACCGATCGCTCGGAATCACGCCGGTCACGGTCCTCTATGTCCCGTGAAAGGGCGGCAAGGCTAACATCCAAGCCCTTGTCTTTCAACTGCTTATG
>CBDUMZ010000091.1:0-7282 GCA_965368465.1 uncultured Chromatiales bacterium
TCCAGGAATTCGCCCAGGTCCTTCAGGGTCCTGCGGGCGAGGGCAACCGGCTTTTCCTTGTAGATTTGTGCAGGGTTGCCGCCGTCGCGAAGCTGTTCGGCGAGGTCCCTGAGCCGGTCAAGCGACCCGACCTGGGCGCGGGTCATCCGCGCATTCGACCAGAGCACAGTACGCTCCATGTGATGCGCTGTGGCCCACAGGTACCATCCGGCAGTCTGGCCGCTACCGTTGTCGCGTGCCCGGGCGGAAAGCTCCAGGTAGTGTTGCGCAAGCAGCCAATGCGCTCGCGCAAAGGCGGCGTCCAGGTCACTGCCACGGAGGTCGCTCGACTGGACGTCTTCGGCGATTAGTCCGATACGTTCCGCAACGTTTTCCAGCGGATAGACCAGGTCATCGACCGATCGCGTCGCTTCGGCACGAATAAACGCGGCGGCCACTGCCAGGTCTGTGCTAACTGCATCCCAGTCCCGGCGGACGAATGCATCGCGGCTCCGACGGAAGCGACGCGACGGAACGTCGTAAAAGAGCACCCAGACGCCTTCATCCACGGCCACCAATTGCTCGGGTTCTGCCGCCTGGCCGCTGGTGCTGGCGCCGAACGAGATGATCAGAAGTGCCAGGAATACAGTGACTTTGGTCATATCAGGATTACTCATCGAACGATGCTGGGGTCAATAGTACACCAGTCGGCTCGCGATTCCGGCGAATCCGAAATGTATTGACGAACGCCGGAATTCATCGCACCTTGATCGCGCAGAGGAACAAATGGTTCGTTAGATCTTGCAGGGGCTAAAAGATGGTGGAAGTAAAGAACAAACCGTGGGTCGAGATTCGTGCAATGCTCGAGCGGAGCGATTCGGTTAGCGATATCCAGTCCTACATGGACGACCTGGAACCTGCCGAATTGCTGCACGCGGTGTTCATGCTCGCTCCGGACGACCAACGAGCGCTGCTCTCGATCCTGGATCCGGCCAAGGCGGCCTCACTGGTCGAAGACTTGCCTGACTCGCACGTTGCCGACCTTATTGAAGAAATGCCTGCGGGAGACGCGGCGCCGATCGTCGAGGAGATGGCCAGCGACCATCGCGTCGACGTCCTCGCGGAACTCAATGCTGAAGACGCCGAAGCGATCCTCGCGGAACTCGATGAAGAGGAAGCCGACGAAGTCCGCGACCTGATCAGCTACCCGCCGGAGCAGGCCGGCGGACTGATGATGACGGAATTCGCCGTCTACCCGAAGGGTCAGTTGGTACGCGACGCTGTCGAAGATCTGACGGAGGAAGGGAAGAGTTACGAGTTCCTGACCGTCCATTACATCTATGTCGTTGTCAAAAAGAGGAAGCTGCTTGGCGTCGTTCGCTTGCGTGACCTCGTATTCGCCGACAAGAGCCAGACGATCGGCAGTATTGCCAGGCCGGCACTCACTGTGAGTCCTGACGCCACTCTCGACGATCTCGAAGAGTTTTTCGACGAACACGACATTGCGGCGGTGCCGGTCGTAAACAAGAAGGGCATGCTGCTCGGGATCGTGCGCCGACGTTCCTTGCTCGAGGCGTTGGCCGAACGCGCCGAAGCCGACAACATGAAAGCCGCCGGTATCATCGGTGGTGACGAACTTCGCAGCATGCCGGTGCTCGTTCGCTCGCGTCGTCGCCTTGCCTGGCTTAGCATCAATATCGGCCTGAACATCCTGGCGGCAAGTATCATTGCCGCGTACGAAGATACATTGACAGCGGTAATTGCATTGGCCGTGTTCCTGCCCATCGTCTCCGACATGAGTGGGTGTTCGGGGAACCAGGCGGTCGCCGTGAGTATGCGGGAGCTGACGCTTGGCGCGGCAGTGCCGGAGGACTTCCTGCGTGTCTGGCGCAAAGAAGCGATTGTGGGAATGATCAATGGAGTGGCGCTGGGCGTATTACTTGGCGTTGCCGCCTGGGCCTGGAAAGGCAATCCTGTTCTCGGCCTGGTCGTCGGCGGCGCGCTGGCAGCGAATACTGTCGTTGCGGTTTCAATCGGTGGCACGGTGCCGTTGCTTCTGCGCAAGTTCAAACTCGATCCGGCCGTCGCATCCGGGCCGTTATTGACCACGGCGACCGACATGTGCGGCTTCTTTCTCCTCCTGAGCCTCGCGAGTGCGGTGCTTCCCCATTTGAGCTAACGCACGGTCAGATGCCTCGTAACAGCCGGCCGAGCAGGTCGGCACCGGTAATGATTTTTTTCATGTCGTCGGTCCAGAGCAAGACGATGTCCTTGTCGATCGCCGCATCGTTGTCTGTGTCCATGCCGCTTTTGAGCCGGGCGATAATGTGCCCGAGCGGGCTGTTCGGATCGTCAACTATGATTGGGCGGTGACAGTGTGCATAGGCATCCTTTGGCCCGTCATCCAGCATCACTGCCCGCAGGTAAGCATCCGCGTCGAGTACCAGCTGAGGATCGCCCTCATTGTCCGCCAGGATAACCCACTTCCTGCCAGACGAATTGACGGCGACGACGAACGGGTCAGTGGGTGAGGCCACCTCGGGGATCAGGGGCAGGTCGATCTTCGTGGGCAAGTTCACGATGCTCCCCAGGTCGACGATTTCACCCTCGTCCGATATCGGCACATCGTCGATATCGAGAAAGTTCAGCGCGCCGCGGCCTTCGATGAAATCGATCTCGGCGCCGTCCGATTCGATGTGCTTCTCGATGACGCCCTTGAGCTGCCGTTCCCGCATATACAGGATTTGCTCTTCGCCGATAAGCCGATCGAGCATCCAGGCGCTGGGTCCTGCGACAGGGTAGAGCAAGCGCTGGTAGAAGCGCATCACCGGGCTGAGCAACGATGCCATGCGCATGGCATGTCGGGAGAAATACGCCTGCGGCAGGATCTCGCCGGCGAACGTGATGAGGACCGTGGAGAAAATGAACGCCACGGCACCGATCATGACCGAGTTTGAGAGCAACGTCAGCAGCACGTTGATGGCAACGTTGCCCCACAGGATTGTAGTCAACAGGCGATTTGAGTCGCGCCGCAGTGCAAGTATCTTCACTGCGGCCGTGTTTCCGGCCCCTGCCTCGGCCTCGAGCCGAAGGCGACTCAGGCTGAAGAACGCAAGATTGAGTCCGGAGAACATTGCGGAATGGGCGAGGCAGACAAAGATGCCTACCCAGATGACGGTTTCCATAGCAGAATCACAGTGATGACTTGAACCTGCCATTCTACACGCGGATACTGCTTGTACTATGTTTGAAGACGCAATCGCCCGGAACGAAGTTGTCGCAATCGCGATTCTGTTGCTGGGCGTCATTATCGGGCGTCTTGCCGCCGTCGCGGCAGGTGCTTTTCTCGGTTTCCTGGACCGCCGTGCGGCGCGGTTGACCACGACCGAAAAACCGCTGATCTCGCCGAAGCTGATCCGTGTAATCAGGGCTGTGCTTTTCTGGCTGATCGTCGTGCTGGCGATTTCATACGCATTGGCGGTGCTCGGTGTTGGCGGTCTGTCGACGAGGCTGACCAGCGTCATCGACTTCATTCCACAGATACTGGTCGGCTTCACGATCGTCGTCGCCGGACACGTCGTTGGCCTCCTGGCGAGCCACGTTGTGTCCAACCTGGGCGCGGACATCACGACAAGCTCGCTCGCCCCGCGTCTCGTCTACGGCACCATCGTTGTCGTCGCGGTCGTCATGGGCCTGCAACACGTGCAGGTCAACATCTCTTTTGTCACCCAGCTCTTGTTGATTGCCTTCGCCATCGTGGGAGGCGGGTTGATGCTCGCGTTCGCGCTCGGTGCACGTCAGCATGTTGCCAACCTGCTCGCGCGCCGGGAGTTGTCGCGCCTGACCGTCGCCGATCGGATTCGCGTGGACGGCGTCGAGGGAGAAATCGTGAACATCCACTCTACCGGGGTGGATATCGTGACTGCGGAGGGCGTCGTATCCGTGCCGGCCGCAAGATTTGCCGATACAAACGTCATGAAGCTGACGCAGGCAGACGGGGATGGGTGACCTCGATCGCTTGAGCCTCGATTTTGCGGCGCGCCATCCGGATGCATTCGCACGAATTCTCGGCCGGGGTGAGTTCGAGGAATGCGAACTCGTTATCGAGAGCCTTCCGCGGGAGCGCACGGCGGCAATAGTCGCGCGCTTGCCGGCAAGTTGTATCAGGCAGTTGCTTGATTCAGCGCGACATCAGCCCGCACGCTGGCTCGTTGACGCGCCTTTCGACGATGCGGTAACCCTGCTGAGCCGTATTCCCCGCGAGCGACGACTCGCCCTGGTGAACAGTCTCGACGATCGTGATCGCCAGCGGCGGCTATTGCGACATCTTCAATATCCTGCTCACAGTGTCGGTGCGCTCGTCGTCGATACTCCACTACGTCTGTCCGCAGATTCGCTGGCGAAAGACGTGGTGGACGAATTGCGCGAGCTCGACACCGACTCCAGGGGCCCGATCGTCGTCGTCGATGCCGATGGACACTACCTCGGGATTCTCGATCGCTGGCGGCTCTTGCTGCGCAGTCCGCCGACCGGACACGTCGAGGATTACCTGATCGCGGTCACCGCCGTTCGACCGGAGACGTCGGTTGCCGCCGTTTCGCAAATTGACACCTGGCACACTCGCAACTGGTTGCCGGTTGTCGATCACCGGAATCGCGTGCTCGGTGCCGTGTCACGTGAGAAGGTCTTTCGCACTGTCGGTTTGCAGAGCGGAAGCGCATTCGGACGTGGCGACATCCTCCTCGATCTGCTCGAGGATCTCGTTTACCTGTGCGATGCGGCGCTGCTCAAGGCGTTTTCGAGGAACGACGCGACATGACAATGCAGGCCGAACTCAAGGAAACCTATCTGCGTGAGCAGCCGGCGGATGCGGCGCGTTGTCTCGAAGCAATGCCGGGCGAGGAACTGCGCAGACACGTTCTCGGTATCAGTTCGAGCGCGCTGGTAACGTGCATGGACTACCTGACGGGCAGTCGTGCCGCAGCAATCTTCGGAGGGCTGACTGCCAGGCAGCAGCGCGCGGTGTTGCGCGATGCTTCCCCGCGACTGGCGCTGCAATTGCTGGCCAGCATGGACGGGGATACCCGGACGCGTCAGATGGAAAAGCTGCCCAAGTCAATTCGGGATGATCTTGAGCGCCTGCAGCACTACGACGAGAACTCGGCCGGGCGCCTCCTCGATCGACCGTACGACACGGTGCGGGCCGACATGACGGTTAAGCAGGCGCTCGAGGTCTTGCGCAAATCGGGAACGCGCCGCGCGAGAACGGTGTACGTCGTCGACCGCAGCAACCGCCTTGTCGGTCGCGTCGACATGCAGGCGATGGCAATGGCAAACGGCGAAGAGCGGCTCAGCGAATTGCTTGAAGATGTCGATGCAAGTGTTCTCGCCACGGCGCCGCGAAGCGAGGTTGTGGAATTGCTCGACAAGTACCACGTCGATTCGCTGCCGGTTGTCGATGTGGAAGGGCGGTTGCTCGGCGTAGCTCGTTACCGAGCCCTTTTCCAGAGCATCGAAGCCGTAGCCACGGCAAGCCTGCAGAAGATGGTCGGTGCAAGTGCCGATGAGCGTGCCCTGTCGACGCCCGCATTCTCAGTCAGGCGGCGATTACCCTGGCTGCACATTAACTTGCTGACAGCCTTTCTTGCCGCGGCCGTGGTCGGCGTATTCGAATCCCTGATTGCGCAGTTCACGGCACTTGCCGTGCTGCTTCCTGTCGTGGCAGGGCAGTCGGGTAATGCCGGCTCGCAAGCGCTCGCCGTTACGATGCGCGGGCTCGCGCTGCGCGAGATCGGGACCAGGGAATGGCGCAAGGTGCTTTGGAAAGAGCTACAGGTCGGTTTCATCGACGGGGTCGTTCTTGCCATTACCTGTGGTGCTGCGGTCTTCATCTGGAGCCAGTCCGTCGGGCTGGCGATCGTTATTGGTGTGGCGATGATCATGTCAATGATCGCCGCCGGTGTATCAGGGGCTGTCGTGCCAATGATGTTGATCCGGTTTGGCCAGGATCCGGCAACCGCGTCGTCTATCATCCTGACGACCGTCACCGATGTCGCCGGGTTCATTTCTTTCCTGGGCACGGCCACCCTGCTGGTGTTCATGCTCTAGACCAGTCTGGTTTGGCGGCGCATTCGAGCGGGCTGCTCCCACGACCGATAGGTACTTGTGGCGATAGTGGCGACTCCCCGGTTTCAGTACCATTTTTTCCTGGTGCTCAACTGAAAGTGCGCAGAATCGGTGGGCGGACGTTCATGCAGGGTGAGGCTCAGCTATGAAACGATTCTCCAATATCCTACTAGTCGTCGATGAACAAGCGGACTACTCGGCTGCACTGAAACGTGGCATCACGCTGGCGAGGAACAACCAAGCCCGTCTTACCGTGTGTGCGGTCGTCGATGCGGTTCCCGATGATATGCAAGTGGCCATCACGGCGGTCACGCCGGCAGAGTTGCACGAAATCGCCGTAAGCGAAAAACGTGGTTGGCTCGACGAGGCCGTCAAGTCTGTCGCTGCGGACGGAGTGCCCCTTGAGACAAAGGTGCTAATCGGAAAGCCGTTTATCGAGATTATCCGGCAAGTATTGGGGTACGACCACGATCTGATCATCAAATGCGCTGAGGGCCTGAGGAATATCCTGTTCGGCAGTACGGACATGCATCTAATGCGTAAGTGCCCGTGCCCAGTCTGGATCATCAAGTCGACGGAGCAACACAAGTACCGGCGCATCCTGGCAGCTGTAGATCAGGATCCGGAGGATGCGGTCAACGATGTGCTCAATCGCCAGATCCTGGAGATGTCCACGTCATTGGCACTATCGGAATCCAGTGAAGCGCACATCGTGCACGCTTGGGAGGTGTTTGGTGAAGACCTCTTAAGGTCACATTCCTGGGATTTTTCGGAGGCCGAGTTCGACGCAATGGTGGAAGAGGAATCCGCCGCGCGAAGACGCTGGCTGGAAGACCTGGTGGAGTCCTACGGTAGCAACGTGGACAAGAACGCCGTTGGCATCCTCGAATCCCGGCTTCATGTAATCAAAGGACACGCTGAGCATGTTGTGCCGGCAATAGCCCGCGAACTGGCAGTGGACCTCGTCGTCATGGGGACCGTCGCGCGCGCAGGAGTCGACGGCTTCTTCATAGGCAACACAGCCGAGAACATTCTCGCGCAGCTCGACTGCTCCGTCTTAACGATCAAGCCACCAGGTTTTATTAGTCCGGTCACATTCGAAACGTAACGACCGCGAATTATTGATTCGAGCATCCTCGAGGGTCGACGAATAGATGGCGCGACTTGTGCGCTCCAA
>CBDUMZ010000092.1:0-7218 GCA_965368465.1 uncultured Chromatiales bacterium
AATTTTTCCTTAGACATAGCCTTATCTCAGTTTTATTAACTTGCCTTTTTCATGACCAAATCCGCAACACTCTGCGGCACTTCTGAATACTTCTGGAACTCCATTGTGTACACGGCACGCCCCTGGCTCATAGAGCGCAGGTCCGTGGCATAGCCGAACATCTCGGCCAGCGGTACCTCGGCACGAATGACCTTGCCCGCGGGCGTGTCATCCATCCCCTGCGGCAGACCACGACGGCGATTCAAATCGCCCATCACGTCTCCCATGTACTCCTCAGGTGTAACCACCTCGACCTTCATGATCGGTTCGAGCAATACCGGGTCCGCTTTGGCCGCGCCTTCGCGGAAACCCATACTACCTGCAATCTTGAACGCCATTTCGCTCGAGTCAACATCGTGGTACGAACCGTCATACAGGGTCACCCTGCAATCGACGACCGGGTAGCCGGCTACGACCCCGTTTTCCATCTGGTCCCGAATACCCCGGTCCACAGCCGGGATGTACTCTTTCGGCACGGCCCCGCCAACGACTTCGTTGGCAAATTCGTAACCGGAACCCGCCGCCAGCGGCTCTATGCGCAGGTATACGTGACCGTATTGCCCACGCCCACCTGACTGACGCACGAACTTGTATTCCTGCTCCACCAGTTTGCGAAGCGTCTCACGATACGCGACCTGCGGCTTACCGACGTTGGCGTCGACCTTGAACTCGCGTTTCATGCGATCAACGATGATATCGAGGTGCAGTTCGCCCATCCCCGAGATGATCGTCTGGTTGGACTCCTCGTCCGTATGCACTCGGAACGACGGGTCTTCCTTGGCGAGCTTTTGCAGCGCCATACCCATCTTGTCCTGGTCAGCCTTCGTCTTCGGCTCAACCGCAACGGAAATAACCGGCTCCGGAAACTCCATGCGCTCAAGCATTATCTGTTGTTTCAAATCACAAAGCGTGTCACCCGTGGTGACGTCCTTGAGGCCGACTGCCGCAGCGATATCGCCTGCGAAGACTTCCTTGATCTCTTTGCGATCATTCGAGTGCATCTGCAAAATGCGGCCGATGCGCTCCTTCTTGCCCTTGACAGGGTTGTATATCGTGTCGCCCGAATTCAATACGCCTGAGTAGACGCGGAAGAATGTCAGGTTGCCCACGAACGGGTCGGTGGCAATCTTGAACGCCAGGGCCGCGAACGGCTCCTTGTCGTCGGCGGGACGCGATGCTTCCGTTTCCTCGTCAATGTGTCCGGTAATCGCCGGAACGTCGACAGGCGATGGCATGAAGTCGACGACAGCATCCAGCATCGCCTGCACGCCCTTGTTCTTGAAGGCCGAGCCGCACATCGTCACCACGATATCGCCGGCGAGCGTGCGGGCCCTCAGCCCCTTGCGAATCTCCTTGTCGGTCAGCTCGCCGTCGCCGAGGAACTTGTCCAGCAATTCCTCGTCGCCTTCGGCGGCCGCCTCGACCATTTTCTCACGCCACGCGGCCGCTTCGGCGCGCAGCTCCTCGGGAATCTCGCGAGCCTCAAAGGTCGTGCCCATGTTGCTCTCATCCCAGTAGATCGCCTGCATCCTGATCAGGTCGATCACACCCGCAAATTTTTCTTCCGCGCCAATCGGCAGTTGCACGACGACCGGGTTCGCGCCCAGACGATTCCTGACCTGCGCAACCACTCGCAGGTAATCGGCGCCGGCACGATCCATCTTATTGACGAAGATCATGCGCGGCACATGGTACTTGTTGCCCTGGCGCCAAACCGTCTCGGTCTGGGGTTCGACTCCGCCTACCGCACACAGCACGGTCACCGCGCCGTCCAGAACGCGCAGGCTGCGCTCCACTTCGATCGTGAAGTCCACGTGCCCCGGTGTATCGATGATATTGATCCGGTGCTGGTCGAACTGGCCGTCCATGCCGCTCCAGAAGCAGGTTGTGGCGGCTGATGTAATCGTAATGCCGCGCTCCTGCTCCTGCTCCATCCAGTCCATGACGGCAGCGCCGTCGTGAACTTCACCGATCTTGTGGCTTACGCCCGTGTAAAAGAGGATGCGTTCTGTCGTGGTTGTCTTGCCCGCATCAATATGGGCCATGATGCCTATATTGCGGTAACGCTCGATGGGGGTTGTACGTGCCACGTCAATGTTGTGATCAAGGGGCTTAGCCGCTCTACCAGCGGTAGTGCGAGAAGGCCTTGTTCGCCTCGGCCATACGGTGCGTGTCTTCCTTCTTCTTCACTGCCGTGCCACGATTTTCAGCCGCATCGAGCAATTCGTGAGCAAGACGGTGCGCCATCGACTTTTCGCTACGCTTGCGTGCAGCATCGATCACCCAGCGCATAGCCAGCGTCTGGCGGCGAGCAGGGCGAACTTCGACCGGCACCTGGTAAGTGGCACCGCCGACGCGGCGCGATTTTACCTCGACAACCGGCTTCACGTTCTCAAGTGCCGTCTCAAGCAACTCGAGAGCCTTCTCGCCCGTATTCGTTTCGCGCTCGGAGATCCGGTCAAGGGCACCATAGATGATGCGCTCAGCCACGGACTTTTTGCCATCGTTCATGATCATGTTCATGAACTTTGCAAGCAGTTCGCTGCCGTACTTTGGATCGGGAAGGATCGTGCGCTTCGGTGCCTGTGTTCTTCTGGACATTGCTTAATTCTCAATATTTATCGTTGTATTACGACTTCGGCCGCTTGGTGCCGTACTTGGAACGGCCCTGCCTGCGATCCGCTACGCCTGCACAATCGAGCGTGCCGCGCACCGTGTGGTAACGAACACCCGGCAAGTCTTTGACACGACCGCCGCGGATGAGCACGACGCTGTGCTCCTGCAGGTTGTGGCCTTCGCCGCCAATGTAGCTCGTGACTTCGAAGCCGTTGGTCAGGCGCACACGAGCCACCTTACGCATGGCCGAATTCGGCTTCTTGGGCGTCGTCGTGTAAACGCGCGTGCATACACCGCGCTTCTGCGGGCTGGCGCCGAGGGCCGGTACCGCACTTTTCACACGCTTGGTAGCGCGAGGCTTACGTACTAACTGATTCACTGTGGCCATGGGCCTTCAACCTTCTCTTGTCTGGTTTAGTGTCTGTCTTCTCAAATACTTGTGTCGCACGCGTTCAAACGCGCGCACCCGACCGCTGGACGTCTCAAGCGCCAGTGATCGGGGTTGTTCAAGGCCCGCCTTACGGCGAGAACCTGAAAATTCAGGGCTCGTCTATCGACGAGCCCCGGGGTCAAGGGCGGGCATTGTATTGACGCCGCCTGCCCCCTGTCAATAGAAAGGGGGCCGCCTTGCTACTACGCCTCGGTTGCGGCTTCGCCACCCTCGGCTGCCTCCGCATCCGCCGCTGCGACGACCTCAGCCGCGGCCTCAGCGGCGTCTTCCGCCGCCTCCGCAGCCGCAATCTGCGAGCGCTCGAGCTCCATGAGCTGATCCGCCAGGTCCTGCTCACGCGTACGCCGACGCTCGGCATGATGCGCGAAGCCGGTTCCAGCCGGAATCAGGCGGCCGACGATAACGTTCTCCTTGAGTCCCCGCAGCTCGTCGCGCAGGCCCCGTACCGCGGCCTCGGTCAGAACGCGGGTCGTTTCCTGGAACGATGCCGCCGAGATGAACGATTCGGTAGCCAGCGACGCCTTGGTGATACCCAACAGTACGGGTTCCGCCGTCAACGCTTCCTTGTCCTGTACCGCCAGCTGGTCCTGTTCCTCGAGGAAACGCGCCTTGTCGATCTGCTCACCGCGCAGGAAGTTACTGTCACCCGGATTGGCAACGATAACCTTGCGCAGCATCTGGCGAATGATCACTTCGATGTGCTTGTCATTGATCTTCACGCCCTGCAGTCGGTAGACGTCCTGGATCTCGCGAACCAGGTAGTCGGCCAGGTTCTCTACACCGCGCAGGCGCAGGATGTCATGCGGGTTCGGCTCGCCGTCGGCAATGATTTCACCCTGTGCAACCTGCTCGCCCTCGAACACGTTGAGATGACGCCACTTCGGAATCAGCTCCTCATGACTCTCACCGTTCTCCTCGGTGATGACGAGGCGGCGTTTGCCCTTGGTTTCCTTACCGAAGCTAACCGTACCCGTGTGCTCGGCCATGATCGCAGGATCCTTCGGCTTGCGAGCTTCGAACAGGTCGGCCACACGCGGCAGACCACCCGTGATGTCGCGGGTCTTCGAAGATGCCTGCGGAATACGCGCGATGATGTCACCGACAGACACGCTCGCGCCGTCGGCCATCGAAATGATTGCACCTACCGGCAGTGCGTACACAGCAGGAATATCGGTGTTGGCAAAGCAAATTTCATTGCCATCCTCATCGATCAGCTTGGCCACCGGACGCAAGTCCTTGCCGACACCGCCGCGGCTCTTCGGATCGAGCACTACGATACTCGTCAGACCTGTAAATTCGTCGACCTGCTCGGCAACGGTAACGCCGTCGATAAAGTCCTCGAACTTGATCTTGCCTTCAACCTCCGTGACAACGGGGTGGGTGTGCGGATCCCAGGTTGCAACAACCTGGCCCTGCTTGACCTCGGCACCGTCCTGAATGGTAATCGTCGCACCGTAGGGCACCTTGTAGCGCTCACGCTCGCGACCCATTTCGTTGACGATCGAAATTTCACCAGATCGCGAAACAGCGACCAGGTAACCCTTGTGATGTGCAACGGTCTTGATGTTGAGTAGCTTGGCGATGCCGTTCGACTTGATCTCGATGCTGTTGATCGCCGCGGAACGTGACGCCGCCCCACCGATATGGAACGTACGCATCGTCAGCTGTGTACCCGGCTCACCGATGGACTGCGCCGCGATAACACCGACAGCTTCGCCGATGTTGATGCGATGTCCACGAGCAAGGTCACGGCCGTAGCACTGCGAGCAAACGCCGTAGCGGACTTCACAGGTAATCGGCGAACGCACGATAACGTTGTCGATCGACAGGTCTTCGAGGCGCTGCACGGTCGCTTCGTCGAGCATGGTGCCCGCATCGAACGCAACCTTGTCGGTGCCCGGAATCAACACCGGCTCTGCCAGAACACGCCCCAAAACACGCTCGGTCAAAGGCTCGACGATATCGCCGCCCTCGACGATCGGGGCCATGGCGACACCCTGGCGAGTTTCGCAATCCACCTCCGTAACCACGAGGTCCTGGGCAACGTCAACGAGACGACGTGTCAGGTAACCCGAGTTAGCGGTCTTGAGCGCGGTATCGGCAAGGCCTTTACGAGCACCGTGGGTCGAGATGAAGTACTGAAGTACATCGAGACCCTCACGGAAGTTAGCCGTGATCGGCGTCTCGATGATCGAACCATCCGGCTTGGCCATGAGGCCACGCATACCAGCAAGCTGGCGAATCTGCGCAGCAGAACCACGAGCACCGGAGTCGGCCATCATGTAGATCGAGTTGAACGATTCCTGCTCGACGTTCTTGCCCTTGGCGTCCTTGACGGTTTCGGTACCGAGCTTGTCCATCATCGCCTTCGCGACTTGCTCGTTGGTACGTGACCAGATGTCGACAACCTTGTTATAGCGCTCACCGTCGGTCACGAGACCCGAACCGTACTGGTCCTGGATTTCCTTAACCTCGGTTTCTGCCGCAGCAAGAATCTCTTCCTTGTTCTCCGGCACGACCATGTCGTTCACGCCAATCGAGATACCGGCCATCGTCGCGAGACGGAAGCCCGTGTACATCAGGCGGTCAGCGAAGACGACCGTCTCCTTCAGACCAAGCTGGCGGTAGCATGCGTTGATGACATTGGAGATCGCCTTCTTCGACATCGGGCGATTGATGTGCGTGAATTCCATGCCCTTGGGCAGGATGTCCGAGAGCAATGCGCGACCGACTGTCGTGTCGAGAATCTTCGTGACTTCGTTGAGCTCACCGTCTTCGTTGGCCTCATGTACCGTCACGCGAACCTTCACCTGTGCCTGCAGCTCTGCAGCGCCGGTTTCGAAGGCGCGGCGCGCCTCATCGAGGCTCGCGAGGATCATGCCTTCGCCCTTCGCATTCACGCGCGTCCGGGTCATGTAGTACAGACCCAGTACGACGTCCTGCGACGGAACGATGATCGGATCGCCGTTGGCGGGCGACAGGATGTTGTTTGACGACATCATGAGTGCGCGCGCTTCGAGCTGTGCTTCGATCGAGAGCGGCACGTGAACAGCCATCTGGTCACCGTCGAAGTCAGCGTTGAAGGCTGTACATACGAGCGGGTGCAGCTGAATGGCTTTGCCTTCGATCAGCACCGGCTCAAAGGCCTGGATACCGAGACGATGCAGGGTTGGCGCGCGGTTCAGCATGACCGGGTGTTCGCGAATGACCTCTTCGAGAATATCCCAGACCTCCGGACCCTCACGCTCGACCAGGCGCTTGGCAGCCTTGATCGTCGTGGCTTCGCCACGCAGCTGCAGCTTCGAGAAGATGAAGGGCTTGAACAGCTCCAGCGCCATCTTTTTCGGCAGGCCGCACTGGTGCAGCTTGAGCGTCGGGCCAACCACGATAACGGAGCGGCCCGAGTAGTCCACGCGCTTGCCCAGAAGGTTCTGGCGGAAGCGACCCTGCTTGCCCTTGATCATGTCGGCGAGCGACTTCAACGGACGCTTGTTCGTGCCCGTGATGGCGCGGCCGCGGCGACCGTTATCGAGCAGCGCATCGACCGACTCCTGCAACATACGCTTCTCGTTGCGAACGATGATGTCCGGAGCATTGAGCTCGAGGAGGCGACGCAGGCGGTTGTTGCGGTTGATGACGCGGCGATACAGGTCGTTCAGGTCCGAGGTCGCGAATCGGCCACCGTCCAGCGGCACCAGCGGACGCAGATCCGGCGGCAGTACCGGCAGAACCGTGAGAACCATCCACTCGGGCTTGTTGCCGGATTCGATGAACGACTCCAGCAGCTTGAGGCGCTTGGACAGACGCTTGATCTTGGTCTCCGAACGCGTGGCATCGATGTCTTCACGAACCTTCAGCACTTCGCGCTGCAGGTCGATGGTCATGAGCATTGCGCGCACGGCTTCGGCACCCATACGTGCGTCGAACTCGTCGCCGTATTGCTCGAGCGCCTCGAGGTACATGTCGTCCGTCATGAGCTGACCGCGCTCGAGTTCGGTCATGCCCGGCTCGACGACCACGAAAGCTTCGAAGTACAGGACACGCTCAATTTCGCGCAGCGTCATGTCGAGCATGAGGCCGATACGCGACGGCAGCGATTTCAGGAACCAGAT
>CBDUMZ010000093.1:0-7030 GCA_965368465.1 uncultured Chromatiales bacterium
CGGTGGCTACGCTCGCAGACTAGGATTTATAGCTGCGAACGTACTTGCTCAGTGCTGAGCGTGCCACCTGCCTGGATTAGACATCTCCCAAGCCGGCATGATTCCAAGGTAAACTGTACCGCATGCTAAAACTCATCAAAGAACTCCGCCGCCGCCAGGTATTCAGGGCTACCGGGCTGTATGTCGGCGGTGTCTGGATAGTGCTGCAGGTTGGCGAGGTCGTACTCCCTATCTACGATGCGCCCGATTGGATAATGAAGGCCTTGATCTCTGTCGCGATCATCGGCCTGCCGATCGCCATTGCACTGGCCTGGGTACTTGACCTGACTAGTACGGGCATCCATCGTGAAACCGATGCCGCCGATACGACCGAGCCGCCGGTTGCGATCGGCCGCAGCAAGATGGACTACGTCGTCGTCGGCGTGTTGCTGGTCGCACTGGCGGGCTCCCTGTTCGGCAATTTCGCACCGAGAGAGCCGGTGACGCTCGAGGAGCTCGACCCGGTTTCCATACTGATCGCCGACTTCGACAACCAGACCGGCGACACCATTTTCGATGGCGCGCTGGAACAGGCCCTGACGATCGCCATTGAAGAATCATCGTTCATCACGGCATTCGACAGGACAAATGCCGGCCGTGTCCTCGCGGAATTCTATGCGAATGCCAAGCTCGACGCCTCGGGCGCTCGGCTGGTCTCGGCGCGCGAAGGCATTGGCATTGTCGTCAACGGCAAGCTCGACGAAAACAACGGAAAATACGAGGTTTCGATCTTCGCCGTCGATGTTGAAAACGGCGACGAACTTGCCACGTTTGCGAAGCGTGCCGGAGGCAAGTCCGAGGTATTGGGCGTGATCGGTGAACTCGCGCGGGACTTGCGTGAAAAACTCGGCGACGTTAACGCCGACATTGCCTCGGAAGGGGAAGAGACATTCACAACCGTCTCGCTCGAAGCCATGCACGATTACGTCAATGCGCAACGCCTCGCACGGGATGGCATTGATGACCAGGCGATAGGCCTCTACCAGTCTGCCGTCGACAAGGACCCGCTTTTCGGTCGCGCCTGGACCGGGCTTGCCGTCAGCGCAGACAAGTTAGGACAGACCGACGTCGCAAAGGCCGCCTGGCAAAAATCGCTGGAACTACTGGAAAACATGACCGAACGCGAGCGGTACCGAACCGCCGGTGTGTACTACACCGTTGTCGCGCGTAACAGCCAGAAAGCGATCGAGAATTACCTGAAGCTGGTTGAAAAATACCCGGCTGACGACGCGGGTCACAACAACCTTGCCGTTGCCTATTTCTACGCACTGGAATTCGACAAGGCGCTCGAGGCCGGTCGCAAGGTTGTCGACATCTATCCGAAACGGCCGATGTATCACGCCAATTATTCGCTCTACGCCATGTACGCAAGCGACTTTGAAGCCGCTATCCTCGAAGCCGACAAGACACTGGAACTGAACCCCAACTACCACAAAGCCTACTTGCCGCATGCCATAGCGGCATTGGTGAAAGGTGATACTGCGGCGGCACTTTCAGCGTATGAAAAAATGGCGGCGACCGGAGATCGAGGCCAGGCGCTCGCCTATATCGGCCAGGCGGATACCTTGCTCTGGTCCGGCGACGCCGCTGGTGCCGATGTCATTCTCCTCGAAGGCATCAAAGCGGACACGGCGGCAGCAAACTACCGGGCAGTGGCAACAAAGAAGATGATTCGTGCTTATGCCGCGCTGCAACAAGGACAAGACGCCAATCAGATCAGCGCCCAAATTGCCGAGGCGCTGGCGCTGTCGTCGAGCCTGTCGAACCAGGTGCCGGCGGCATTGATGTACCTGGCCTTGGGCAGGGAGGAGAAAGCCAACGACATCGCCGCCAACCTCGGTAGCCAACTCAACGTGCAGCGGCGCGCTTACTCGAAGCTGATCACTGCCGTGTTGTTGCAAGAGCAGGACAAGACCATTGCGGCGATAGACGCACTGCAAGAGGCGGTTGCACTGGCAGACCTCTGGCTGGTTCGTTTCTACCTCGGCCAGGCCTATTTTGCAGCCGGCCACTATGCCGAAGCAGAATCCGAATTCACCCTTTGCACAGAACGTCTCGGCGAGGCGTATTCGCTATTCCTCGACGACACGCCGACCTTCCGCTACACGGCGACACTCGATGAATGGCTGCAGCGTGCGCGGGAGGCCATGACGGCGCAGTAGCTTCTTCGTGGCCTACGGTATCGGCGGCACGACGTTACATGCGCACGCCCGCTGGTATTGGACGGTTGGGCCCGCATTTATCAGCGCGTTCGCCGTTGTTACGGGATTAGTGACTCTCAACCACTCCATGTTGCACCCGCTCAGCGGACAGACCATACAGCCGGTCCCGGCAATTGCGCTGGCTTCGCCCGCCGATGTGGTCGGGTTTCCTGGCGCTCCCAGCGCAGCCATGATCGAAGCACAGGCCTCATTGTTGCCGTCGCTGCCGGCTACCGTTCTCGTAAACTCGTTGTAGCCTGCCGTTGCACACGTCGTGGTGCAGCTCTGTCCAAGACCGCCAAGATACCAACAGCCCGCCAGGCCGCCGACCGTTGTGCCGTTACAAGCGAGCTGTGGCGTCATGTCATGAAGAACGTAGCCATTCACCACGGCACGACCAGACTCATTGGTCGACCCTGCTCCAGGCGCGAACGTGGTCACAACCGACGTGCTCGTGGCTGTGAACTGGGCAACCAGGTTGATCGCATCGGGCTGCCAGTCGTCGAGGATCCAGGTCGTGTCTTCCACGGTTACCTCGACCCTGTCACCCGTGAAGTTCACATCGTTCGAGAACAGCAGCTGGAGCCTGTACCGCGTGCCCGGCGTCAATCCACTGATCGAGAGGCTAACTGGAGAAAGACTCGACGTGAACACCAAATCGGAGAGAAGCGCATCCAGGTTTGCCGAGAAAGCATCCACCGAAAAATCGCCGCTGCCGGCTGCCCAAGGGCCGCCGCCCAGACCGCCCTGGTTCGTGCCGAAGGCAACACCGTTAACCGTAACAGCGCTGGGCGTAGCACCAAGATCGTTGGCCGCGACGAGAATACCGTCACTCAGTATATCGATATCGCCAATGATGACGTTCTCGGAGAAGACCGTACCGCCCGGCAAACACTCGCTCCCGCTGTAATTGAGGTTATCGAGAAAATGGCCGTCACCGCCTGTATCGGTAATCACGATACTTGCGATAGGGCCCACGGTGAACGACAACGTGCCAGTCGGCGGACTCGGTAAGGAAACGGTCTGCAACAATACGCCGTTGATGTCGAAGGACGACGCGTCCACCGTAACGGCTTCGGTGTCCCCAATATCAAAACTCGCATTCGCTACCGTCGCTAGCCTGCCGCTGCCATCCGGGCAGACAAAGCGGGCCGTATGAGTACCATCGAACTGTCCGGTCGAGTTGAATGCGACAGCGGAGCCCGACAACGGAGGAAATGCAGCCGTAGCCGAAGCGTCAACAAGCTGGAAAATTCCACCCTGCGCTTCCCAGTTCACGCCGAATCGTTCGAGCTCACCGTTAACCTCAATAATGTTCGCGCCAGCGCTCAACGGCGGAATAAACTCGAAGCCGACGTCGGCTGCACTCGGGGTACCCTGCTCCATTGGCGGATCACAGTCGGTTGTGCCGGCCGTCTTGTCTTCCGAATTACACGATTGCGCCTCGACCTCGACACCGACTTGCTCGGCCACGAACAGATCGGGGTCGCCCCAGACACGCAGCGTTACGAATATCGTTTCGCCGGGCGCCAGGAACGCTGAACCGTCGCCGAACACACCGTCATCGCTGTCACCCGCCTGCAGATCGAGCGCCGGATTGATCTTGTTGAAGATAATCTGGTTCTGAACCACCTTGACCTGCTCGCAGTCCCGCGATGTCTCCATAACGTGCGTGCGGCTTCCGATCAGCTGGGTCTTGTATCCGGCTGTCTCGCCATTAATGAAGGCATCAAAGTTGAACGATGTCGTGGTGTTACCGTTGTTGGTCACTTCGTAAGTGACATCGGTGTATCCAGCCTCCCTCTCTGCCGGTGTCAACGGCGGATCGTAGGCGACATCCGGGTTCTCGGTACTTGAACCGGCCAGCGACGTGTTCTGTACGTCCGGGTTCTGTATATCCGGGTTCTGCACATCCGGATTCTGTACGTCCGGGTTTTGCACGTCCGGATTCTGGACATCCGGGTTCTGCACGTCCGGATTCTGTACGTCCGGATTCCTTACCCGGGTAATCACGACGTTCTGCACGTCCGGATTGTGAACCTCTGCATTCTGGATATCGGGGTTTTGCACATCCGGGTTCTGCACGTCCGGGTTCTGCACATCGGGCGACAGGATATCGCCGTTCAGCTCGATGGTGCCGTACACCACGGTTCCACCATCGCTGACGCTAACGGCGATTTTCGGATCCGTCTCATTGGACGTAACGTAGACGGTTCGCGCCGCCGTGGAATTGGCATCGATGGTGACATCGATTTCCGTCAGCAGACCATCATTGCTCGTAAACGGTGCGACTGGCACCTGCAGGAACGAGGCGCGTCCATTCGTACCCGCATCCGGTGGCTGATTGTCGATCGTCAGCGTGTACGTCTGCTCGCTGTTCTCGTTGTTGCTCACCCAGATAACGTGGGCGCGCTGGATAGTACCGTTGGGCTTCGACACCGAAGGACTGTCGATAGAGACACCCGGTCGTACAACAGACGAGTAAACGTTCTGGTTTCGACTGCGGTCCAGGTTCGTACCGGGCACGCAGGAGCCGTAAACGGCGGTCGGATCCGGCTCGGCATCGGCGCGCAAGGCGGATCCGGAATCGTCGATGAGCTTCGCAAGACGCTCGTCCGACTGATCGTCGGCCGGTGCATCTGCACCCTTTGTTACCCCGGTTGACGTCATGGCCGGAGTCTGGTCGGCCGGCGTGTACAGCGTTGGCGCAACCAGGTCATTCCAGACGTTGCCGCGAACGTCGCGATTGTCAGACCACGAGACCAGGAAATCCACCGGAACCTCGTTAGCGCTCGGACCGATGTTCGACACCCATTCACCGTTCTCCAGGCGGAATGCCGGCGCCGCTACGTTCGGATAGTCGCCTGCGAAGGGCACGGTACCTTGCTTGAAGATGCGGTCATTGATGAAATTGAATTCCAGTTGCTCAACAGGGCCGTCCACCGTCAGGGCGCCTTCGAGATAGCGCGAGACCTGGACCGAGTTGGTCGGCACTCCGTTTTTGAATTGTGCCGTACGCACGTCAACCTGGTTGCGAATGATCTTGCCGGCATCAATGTCCGGTACACTGCCATCGCCGATCAGGTCCTGGATGAAGTTACCCTGGAAAAGATTGTTGCGGGAGTCGAGCCACGCGAGCTGAATCGTGCCGCGTGCGGCCGCAACGGCCGGCATGAACTGGTGCCCGTTCGGCACGTCGTCCAGCATCACCGGCGTGGTCCACGTCGCACCGTCAACGGACGTGCTGTAAACGATGCGGGCGAAGAACGGCGTGGCGTTGATATCGCGACTCGCCCAGAAAGCGTAAAACTTGCTGCCGTCCGTAGCGATCGTCGGATAGGAATTGGTGCGGAAATTGGCCGCTGTCGTACCCTGGTCGAACGGAGAAAAATCCGGAACGCCGGATAACTCGCTCGGCAATGCGAACGTTTCGCCGCGGTCCGAACTGCAAGAGACCATTATCGCGTCCAGATCGTCGGCGTCTTCAAAACGCCGCCAGACGGCACACACGTCATCGCCGTAGGCGGCAAGCGACGCACTTTGTATGACGTCCTTGCGTTTTGTGTGTCCCTTGCCCTTGCCCTTCTTGTGGCCCTTACCTTTGTCTTTGCAATGCCCCATGCCCGGCAACTCACAGGTACTGTTGGCCAGTGCCGTAGTCGTCCACGACTCACCGTAGTCATCGGATGAGGTGATGATGATCTTGGACATCAGATCGCCATCCTCTACCGTGCCGGAAAACACCGTGTAGGCAATGAATATCGTTGCGGCGGCAACATCCTGGCTGACGGGGGTTCCGTCTTCGAGCATTGAGCTGACGGTGACCGGGCTGGTACCGGCAGGGGCCGGATGCAGCAGCATGAAGGGCTTGTCGATAAACTCGTCGGCGCTGCCCCTCGCGACTTCGACAGGCGTCCTCTCGGGCGCCCAGGGAGCGCCCGCCTCGCGGGTCACCTCGAACATGCGCTGCAGGAACAGCCCGCCTTCGGCATCATCCCCGCGATCGGCGGCAATATAGCTGATCAACGCCAATCCGGGAGCGGCGACCGTCTGTGCATCGGCCGCAAACGACAGCCCGATGTTCGGGCTGTCCCCGGGATGGCCTGGTAACAGGTCGCTGAACCAGGTTTGCCCACCGTTGAGGCTGTACGCGTAACCCTCCCAGGCATCACCGATAACCGGATCATCAACGCCGCGATAATCATTGAATGCGCAGAGGATCTGCAACGGGTTGCTCGGCTTCATCGCGCAGGCAGGCTCGTTTTGCTGTTTGAGTCCGGGGTCCGGTACGCCATCGACTGCAGTCGCCGGGTTAACGCCGATAATATTGATGTTGCGCTCGTCCGGGATACCCTGTGCAAACACCACTGATGTCATCGCCAGTGAGGCCAGCACACAGGCAAACCGGTGCATTACCCTGGTAGATAATTTGGTCATTGAGTCCCGCCTTTTCTAGTTTGTTTTTCTGCGGCTTTTGATTTCTATGTAAATGTATACAGAACAATCAACTAAATTGCGACCGAATGCTCAAATAACAGGCGACGAAAACCGGATCGCGGCCGAATGGGTCAGCCTGGCAACGCGGTAACAACTTTTGTGATCGATCTTGATAGGATGCATGTCGAGACCAGGCATTGAGATATGTCAAATTGACAACCCCATGAAAAAAATCGCCCTGTTGCTACTGCTGGTACTGGCCGCCGTCGTCGCTCTCATGGCCGCCTTCCCCGAAGATACGACCCGCATCATGCTCACGCTCGAGCGCCAGCGCGCCGGGCTCGAGTTGCGCA
>CBDUMZ010000094.1:0-6642 GCA_965368465.1 uncultured Chromatiales bacterium
CAGGACGGGCAGGACCAAAAGGGCTTGACTTAGTGTCTAAACAACACTATAGTTCGTGTCAAGTTAACACGAAGAGTCCGTCATGCCTTACACCTACGACTACCCGCATCCCGCCGTCTCGGTCGACATCGCGATCTTCACGATCCGCAACGACGAGCTCAATGTGCTGCTCATCAAGCGCGCCGAGGCGCCGTTCCAGGGGGAGTGGGCGCTGCCGGGTGGCTTCGTGCAGATGCAGGAGGGCCTCGGCGAGGCAGCCGAACGGGAATTGCTAGAAGAAACAGGGGTTTCCGGTGTTTATCTCGAACAGTTGTACACGTTCGGGCAGCCGGACAGGGACCCGCGCGAGCGCGTAATCACGGTCGCGTACTACGCCCTGATCCCGTCAGACCAGGTCGAGCTGCGCGCCGCAAGCGATGCGGAGGGCGTTGGCTGGTTCAGCGTCGAGAGGTTGCCCGAGCTCGCGTTCGATCACCCGGAAATCCTCGACACGGCCATGGATCGCCTGGCTGCCAAGGTCGAATACTCGACCATCGCGCTGCAGCTCATGCCGGCCGCGTTCACGCTGACCGAGCTCCAGAACCTCTACGAGCAGGTGCGCCGCGAGCCCATCGACAAACGCAATTTCCGGAAAAAGATTCTCGCGCTCGACGTCATTGAAGCCACTGGCGAGGAGCGCCGGGAAGGACCCCATCGTCCCGCGAAACTGTATCGGGTTATCGATCGTTCGCGTGTCGACGTCATCAAGTAGTGCAAGGAGGTGCATCATGATGATCAACTATTACAAAGGCGAGCCCAACATCTACACAATCTGCTCACGCAACGGCAAGGTCGTTCGCCACGGGGCAGGTATCAACTTCTGGTTCTCGCCGCTTACGAGCACGATTGCCCTGGTGCCGCTGGCGAGCCGCGAGTCGCAGTTCATCTTCAACGAGACGACCGTCGACTTCCAGGAAGTCTCGATACAGGGCTCGCTGAGTTACCGATTGAGCGAGCCGCTGGACATCGCGAAGCGTCTCGACTTCACGGTCGATCCGAAGAAAGCGCGTTACAAGAGCGAAGACCCGGCGCAGCTCGTGCAGCGTGTCGTGAACAACGTCCAGGCGCACGTTCGTAACGTCGTCAGCCAGTTGCCGCTGGAGCGGGCGCTGACCGATGTGAAGAACCTGTCGTCCGCGGTGTTTCTCAATGTCGTGAAGTCGCCTGAGCTGGCCGGGCTTGGCATCGTCCTTGAGAGCCTGCACTTCACCGCCGTGAGAACCACGCCCGAGATGCAAAAAGCACTCGAGGCCGACTATCGCGAGAGCCTTCACAAGCGGGCCGACCAGGCCATTTACGATCGGCGCCATGCGGCGGTCGAGGAGGAGCGGAAGATCCGCGAGTCGGAGATGAACACGGATATCGAGCTCGAGAACCGTCGCAAGGATCTCGTGGACACGCAGGCAAGGAACAGCCTGACACTGGCCGAGGCCGAGGCGAAGGCCGAGGAGCTCAAGCTGTCACCGTTCGGTGACCTGCCGCCGCAGGCACTGGTCGGTCTGGCGCTCAAGGAATGGGCAGCCAATGCGGGCAATATCGACAACCTGAGCATCACACCGGACCTGCTCACGAAAGTCGTGTCCTACGTCGCGGAAGCCAGGGAGTAGGGCAATGAGGACAGGGACGTCCGGAGCGCGCTATGAGAACGTGGTGATCGTCACCCGTCCAACGGAACTGGACGAACTCATAGCGCGCTTCAACACCGAGGCACAGGCGAAGTTCTACCTGACCCAGGCCGGGCAGTCGTTCGATCGAATTCGGCGGGCGCACGAGTCGCACTACCGCACGCTGGCGGAAGTACGCAAGGCGATCCCGTCGTCGACCAAGCACCAGGTGGTAAGTCGCGAGCTGTTGCCGATGTTCACGTTCGGCGATGACGACCTGGTCGTGACCGTTGGCCAGGACGGGCTGGTATCCAACACGGCAAAGTACCTGGAGGCGCAGCCCATTCTCGCGGTCAACCCGGATCCCGCTTTGTTCGATGGCGTGCTCCTGCCGTTTACGGCACAGAGTGTCGGTGACTACCTGAACCGGGCGCTCAAGGGCGAGCACGTCATCAAGGCTGTCACGATGGCATTGGCCAGGCTCGCGGACGGCCAGGCGTTGCTGGCATTCAACGATTTTTTTATCGGCGCGAACTCGCACGTCTCCGCACGTTACGAAATCGAAGTGGCGGGGCAGCATGAGAACCAGTCGTCGAGCGGCGTCATCGTGTCCACGGGGGCAGGGTCGACGGGCTGGCTGCGGTCGGTGTATGCCGGCGCGGTAGGCGTCGTCGAAGCGCTGGGTGGCACCGTCCAGCACCCGCAGGGACTGAGCCTGCCCTGGGATACGGATCGTCTCGTGTATTCAGTGCGCGAGCCGTTCCCAAGCCAGGTGACACAGTGTTCGCTGGTGCACGGGGCGTTCGATGACAGCAACCCGCTCAAGATGACGTCGCGCATGGCGAGAAACGGGCTGATCTTCAGCGACGGCGTTGAGGCGGACTATCTCGAGTTCAACTCCGGCGCGGAGCTGACGATCACGACCGCGCCGCGGCAGGCGCACCTGATCGCCCGGCCGAGTTGACAGGGCGCACGAACCGGGTCGCAGCCGGAAAAAGCGTTTTACCGACAGGGCCGCTCGGGGGAGCGGCCCTCGGTTCTTGCACGGCCTGACTAGAAGTAGGCCTTTACGCCAATGAACGGCACGTCGAGCCACTCGTTCATCTTGTAGCGGTCCCATTCCGCAGTCAGCGACCACGTTGGGTTGAGCTTCCACTCGATGCCGACGCCGTACATGGCGTCAGTGCCGCTGTCTGTGCCGGTTACACTGCCAGTACCGCCCTGGATCACCCGGACATCCGTCTCGGACTCCCAGCTGAACAGACCCGCCCTGAGGTTGAGCGAGAACAGGTCGGGATTGACCGGCCAGATGACGACGCCAGCGACGACCCACCCGTCACCCTGGTAGGGATGCACGGCATAGGTATCGGCGAGGATGTCGTCAATGTCTGTCGGTGCAACCGTTGCACCGAATTGCGTCATGACTTCGCCGAGGCTGACATAGCCGGCTTCGATGGCGAAGTTGTTGTTGAACGTAAACCCGCCAAAGATCTTCCAGGCCTCTTTTTCGCTGTCAACGACCGGGTTGTTGATCGTCCAGCCGAAACTCGACAGGTCACTCGTCAGGTCGGATGCGCTGTAGTCGAGATCCACTCGTCCATAAGCGCCCTGGACATACCAGTCGCCCTGGGCAACCGCGTTCCCGGCGGGAACCAACATCAGGCTGGCGACTGCGGCAAGCAGGCATGGAGCAGCCAGCCTTGCGGTACGCATCGTCCGGAAAGTCACGACTGCTACGGCGAGTAACAGCATCTCCAGCCATCCCACTGCGCCGGTGCCCTTGCTGTTGCCCTGGATAACCAGGTCGACAACGTCGACGACCGATACCGCATCGCTATCCGTGTTATTGCTACCCGTTGGATCGGCTACGGAACCGGAAACGGATGCGCTCAGAACCATGCTGGCCGCCTCGTCAGGGGCAGTGAACACAATCTGAGCCGTAACCGTTGCGCCGGAGAGCATGTCGCCAATCAGGCATTCGACCACCCCGCTAACCGGTGCCATGCACTTGCCCTGGCTGATCGAGGCACTCTGGAACGTACCCATGATCGGCAGGGTTACTGACATGTCGACATTCAGGTTATGGCTTGGGCCGCCGTTTACGATCGTGATGTCGTACGTCACCGTGTCTCCCACATTCGGCGAGGCCGGCGTCGCGACAACCGTGACCATCATGTCGGACTCCGGTGGCGTTACGGTCGTCGTAACGGTCGCGGAGTTGTTTCCCGGCACCGGGTCCGCCTCGTTGCCCGCCACACTCGCGGTATTGTCGATGTCGGTTGAGGCCTGGACCGGCGTGGGCGAGACAGTGATGGTCACGGTCTCCTCTGCATCGACGGCGAGATCGCCGATAGTGCAGGTTACCTCCATGCCGTTGACGGTGCAGGTGCCGGCCGTTGACGTTGCTTCGTCGATCGTCAGTTCCATCGGAACGATATCGGTGACCGTGACACCTGTTGCGGCATCCGGCCCGTTGTTCGTTACCGTGATGTCGTAGTCGAGCTGAGGTCCACCCGAAACGATGGGATCGGGCGTATCGATCTTGGTAATTGCGAGGTCCGCCGAATCCGGATCAGGCGTTACGACTGTCGTCTCCACCGTGACCTGGTCGTTGCTTGCATTCGGGTCCGCGGCAACAGGATCGATCCACGCGTTACTGCTCACCAGTGTCTGGCTTCCCTGGCTATCCAGGTGCTGTATCACGATGGTGGCCGTTGCCGTGCCACCGTTCGCAAGATCGCCGACCGTCCAGTCCACGGTCCCTGCGCCCGAGGTGAAAGTGCCCTGGCTTACGACGGCGCTCACAAACAGCGTGTCCGTGTGCGCAAATCCTGCGGTTACGCCGATTACATCACCGGGCCCATTGTTGGTAACGGTGATGCTGTAGGTGATTTCACCGCCCACCAGGACCGGGTCAGGGTTGTCGGTCATGGTAATCGCGACGTCTGTAGCCTGCGGCACACCGCCAACGTATTCATCGATGCCGATATCGGTTGTCGCCACGGTGTCGCCATCGCCGTCGAACGGCCTTGAATCACCGTCGAAGTCGGTCATCACCACTGGGTAGCTGGGGTGTCCGGCATTCAGTCCGGCGTCGATCGCCGGGGATCCCTGCAGCAGGTGCAGGTCCGCAGTGAGCAATGGATTGACGTCCATGTTGTCGGTCAGGATGACTCTCTCGGTACAGCCGATATCTTCCGTACATTTCGTCGTGAAATTGCTGAAGATGTTGTTGACGAGCTCAACCTCGGTAACCTGCGTTCCACCAACGTCGTCGGGGTCGTCATTGACGTAGATGTCCGCACCGGTTGGCCCGGTGTTGCCCCAAACGATGTTGTTGAAAAGCCAGGTCTGGCGACTCGGCAAGCCACGCGAAATATAGACGCCGCCGCCCAGCTCGCTTGCTGTGTTGCTCGTAAAGGTATTGTGCTCGAGGACGACGCCGGAGCCATTCCAGTCATCGGTGCCGAAACCGCCACCGAGCCTGGCGCTGTTATTGAGAAAGCCGCTATTGATCGTCCGGTTGCGGCTGGAGCTGCGCAGGTGCATGCCACCGCCGACATCTGCCGCGGTGTTATTGACGAAGCCGACCAGCTCGATATACACGTCGATAGCAAACAGCGACGCACCACCGCCACTTCCGGAACCCGTCAGCAGGTTGCCGTCGAACATCACGTCGTAGAGTCCGACGTACTGTGTGCCGTTGTCGTCATCGACGCCTTCAACTTCAAGGCCGCCGCCAAAACCGGCCGCCTCGTTGTCGAAGAAGTCGATGTCGGTGATTGACACGTAGGATGGCCAGGTTGCGCGGATTGCCGCACCACCGCCGTCGCCGTTGCGGCCGGGATCCGTACCAAAGGCCTCGTTTTGCTGAATCGTGAGGTCGCTGAGGTACAGGCCCTCCATGAAGTAGCCTTGCGCATAGATAGCGCCACCATCGCCGTCCGCCCGGTTGTTGTAGAACTCGCTGCCGGTAATGAACGTAATGACGGATTCCAGGACTTCGATTGACAGCGCGCCACCATTAACCTCCGTTCCCGACGCGTAACCGTTCCGGAACGTCATGTTGGTGACGTCGATGCCAATCGTCGAGCCGGAACTAACGGCCGTGGTGTCGATGCGCAGGATGGGCACCTGGGCACCGCCGTCCAGTATTACGGTGGTTGAATCGGCCCCGAGGATCGAGATTGAAAAAGATTCTGTTGGAACTGCAGTGTAGGTCAGGGTTCCAAGCGTATTGACGTTGTATGTGCCGGCCTGGACGTTGACAGTATCGTCCTGGTTGTTGGCCTGCGCTGTCGTCAACGCATCCTGGAACTCTGTGGGGTTACTGACATTGAAGGTTGCTGCGGACGCAGCCGACCCCACCACCGCAGCCAACGCTACGATGAAAAGTCGCGTACACATGATTCACTCCTTGGCGGAATGCCCGCCCGAACGCCCGCAGGGAAAGGGGCGCTTCATGTGTTGTTCTACTGTTCTTTGAACTTTTCTATCGTGGAAAACACGTACAGGTTGCCCTGGCCCGCAATACGCAGGGAGCGTGATTGGCTGCGGGCGGTGGGTTTCCAGGACTCACCTGATCGTTTCGCGATCAAAACGTGCCGATAATCGGTATTTCCTCTTCTTCTTCCTCTAGTTTCTTGATCGCGGCCGCTAATTCGTTTCTAAGGGCGAGGAGATCTCTATTCTCCCCATCCAGTGCCAGGCCGCGGTTTGTCGTTTCCAGCGAGTCAGACAACTGTGCTGCATCTCTTTGACTGTTCGCCAGGACAAGATGCGAATCCACGATATCCCGGTACAAGCCGGACACACGCGAATCATCGTCGGTAATTGTCAAAAGCATTCGATACTCGCTTTCCGCAGTCTCGAGTGCTGACCATGAAAGCGGCCTCGTCGTTAGCTGCTGCTCAGCCGTCGTGAGTCGTTGGCTGATCTCGGCGTTTCGAGCCGCGATCTCAAGTTGTTGCGCTGCCAGGCGTTCGGCTTCCTCCTCGCG
>CBDUMZ010000095.1:0-6544 GCA_965368465.1 uncultured Chromatiales bacterium
GGTTGCAGGGTGGACAACTAATGATACGAAAATCGTTTTGGAGCCTGCTTGGCCTCAGCCTCGCAAGCGCGGCGAACGCCGATTGGGCGCTCAACATGCCCAAGGGCGTTACCGACCTCAGTGTAGAGACCTACAATCTTCACATGATGGTCTTCTGGTGGTGTGTTGCCATCGGTATCGTCGTTTTCGGCGTGATGATCATCTCGCTCTTCAAGCACCGCAAATCGCAGGGCGCCAAGCCCGCGACGTTTTCGCACAGCACCGCGGCCGAAGTACTCTGGACGGCGATTCCGGTTGTCATCCTGCTGGTCATGGCAGTCCCCGCCGCGGAGACGATGATCAAGCTCGAAGACACCCGCGACCCGGACATCTCCGTTGTCGTCACCGCGTACCAGTGGAAATGGCACTACAAGTACCAGGACGAAGGTGTCGAGTTCTACTCGAGCCTCGCGCGTACCAGCCTCGACGCGCGCCGCAAGCAATCGGGCATCGATGTGACCAGCGTCGAGAACTACCTGCTGGACGTCGACAACCCGCTGGTTGTGCCCAGGGGCGCCAAGGTTCGCCTGCTGCTGACGGCCAACGACGTCATCCACTCGTGGTGGGTACCGGAACTGGCGATCAAGAAAGATGCGATTCCGGGAATCGTCAACGAGACCTGGTTCACCGCAAACGAAGTCGGCACGTATCGCGGCCAGTGCGCCGAGTTGTGTGGCAAAGACCACGGTTATATGCCAATCGTTGTCGAAGTCGTCGAGCCCGAGGCGTACACCGCCTGGATCGACTCCCGTCAGGACGGCGACGCCCAGCTCGCCAGCGCACAGTAAGTAACAGATTCGGAGAATTCAGGTATGACTGCGACAGTAGTAGACACTCACGCCGCTGATCACGACGACCACGACCACGGCCCGACGAAGGGCATCAAGCGCTGGCTGTTCTCGACCAACCATAAGGACATCGGCACGATGTACCTTATCTTCAGCCTCATTATGTTCTTCACGGGCGGCGCAATGGCCATGGTCATTCGCTCCGAGCTGGCTGTTCCCGGCCTGCAGTTCGTCCATCCCGAGTTTTTCAACCAGATGACGACGATGCACGCACTGATCATGGTGTTCGGTGCGGTCATGCCGGCCTTCGTCGGCCTCGCGAACTGGATGATCCCGCTCATGATCGGCGCGCCGGACATGGCGTTGCCGCGCATGAACAACTGGTCGTTCTGGATTCTGCCCGTGGCATTTGGCCTCCTGGGTGCAACCCTGTTCTTCCCGGGCGGCGCGCCGGCCGGTGGCTGGACCATGTATCCGCCGCTGGTACTGCAGACCGGCGATGCGTTCCCGTTCCTGATTTTCGCAGTCCACCTGATGGGCCTGTCGTCGATCATGGGCGCCATTAACGTGATCGTGACGATCATCAACATGCGTGCACCGGACATGACGCTGCTCAAGATGCCGATGTTCGTCTGGACCTGGCTGATTACGGCCTACCTGTTGATCGCGGTCATGCCGGTACTCGCGGGCGCCGTTACGATGCTGCTGACGGACCAGTTCTTCGGTACCAGCTTCTTCCTCGCGGCGGGTGGCGGCGACCCTGTCATGTTCCAGCACATCTTCTGGTTCTTCGGGCACCCCGAGGTCTACATCATGATCCTGCCGGCCTTCGGCGTCGTGTCGGAGATCATCCCGACGTTTGCGCGCAAGAAGCTGTTCGGTCACGACTCGATGGTGTACGCGGCATCGTGTATCGCATTCCTCTCGTTCATCGTCTGGGCGCACCACATGTTTACGGTTGGCATGCCTCTTACGGGCCAGCTCTTCTTCATGTTCGCAACCATGTTGATCGCCGTACCGACCGGCGTGAAAGTGTTTAACTGGGTTGCCACGATGTGGCGCGGGTCAATGACGTTCGAGACGCCGATGCTGTTCTCCCTCGGGTTTGTCTTCCTGTTCACGATTGGCGGCTTCTCGGGACTGATGCTCGCGATCCAGCCGGCTGACGTGCAGTACCACGACACCTACTTCGTTGTGGCGCACTTCCATTACGTGCTCGTACCGGGCTCCGTGTTCGCGATCATGGCCGGTGCCTATTACTGGCTGCCGAAGTGGACGGGGCACATGTACAACGAGAAGGCCGGCAAGCTGCATTTCTGGATGTCGACGATTTTCGTCAACCTGACGTTCTTCCCGATGCACTTCCTGGGACTGGCCGGCATGCCGCGCCGCATCCCCGACTACTCGACGCAGTTCACCGACTTCAACACGATTGCCAGTATTGGCGCGATCGGTTTCGGCCTCTCGCAGCTGATCTTCGTCTGGGTTCTCCTGACCGCCAAACGCGGCGAGAAGGCGACGGATCGTGTGTGGGAAGGTTCGCATGGCCTCGAGTGGACCGTGCCGTCGCCGGCGCCCTGGCATACGTTTACGACGCCGCCGAAAGCGCGCATCGCGAACGAGTCTTTCGAGTAGCGCATGGACGAGCTGCAGCGTAAAAAGAACATCCGCCGGACGACGCTGCTCGTTTCGGCGGTTGCCCTGGCCTTTTTCATCGGCTTCATCATGATGGGCGTATTGCGCTCCTGAGAATTCGGTAATGAGCTCCGCACATAGCAACAAGGCAAATCGCAACCTGGTGCTGTCACTACTCGTAGTGGTCGGCGGTGCGTTTGGCTTCGGTTATGCGCTCGTGCCCCTGTACGACGTGTTCTGCGAAATCACCGGTTTCGGCGGCCGCACCAATGCGGAGACCGTTGCGGTGGCGGAAGCGCCCGACCTCGATCGCGAAATTCGCGTGGAGTTCATTACGACCGTCAATTCCTATGCGCCTTTTGAGTTGGCTGCGGATGTGGACAGCATGACGGTGCATCCGGGCCAGATGTACTTCGCGACGTTTACAGCGAAGAACATGACGGGCCAGGACAAGATTGCGATGGCCGTGCCGAGTGTCGCGCCAATGGCGGCCGCGGAGCATTTCGTCAAGATCGAATGTTTCTGCTTCAACAACCAGTCGTTCGTCGCCAACGAGGAACGCGCAATGCCGCTGCAGTTCATTGTCGACCCGGATCTGCCGGAGTACGTAGACACTATTACCCTGCAATACACATTCTTCGACACTGCACGAGTAGCGTCGAACAACTAAAAAGCATTTAGTACCCGAGAAATAACATGACGACTCATTCAGACGAACACTATTACGTCCCACACGGCAGCCACTGGCCCGTCGTCGGCTCCGTCGGCCTCCTGTTCCTCATGCTTGGCGTTTCAACCTGGCTGAATGGCGCGGACATGGGCTTCTACATCATGCTGGCGGGCTTCGCGGTCATCATCTTTATGATCACGGGCTGGTTCGGCACGGTCATCGGTGAGAGCGAGGGTGGCCTCTACAACGCCCAGGTCGACAAGTCCTTCCGCCAGGGCATGTTCTGGTTCATTTTTTCCGAGGTCATGTTCTTCGCAGCGTTCTTCGGCGCCCTGTTTTACGCCCGTAACATGTCCATTCCCTGGTTGGGCGGCGAAAGCAATAACTTCTTCACGAACCTGCTGCTCTGGGAAGGCTTCGAGAGCACCTGGCCGACGAACGGCCCGGGTAACGTCGGCGGCGACTACGACGTCATGCCGCCTTTCGGCCTGCCCCTGATCAACACGGCGCTGCTGCTGACCTCGTCGATCACGGTGACGATCGCGCACCATGCGCTGATCGCCGGCAAGCGCACCCAGCTGACTGTCTTCCTGGCCGCGACGTTCCTGCTCGGCTTCGTGTTCGTCTACCTGCAGGGCGTCGAGTACATTCACGCCTACCACGAGATGAACCTGAAGCTGACGACCGGCATCTACGGATCGACGTTCTTCATGCTCACGGGTTTCCACGGGATGCACGTGACCATCGGCGCGATCATGCTGACGATCATCTTCTTCCGCGTGCTCAAAGGGCACTTCACGGCGGACAAGCACTTCGCGTTTGAAGCCGTTGCCTGGTACTGGCATTTCGTCGACGTGGTCTGGATCGGCCTGTACGTCTTCGTCTACTGGATGTAGGCAGCTACGGACGCAAGGGGTCAGAGCCCGCTGGTATGGGCTCTGGCCCCTTTATTTTGCGGCGCCCATCTTGTTATTGGTCAGGTCTGCAACCAGCCCATCAGGTAGGATATGCACAGGAACAACACCAGCATGGCAGACAGGGCGACCCGTATCTGCAATGCCCGCTGGACCTTGTGCGAGTCATGATTCCTGCTGGTCAGGTAAAACAGCCCGGAACCGAGGCTGACCAGGATCGCAGCCAAAAAAATGAAGACAATTAGCTTCATAACAGACACATTTGGAATAAGAGCGCTCAGTATAGCGTGAACACCCCATCGAGAAAGCCACTACCGTCCTGGTTGCCGCTCCTGGTCGGTGCGCTCCTTGTCGTCCAGTTTGCCGGTCTGGGGGCCTGGCAGATCAGTCGCGGACTCGAAAAGCGCGCAAATCAACAGCTTTTCGAGGACGACACCGGCTTCGCGGCCTGGCAGCACGGCATGGACGTGCGGCCGTACCAGCGCCTCGAGGCTGCCGGGCGCTATGACCGCGAGCACCAGGTCCTGCTCGAAAACATCATCGTCAACAGCCGTTACGGCTACTACGTGATTACGCCGCTCATCGGGCTCAGCGGAGAGCCCGTTCTGCTCGTCAATCGGGGCTGGATTGAGAAAACCGGCGAGCCGCCGGATGCCGCCCGCCTCGACCTGCCGACGGAACGCCTGACGGTCCGGGGACGTGCCGGCTCCTTGCCGCGCCCCGGCATGAAGATGGGCGATGCCTTCAATGCGCAGGATGGCTGGCCGAAAAGCGCTGTCTATCCGTCAAACGACGAAGTCGCGGCGGCATTGGGCACCGAGGTGCAGCCCTTCGTGCTGCTGATGGACCCCCAGGAGGAACACGGCTTCCTGCGCCACTGGGTGCCCACGGAATTCGGGCCGGGCAAGCATTTTGGCTACGCACTGCAGTGGTTTGCCATGGGCGCCGTGCTCTCAGGGCTCCTGATCTGGAATTATCGGAAAAAGCGTTTCAAATGATGAGTGAACACGGAACGAAGAAAGGGCGCGTACAGCTGATCCTCGTCGCCGCCGTCTTCCTGGGGCCACTGGCCCTGGCGGCCTGGCTTTATTTCGCGGGGCAGGACCTGACGCCCGAAGGTCGAACCAACCATGGCGCGCTGCTCGAACCCATCGTCAACCTCGTTGACGCCCTGCCCGATTCGGCGCTGCATGCTGCAAGCGACGGGCGCTGGGCGCTCATCTATGCGAATTCGTCCGCCTGCGATGCGGCTTGTGAGCGATCGCTTTATACCTTGCGCCAGTCACGCCTGATGCTGGGCAAGCAAATGGACCGCCTGCTCAGGGTTTTCTTGCGCGGCGAATTCGCGCCCGATACAGTGCTGCTTGAGAATGAGCACAAGGGCCTGGTGACACTGCAGGACAGCCGCCTCAGTGACTTGCTGGCGAACAAGACACCCGCAGAACTCGCAAGCGGCGGCTATTTCCTGGTTGACCCCCTGGGCAATCTCGTCCTTTATTTCCACCCGGGCATCGACCCCGGTTCCATGGTCGAAGACATCAAGCATCTGCTCGAACTGTCCCGCATCGGCTAGATGGCAACGCAAGTGAATACGACGGTAGAAACCTACACCAACTGGCGCGACTACTACGAGCTGACCAAGCCTCGTGTCGTCATGCTGATCGTATTCACGGCGATCGTCGGCATGTTTGTCTCTGTTCCCGGTTGGCCCGGCCTGGCGCCGCTGGTATTCGGTACGCTGGGCATCGGCCTCGCATCGTCCTCGGCCGCTGTCTACAACCATGTACTGGATGCGCGTATCGATATCCAGATGATGCGTACGCGGGGCCGCCCGCTTCCGCAGGGCAAGCTGACCGAGAGATCCGCGCTCATGTTCGCGACGGTGCTTTGCATCATCTCGATGATCATCCTCGTGTATCTCGTCAACGTGCTCACGGCGGTACTGACCTTCGTGTCACTGATCGGCTACGCCGTTGTCTACACGGCCTGGCTGAAACGCGCAACGCCGCAGAATATCGTTATCGGCGGGGCCGCCGGCGCGGCGCCACCCGTACTCGGATGGACCGCTGTCACGAACGAGGTCGAAGCGGGTGCATTGCTGATGTTCCTGATCGTATTCGTATGGACGCCGCCCCACTTCTGGGCACTGGCCATCGCGCGCAAGGAAGAGTACGCCAAAGTCGACATCCCGATGCTGCCCGTCACGCACGGCGAAGCCTACACGCGGCTGAACATTCTGCTGTACACGATCCTGCTGGCACTCATCACGATCCTGCCGTACCTGATCGGCATGAGTGGCGTGATCTACCTGCTCACGGCGCTCGTGCTTGACGGTTTCTTCCTGTACTACGCCATCCGGATGTTGCTCGTGCCGGATGACATCGAGCTGCCGATGAAGACGTTCAGGTTTTCCATCAGCTACCTGGGCTTCTTGTTTGCCGCCCTGCTGATCGACCATTACCTCAAGTTCATGATCAGCTGGTAGTCGCAGGCCGTCC
>CBDUMZ010000096.1:0-6415 GCA_965368465.1 uncultured Chromatiales bacterium
CGTACTTCGCATAGAATTGGGCCCAGAACCTGATAACCTTACGGAAATCAGGCTATTCCCGCGTGCCGGCGAGACCATAAAATGACGAATTTTGGACGATTGATCACTATCCTACTTGCGATGTCACTGACCTCAGTGGCACATGGTCAATCCGATGACTGGTACATGTCCGGGTCACTGGTGTACACCAACGATGACCCTGACCGCCGAATCGACGATTCGCTTGGCGGCGCCGAGTTCGCGTTGGGCTGGAACTTCTCCGATCACCTCACCGTTGAGGGAGCCCTAGGCTACTCCAAGATTGACGGCTGGTACCGGCAGAATGGCCTCTGGGTGCGCGATTACGAGACGCACCTCGACCTCAGCGCCAATTTGCTGGCGTTTTATGACCGGGACCGCCCATTCGCGCCCTACGCCTCTGTCGGGCTGGGTTACCTCGGCGTGGACTACAACATCGGTGGGGATGAGAATCGCCCGAGCGCGTCACTGGGCCTGGGCTTCATCTGGAAACCGCTCGATAGCCGCTGGTCCCTGCGCGGCGAGTACAGCGCTCGCCTCGCGTACGAGTCGGACTACAACCTCACAGACAACTTATTTGCGCTTGGCGCCCAATACGATTTCGACGGGCCGAACCTGTTCCAGCGCAGTGGCGAACGGGCACCTGCGCCCACCAGCACGCCGGGCCTTTGGGGTGACTGGTACGTGGCCGGCTCCGTGGTCTATTTCGACGACGATCCTGACCGCAGGCTCGACGACGGCTTTGCCGGGTTACAGTTCAATGTGGGCTACAACTGGACTGATCACCTGACCCTGGAAGGCCAGCTGGGGTACTCCGATATCGACGGTTTCTACCGCCGCAACGGCGCTTGGGTGCGAGATAGCGAGACGCATCTCGATATCAGCGCGAATATCCTCGCTTTCTATGATCGAAACCGTGCATTTGCGCCGTACGTGACTGCCGGAATCGGCTACCTGGGCACGAGCGTCAATGGCGGTGGCGACGAGAATCGCCCATCCGCGACGCTGGGCGCCGGCTTCAAATGGCGAATCGGCCAGAGCCGCTTTTCCATTCGTAACGAATATCGCGCGCGCCTGGCCTACGAGGAGGACTACAACTTCGTCGACTACATAGCGACGCTGGGTGTCGAGTACGCCTTCGGCGACCGTCGGCGTGACCCTGGACGCCCGGATCTTCCGCAAGACACAGACGGCGACGGCGTACTCGATATGTGGGATGAGTGCCCGGATACGCCTAGAGGCGTAGACGTCACAGCTCGCGGTTGCGAGATCAAGGAAATCGACCGCGACAGCGATAACGACCGCGTGCCTGACAGCCGAGACAAGTGCCCGAACACGCCCATCGGTGTGGCGGTCAATAAGGATGGCTGCTCGCTGGATGCCGACCAGGACGGCGTACCGACGGCCATGGACAGCTGCCCGGGCTCGATAATCGGCTCGCTGGTCAATGAATTCGGCTGCGATGATGACGGCGACCGCGACATGGTCAGAAACCACCTCGACCGCTGCCCCGAGACACGATGGGGCGTGGAAGTCGACCGTTACGGTTGCGAGGTCCGCGAAGTCATCAGCCTGCCTGGCGTCAATTTCCAATCAGGGTCCGACCTGCTCCTCGCGGGCGCGGAGAACCTGATCCGCGAAATGGCCACAACGCTTAACGCCAATGACTACCTGCAGATCGAGGTTGCCGGTCACACGGACAGCCAGGGCAGCGCCGAGAACAACCAGGGGCTATCTGACCGACGTGCCAAGACCGTGTATGACTATCTCATCAGGTATGGGGTCGACCCGGATCGCCTGTCCTTCCAGGGCTATGGCGAGTCGCAGCCGATCGCTGACAACGAGACGGCGGATGGCCGGGCGACGAACCGCAGGGTTGAGCTGCGAGTGGTGCGGCGCTAGGAGATTGGGAGCGAACGGGCTGCGGATTGCGACTTGTCGCAATCCGCGATGCGGTTCTAGTGAACTTTGTTCGGAGACTTGCGCGCTGACCTGATGGCCGAAGGTTTGCGATCGTCCCAGAGCAAGTCGTTGATGTCGTCCGAAGCCCGGTACTCCTTCACCGTCTTCTCAAGGATCTCACGCATCCGACTGCGATCCCGATCGCGCGCCGCATCTTCAACCGCAGCGAGCAACGGCATCAGTACGTCATGCGGGATGAAGTGCTCTTCGGCACTCATTATGCGTGGATGGTCGGTGCCCGAGACGTTTTCGCCGAGCAGCAGCTCTTCGTAGAGTTTTTCGGCCGGACGCAGGCCGGTGAACTCGATAGCGATATCCCCGTCCGGGTTGTCGGCATCGCGCACAGATAACCCGGTGAGTGCAATCATGCGTTTCGCAAGATCGAGGATCTTGACCGGTTCTCCCATGTCGAGGACAAACACATCCCCACCCTTGGCCATGGCACCTGCCTGAATGACAAGCTGTGCTGCCTCGGGAATCGTCATGAAGTAGCGAATGATCTCAGGATGCGTAACCGTCACCGGGCCGCCGTGCTGGATCTGCTCGCGAAATAGCGGCACGACCGAGCCCGACGACTCCAGCACATTGCCGAACCGAACCATGGAGAAGCGGATGGTGTTGGTCGTCCCCTGCAGTGCCTGAAGCGTCTGTTCGGCCAGCCGCTTGGTTGCCCCCATGACATTGGTCGGGCTCACGGCCTTATCGGTCGACACCAGGACGAAGTTCTTTACGCCTGCCCCGATCGCCGCCTTCGCCGTACGCAAGGTTCCCAATACGTTATTGCAGGCGCCCTCAATAATGTTGCGCTCCACCATAGGCACGTGCTTGTAGGCCGCCGCATGATAAACCGTATCGATCTCAAAGCGCTCCATGACCTCGTGAACCCGAATCTGATCCTGTACAGAACCGAGCAGGGGTACGACGTCAACATCCGCCCCGATCTTCCTGGCAAGCGCATTGAGTTCCTTGTCGATCTGATAAAGAGCGGCTTCGGAAATCTCGAACAGCACTACTGCTTTCGGGCCGACGCGCAGAATCTGGCGACACAGTTCTGAGCCTATCGATCCACCGGCCCCGGTCACCAGCACGGATTTGCCGAGCAGCGTCGCCTGCAGAAGCGTGTTCTCCGGTGCGACGGCCTGGCGCGTGAGCAGATCCTCTACGTCGACTTCACGAATATCGTCAACGCGGGCTTTCCCAGAAATAAGGTCATTGAAATCGGGAACAGTCTGCACGTGAACAGCCAGTGGTTCGAGGCTGGCGACGATATCCCGACGTTCCCGGCGTGAAGCGCTGGGCATGGCGAGCAATACGCGGGTAACCTGCTTTTCCTCAACCAGGCGTTCGAGTTCGCTTCGGGGAAAGACAGTCAGCCCGTGAATCTGGCTGCCATGCGTCCGCGGGGCATCATCGATGAATGCGACAGGGCTATAGCCGTAGTCTCCCTGAATTGCCTGGACGACCCGTGCACCGGATTCGCCGGCCCCATAAATAATGACATTCTCCTTACCCGGGGAGCGGCGCAGGAGGAGGCTCTGGGCGATGTAGCGACTGCCAACAAGGTAGAAACCACAGAAGGCAGCATAGACAACAGCGAGGCGGAATGGGGTTGTCGTAAGGCCAATGACCCAGCCCACCGCCGACAAGACGATGGCCGACACGATGGCAACCTGCGCACCCGCCAGGAGCAGCCCCATCCCAAGGTAACGCACTATGGAATTATAGAAGCCGAGGTGGCGCGCCACCACGTGCGCGACAAGCATCGTGACGAGTGCGAGAAGGAAGAAATCGGCGCGTGGCAGAGGCCGGATCAGGTAGACCCAGGCAACGCCAAGCACGCAGCAATAAATGCCGACCGCATCGGCTAGCAGCATGATGAGCTGTTTGACCCGACGCGGCAGTCCAACCAGGCGTCCACGCCACGTGCTAACCGTCGCAGGCACTCGCTGCGTACGACTGGAATGGTCCTTCATGTTGCCCACGCTTTTCCGAAGCTAGATGGACTCAGTGCCCATACGTGGCCTGAATCTACCACAATCGTGGCGAGCCAGACACTGTCGCCAGTCGCAGACTAGCGTGCTGCCCTGGTCATTATGCTTGCGAGGACATCGCATGTTTTTTCCACGTGCTCATCTTTCAGCGTTGGATGACACAGAAACATCAGGCTGGTTTCACCGAGTTCGCGGGCGACCGGTAGCCGTTCCCTGGGCCGATATCCGGTGCCATCAAACGCCTTCTCGAGGTAAACCTCGGAGCAGCTACCCGAATAGCAGGGCACTCCGAGCTCGTTTATCTCTGCCATAATGCGGTCACGATTCCAGCCCGACTTCAGCTTGTCCGGGCGGACAAACACGTAACACTTGTAAGCGGCGTGTTCGACATAATCGGGCACTTGAGGTACGCGAAGCCCGGGCAACGTTGCGGCAATGCTCCAGATCGCGTTGGCTATTGCCAGGCGGCGCGAGTGCCACTGCGGCATGCGCTTGAGTTGAATGCGCCCGATCGCCGCCTGCATTTCCGTCATGCGCGCATTTGTGCCAAAGGACTCGTGCAGCCAGCGAAAACCGGGCGGGTGTTCGCGCTCGAACACGGCCTCGTAACTTTTCCCATGGTCTTTTAGTGACCACATCGTAGACCACAGCTCTTTATTGTTCGTCGTCACCATGCCGCCCTCGCCGCCCGTGGTCATGATCTTGTCCTGGCAGAACGACCAGGCACTGACGTCACCAAAGGCGCCGACAGATTTACCTTGGTAGCGTGCACCGTGAGCCTGGGCGCAGTCCTCGATGACCGCCAGATCATGCTCCTGGGAGAGCGCAAGAATCTCATCCATTGCACATGGCCAACCTGCAAGATGCACACAAATGATGGCCTTGGTCCGTGGTGTCAGAATAGCCGCAATCGAATCCGCTGTGATGTTTTGCGAATCCAGATCTACGTCAGCGAACACGGGAACCGCACCCGCATTGACGATGCATGATGCCGACGCAAGAAATGTGCGCGGCGTAACGATGACTTCGTCACCCGGGCCGATACCAAGCGCGCTCAGCGCAAGATCGATCGCAACCGTACCATTCGCCAGCGCGATCGCATGCATCGAATCCGTGTAGGCAGAAAAGTCCGACTCGAATTGCCGGCCCTCTTTTCCTGTCCAGTAGTTAACCCGATTGGATGAAAGTACGTCACGAACCGCCCTGGCTTCCTCCTCGGAATAGTCGGGCCAGGGAGCGAAAGGAGTATCTAGCATGTTTGATTACCCAAAGATCGTGGCGACGATATAGCGCAGGTCCCGCAAGAAAGACCATTGTTCTACATATTCTCGATTAATCTTAACTTTGTCGGGAAAAATAACATCCCTGTTATACGCTTCAGGATCATCAACTGCCGCCAATAGCGTTTCTTCGTCACGGTACTTGAGAGTTGCCGGCCCGGTGATGCCTGGTCTGACCGCCAGGATGATCCGATCCTCGCCCTGCAGCAAGTCAGCAAATCCCGGTACATCAGGGCGCGGACCGACGAAGCTCATGTTGCCTATCAATACATTTAATAGCTGGGGTAGTTCGTCAATTTTGCTCTTCCGCCAAAATCGACCAAGCGGCGTAATTCTTGGATCCGTCGATGTCGTGACCACCGTTGATATGGAATCCGACGAACGCATGGTTCGGATCTTTACTGCCTTGAATACTTGCCCGTGTCGGCCCACGCGCTGTTGGATGAAGAACCCGTTCGCACGAGTATCGATGGTTGCCAGTACCCAGGCAAGTGCGATGATCCAGCTTGTAAGTAGTATGCCAGCTGCGGACATCACGACATCAAAGGAGCGCTTTAGCCAAGCCTCTGGCGGCGTCAACGCAGTTAGAGAACCGATTTCTGATTGAGAACTGCTCATTCTTGATTCTGAAAACTACAATTCAACGATAATCCTGTGGCCATTCGTACAGGATCGCACCGCTGGGCATGCCCGCATGCTATCCATACTGTAGTTGCTTCGAAAAATCGAAATACTAACGTATTCTCGCGTTCAGATTCGGACTTGATCGAGAGTCTCTTGAAACATCCCGCAACTATGCCCGCCGTCGTTTAACAACGCCGGTCGCCCACACCCTCGCAAATCGAGAAGCGCTGAATACACCGTCATACAGCCGGTCGACAATCGCCGGGAGAACAACGATACGCCCAATCCACACCGGAAGATGCATCCATTTGAACACTGGGTACGTTTCGCAAGTCAACCACAAACTTAGCCATTTCCGCCTTGGCAACGACGGCTGCAACTGCTCCAAAACACCAAGAGGAACGTCGGCGTGACAGATGAGCGACGACGCCGAAAGGCAAATCCAGCTTGCCGATGAGCATCGAAACTCTCGAGCCCGCTCCAGTACCACCTCCCAACGAATCGGGCGTTTCACGACTAGCGCAATGTCATCGATATGCT
>CBDUMZ010000097.1:0-6262 GCA_965368465.1 uncultured Chromatiales bacterium
GGTTTGACCAGTGATCAGGATACGGGCAGCTCGCTCGAATTCGATGAAGATCGTACCTGGGTCGTCGCCAATTTCGGTGGCCCGCTACTGCGCGACCGGCTGTACTTCTACACCTCGTACTACGCCCCGGAACGCACACGCGACAATTCGTCCAACGCCTACGGCGCGATCGGCGACTTCGACAGCACGCGAGACGAGTACTTCGCCAAGCTGACATTCTCGCCCACCGACAACATCCTTCTGGATGCGAGTTACCGTACATCGGATCGCGAGAACAAGAACGAGAGCATTGGCCAGTTCGAACACCCCTCCGTATCGGTGGGTTCGTCCGCGACCCAGGACATCCTGATCCTCGAAGGTTCCTGGATCGTCACCGACGACAGCTCACTGAGCTTCAAGTACATCGATTGGGAAGACACGGGTTCTTCCAGGCCGGATAACCTGTTCGGGTTCATCCCGCAACAGGGCGGATCGCTCGACATCGCGAACCTCGACCAGATGGGGTATATCGACATCCCGATATTCCGTGACCCGGATACGCAGGCCGACATCGATTTCAACAACTTTATTGCGCCGTATGTTGCGGCCTACAGCCATGACCCGGTTCTGGGCGGCGGCGCGGTTGGCGGTTATCACCAGATCGACAGCACCGTCTATACACGCGAGAGTTTCGAGGTCGCGTTCGACCACACGCTGTATATCGGCGAGGCGACACATGACCTGCATTTCGGCTACCAGTGGATGGAAGTGGCGGAAGATCTCGCGCGCCGTTCGAATGGCTGGGGTCTCGTCGATATCCTGGGCGGCATCTCTGATTCGCCAAACGGCACGCCGGCGTACTTCGTGGCTCGCGTGCAGCAGCAATCCCTGCTCAGTCCGACCGGCGAAGACCTCATCCCGTCGATCTATTCGAGCTCGGAGATGCAGAGCATCGAGATCAACGACACGATCACCAAGGGTGACTTCACCTGGAATGTCGGTGTCCTGATCAGTAACGATATCCTGTACGGGCAGGGGTTGGCACCGGATACCACCGGCATGAACACGCTGACCGGCCTGATGCAATCGCCGGGTACGCCCTACAAGATGTATGAAGTGGACTGGGAAGACATGATCCAGCCGCGTCTCGGCATGACCTGGGACTTCTCGGACACGTCATCGTTCTACCTGAACTACGCACGCTACAACCCGTCGGCATCGTCGCTCGCGCGCGCAGCCTCCTGGGATCGTAACCTGCGCAGCCGCATCGACGTGTTCTTCGACGCCAACGGCAACTTCATCGAGAGTGAAACTGTCGATTCGTCATCGGGCAAGTGGTTCCAGGACGGTCTTGAGCCGCGTCTGACCGAAGAGTTTATCGCCGGTATCACCAAGGACTTCTCCGATGAACTCTCCTTCCGGGCGCACGTGCGTCACCGTATTGCGACGAACTTCTGGGAAGACACAGGCAACGCGGATCGCATCAACTACCCGCACCCGGGTGAGCCGCTGCCTCCGGGCGTTCCGGCCGAACTCTACGTACCGAACCTCGACGACATTCGTGCTGAAATCGGCGGTTCGTCCTATGTGATCGCGCAGCTCGATGGCGGCAAGAACAAGTTCTGGGAAGCCAGCTTCGAGGCCGACTGGAGCCACGAGAACTGGTTCGTTCACGGCTCGTACACCTGGAGCCATTACTACGGCAACTTCGACCAGGACGTCACAACGACGTTCAACGACCAGGCAACCTTCATCGGTTCGTCGAACATCGGCGATGGTCCGGGTCGCCAGCTCTGGAACCTGAAGTACGGCAACCTCGGCGGCGACCGACGCCACATGCTGAAGCTCTACGGCTACTACCAGTTCCCCTGGGACGGCCGTGCCGGCGCTTACCTCGTGTACCAGTCGGGTGAGCCCTGGGAGACCTGGGACAGGTTCGTGTATGCAAGCCAGACGGGCAGTTCCAGCGACACCATCAAGTACGCTGAGCCGGCAGGTTTACGCACGTCGGATGACCATTACCAGCTCGACCTGAACTACACGCACAACTTCAGGATCGGTGACGTACACAACATCCAGCTGCGCGCGGACATCTACAATGTGTTCGACAACCAGACCGGTTACAACATCCACCGCGATGTGAATGACTCCGGTTACGGACAGCCGGACAGCTACTACAGGCCGCGCCGTATCCAACTCGCCGTGAAGTACCAGTTCCAGTAAGAACCAGCCAGTACGTTCTTTGTGGAATGAAAATGCGTCATGCACCGGCCTGACCCCGTCCCCCGGGGATGGCCGGAGCATGGCGCTTTTTTCTTAGGCGGCGCGTTGCGCTACTCGCTGCTGCTCGTGCTGCTGCTCGTTGCCGCGTGTTCGCGCACGGCGGACCCGCGGCTGGAGATGCCGGCGCTGGCCGCTGCCGACTACTACTGGATCGCGGCGCAAATTTTCCGGAATGAAACCAACGGCAAGCTCGAGTACCTCGCGCACTGGAACGACGGCGAGGACTTCCCGTCGCTGGGCATCGGGCACTTCATCTGGTTTCCCGAGCATGTCGACGCGCCGTTTGACGAGTCGTTTCCTACCATGCTGGCCTATGTGAGGGAGCACGCGGATGCCTGCTCCCCGGTTCCCGAGTGGCTGCGCAGCCCGGCTATTCCTGCGGCACCCTGGGCCGACAAAGCCGCGTTCGATGCCGCGCGCGACACGCCACAAATGACAGCGCTCAGGGATTGGCTGGCGAGTACGGCGCCGCAGCAGGCGCAATACATCGTGGCGAGTTTCAATGCACGCTGGAATGCGCTCGAACTGGACGACGGTGACAAGGCAGTCCTCACGGAGTTGCTGCACCGGCTGCTGGCGAGCCCGGAAGGCCTCTTCGCGGTCATCGACTACTACAACTTCAAGGGTCTCGGCAGCAATCCACGTGAGCGCTATGCGGGCGAGGGCTGGGGGCTCGTGCAGGTGCTGCGTGACGTTGCAGAGCGGCCGGACAAGGTGAACACGAGCCTCGTGGAACAGTTCGCGAAAGCGGCGGCCGGGCGGCTTGCCCTGCGCGTCGTCAACGCCCCGCCGGAGCGCAACGAGGCACGCTGGCTGGAAGGTTGGCACCGGCGCGTGGCCGCCTACGCCAGTAACGCGCGCACACACGCGGCGACTGCGGGCAGCGCGTTTCGCGTAGCGCCCTACCTGCAGGACGTGACGGCGGCTGCGGCGACGATCAGCTGGTTTTCCGGGGACGCAACCCCGGGTGCCGTCACGCTGCCGGCCGATGACAAGATCGCGCTCGAGGTATCGCCACCGCGCCATGCCTGCGAACTCGCGTATCACCTTGCGGAGTTCGCGAGACTCGATGGAGCAGGGTTTCCGCCATGGCAGCAGACGGCGACACTGACCGGGCTGCAACCCGGCCACGACTACACGATCGCGGTGCAGCAGAACGGCGAGACGGCAGCGGTCAACGTACGCACACCGGCGGCGGACGCCGTGCATTTCGTTGTGTACGCCGACAGCGAAACCGAGCCCGAATCGACCGGCAAACGCGCACGCTGGTCGGCGGCGCAACACGGCGCCGGGAACGAGCGCCGGTACCCGGTCGACCAGACAACGGGCTACCGGGCAAACCTTGCGGAAATTTCGGCGAAAAGACCCGATTTTGTCGCGATCGCCGGCGATCTTGTCGAGTCAGGGGGTGAGCAGCGCGACTGGGACGAGTTCTGGCGGCACAATGCCGCCCTGGCCGCATCCGTCCCGATCGTACCCGCGCTCGGCAACCACGACTACTACGGTGGACCGGGCGACCTCGGCGGCTACGGCGCCTCCGGCACGGCTCGTGCCCTGGCCAAGTACCGGACCTATTTCAACCGCCCGGCCTACTACGCCCATGACCATGGCCCGGTCGCGGTGATAGCGATCGATGCGAACAACGGCACGCCCGAACGATCGGCCACCGACACGAACTGGTATCTCGACAACACGGCGCCGGACTGGCAGCCCGGCTCGGCACAGTGGCAGTGGCTGGAAAAGGAACTCGCGCAGGCGCAGCGGGAGAAAGCGTTTACGTTCGTCCTGTTTCACCCCGCGCCGTACACGTCGGGCATTCATGGACGCCCGCCCGGTACCGGGGAAGGCGAGAACTTCGCCTCGGGGATTCCGCTGGATCTCCTGACGCCGCTGTTCCTGCGCTACGGCGTGGACGCCGTGTTCAACGGGCACGACGAGATGTACGAGTACTCGATCGTGCGCGGCCACGAGCAGACCGGTGACGGTGCGGAAGCGGACCATGCCGTTCATTTCATGGATGTCGGCATTGGCGGGGACGGGCTGCGCGGGCCGGATCCGCTGGCCGTCAACCCGCACCGCGTCTTTCTCGCGCACGAAGATGCGCCCGAACAGTGGAGCGACGACGGCCGCTTGCTGGAGGGCGGCAAGCATTACGGGCATGTGGATGTGCGCGTCACTCGCAGTGACTCGGGTACCTGGCACGCGCAGCTCGAGCCGGTCTACCTGTTCCCGATCATGACGGCGAACGGCGACGTCGAGGCGTTTGAGGCGCGTCGCTATCACGAACCTGTCATGCTGGAGAACTCGCGTGTCGATTAACATCGGCGGCATCGACGCGGCGATCGTCGTTGGCTACATGCTGGCGGTCCTCGCGTTCGGAGTCTGGGTCGGCCGTGGCAAACAATCGGCAACGCGCTACTTTCTCGGTGACCGTTCGCTGCCCTGGGGCGCCTTGCTGCTCTCGATCGTCGCCACCGAAACCAGCACGGTCACGTTTCTTTCGATTCCCGGGCTGGCAGCGGCGGCCGGTGGCAACCTGACGTTTCTGCAGATTACGATCGGCTATATCGTCGGCCGTTTCGGCGTCATCTTCATCCTGCTACCCCTGTATTTTCGCGGCAAACCGTTCACGGCTTACGAAGTTCTCGAGACTCGCTTCGGCACTGTGAGCCGCCGCCTCGTGTCGAGCCTGTTCCTGCTGACGCGCAACGCAAGCGATGCATTGCGGCTGTTTCTCACTGCGCTGGTGCTGCAGATCGTGCTCGGACTCGATCTGAATCTCAGCGTCGTATTCATCGGTGTCGTTACGATTCTCTACACGTTCATCGGTGGAGCGCGATCCGTCATCTGGAACGATTGCATCCAGTTCGTGATTTACATGCTCGGCGCCGCGGCAGCAGCAAGCATCATCGTCGATACCGCGCCCGGCGGTTTCGATGCATTGCTGCAGTTCGCACAGGACGAGAACAAGCTGCGTATCTTCGACTTCGATATGAGTCTCACCAAGCCCGGCATGACGTTCTGGGCCGGCCTTGCGGGCGGTGCTTTCCTGACCGCGGCCACGCACGGGACGGACCAGATGATGGTGCAGCGCTACCTGTCGGCGAAGGGGCAGGGCCAGGCGGCCCTGGCACTCGGCCTGAGCGGCTTCATCGTGATGCTGCAGTTCGGGATCTTCCTGCTGATCGGGGTCGGCCTGGCGGGCCTCCAGGGCGATGTGGACATCAGGAACGACCAGCAGTTTGCCTACTTCATCGTTCACTATATGCCGATCGGGCTCCTGGGACTTACGCTGGCCGCGGTATTCGCGGCTGCCATGTCGACGCTCTCGAGTTCGCTGAATTCATCGGCGGCTGCATTTATCAACGACATTTACCTGCCGCTTGCGGTTCGCGAACCGGACGAGGCAGCGAAGCTGAAGAAGAGCCGCATGGCGACCGTCGTTTTCGGCGTTGTGCAAACGGGCATCGCCCTCGGCTTCGGGCAACTCGGTTCGAACGAAAGCATCGTTGCCAACGTGCTCAAGATCAGCGGTTTTGCGGCCGGCCCGGTACTCGGCCTGTATTTCCTCGGCGTGTTTGCGCCGCGAGTGCGCCAGCGCGCGGCCCTCACCGGATTCCTTGCCGGCGTTGTTGTACTGTCGACGATTGCCTACACAACCCCGGTACACTGGGCCTGGTACGCATTGATCGGTTCGCTTACGACGCTCGTGGCCGGTACGCTGGTGAGCCTGGTGGAGAGACGCAACGATGAGCGGTGACCTGGTTACGCAGTTGGCAAGTATTGTCGGCGAGCGCCACGTGTTGAGCGGTGCAGCCATTGGCGACATCGAGTTCCCGTGGGACACACATTCCGGATGCAACGCAAAGGCAGTGGTTCGTCCCGCGTCGACGGAGGAGGTTGCCGCGGTCATGCGCTGCTGCAATGCCGCGCGGCAGACCGTCGTTCCGTTTGGCGGTATGACCAACCTCGTGCAGGGCTGCGCGACCTCGCCGGAAGA
>CBDUMZ010000098.1:0-6115 GCA_965368465.1 uncultured Chromatiales bacterium
GCACTGAGCAAGTACGTTCGCAGCTATAAATCCTAGTCTGCGAGCGTAGCCACCGCTGGTGAGCCTACCGGCTCAATTGCAAATGCGGCATCGGCATGAATGCCGCACACGGTCTGATCGTTGACGGGAGCCATATGAGCGACGTGGAGAAAAGGCAGGCGCCGGAACAGCATGCGGTGTGCCTCGTGGGCTTGAGACATGGCAATGGGGACTGGGTCACGGTTTAGGAGCGAGACAACATGAGAGTATTTCCGCCCAATTCATCGCGAATATAGGACGTCATAAACGATGAGCCCCACACCCATTCTGCATATGCGCCTGGGCTCGACACTAGCTCATTTGGGCGCGCTCTTTTCTCTGGTCGCATCTTCATTTGCGCAAGCGCAGCAGCCGACCAGCGGCCTGACATTTGACGAGTCCTTGTGGCGGAAGACAGAAATGCGCCGGGCCTATGATGGGCTGGAAGGAGAGACGGCCGACATCCTGGTCGTTCCGTTCCAGGTTGAAAACCACGGGTTCGATGCCGCGTCCCGGTCACTCATGACATTGAGTCTTGCGCACCGACTCGCGACAGGTACAGGATTGCGCATTGCCAACCCGGTGGTCGTTGCCAACGCGCTTGGCAACCCGGGCCGGCAGTATTCCGACGAAGACATTCGTCAAATCGCCAGGCAGGTCGAGGCGCGCCGGGTCATTGTCGGCAAGGTCGGGCACGACAACGCCGGGCACATGTCGCTGAGTGTCTCCATGCTCGAGTTCGAAGAGAACTACCTGGCGGGACAGATACGGGAGATATTCACCGCATCGGACCTCGAATTCGACGATCATCGCTTGCCCTACCATGTGTTCCTGGAGAATCGAGACGAGATCGCGAGTCGAATAGCGGGAGATCTTGCCAGGATAAAGACGCGAAAGTTCTCCAGGGTAGAACTCGAATTTCCACCGCCGCTATTACGATCACCGAAATCGCGCTCGCCGCTGGCAGACATCGCCTACCTGCAAACGCTTGCCGTGCTGCACCCGGAAACCACCGACGGCCGGTATCGCGGCTTTTTGTTCGAGCGGTCATTGGTGCTCCTGGAATACATCAGCGAGAAGTCACCGAACTACGTTTTGCTTAAGGCCCGTGCCTTGCTGTACTTGAATCGGCGACCGGCAGCGATCGACTTGCTTTCCGGCAACCTGGATTCTGCAGCAACAGCGCTGCGGGCGTATGCGGACGGAAACTTGCCGGCGCTCGAGGAAGCCCGGTCCGATATCAAAGAGCCGTTGTTGGCGGCGCTGGCCGAGATAGAGGCGGAACGCCTGAAGATCATTTACCACGGCGCACCGAATCGTGATGCGGCAGAGAGTTATATCGAGACCGGCGACGTCTGGGGGCCATTGTTCTTTGCGGCACTTGCGGATCATGACGGGTTTCGACCCTTTACGACTGTTCACCTGAAGGCATCGCTTGATGCCGCTTTTCCCGACCCTGCCAAGTCCCTTGAAACGTTTGTAGCGGCCCAGGTTGCCAGCGGGTACCACGTAGACGAAATTGACTTCGCAAAGTTACTGGTCCGTCACATTGACGCCACGCAGGTCGAGCCATCGGAATGCGCAGTACTGGCGCCGTGCGACCTCGACTACCTTGATCTGCTGCGTAGTATGTTTGTCGGCGGGGTGGTGAGTCACATCGGGCATATCAGGGGATATCTCGGCAAGCCCGACGATGCATTGCGTTTTGCTGGCGAGTACGACGCGTTGTTGAGAGGTCATCCCGCATTTGCTGCGGCAAAAGGTTGGGTTCTGCGCGACCTGGGCAGGGAAGCGCAAGGTGCTGAGCAGTCCGGGCTGTTCGACGAGCACAAGCGCCATATGCGGAACAGCCTTTGGTGGACGCAAGGTCTTACGCCGATAACGATAGAACCATCCGACCACTACCGATTCTACTTGCCGGAAGTGGCCGCAATGTCACTGAATGACCGCACCAGGCACACGTTTGAAACGGACTGGCCCCGACCCCCCGTACCGCTGCAGCAGTTCTCGGACCGGGAGGTGTACAGCCGGACGACCCGGCAATGCGCGGCATACGCGATCACGAGTTTTGCGTGCTTTCGCGAGTACCACACGGAACTCATGGTCATGAAAAAGCCATTCGAGGATCCAGCCGCATTCCTCGAGCGAAATCGGCATCGTTTCGTGGGGCACCCTGAGCGCCTGCAATACCTGGGCGCGCAGCTGGAGAAGGCAGGTGACTATGATGCCGCAATCGCATTGTTCCAGGATGCTGTCGACGCGGGTACCCACGAGTGGGAGCCGTACAGGCTACTGGTTGATGCCGCTACTATGTCCGCTGATTTCGAAACGGCGGAGGAGATCGGGCTGTCGTATCCTGGCTTTCACGATCCGGAGCCGACCAATCGAGTAACCCTATCGAATTACGCCTACGAGCTCGGCAGTGTTTTGTATTGGGCTGGAGCTCACGAAAATGCCACGCCACTGTACCAGCTGTCTGCGGCCTTCGGCACAGGGTCCGAGGCGCAAATGTCGAGTCAACAGCGGCTCGCGCTTATGGACGGGAACTATGAAGAAGCGATCTATCATGCCACGCGACGGGTAAGGCGATATGACTCGAGGTATGCCCTCAGGGACCTCGTCGGTCTCTACACGATTAGCGGTGAGCTCGATACGGCATCCGCGATCGTGGCAGGTATAGACACTCGCCTGCATGAGCCCGAACCCTGGATCGGGGCACTGATCGAGCAGCGCGCAAGAAACCTGTCGGTCGACGACATCGCAAACTGGGCGTTCGAGAATGACCGCCACAGGGCGGGTGGGCTCGATGGGTTCCTCGCAATGAGGCACGTATTCCTGGCGAACTCGCTCGATCGCCAGGTGCCGGAAACGCTCGCAGAAACGCTGGCAAGGCTGGATCCGCGGGAGCCGCCGTATCATCATGGGTACGGTCGTGTGACTGATCGCCACGGAACCTTGGCAGCCAGGTACTTTTCGCCGCGAACGGAGTCGATCGACCTGCGGGGAAGACTGCAGCCCAATTCACCTGTTGACCAACGTATGGTCTATGGAGCCAAGGCTCTGCTGGCTATTGAACGGGGCGACTTTGAGGCGGCATTTGCACTGCTCGATGTGGCGAGCGATTTCTACGATCTCAATGAATTCTTGCCGTACTACGCCTTGGCCTCAGCGAAAGTAGGCGAGACGCGCCGCATCGCTCTTGCAACAAAACGCATGCTCAATCGCGGACCGACGGGGATCAAGCAAGCGATGGACGCATACTTCTACGCATCGCTGGCGAAGGCCGTCTTGATCGGTGTGGAAGGCAAGCATGCGGAAGCGATCAGTAGTCTCAACAATGCCAACGGCGTCATATTGCACAACCAGTCATGGTTGATCCTCACGCGATACCAGATCATGGAAACAGCGAGACTGCTGCACCTCGAAACCGGGGAATCGAGTTACAGGGAATTCGCTCTCGAACTGGCGCGTCGAAATGCAGTGATCGAACCGATTCAAGCCTATACACATTCATTCGTCGCCATGCTGAGTGAAGATCGGGACGAGCGCATTCTGGCGCTTGCGCGTGTCCTGGCCCTCGATCCAGGTTCGCGATGCCTGGATTTGGCCGACAAAGCTGAACTCGACGAAGCCAGGGAGCTTGCCAAGGACGGCTTCCCGGCTCCGAGGGAGTTGAGTACTTCGGTTACCTGAAAGTGCGAGCCGACGCCGCGGCAGCGCGTGCGGCGGATCCTTGCATGATTATCGCCAATTACTCGCAGAGCCCGTAGCGACTGCAGACAAAGCCGCGTGTCTTGGGCATGGGGCCGAGTTTCCCGGCGCCGTGGCGCTGCATCTGGCGTTCGAAGCGGACAATGCGCTCGTTGTACTCGCGCAGCATCCGTTTTTTGCTCTCTTCCGACACGAATGCATGCTCTAGCGAGTTGCGACCCAGCGTCTTGATCTCGTCCCACGACAACTGGAACTCGGTGGCGGCGACGAAGAACTCGTCGGTCATCGTTGACTCCCACATGCCGCGATCGTCGGTCGACAACGCGACCGGTATCCCCGTGCGCAGGTATTCGGGGAACGGGTGCTCGGCATAGTCGTTCACGTACTCGAGCAACAGGTTGCTGATGAGGTTGATCTCGACGAGGTACGGCCCGTGCCGCATCAGGAGCATGGTGTCGTCATCCGCGATCAGGTTGAGCCCGTGACCGATGCGATCGGCACCGAGCAGCAAGGTGTCGCGCACGTGCGAGTTGGGCTCATCCACCTCGCCGGCGTGGATCGAGAGCCGCACGCCGCTGTATTGCTGGCGCAGCTCGCGCAGGGTCGGCAGGAAACGGGCCGGGTAGCCCTTGTCGTTGTCCTCGCGGCCCACCATGTTGACGCCGACGAGCAGGTCGGGGTTCTCGTGCACGAGCTTGTACACATACCGTAGCTGGTCTTCGGCGTTGGGCAGGAAGCGCAGGATGGCGAGCTGGAAACGCACCGTGACGCCGAGATCCCGAACGTCCTTGCGCGCCAGCGCCTCGCGCAGGATATCGAACGCCTGCGGCGCATCGATGGTCTCGCCGTTTGGGCCCTCGTACGAGCTGGCACCGATCTGGTACTCGACGTAGGTCACACCCTCGGCGGCATAGGCCTGCAGGTTCTTCACCAGCGTTTCCGCCTGCAGCCAGGGGTTGCGGGTGAGGGCGTTGAGGCGCTGCCAGTGCGTCTGGAAAAACTCGTCACGGCCCTCCCAGGGTTTGTCGAGCCGGATGCTGTTCAGCCAGGCGGATTTTTCGTGCTCGCTAAGGTCTGCGAGCCGCTTGTACTCACCCTGCTCACACTCGTCGAGCCCGGCGTACTCGAGCGCCGAGATATTGCGAAAGAGCAGGAAATAAGGGGCACGCGTGAACGCATTGCCGCCGAAATCGCGGCAGTTACTGATACGGACCTTGGTGTAGTACTCGTACCCGCGTTCGCGCTGGGCCAGGGCCAGCTCGTACCACCACTCGGCGAAGACGGCGCCCGAAAGGTGATTGTGCAGGTCGCCCCCTTTGGGCATGTAGTAGAGCGTGCGGTAGAGCGCTTGCTTGTCGTCGCCGTCGCGGATCTCGTCGAACCAGTCGGCGTTGGCAGCAAGCGGCAGCAAGAACACAAGGAGAAAAGCAGCGAGATTGTTCTTTAAGTTCATAGGGCTAGAGCCTATTCACTTTGCGAGACGGCCACAAGCGGCCGCTTGTCACAGCCGCATGAACTGCTGACGCGTCTTTAACCAGGCGTACCCCAGCAGCACGGCCACGAAGAATACCTCGGCACCCACGTTGACGATGGCGTTGATAATGCGTAGCAGGGCTTCGGGAATGTCGAACGGCACGATCGACGCGATCACGCCCCAGATGGTGTCGTTGATCAGGTTCGTTATATAGAGCGATATCCTGATCATGAAGATCGACACCAGCGCGGCAATGCCGGATTCGATTCCCGAGGACAGGAGCGAATTAAGGCCACGTGATTGCGCGATCGGCAGCAACATCCAGACGCAGATAATGAACGATGTCGATGCGCCGTCGGTGCGACCGAGAAAGGGCAGGTCGGTACTGGGCACGGTCTGCAGCCACGTTAGCAGGAGTACCGCCACGAAGCAGAGCGCCCAGAGCGCGAGCAGGTGCGGCGCCACCAGCGCCCAGTTTTCCTCAGCCTCTGCGGCGGTGAAATCACGATTCAGCGCTTCGGCCTTCTGCATCAGTGCGCGCAGGTACACGCCCACGAGTACGGCGGGCAGCACAGGCGGATAGAACACAACCCTCGTGATAGTCGTAAGCCCGCCTTGCGTTCCGGGCAGCGCCATGAGCACGAGACCGGCGACGATCGCGACGCCAATAACGAGATAGACCAGTTGCCGGAAGCGGTCCATGCTGGTCTGCGATTCTTCGACCGCGCGCGGCAGGCTCCGGATATCGAGGGCCGTGGCATAGGCATCCTGCAGGCCTGCAAACGCGCGTCGCCGCGCTACGCTCCATGAATAGGCGTCGTCGTCTTCGAAGATCTTGGTGAGATGCTCTTCGGCCGGCGCACCGTGTGCGCCCCACAAAAATTGTTTGACGCCCACTTTCTCCGCGATAGC
>CBDUMZ010000099.1:0-6043 GCA_965368465.1 uncultured Chromatiales bacterium
AGCCTGACGGCGGGATTCCTGGCCGGGTTCCTGGCACTTTTTGCTCCCGGAGGCGTCGGTGTACGAGAGGGTGTGGGGGCGGCGATACTGGCGTCGGTGGTCTCGCTTGAAGAGGCCGTGCTGTTGATGTTGCTGTTCAGGGTCTGGGTGGTGGCAGCCGAGCTCATCGCCGGGGCTATCGTGTTCATTCCGGGGAAAAAGGGTTGACCCAGAGCAAGGCAATCAAGGTCTGTCACGTCGTGTCGTACCGGGCGCCAGCCTATATTCGCACCCGCAATTTGCAGGCGGCGCTCCGGCGCATAGACGGCTGCGAGGTGTTTGACGCGACCAATACGCGCCCCGGATTCAGCCGCTACCTGGAAACCGTCTGGAAGACGCTGCGGATACGGATGCGGCACAACCCGGATGTCTATGTCCTGGGTTTTCGCGGACATGAGATATTCTGGATAATTCGACTTATTGCGCTCGGCAAACCATTGATCTTCGATGCCTTCATGTCACCGAGCGATGCCCTGTTATCGGAAGGGAAGGCAGGCGTCCTCGGCAGGATTGCCGGCGTCCTGGTCTATCCGCTCGAGTGGCTATGCCTGCACCTGTCCGCACGCTGTCTGACCGATACGGTGCTACACCGGCAGTTCCTTGCCCAGCGATTTGCCGTTGCGGAAGACAAAATAGACGTTGTTTACGTGGGCGCCGTGGCCGCTGAGACGCACGCGGAGGCGCCAGGCAAATCCGCAGACAAGCCGCTCTCGGTGCTGTTCTACGGCACGTTCCTGCCACTGCATGGCATGGATATCCTGCTGCACGCCTGCAAGCGGCTCGAGGGAAAGCCTATCGAGTTTCGTATCATAGGTGGCACGGGCAAGGCGCTCGCCGGCTTCCAAAGCCTGTTGGCTGACTTACAGCCGGGCAACGTCGTGCACGATACCTGGGTGGATTTCGAGGAGCTGCAGTCCCATGTCATCCCGAGTGCCGACTTATGTCTCGGCGGCCCCTTTGGAGGAACGCCGCAGGCGCTGCGCGTAATCACAGGCAAGGCATTTCAGTTCCTGGCGCAGTCCAAGCCCACGGTCATCGGGAAGGTGGATGAACCGATTGCCTTTGTCGATCGCAGGAACTGTCTGCTCGTCAAGCAGGCCGATCCGGCAAGTCTCGCCGAGGCTTTCGAGTGGGCGCTGGAGCATCGCGACGAATTGCCCGCGATAGGGGCTAACGGCCGCAAGCTGTTTGAGCAGCAGTTCTCGCTCGACTCGCTGGCGGTACAGCTCGAGCCGGCATTGCGAGCGGTGACATGAAATATCGTGCTCCAAGGTTCCTGTTTCGTCGCCATGAACTCATGCGCAGGCTGCGGCACGGCAGAACGTTCATGGAAATCGGTGCTGCCGACCTCACGCTGACGCGCGAGTTGCTCGATCGCTTCGAACGCGGACTGGCGCTGGACTTCACGGACGATCTTTTGCAGTCCTACGAGAAGCTGCCCGCCGCGGAGAAAGCACGCCTCGATATTTCGAATGTCGACGTCATGACGGACGAGGTGCCGGGTAATTTCGACTGCGTCGTCGCGTGCGAAGTCATCGAGCATATCGAGGACGATGCAGAGTTCATGCGCAGGATTTTCACGAGTCTCGTACCGGGCGGGCAGGTCATCCTTTCCATGCCCGCGAAAGCGAAATACTGGACCGTCCACGACGAACTGGTTGGCCACCTGCGGCGTTACGAAAAGGCGGACCTGATGCGGATGCTCGAGGACACAGGCTTCGTCGACGTCGAGGTGACTGCCTACGGCTATCCTTTTATCAACTGGCTGAGCCGACTGCGCGTCTGGCTGGCCCGGCGCACGATGACCGACAGGGCGGGCTGGGACCAGGAGAAACAGACCAGCATGAGCAACCACCGGCAGATACCTGCCTGGTTGTCGGGGAGCCTGGCACCGCTCCTGGTCAACCGCGTCACCGTGTGGCCATTCGCCATGTTTTCCCGTTTATTCAATGGGTTGGACCTGTCCGACGGCTATGTGGTCACGATGCGGCGACCGGCATAGAGGGCGGTCTTCCTATGTATTAATACGAATGAGAATGATTGTCATTTGCGTTAGGATCCCTTAATCTTCTCACCGTTGATTACAGGAAGCGCAAGATCATGAACATTCTCCGGGCCGCCCTGATTGGCTTGGCCGTACTGGTAGTATCCCCGCTGGCGATCGCGCAGGAACCTCCGACTACGCTCGACGATATTCTCGAGATCGTGCAGCGTCAGCAGGCCGAGATAGACGCACTGCGCAAGGAGCTGGACGAGGCACGCAATGGCATCGTTGCGACGAATGAAAAGGTCGCAGAAACCGAGGAGCGCATCGAGGCGACCGGCGATGTTGTAGAGAGTCTCGCGGCCGCCGACACCCAGCCTCGCAAGACTTCGATCGGTGGCTATGGCGAGCTGCACTACAGCCAGATCGATGCCGATTCGGGTGACAGTGACGAAATCGACTTTCATCGCTTTGTCCTTTTCTTCGGCCATGAATTCACGGACCGGGTGCGTTTCTTCTCTGAGTTCGAGCTCGAGCACTCGCTTGCGGGCGAGGGCAAACCTGGCGAGGTGGAGCTCGAGCAGGCCTATGTCGAGTTTGCCCTGCGGGACAATCTCTTCGCGAAGACCGGCTTGTTCCTGCTGCCGGTGGGAATCCTGAACGAGACGCATGAACCGCCGACCTTCTACGGTGTGGAGCGCAACGACGTCGAAAGCATCATTCTGCCTTCAACCTGGTGGGAGGCAGGCGCCGGCATGCGCGGGAACCTCGCTGGCGGGCTGAGCTGGGATGCAGCATTGCATTCCGGACTCGCGATTCCCACGAGCGGAAGCAGTGCTTTCCGGGTGCGCAGCGGGCGCCAGAAGGTCGCCGAAGCGATGGCGAGTGACCTGGCCGCCACATTCAGGCTGAAGTACACGGGTGTGCCGGGTCTCGAGCTTGCCGCCAGCTACCAGTATCAATCGGACCCCAGCCAGGTACCGGGTGACGGCCTCGACTCGGGCCAGTTGCTCACTGCGCACGCAATCTACCAGCACGAACGCTTTGGTCTGCGTGCCCTCTACGGCGCGTGGGACTTTGACGGCGCGGCGGTTGAGGCCGCCGACGCAGATTCGCAGTCCGGCTGGTACGTAGAGCCGAGCTTCCGGATTTCGGACCAATGGGGTGTCTACGCACGCTACGAGGACCTGGACGCGGCTCGCCAGCAGGACCGGTTCAGCCAGAGCGAATTCGGTTTCAATTACTGGCCGACGGATGGGGTCGTACTGAAGGTCGATTTCAGAAGCCGGGAATTTGACTCGCCGGCGCTCAGCGCCAGCGACTTCGACGCCATCGATCTCGGCTTCGGCTACAACTTCTAGCAGCGGATACCGAAGATGCTTTCTCGCATAGCCCTGTTGCTGCTGTTCGCCATGGGCCCGGCCTTGGCCGGGTCCGGTGGTGAGGCAGGCCGCTACCTCGAAAACGACGAGTACCTCAACAGCGTCTTTGCCGCGAAACCTCCCGCGGCCAGGGTATTGTGGGTAACGGGCGAATTGCGCACCGCCGTGGAAGACATGCTGGAGCACGACTTTGCGGCGCTGCGAGTGCGGTACTGGCGCGACGGTGCCCGGAGCGCATGGATCCTGGACGAGATCGGGAAGGAGTTGCCGATTACGATCGGCGTGACGGTCGAGGCGGGCGCGATCGAGAATGTGCGCGTCCTTGCATTTCGCGAGAGCCGGGGCTGGGAGGTGCGATACCCGTTCTTTACCGATCAGTTTGCCAATGCTCGCCTTGGCCCTGGGGGCCGTCTCGACCGCCGTATTGACGGGATTACGGGGGCAACGATGTCCGTGCACGCCGTCACCCGAATTGCGCGCATAGCGCTGCTGATGCATGAACACGTCGCGAACGCCAAGTAACGGCAGCAGAGGCGCTCGTCGCTGGTTTCGCCGCACTCATCGCTGGGCGGGCCTGTCGCTCGTCGTGTTTATCCTGTTCCTCTCACTGTCCGGCATGGCGCTTAACCATACGGAAGACCTGCAGCTCGATAGTCGATACATCGGCTGGTCGTGGCTGTTGGACGCGTACGGCATGGAAGAACCGGGTCCGTATACAGGCATGGTGTCGCTGGGGTCGATGGTCATCGTGGCGGACGACTACCGGGTTCACCTACTGCTTGCGAGCGGCGAACTGGTAGAAACCATCGATCTTGCCGCGACATTGCCGGGCGCGATCGAGCGTATTGGTCGAGTGGGTGACTACGCCGTCATTCAGAGTGGGCAAATGTTGTTTCGTAGTGACGAAGAGGTTACGCGATTCGAGTACTGGGACGCGCAGCGCCAGAGCGAGGTGTCCTGGTCGGCCGAGGTGCTGCCTGCTACCGAGGGGCTCGAGGCACTGGACGCCGCATGGCGGGGTCCCGGACTGACCGCGGAACGCCTGCTGCTCGATCTCCACAGTGGCCGGGTCCTCGGCAGGACGGGGCCCTGGCTGCTGGATGCCATCGCGGTGTTCCTTATCCTGTTGAGCCTGTCCGGATTGATTCTCTCGAGGGTCCGCAACCGCCGCAAGTAGAACTGACGGCGTGTCGCAGTAACGGGTGTGACGCAGCTACTGCAATTTCGGGGTGGTTCGTGGCACCATGCCGGCAATGAATGAACAAGCTCGCAAACTCCTCATCGTCGAAGACGATCCTGGCCTGCTGAAGCAGCTCAAGTGGTGCTTTGAGGGATATGACGTCTACACGGCCGAGAATCGTGAAGATGCGATAGTGGAGCTGCGCCGCAATGAGCCGGCGGTGATCCTCCAGGATCTCGGGCTGCCGCCAAATCCGGAAGGTGTCGAAGAGGGTCTGGCAACACTTGCCGAAACGCTCCGCCTTGCACCTCATACGAAGGTCATCGTGGTCACGGGCAATGGCGACCAGGAGAACGCGCTGACGGCGATGGCGCAGGGTGCGTACGATTTTTACGAGAAGCCGGTCGATACCGATACGCTGAAGCTGCTGGTCGATCGCGCATTCAACATCGCCGAACTTGAAGCTGAAAACCGCCGGCTTCAAAGCGCAGTCCATGAGTCCCCCCTGGACGGCATCGTTGCCGCTAGCGAGGGCATGCTCGCCGTATGCCGGATGATCGAGAAAGTGGCGCCGACCGATGTGACCACGCTCCTCCTGGGCGAGAGCGGCACAGGCAAGGAATTGCTCGCGCGCGCACTCCATCGTCTCAGCCCCCGTGCGGAGCAAAATTTCGTTGCGATCAATTGCGCGGCGATCCCCGACAACCTTCTTGAGTCGGAGCTGTTCGGTCACGAGAAGGGTGCGTTTACCGGGGCTCACAAACAGACGGTTGGCAAGGTTGAACTCGCCAACGGTGGCACGTTGTTCCTCGACGAGATTGGCGACATGCCGATCGCTTTACAGGCCAAGATGCTGCGCTTTCTCCAGGAGCGCGTTATCGAGCGCGTGGGCGGTCGCAAGGAGATATCGGTTGACGTACGTGTCATCTGTGCGACCAACCAGGTTCCCGAAGCCCTGATCAAGGAAGGGCTCTTCCGCGAGGATCTTTATTACCGGGTAAGCGAAATCACGATCAATATCCCGCCGTACCGGGATCGTGAAGAAGGTCGCCTGATTCTTGCGCGTACTCTGTTGCAGAAGTATTCAAAACTGCAGAAGCGCGCCATCAACGGTTTCTCCGACGACGCTGTCCGCGCCATCGAGGCTTACTCCTGGCCAGGCAACGTCCGTGAACTCGAGAACAAGATAAAGGGTGCCGTCATCATGGCCGACGGCAAGATGGTCACCGCGCTGGACCTGGGCTTGCAGGACACCGACGGGGAGAGTGAATCGCTGAACCTTCGTGAGGTACGGCAGGCCGCCGAGTCCAAGGCCATTCGCGTGGCGCTGACCCGAAGCTACGGCAATATCTCCAAGGCTGCCGAACTCCTCGGCATCACGCGCCCGACACTGTACGACCTGCTGAACAAGTACGGCCTCAGCGCCGACGGCTATTCCAAGAAAGCCGCGTCCTGAGG
>CBDUMZ010000100.1:0-5993 GCA_965368465.1 uncultured Chromatiales bacterium
TCACGGAGATTTCGTTGACGAATTTAATGAACAGCATCCTGGCTGCAACCACTCCTTTTATTCCACTGCTCGTCACGCTTGTCCTCGTGATCGGCGGCCTCATCTTCCTCAACTGGGTCCTCAAGCGGCGCTGGAATGACAAGCCCGACGCGCAGTTTCGTTTCCAGTTCATCATGCTGGCACTCACGTTCGCCGGCCTGCTGGCCATCATTGTCGCCTTGCCCATCAATGACGGTACGCGCGGTCAATTGCTCAGCCTCATCGGCATTCTGCTCAGCGCCGCCATCGCTCTGTCTTCGACGACATTCATCGGTAACATCATGGCGGGCATCATGATCAAGGCCGTCAAGGGTGCGAGGCCCGGAGACTATATTACGGTCGCCGACCTCACTGGCCGGATCACCGAGATGGACTTGTTGCACACGGAGGTGCAGACGGAATTCCGGGACCTCGTGACCGTGCCTAACCTTTACATGGTGACGCAACCCATGCAGGTGGTGCGCGCATCCGGGACGATCATCGCGGCCGAGGTCTCGCTCGGTTACGAAGTCCCGCATGGCCAGGTGTCGAAAATTCTCTGCGAGGCCGCTGCCCGCTCAGGGCTCAAGGACAGCTTCGTGCACGTGCGTGAACTCGGCGATTTCTCAGTGAACTACCGTGTCGCCGGACTCCTCGAAGACGTCAAGAGCCTGATCTCGGCGCGCTCCAAGCTGCGCGAGTCGATGCTGGATGCCTTGCACGCGGAAAAAATCGAAATTGTTTCGCCCAACTTCATGAACACGCGCGCCATTGCCGAGGGCAAGAGCATCATACCGCGGTCCGCTCGCAAGTCGAAAGAAAAAGCCTCGACACAGGCGGAAGACCTGGCGTTCGACAAGGCCGAGGAAGCAGCCTCCGTGGAGGAGATTCGCAAGTCCATCGAGCTGGTTGAGGCCGAGATCGGGTTGTTGGCCAAAGAAGGCAGCGACGCATCGCCCACCGCCAAGGACCGCCTTGTAAGCCGACGAACGCACCTGGTTGCGCGACTCAAGGAAGCAGAAGAGGAACGCAAGGCAGCGGAGCTGCGCGAGCAGGCCGGCATCAACAAGTAGTGCCACTGCAGGCTCCAGATCAACTTAAGTTCTAGAAATCGCGATCCGACCGCGACCGTTTTCCCTATCCGCCCCTGTCTAAACCTGCAAGCCGCAATATTCAGGGAGAACCGGGATGGGCCAATCAATCGTTCAACGTGTTTCCGCAACGCAGGGTACCGCGCTGGCAGCGCTGCTTGCCGCTGCCACATTCTGTTCCGGAGGATCTATCGCCGCGGAGATCGGCTGTGCTGCTTCCGCAAACGCATCCAACCTTGCCTGCGACTTCGCCGCGAAAGACGACCTCTTTACCGCACGGGCGATCTGCATGGACTCGCCTGACGACGAGCTGTCCACCTGTCTTGCCGATGTCGAGCTGGAGTTCGACGAGGTTCTTGACGAGTGTCGCGCGGTGTTCAGCGCACAACTCGAGGTTTGCGAAATCACCGAGGACGCCGCGCATGTTCCGGAGTTCGGTGGCGACTTCGCCGACGGCTTTGTCGATCCTCTGCAAATCGGCGTCAGCGTTGCACCCAACCCCTGGTTTCCACTCGTACAGGGCAACGAATGGGTTTACGAAGGCAGTTTTGAAGAAGATGGCGAACTAGTCACCGAGCGGATCGTCGTCACGGTACTCAATGAAACGAAGTTCATCGATGGTGTTACCTGTGTCGTGGTCCGAGATGTCGTAGCTGTCGACGAAGAACTGGTGGAAGACACGGATGACTGGTTCGCACAGGATCGCGATGGGAACGTCTGGTACTGCGGCGAAGAGGTCAAGGACTACGAAACGTTCGAAGGTGACGAGCCGCCACTCCCCGAACTCGTCTCCGACGATGGCTCGTTCAAAGCCGGGGAAGATGGCGCCAAGGGTGGCGTGCTGTTGCCGCAAGCCCCCGTCGTTGGCGCGCTCATCCGGCAGGAGCTGGACGTCGGCAACGCCGAGGATGTCATTGAAATTCTCGCCCTCGACGGCGATGAAACCGCGACCGCAGCAAGTTGTAACGGCGAGTGCCTCGTCACATACGATTTCTCGCCGCTCGACCCCGAAGCCAACGAGAACAAGTACTACGCCCCCGGTGTGGGCCTGATCCTGGAGATCGACATGAACTCCGGCGATCGCGTTGAACTCATCGACTTTACCGCTCTGTAATCAAGACGCGTCTGATATGGAGGACGTAACCATGAAGAATTTGACGTATCGCCGCTCGCTGGTGACTGCCCTCTCCGCCCTGTTTCTTGCCGCCTGTGGCGGTGGCAGCAGCTCTTTTGTGCCACCACCCCCGCCTGCTGCGGATATCACGGTCTCGGGCAACGTTTATGACGGCCCGGTAACCGGCGGTACTTTGTTCGTCTTTGCAGCAAGCGGTATCAACGCCGCGCTGGATGCCGCGAACAATGCGGACGACAGGACCGCAGCGCTCAGGGCAGCAAGTCCGCTGTTGGAACTCGCACGAGATCCTGCCGACGCCGATAGCTACACGATCGCTGTCAGCGGCGACCTGGCGGGACAGGCGCTCTTCCTGGTGCTGGATACAACCGGTGCTGTGGATGCCGAATTCGGCGATCAGCCGCCGACCCTCGAAGCGGTCGTCGTTGCCGGCGATGCCGGCGGTGTGTTGCGTGTCAATATCACGCCGCACACAACGTTGGCGTCTGTCGAAGTACGTAACGCCCTCGACCCTGATGGCGACGGCACCGTTATCGGTGCCGCGGCCATCCAGGCGGCGCTGGATGTCGCCATGACCAACGCAACAGGTGTGTTTGGTACAGGCGCGCTCGGTGAAGACCTGTTCCCGGGCGGTGAAGACCCACGAAGCACGACCAACCTGGACATACTCGCAGAGGCCTCAAGCGCAATGGGCCTCGTCATCAGGACAGCAGCGGCGTATGCCGGCCTCTCGATGAACGACGTCTTGGCATTGCTGGCCGCTGATGCCGCCGACGGAACGCTGGACGCCTCGGCACCCCTGGAATTCAACCTAAGTGCCGCTGCCATGGAAGACTTGCTTGAGATCGTCACTGCATATGGCCTGGGACGCGCAGCTGTGGCCGATATCGAAGCCGTGAGCTGCGCCGGCGCGAGCACGGCACTGCGCCGCGCCTGCGAATTCGAAGTCCTGGACGAGTTCTTTATTGGCGCCGCCATCTGCGCCCATAGCGAAAGCGAGGCCGAGGCGGATCTCTGTATCGAAGACTATGTCGTCGAGCGCGAAGAAGCGCTGGATGAATGTGGCGCCGTCACCGACGCGCGTCTACAGCTTTGCACCTCAACTGCGGACGCCGTCCACAACCCTCCTTTCGGCGCGAGTTTTCAGGCGGACTTTGTCGACCCGTTGACAATCGGTGACCCCGGTGGACCTGCCCCCCATCCCTACCTGCCGCTCACGCAGGGTTCGACGTGGGTCTATGAAGGTACGTTCACGGAGGACGGTGAAGAAATCACGGAGACCATCACTGTCACCGTCACCGACCGAATCAAGCTTGTCGACGGCATTCGCTGCCTGGTCGTTCGCGACGTCGTCGAGATCGACGGTGAACTCGTCGAGGATACCGATGATTGGTTCGCGCAAGATGTATCCGGCAATATCTGGTACTGCGGCGAAGAGGTCAAAGATTATGAGACCTTTGATGGCGACGCGCCGCCCCTGCCGCAACTGGTTGCGATTGACGGCTCGTTCAAGGCCGGGCGGGACGGCGACGAGGCCGGAATCCTGCTGCCCGCGATCCTAAACGTCGGCGACATCTATCGGCAGGAAGTGTCGTTCACGAATGCCGAAGACGTCATCGAGATCATCGCCGTCGATGCAACCGAGTCGGTGCCTGCGGCGTCATGCGCGGGAGACTGCCTCGTAACCCTGGACTACTCACCACTCGAACCGGGCGTTGAGGAAAACAAGTACTACGCGCCGGGTATCGGGATGATCCTGGAAGTCAACCTGGATACCGGAGAACGAGTGGAGTTGATCAGCTACGGCGAAGGATTTCGCAACTACCGCACTCCAACGTACCCACATCAGGAATACCTCAACCCGGCACAATGACTCCACCCCACTCTCTACCCGGTGACCTCCAGAATCACCGGAAACAACTACCAATCCCGCCGCAGTCGGCATTTCGTGTCATGCTTCTCACGGCGCTGTTCACTCTACTGACTGGCAACCAGGCGTTCTTCGCCGGTGTCGATGCCGTGTATCCGTGGGCCGGTGGCAACGCGCTCTTTATCTGCTCTCTGGCTGTTGTCGTAGTTGCATTGACGGTTCTGCTTATGGCACTCGTTTCGACAATGTTCACGACGCGGGTGACTGCTTGTCTGTTCCTGCTTACGACTGCGACGGCAGCGTATTTCGCCGATGAGTACGGCACGGTCATCGACACATCGATGCTCGTCAACGCGGTCGAGACCGACAGTGGTGAAGTCCTGGACCTGCTCACTATCGGTCTGATCTCACGCCTGCTCTTTCTCGGCGTGATTCCGAGCGTCGTAGTCTGGGCAATACCAGTGCGCCCTGTATCGATTGCCGTACGTCTTCGCCAGAATTCAATCGCAGCGGTCGGGTCGGTGGCTGTGTTGGCGGCGTGCATTGGCGCATTTGGCGCTGAGTACGCGAGCTTCTTCCGGGAACACAAATCGCTACGTCACTATGCAAACCCCGTTTTCCCTGTGTACTCCGTGAGTAGACTCCTTGTCGATGCGCTGGATAGCGGAGTGAAGGCTCATGCGGAGTTTGTCCAGGTAGGCACCGACGCAAGAATCGCCGAAGACGACGACGGCCGGGAGTTGATCGTAATGGTTGTCGGCGAGACTGCACGACGCGATCGATTCTCACTAAACGGATACGGGCGAGAGACCAATCCGCTTCTCGCTGCCGAGAGCAATATCGTCAGCTACAGCAGTGTCACAGCTTGTGGAACTTCGACAGCGATTTCCGTGCCTTGCATGTTCTCGACACACGACCGGGATTCCTTCGATCGAAGTACTGCCCACAATGAAGAAAACGTCCTGGACATATTGACGCGCAGCGGGGTTAGCGTACTTTGGCGCGACAACAACTCCGGCTCGAAAGGTGTCGCTGATCGCGTTGCATTCGAGGACTTCCGATCACCAGAGATGAATACGGTTTGTGATGAGGAATGTCGCGACGTCGGTATGCTTGCCGGACTGCAAGAATACATTGACTCCCAGGACGGCGATATCCTGATTGTGCTGCACCAGATGGGCAATCATGGACCCGCCTATTTCAAGCGTTACCCAAAGTCTTTTGAGCGCTTCACGCCCACATGTCGATCCATAGAACTCTCAGCGTGCAGCCTGGAGGAAATCAACAACGCTTACGACAACGCCATCTTGTACACCGACTACTTTCTGTCTGAAGTCATTGCACTTCTCAAGAACAATACGCCGGCGTACGAAACAGCGATGTTGTACGTCAGTGATCATGGCGAATCGCTCGGCGAGAGAGGCCTGTACCTTCACGGCGCGCCATTCAGGTTCGCGCCGGCAGAACAGGTGGCCGTCCCCGTAATTGCATGGCTGGGTGCCAGCGCCGACTTCGAGTTGGCCAGCGCCTTACAGCTAAAAGACGCCGAATCCTCGCATGACGCCGTGTCGGCGACGCTTATCAGGCTATTCGAGATAGAATCCGCGCAGTTGGATCTCGGCGACGAGTTGTTTTTGGCCAATAAGGATGCCGACTAGGACACGACGTGTACTGGGTGGCGCGACCAGATCCTGCCGCGGCGGACATGAATGCTCCCTTACTTCGCCCTACCCGAACGGCTTGTCGAGCGACGGCGATAAGGCCGAGAACAGCCGCGGTCCGGCGTCGGTGATATACAGGCAATCCTCCAGGCGCACACCGAACTCACCGAAGATGTAGATACCCGGCTCATTGGAGAAACACATGCCGGGTGCAAGTGGCG
>CBDUMZ010000101.1:0-5877 GCA_965368465.1 uncultured Chromatiales bacterium
GACGTTCTCGTCCTGGATCCGAACAACGAGTTCTTCCGCTACCTGAACCAGTCGGACGGTGAACGATAGCCACTGAGATCTTCACGGCAATCGCCCTTGTGCTCATTATCGAGGGCATGTTGCCGTTCATCTCACCGCAAAAATACCGCCAGATGGTGGCGGAAATTACGCGCCTGAGTGACAATCACATCCGCAATATCGGCCTTGTGATCATGGCGATTGGTCTTGCAGTGTTGTTCGTTGTGCGCGGTTGAGCGCCGGCATCATTTGAAACGGGAAAATCATGGGTAAGAACGTAGTTGTCATCGGCACCCAATGGGGCGACGAGGGCAAAGGGAAGATTGTCGATCTGCTGACGGATCGCGCGGCGGCTGTCGTACGTTTCCAGGGCGGCCACAATGCCGGCCACACGCTTGTCATCGATGGCGTAAAGACCGTTCTACACCTTATTCCGTCCGGCATCCTTCGCGATGGCGTGCAATGCCTGATCGGCAACGGCGTGGTGCTGGCACTCGATGCACTTATTACGGAAGCTAACGCGCTGGTCGAGAGCGGTGTACCGGTCTTTGAGCGACTGCGCATAAGCCCGGGGTGTCCGCTCATTCTGCCGTCGCACGTGGCGCTCGATGCGGCGCGCGAGAAGGCCCGCGGCGCGGGTGCCATCGGTACGACGGGCCGCGGTATCGGGCCTGCCTACGAGGACAAGGTGGCACGTCGTGCATTAAGGGTCTCCGACCTGTTCGTCCGCGAGAACTTCGCGTCCAAGCTGGGTGAGGTCCTGGATTATCACAACTTCCTTCTGAAGAATTATTTCCGTGCCGATACCGTGGATTTCGCCAGGACCCTGGACGAGGCGATGGAGTATGCACAGATCGTTGCGCCGATCACGGCCGACATCACGCAAATCCTTCAGGACCTCGCGGATTCCGACACGAGCATCCTCTTCGAGGGTGCGCAGGGCAGCTTCCTGGATATCGATCACGGCACGTACCCGTTCGTTACGTCGTCGAATACGGTAGCCGCAGCGGCGAGTACGGGTACCGGTATCGGGCCGCGCAATCTCGATTACATCCTGGGCATCGTCAAGGCCTACACGACCCGGGTTGGTGCCGGACCCTTTCCCACGGAGCTTTTCGACGAGCAGGGCGCGCATATTGCGAGGGTGGGTGCCGAGTTTGGTGCGACAACGGGCAGGCCAAGACGCTGTGGCTGGTTCGACGCTGTTGCCTTGCGGCGCTCGATCGTCAATAGCAGCGTCTCCGGACTGTGCGTGACCAAGCTGGATGTTCTCGACGAACTGGAGACCATCCAGATCTGTGTCGGGTATTCGATCGATGGTCAGCCCATCGCGGGCCTGCCGGTCGTCGTCGATCGCTTCGCCGAGTGCAAACCGATTTACGAGGAATGGGCAGGCTGGCAGTCGTCGACGGTGGGTATTACCAACTTCGCCGACCTGCCGGAAAAAGCGCGGGCTTACCTGGCCCGGATCGAAGAGCTGGCCGGCGTTCCCGTCGACATTATTTCAACGGGGCCGGATCGCGAGCAGACGATCATCAAAACGCATCCGTTTGAGTAGCAGTAGCCCCAGAAGCCACAGCGAAATCGCTCCACCTCCACCACCGCCGCCGCCGCTCCCCGGGGCGCTGGCCGTCACCGTCACGGCGACATCCGCAGAGTCGTTGAGGCCCGATGGGTCGGTCACGGCCAGGTTGAAGCGGAACAACGTATCCGAGGTCACCGCGGGGGCCGTGAATGACGCGCTCGAGGTATTGGCGCCGTTCAGCGTCACCGTCGGTCCCATCGTTTGCGTCCAGCTGTAGGTCAAGGTATCGCCGTCCGGATCGTTCGAACTCGTCCCGTTCAGGGTAACCAGTGCGCCAATGCCGACCGTCTGGTTGGCACCGGCCACCGCATTCGGGGCCGCATTGGACCCGCTGCCGTCAAGAATATCAACGCGCAACATCGTGTTCGCATCGAGCATGGCGCCGGTCGCGTTGCTCAGCGTGAGCTCTATGAACTCATCGGCTTCGCCGGTGCCGTCGTTGGCGATCGTGTATTCGATCCACCTGGGATCCGCGTCACCGTCGGCCCAGCTCAGTGAGCCACTGGCCGGGCCCGTGTAGTCGCTGCCTGCGGCTGCATTGCCGCCGGTGACGGCGAACTCAACCGACGCAGCGCCGATCGCGCTGCCCCTGCGCTGCACGACGACGACCGCCGTACCAAAGCCACGTTCCGCGATTTCCGCGCGATCGGTCGAGAAGCCAATGGTTGACGTACTACCCGGATCGCTCACGTACACGCTGGCAAGGCTTGGCGACGACAGCGTCGCACCGCCGGCCGGCGCGGTCAGCTTGATCATGATGCGCTCGAGTCCTTCCGCAGCACCGTCATTGTTCAGCCCCAGGCTGATTAACTTATCGGCAGCATCGCCTGCCGGCCAGTTCAGTGTGCCGCTCGCGATGCTGACATCGGCCAGGGAGCCGCTGGCGCCAAACACTTCCCAGTTGACGCTCACGGCGCCTGAGGAACCACCGGAGCGCCGCACCGGGATGCTGGCCGCCTGTGATTCGTCCGCACCGAAAGACGCGGCAGCGAAGGCCAACGTGCCCTCTGCAACATCCAGCGTGTTGTCCGAGACGATGTAGAAGCCGCTGTCAATGTCGCTGACCAGCACGTTGCCGCTGGGCAGAAATGGATAGGTACCCCACGCACCGGGGAAGCCGGTCGCGTCACTGGCCGGGTATGTGTCGAAGCGACCGACCGTCGCGGGGCTCGCCGGGTTCGTGATGTCGAGGATGGTCAGGCCGCGTGCGTAATTGGACATGTAATAGCGATTGCCACGCACAAAGCCGTTGTGGTCGATCGCTCGAGTGGGTCCCGTCCACGTTCCCGCCAGCGTCGGGTTTCTGAGGTCCGCGATGGAGAACGCACGCAAGGTCGTCGAGAGTCCTCTGTCGCGCTCGTCGAGTTCGTCCTGGAGGAAAACGTACTGCTGGTCTTCGGACCACCAGCCGGAGTGCGAGTAGCTGGCGTTGCTGTAGGGTGTCTGGCTGAGCCGGACAGGATCGGCGGGGTCCGTGATGTCCCAGATATCCAGTGTGGATTCGTTGAAGTCGAACAGCACGTCACAATAGGCGGAGCCGGCTGCGTTGGCGCATTGCGTGTCCTTCCTCGCGTCGGTCACGGTCATCGAGGCCGCGTCGTGCATGTACAGGCGATTGCCGGCCGGCTGGCCGGCGGGTGTCCCGGGTGTGGCGATGAAAGACGGCGATGCCGGATTGTCGAGCGCGTAGTTGCGAAATCGTCCGTCGCTCCGGTTCGAGCCCGCAATCACCAGGACCGGCGTGTCGTCGGTCAGAGCAAGGCCGGTCGCGAAGTCCGTCTTCGAGATGTAGAGGTTGTGTGCCTCCGCGAAATCGCTTGGGTAACTGGCGCGCGTAACCTTATGCGGTAAGCGAGTCAGGTCGAGGATAAACAATCCATCCGACGCGTTGTCGGCCGTAACGTAGGCGTAGGCATTCCAGCGGTCGTCAGCGGCGTTCCAGTACTGGTAGACCTTGATATCGCGCCAGGTTGTCCGTTGTCCGTCAACGAAGCCCACTTCGCGAGGGTTCTCGGGATCGGAAACGTCGTAAACCGCGGTGCCGGTGCTGTAGCCCATGATCGCGTATTCGCGATTCGTGTTGAGATCGACGAAACCCCAGATATCTGCACCGTTCGCTGTCGACGCCCGATCGGCAATATGTGCCTGCAAGTCGACGTTGTCGCAGGGAAAGCCGGCGGCCGAGCCGCCGACGCAGGCGGTCGCGAACGCATTTGTACTGACGGTTGTGCGTGTACCTGCGAGTTTGCTGGCCGTTTCGCGGCTCAGGCTCTTGGCGTCCGCAATGACGCGAAAACCGCGGGAGGCCAGGTCGTCGGCAAAAGCATGCGGGACACCGATGAGCGTTGCGCCCGGGTCGGCGTGCACCTCGATGGCACCACTGACAAGGTAAAACACGTCCCCGGGATCGCTCAGCGTGTATTCACCCGCTGCAATTCGGATGCGGCCGTTCTTGCCCACACGCTGCAGCGCGAAGCCGATGGTCTGGCAGGGCGATGTCGCCTCGACGCAGCTGCCCGCATCCAGCCCATCCGGACCGACGAACAGGGGTGGTTCATCCGTGTCCGCGATGGCCGAACCGCCGCATACCAGGAAGAGGGCCGCCGCGATGGCAGGCAAAGAATGTCGGGTCATGTGACGAACCGTTGGCCTGAAGATAGGCCTATAATAGCCATTCATATCGCAAATAATCCCCCACTAACCCACAAACTGTGAAATCGTTCTCTTTGACCTTCAAAGCGGGCGCGGGTGCCCTCGAATCCGTGCGCAAGCATGGCTTTGACATATCGTCGGTGGGCACGCTTGCGGGCGCGTCCGGCGGCGCCAAGTGGCTGGTTCTCAGCCAGCTCGATCGTGCCATTCTCCGCACAGTCGTCCCCGGGCTGGTCGGCCCGGTCCACCTGATCGGGAGTTCCATCGGCTCGTGGCGCTTTGCGTGCTACGGGCAGGCCGACCCGCTTGCCGCCATCGAGCGCTTCGAGCAGGCGTACCTCGAGCAGGACTACAGCGAGAAGCCCGATGTACACGAGATTACGGCCAAGTCACGGGAGATACTCGACCACGTGCTCGGCGAGCGCGGCGTAGAGGAAATTCTCGACAACCCGTTGTTCCGCACGCATGTCATGACGGTTCGTAGCCGCCATATTCTCGCGTCGGAAAACAAGGCATTGTTGGCTTTGGGACTGGTGGCCACGGCATTGTTGAACGCGGCCAGCCGCTCGACCCTTGGCTGGTCGTTCGAGCGCGCGTTGTTCTACGACAAACGAGACGTACCGCCGTTCTTCGACGCCACCGGGTTTCCGCTGCAACAGGTCGAATTATCCCGCCACAATTTGCGTGACGCTATTGTCGCGACCGGCTCGATACCGCTCGTGCTCTCAGGGGTTCCGGACATTGCCGGTGCGAGGCCGGGGATCTACCGCGATGGCGGTGTCATCGACTACCATCTCGATTTGCCGCACAGCGCAGAAGAGCGGCTTACCTTATTTCCGCATTTCTACGGCCGTATTGTGCCGGGCTGGTTCGATAAGCGGCTGAAGTGGCGCAGGCCACAACCAGGTAACGTTGACCGCACGATATTGATCAGTCCGTCGGATGAGTTCGTCGCCGGCCTGCCCAATGGCAAGATCCCGGACCGGACCGATTTTGTGAACTATGCGCCGGCCGAACGCGTGCGCATCTGGAAGCAGTGCGTCGCGGCGTGCGAGGCAATGGCCGACGAGTTTGCCGAGGTTATTGCGAAGGACCAGCTGGCGGCACGTCTCGAACCACTGTGGTAGTCTGGCGCGAAAATACAAAAAGGGGAGAGGGGTGCAAAACTCACCATCTACAGTAGCCCGGCCATACCCGGAGCTAACCTGGATCGCACTGATTGTCGGCTGGATCATCGGTTGCATTATTGCGGTGTCGATCGGCTACGCGGCCTTGATTCTCGGCTTCTCGATCGAAGGGTCGGAACTCGCAGCCATTCTCGGTTTCGGCATCCTGCGTGGCATGCTGCGGCGCAAGAGCATTATCGAGAACAATATCGTCCAGACCATCGCGTCCGGCGTAAACGGTGCGTCGTCCGGCATGATGTTTTCGGTCCCTGCCATCTTCCTGCTCGGCTTCGGCGATCGCTTCGATCCTGTAATCCTGACGTTCGGTTGTATTGCCGGTGCGTTCCTCGGTATCGCTTTCATTATTCCGCTCAGGAAACACATGATCGACTACGAGCGGCTGACCTACCCGGGCGGTGTCGCCGTCGCGACGATCCTCAAATCGCCGGGGGCCGG
>CBDUMZ010000102.1:0-5808 GCA_965368465.1 uncultured Chromatiales bacterium
CCGAAGATGTAGATACCCGGCTCATTGGAGAAACACATGCCGGGTGCAAGTGGCGTTTCTTCACCGCGCACGAAGTTCACGGGCTCGTGGCCGTCCATACCGATGCCATGCCCGAGCCGGTGTGACAAACCCGGTGTCTTGTAGTCGGGCCCGTAGCCTTCGCTCTCGTAGTACGCCCGTACGACCTCATCGACTTTCCCTGCCGGCGTACCGACAGTCGCCGTTTCCAGCGCGAGTTCCTGGCCGCGCTTGACGGTGTTCCACACCTTGCGCTGTTTCTTATCGGGCTCGCCGAACACCCACGTGCGCGAAATATCCGACTGGTAATCGTGCACCGAGCAGCCGCAGTCCATGAGGATGATGCCGCCAGGCTGCAGGGTCTGCGGTTGACCGCTGCCGTGCGGGTAGGCGCTGGCGTCATTGAGCAGCACCATTGAGAATCCCGGGCGGCCACCGAGCTGTTGCGTTGCCTGGTTCATCAGCGCGGAGATATCGGCCGGCGCCATGCCCTTGTCGATGTTGGCGTACACGTGCCGGTAGGCGGCCATCGTTACGTCGTTGGCCTTTTGCATCAACGCGATTTCGGCCGCCGTCTTGTACATGCGGCAACCGCGCGTTATCGCCTTGCCCGAGACCACGTCGAAGTCGGGCGCCGCCTGCTGCAGCCCGTCAGCGATGAAGTGGCGCAGCGTTTCCTCAACAGCGATCTTGCCCTTGCGTGTGCCGCGGTCCTTCAGTACGCCGGTAACCAGCGCAAACGGATTCTCGTGTTCATGCCAGGTGCGCACGTCGTCGCCGAAAGCCATGCTCTCGCGAATGGACGGCTCCTCGAAGTACGGGGTGACGATCGCCATCTCACCTTCGGCCGGAATGACCGCGCCGGTAAAACGCTCTGACCGCCACCAGCGCACGCCCGTGAAGTACACGAGCGCGGACCCGGCCTCGACGACAAGTGCAGCCATGCCCGCTTCCCGCAGAAGCCGCTGCGCCCTGGCGACGCGCGCCTTGCGTTCGGCAACGGATATGGGGACAGCATCGCCGGTCATGTCCTGCAGCTCACCGGGAGTACCGCCGCTTTCCGCCAGCACCGGCTTCGCCGTTGCCGCGGCAATACCGGCCGCCACCGATACCTTAAGGAAGTCTCTTTTATTCATAATCTTTGCAAACTCTCGAGCTGCCCCTATGATTGGCCGATATTACGCGAACTCGCGTAATGAAACCCGAACCGGAGTTACACCATGTCCAAGCGTGAACCGAGCTGGCTGGACGATTTGCCACAGGCTTTCAAGAACTATCGTGACGGCCGCGATGTCGATGAGGTCGAGTGCATCATCCCGGACCTCGCCGGAATCTCGCGCGGTAAGGCCATGCCGGCGCGGAAGTTCAGCCCGACGTACGAGACGTACCTGCCCGTCTCCATCTTTTACCAGACGGTCACGGGCGAAGACGTCGAAATGGACATCGAGAACCAGTGGGCCGAGGGCGACCTGGTACTGAAGCCCGACATGTCCACGGCCAAGGCGGTCCCCTGGGCGAAGACGCCGACCTTGCAGGTGATTCATGACCTGTATACGCGCGACGGCGACGTGGTCGACATTGCGCCGCGTCAGGTACTCAAGAACGTTGTCAACCTGTTCGCCGGGCACGGCTGGAAACCGCTCGTGGCTCCCGAGCTCGAGTTCTACCTCATCAAGCCCAACCTCGACCCGAACGAACCGATCGAGGCGCCGGTCGGTCGCACGGGTCGACGCGGCACGAGGAAACAGTCGTATTCCATGTCCGCGGTCGATGATTACGGTCCCGTCATCGATACCATCTACGATTTTGCCGAGGATGCGGGCCTGGCCATCGATACCGTCATCCAGGAAGACGGCGCGGGCCAGGTGGAGATCAACCTGACGCATGGCGATCCGGTCGACCTCGCCGACCAGGTGTTCTATTTCAAGCGCATCATTCGCGAGGCCGCGCTGAACCACCAGATGTTTGCCACGTTCATGGCCAAACCGATGCGTGACCAGCCGGGCTCGGCCATGCACGTGCACCAGAGCATCGTCGACATCAAGACCGGGAAGAATATCTTTAGCAACGCGGATGGCAGTGTCAGTGAGCGCTTCATGCACTTCCTCGGCGGTTGCCAGAAATACCTGCCGCTCACACTGCCGCTAATGGCGCCGTACGTGAACAGCTTCCGGCGCTTCGAGGCCGAAGGCTCCAGCGCGCCCACCAATTTCGGCTGGGGTTACGACAATCGTGCCACGGGCCTGCGCGTCCCGAATTCCGGGCCACAGGACCGCCGCATCGAGAACCGGGTGGTTGGCGTCGACTGCAATCCGTACCTGGCCATCGCCGTGGGCCTCGCCTGCGGATATCTCGGCATGAAGAAAAGGGTCCAACCCGGCGAGCCCGCCGTCGGCGAACTCGACGACGATACGTATGACATTCCCACCACGATCGACGAGGCCCTGACGCTGTTCGAAGACGACGCCGGCGATATCCACGACATCCTGGGCAATGAGTTCTGCATGATCTACAGCGAGGTCAAGCGCGAAGAGATGCGCCTGTTCCATCGCGAGATCAGCCCCTGGGAACGGGAGCACCTGCTGCTCAACGTCTAGTCAGATGCGAATGATCTGCCCGTGTTCGGCGATGGACGCGGGGGCCTTGAGCTCGTCACGCAAGCGCTTCGCCAGTATCGCCTGCGCTTCGCTCTCACCGTGCACCAGGTACACGGGGGGCCGGTTCTGGAATGCGCCGTACCATTTCACGAGGTCCGCCTGGTCACCGTGCGCGGACAGGCCGCCGATCGTGTGGACCTGGATACGAACCCGGTACTCGTCGCCGTAGAGTTTTACGGTTTCGGCACCGTCGAGTATGCGCCGCCCCAGCGTGCCCATCGCCTGGAAGCCGACGATCACGAGGTGGCATTCGCGCCGCCAGATGTTGTTCTTGAGGTGGTGCAGGATGCGCCCGCCTGAGCACATGCCGCTGCCTGCGATGACGATCGCGCCCGACTCGATCTCGTTGATTGCCTTTGACTCTTCGGGCGTCCGCGTCAGACGCAGGTTCGGCAGCTCCGGCAGGTTCGAGTCCGGGTCGAAGAGTTCCGTGCTGTAGAGTTCGCGATACTGCGCGTAGACCCTGGTCGCCTCGATGCCCATCGGGCTGTCGACAAAGATCTGCCACTTGCCGAGATTCCAGTTCTCGTAGTTCTGCGCCATGAGGTACAGCAGGTCCTGCGTGCGTCCCACGGTGAATGCCGGTATCAGGATGTTGCCCTGCCCTGCGCGCGCCGCTTCGAATACACCGGCCAGCTCTTCCAGGGTCTCGTCGATGGGCCGGTGCAGTCTGTCGCCATACGTGCTCTCGAGCAAAACGGCATCGGCATGCTCGATAACGGCGGGGCGGTTCATGACCGGCGCATCGCGATAGCCCAGGTCGCCGCTGAACACCACCGTCCGCGAACCGTGGCTGTCGGTCCAGGTCAGTTCGACAATAGCCGAACCCAGAATGTGCCCTGCGTCATGAAACCGCAGCGTCAGTCCCGGCACGACGATGACCTCCTGTCCGTATGCCACGCCCCGGAAATAGTCCAGCGCTCTTTCTGCGTCCTCCATCGTGTACAGGGGCTGCACCGGCATCCGCCCTTTATTTTTCCGCTTGCGGTTCTCGTACTCGGCGTCTTTTTCGTTGAGGTAGCCGGAATCGGGCAGCATGATCTCGCACAACGCCATCGTGGCATCCTGCACATAGACCGGCCCCTCGTAGCCCAGCTTGACGAGCAGCGGCACGCGACCGGAGTGATCGATGTGCGCGTGGCTCAGAATGACGGCATCGATCTCACCGATGTCGAACGGAAACGGCTCGCGGTTTCGTTTTTCATCTTCCGGGAGGCCCTGCACTAGTCCGCACTCGAGCAACACGTTGTGCGTACCGGTCCGGAGCAGGTACATGGACCCCGTCACCTGCCGCGTTGCACCGAAAAACTGTAGCTTCAGACTCATCTGCGCAAACCCTCGTCCCAAGTAGGCAGTCTTGCGTATATCACCTTGAATTCACGGACGTTATTCGATGATCTACTTATGGCCAGCAAATCGGCACTTGACAAATACCGTGTTTTTAGTAACCTTTTGGTTACATGTTAGATGACCGCGATATGGATGCTGTATTTCAGGCGCTGGCGCACGAGAGCCGCAGGCGCATGCTCGACCTCGTGAAGGAATGCCCGGGCATCGGCGTCGGTGCCCTCGCCAGCGAGTTCGACGTCAGCCGCATCGCCGTCATGAAGCACCTGGGCGTGCTCGAGCATGCCGGCCTCCTCGTCTCGGAGAAAGACGGACGCACACGCCGGCTCTACTTCAACGCCGTTCCCATCCAGATGATTCACGACCGCTGGACCACGGAATACAGTGCCTACTGGAGCGGCAATCTCACACGTATCAAGTACCTCGCGGAAGCGCGAGCACGTACAGACACGCTTAAAAAAAAGAAGGGGTCAAAATAATGCCAGACAAGAATTTCGCAGACCGGGAGGTCTACAAGGTCCTCATCAAGGCGCCGATCGAAACCGTGTGGTCCGAGCTCGTCAACACGACCTCGCCACGCCCGTTCTTCTGGAACTCCAGCTGGGACACGCGGGAAATGGCGGCCGGCAACGCCTATCGAATGATCTCCAACAAGGGCAGAACCGTCGCCGTTATCGGCGAGATCCTCGAACTCGATCCGCCCCATCGGCTGGTCCACAGTTTTCGGCTGACCTCGCTGGACGATCCTCACTCCACGGTCACCTATGCGCTCAAGGAGACCCCGGAAGGCACCGAGTTCAGTCTCATTACCGAAAACATCGTGGCGGGCTCCAAGAGCGAGAAGTCGATGGCGGATGGTTCGAAGTTCATCGTCGAGAATTTCAAGTCGTTCGTGGAAACCGGCAAGGTCACGTTTGGCGCGCGGGTCATGCTCGCGATGTTCGCCCTCACCGGACCGTTTGCGCCCAAGTCGATGAGCGCGGACAAATGGCCGCTTGACTAAGAAGTAAGGAGACAGACGTATGAGCAAGTCACCCGAAGACATGGCGAAAACCATGATCGCGAACATGAAGGAGAAAACCGGCAAGACGCTGGAGCAATGGATCGCGATCGCGAAAAAGTCCGGTGCGGCCAGGCACGGCGAGATCGTCAAGATGCTCAAAGCCGATCACGGTATGACACACGGCTTCGCCAATCTCGTCGCGCACAAGACTTTAAAGAGCGATGCCGGCAGCGTCAGCGAGACAACGGATCTCGTCACGGCCCAGTACGCCGGCCCCAAGGCCGGCCTGAAACCCGTCTATGATGCGCTCATCAAGGCGGCCAAAAGCTGCGGTGCCATGGAGGTGGCACCGAAGAAAGCCTACGTCAGCCTGCGTCGCGCCAAGCAGTTCGCCATTATCCAGCCCTCCACGAAAACCCGCGTTGACCTGGGGCTCAACTTGCCGGGTGAGCCGGCGAAGGGCCGCCTCGAGGCATCGGGCAGCTTCAATGCAATGGTCAGCCACCGCGTGCGGCTCGAGAACGTGGCGGACATCGACAAGGACGTCAAGGCGTGGCTCAAGAAGGCCTGGTCAAATGCATAGGGGGGCTGCCAGGAACATCACGACGCATTCTATTGACCAGCGACTCGCGAGGCTCGAGTCTCACAATCGCGTTTACCTGGCGTGCCTGGTCGTGGTTTTGGCAGCCGGACTGCTGGCAATGAACAGTGAGAATGCGACGGTGCGGGCACACGCGTTTGAACTGGTGTCAGAAGACGGCTCGACTCGCGCCACGATACGAT
>CBDUMZ010000103.1:0-5803 GCA_965368465.1 uncultured Chromatiales bacterium
AATTGTGTCCGGCTGAGGCCTCATCTCGCTTCACCCGAAAGTTTGCGACACTACCCAATGGAACTCAACCAGATTCGATATTTCCTGAACCTGGCAGACACCCTCAACTTCACCGAAGCAGCCATGCGCAGCGGGGTGTCTCAGCCCACGCTCACCCGCGCGATCCAGCGGCTCGAACAGGAGTTGGGCGGAACGTTGGTCTATCGCGATGGAAAAGACAGTCGACTGACAACGCTCGGCCGCGACATACGATCTGAATTCGCTGCGATCGCCGACCGCGAACAGCGGGTTCGGGCAATATCCCTCAATCGGGTTCGCGGCCGCCGCGAGACCTTGACGCTGGGTATCGTGAATACCATCGCGCCAGCACTGATTACGGAATTTCTGAAACACGCCCTTCGACAGATGCCGATGCTTGAACTGGTTCTTCAGCCGATCACCCGCGACGAGGGAATGGAGCGCCTGCTCGACGGTCAAATTGACGGGTGCTTCTGCACGGATCCAGCGGCCGGAAACACCAAGATTGCCACCGTTGAAATGTTCCGTGAGCGACTGTTACTGGCGATGGCGCATGGACACAGCCTGGCAAGCCAAGCCTCGGTGTCTCTTGTCGAGCTATCGGAACAGCCTTACCTTGATCGCCTCCAGTGCGAATTCCGCACGCGCGTGCAAAACCATTTGAACGAGCGCGCGATTTTCATGATCCCACGGCTCAGATCCGAACGGGAGGATTTGATTCAACAAGCCGTGGCATCGGGCGCGGGCGTTTGCATGCTGCCTGAACGTTCGGCAATCGTAGAGGGCTTGACGTTACGCCCGGTCGATACGCTCGACCTGTCGCGCACGGTGGCATTCCAATCGATTTCGGGATCTGGAACGGCAACGGCGCTGCGGCAGCTCCGTGTACTGATAGAGCGGTATGTGTGGTCGTGAATTCCGTGAAGGCGCGGGCCTTTATGGTGCGGCGACCACACAAGCGTTCCCAGTGCATGCCGGTGACAACATCAAAACTATAGTTGCGGCGTATTGGACACCTTCGGATCGAATATCCATTTTCTCGGGTATGAGTTCGAAGGAGGAATCCATGACAGCCTACAAGAAGACAGAAGCTGCTATCGCCAAGCTGTCACCTGAGGAATATCGGGTGACGCAGCAGAGTGCGACCGAGCGACCAGGAACCGGTGCGCTTCTCCATAATAAGGAACCCGGCATTTATGTCGATATCGTCTCAGGCGAACCCCTGTTCGCATCGTCCGACAAATACGAGTCGGGCTGCGGATGGCCGAGCTTCACCAAGCCGATCGAACCTGCGAACGTGAATGAACTACGCGACAACAGCCACGGTATGATCCGGACGGAAGTGCGTTCGACGTATGGCGATAGCCATCTCGGCCACGTTTTCCCCGACGGGCCGAGCGATCGCGGTGGCCTGCGTTACTGTATCAATTCGGCTTCGCTGCGCTTCGTACCCCGCGGCGAGATGGAGAGCCAAGGTTACGGTGAATATCTCAACCAGGTGGAGGATATCTGATGACGACTGAACGCGCTGTTCTCGCCGGCGGCTGCTTCTGGGGCATGCAGGATCTTATCCGCAAGCTGCCCGGTGTAATCTCCACCCGTGTCGGTTACACGGGCGGCGATGTGCCGAATGCGACATATCGCAATCACGGCACTCATGCCGAGGCGATCGAGATCACCTTCGATCCCTCTCAGACCACCTATCGCCGATTGCTTGAGTTCTTCTTCCAGATCCACGACCCGACGACGCTCAACCGTCAGGGGAACGACCGAGGCGCGAGCTACCGTTCCGCGATCTATTTTACCAACGACCAGCAGAAGGCCGTTGCGCTCGATACGATTGCAGATGTTGAAGCGTCGGGCCTATGGCCAGGCAAGGTCGTCACCGAGGTCGAGCCAGTCGGTGATTTCTGGGAGGCAGAGCCCGAGCATCAGGATTATCTCGAGCGAATTCCCCACGGGTACACCTGCCACTTTGCACGTCCGGACTGGGTGTTGCCGCGCAGGGCCGGTGCTGCCGCTTAGCAAACCTGCGGCTCGTGGTTTAACGCCGCGAGCCGCCATCGGAGGGCTTCATGGAAACGGGAATTGTGGGTCTGCCTGCCCCTCCGCTGGAGAATATCCGGTGGATCGATGAAAATGGTGACGAGCGTAGCTCCTTGACCTTGGCCGAGTTGGGGCAAGGTTTCAAAATATTGTACTTCTTTCAGGATTGGTGTGCAGGCTGTCATGCACATGGTTTTCCCACATTCGTGACCCTTGCCGAGGAATTTCGCGATAAGGGAGTTGGCTTGGCGGCGATACAGACTGTGTTCGAGGGTTCGGAAGTCAATACCTTCGATCGTCTGCGGGAAAACCAACGCCGATATGGACTGCGTCTTCCATTTGGTCATGCTGTCGCGGGCTCGGGCTCAGTAGACGCTGCGCCAGCAATCATGGAGGCCTACCGGTCCGGCGGAACCCCATGGTTTGTGGTGATCGCACCCGATGGTCGCGTCGTGTATAACGGGTTTCAGCTCGACGCGGAGAGCCTCATCCAGAAACTTCGGCCGCTCACGGCCTGATAAAAGGAGCCTGGATGCCGCGGCGGCCCTGCGGTATAATTCCCGGGCCGGTGAAGTCGTGCGCAGCCCTAGATGATCTCCGCAACGCATTCCGACAGAGAAAGAGAAAGAGAAAGAGAGAGAGCCCTGTCCTCGATGATCCCGCATCAGGTGCTCTATGCTATCTGATCAGATCGCGGGCAAAGCCTTTTCCTTTCTTGCGCAATCGAGCATTCCGAGAGCCGACGCTACGATTCCCTTCAGCAAAGCTGGCTCGGGTCGCACGCGCGCGAGCACGCGCAATCCCATCAGCACGCTCAGGAGATGCCGTGCCATATCCTCTGCCGGCAGCAGTGATGCGATCGTGGCATCGGCCTGACCCGACTCTATTCGGCCCAGGAAAAACATCTCGATGCGCATGAGCACGGCCGCGACGTTTTCCCGGAACGCTTCGTCGGGGGGTGCCGCGTCGAGCGCGGTGTTCACGAGCATGCACTCCTTGCGCTCAGGATCCTCAAGCGATCGCTTCAAGACATCGGAAAAGAACGCTTCGATGGCTTCGCGGGGCGGTAATGCACGGCAACGTCGGATACGGTCGGCTACGCTGTTCTCCACATAGCGGTCCAACGATTTGGCGAAGAGCGTGCGTTCATCCCCGAATGCGTTGTAAAGGCTCGCGCCGGTGATCCGGGTCTTGTCGATAAGGTCGCGCACTGACGTTGCCTCGTTGCCTCGTTGCCTCGTAGCCATGGCGCCAGAAGCATTGCATTGCCGCGTCGAGCACGGCTTCCTCATCGAATTCTCTTGGTCTTGCCATCCGGCGCTCTCGCAAAATTCCAGCTTCGCGTCTTGCCATATTGTCCGCGCCGATGCATTCTAGAACAAGTGAATTAAAACTCAAGGTGTGACCGCCGTCATCGTTTCTCCGCCGGCAGCCTTGGACGATCCAAAGGCTGGAATCATGTCTGCCCAGGAGGCGATTGAAGTTACACGAGCAGAACGCATGGCGGCGTCATGGCGGGGCACGCGGCTTGAGGGTCTGCTCTGGGCTGCTCGGAGCCTGCGTCGTGACGGCTCCGGTGAGGCAAACCAGTCCGGCGTATTTTGGGCATGCGGAAAAATGCAATCTTCCTTCGCGAGCATCGTGAGCTCGGCGACGTCGCGTGGCAGCGCGATCACGATCGCAGCCAGCCGCTTGCGGGCGAAACCGCGTATGTACGCGGCCCTGTATGCTGCGCTGCGCCGACTGCACCTCCGTCATCGGACGGTTTGTCAGGACTCGAGATTCTGCGTGGCTGGACGCTGCGAGGGTCGGCATCGTGGCGGATCGTGCAACCCCAATGACGACACCGCTCGAAGCAGACCAAAGCCAATTACAACGAAGAGAGACGTACCAGATGACGCTGTTTGAACCATTCCTGCTGCGCGGTGTAACGCTAAAGAACCGGGTGGTCGTCTCACCGATGAGCCAGTACCGCGCGCAGCACGGCGTGGCGAACGACTGGCACTTGGTCCACCTCGGTCGGTTCGCACTCGGAGGCGCCGCGCTGGTGTTCTGCGAGGCTACTGCGGTGCAGGAGCATGGCCGGCGTACACATGGCGACCTCGGGATATGGTCGGACGCCCACATCGACCGGCTCGCGGCGGTCACTCGCTTCCTCTCGCAAGAGGGAGCAGTTGCAGGCATCCAGCTCGCCCATGCGGGCCGCAAGGCGAGCGAACGCCGCCCCTGGCACGGTGAGACACCGGTCGACTCGGAAGACATCGCACAGCGCGGTGAAAAACCGTGGGCTGCACTCGGGCCGAGTGCGATCCCATACGCGGAAGGCTGGCCTGCTCCGGCCGCGATGAGCATCGAGGACATCAGGGAAGTGATCGCGTCGTTCCGAATTGCCGCTGAGCGAGCACGCGAGGCCGGCTTCCGGGTGATCGAGGTCTACGCCGCGCATGGGTTTCTCATCCACCAGTTTTACTCGCCGCTCGCGAACCAACGGCGCGATGACTACGGCGGAAGCCTCGAAGGACGATGCCGTCTGGCACTCGAGATCGCCGCAGCGATCCGCGAGGTTTGGCCAGACGAATACCCACTGGTCTTCCGCCTATCGGTCACCGACTGGCATCCCGAGGGCTGGCAAGTGGACGACACAATCTACCTCGCACAACGACTGAAGGACCTCGGCGTCGACGCGATCGACTGCTCAAGCGGCGGCATCTCACGACGGGAACGTCCGCAGGGCATGACCCTCGAGCACGGCTATCAGCTCGCCCTCGCCGCGCGGGTGAAGACGGCAGCACGCATCGCGACGATCGGTGTCGGACTTCTTTGGGACCCGAAGCTGGTCGACCGCTCGATCGACCAAGGCGATATCGACCTCGTCGCACTCGGTCGCGAACTGCTGGAGGACCCGAACTGGCCATTGCAGGCGGCCCGCGAACTTGGCGCCGACGGGGTTCATGGGATGTGGCACCCGGAGTTCGGGTGGTGGCTCGAGAAACGGGCGCGGGCTGTCCGCAGACTCGGGATACGCAAGTGATCGACCATTGATCATCAACAACGCCCTCGGCCCGAAATCCCGGCGCGATTGCTCTTGCCGCGACCCAGGATAGATACAACATCCCTTAGGACAGGAACTCGATGGAGGAGTAGGTAGCCGCGCACTGCGAGATCTAGACATCGTCATTGTTGACGTCGCCCGTGCATGAAGTGGCGGCCCCGTTCGAGATTGAGCAGGTATCGCAGATGAGCTGATAAGCCTTGGCGGTCTCGGCTATGGTCCTTCACCCTACGATTTGCTGCAGGGCTTGCCGCCTGCACGACGATGGCCATGCGGTTATCTGCACAACGCAAGAGTCTCCCGCCTGAGCGAGCGCGAATGACAGTCGTGCATTCGAAACGTTCCGACATGATGCCCACCGATCTTTTCACACGAACGATTGTACTCGAAGGGCCACTCAATCACTCAATGACGACAGCGCCAGATGATTCTTGGGATAGCCGATCGCTGTCCAGTCGATCCGACCATGGTGCGCGGATCGGATATTCAGACCGGGCTCTATTGAGGGCAAGCTCTGTGGCGCAATGTAGCTGATGTCTATTTTGGTCGCACTGGGAATAAATCTACCAGCATCGTACTTCTAAACGTCAATTCTTTCGGCCGCACCATTGGTTTTTGGATGCATCGCCGAAGGTAGTGTCGCAAACTTTCGGGTGAAGCGAGATGAGGCCTCAGCCGGACACAATT
>CBDUMZ010000104.1:0-5751 GCA_965368465.1 uncultured Chromatiales bacterium
GCGGTTGCTGACGAACATCGAAAGCGGACAGACTACATGACATGGTGGAAGCTGCGGCGCCTGATTTCTCGAGAGAAATTCAAAGTTATTCACTCGCATGACGTTCATTCTCTTATCGATGGATCACTTTGCAGATTGACGACACCTTCGTTGCGCCACATCCACACGTTTCATTTTGGCAATTACCCGAACCGGGCCAAAGAGTTCAGGAGGCTCGAGCGAGCTGCCTGGCGCGTGCCGGATCAGTTAGTGACCGTTTCAGATCACCAGCAGGAAGGCGTCAGAGCGCTGTACGGAATCCCGCAACATCGGGTGCAAACACTCTGGAATGGCGTCGATGTACTTCCCGCAATAGAGCCGGTTCCGGAAATTGCACGGTTTCGCAAAGAGGGGCGCACGATCATCGGTAGCGTTAATACCCTGATCGAGCAGAAGGGTATGCCGGACCTCATTCGTGTGGCCCAGATTCTTAAGAGCCTGGACGCAGAGCCGTTCGTCTTCTTGATAGCCGGCGGCGGACCGCTCCTGGACGAACTAAGGTCCAGTGTCGTAGATAAGGGCCTGCAAAACGAGGTCGTATTCCTGGACTGGGTGAAGCAGGCGCCGCAGTCTGTCATCCCTTATATTGACATCTTTTTCCAGCCATCGCATTGGGAGGCAATGTCAATAGTACTTCTCGAGTCCATGGCTGTGGGATCGGCCATTGTTGCGACTTCTGTCGGAGAAACGCCAAGAATTCTCAAAGACAATGTTCACGGAGTCGTGCTCCCGGCTGGTGACACAGATGCCATGGCGAGTGCGATCATGAGGCTCGTTTCGAATCCCGAGCTGCGCAAGGAACTGGGCGAAAACGCCAGGGTTCACTATCAGGATCACTTTACGGCAACAAGTATGGCCGAGCGTCATGAATCGTTGTATCGATCCATCTGTCAAGAGAACAAGTAGCCTCGATCAGGAAGACAGCCAACATGAAAGTACTTTTTCTATCCCAGATAGTCCCATACCCACCTCATGGAGGTGTGCTGCAACGCGGCTACAACATTATCCGGGAGGTCGCCAAGAACCATGATATTCACCTGCTGGCTTTCGTTCATCCAGAGATCCTGACCAGCCCGTCTTTGCTCGATGAAAGCCGGTTGGAGCTGGAGAAGTTCTGCAAGACTATTGACTATTTCTCGCTGTGGCCTAAGAAGTCACTCGTCCATAAGTTTGTGGCATTGGCATTGGGTGGCGTGTATCCAGGGCCTTTTAGTGAGCTGGCACACAGGTCCGCGGGATTCAGGGACCGGATGTGCGAGTTGCTGGTCGAGCAAGAGGTTGACCTGGTTCACTACGACACCATTGGCTTGGCGCGATACAAGAAATACGCGCCGGATACTCCGTCCGTGATAACGCATCACAACATAGAGTCCAACCTGATGGCGAGGCGGTCGGAAGTTGAACGATCCGCACCTGGGCGTTGGTATGTGGCAAGGCAGGCGCGCCTTCTGAGGGAGAGCGAAGCTACCGAAAGTGCTCGCTTTGACTGCAACGTGATGATGTCTGCTACCGATGAGGCGGATCTGAAGGAAATGGCACCGGGAGTACGCACTGCCATCGTTCCAAACGGTGTCGATACGGAGTATTTCCAGCCAGGCCAGGTGGAAGTGGAACCGGCAATAATCTATACCGGCGGCATGAACATGTTTGCCAATGAAGATGCGGTTCTGTACATGCTCAAGGAAATGTGGACGCGTATCAAGCAGGCGATTCCAAACGTGCGCTTCTACGTGATAGGGCAGGACCCGACAAGAGAAATCCTGGATTTCGCGAAAAACGACGATGCCGTCACGGTCACCGGATTTGTGGATGACATCCGCCCCTATGTCGCGCGTTCCGCGGTTTACGTCGTTCCCATCCGTGTAGGTGGCGGAACGAGACTGAAGGTGCTGGATGCGCTGGCGCAAGGAAAGGCCATCGTGTCTACATCCGTCGGGTGTGAGGGAATTAACGTAACCGACGGCAAGAACATTCGAATTGAAGACAATCCGGTTGAGTTTGCCAAGCGCACAATCGAGCTTCTGAAAGACCCTGACAAGAGGCGGGATCTTGGACAGAAAGCCAGGCAGTTGGCGGTGGAAGAGTACTCCTGGGAGAAGATCGGCAAGGTGCTCGATGGCGTGTACCAGGACGTGGGTAGAAAGGCAGGGTAGCCGGAATGGACACTCCACTAAAAGGGCTCTACGACTTGCTGCCAGCGCCGATCCAGAACCTGGCTGTTTCCGGGTTCAGCGCTGTGCTGGACCGACAAAGATATGGCGGGCGATTCAGTGAATACCGGGAGTTCCTGGACAAGAGCCAGTGGTATTCCGGAAAAGAGCTTGGGGATTATCAAGACGAGCAGCTGCGGGGGATCGTCGAGTACGCGTATCAGCACGTTCCTTACTATCGGGAAGTCCTGGATGAGCGTGGCCTGAAACCGCAAGACGTCGCAACGCGTGCCGATTTGTCGAAACTGCCGACCCTCGACAAGAAGACGATCAAAGCGCGATTCGCCGACTTGCTATCGGATGAGTTCGACCTTACCAAGGTTGCGCGAGGGAATACGAGCGGGACAACCGGCTCGCCGCTTGAAATCTGCTATGACCCCGACATGATTCGCATGAATTATGCGATGTTGGATCGACAATACCGTTGGACAGGGACCAATTTAGGGAAGTTCGGTGATCGCGTCGCGGTTATTCGAGGGAACGTCATCGTTCCCCTGAAGCAGAAAAAGGCTCCGTTCTGGCGCTACAACCACCTGCACCGCCAGATGTTGCTCTCTTCGTTCCACTTATCGAATGAGAACCTTCCGGCATACATCGATGAAATCCGCCGCTTTGGCCCAAAAGTACTCGACGGATATCCATCTACGCTTTATATCCTCGCGAAGCACCTGAAGAACGAAGGCCGGACGTTACCACTACATGCTGTGCTTTCGTCCTCCGAAACGCTTTACGATTTCCAGAGGGAAACGATCGAAGAGAGCTTTGAATGCCGGGTTTACGACTACTTTGGTGCGGCAGAGCGCGTCCTATTTGCGACGGAATGCGACGTTCACCAGGGACGACACATTTGCTCCGAGTACGGTATTACGGAAATCGTAGGGAGGGACCTGGAGGCTAAGAAATCAGGGGAAACCGGCATCATTATCGCTACGTCGCTGCACAATCGGGCGATGCCGCTGCTACGGTATGTGACGAATGACAGGTCAGCTATTCGGCCAGAGCCGTGCACGTGCGGACGTGGATTGCCGCTAATGGACGACGTTACGACCAAAGCAGAGGACTCCCTGACTCTGGCAGATGGGAGGATCATCTCTCCATCTGTCCTGACTCATCCGTTCAAGCCATTGACCACAATCGAAGAGTCTCAGATCGTGCAGGAGGATTACGATACGATCGTCGTCAAAGTGGTTCCTTCGAGCGGATTTACCGAGGCGGACGAGGATGCCCTCATTCATGGGCTCCAGGAGCGGCTGGGCGACGATGTGTCAATATCGGTTGAGCGGGTGGAGAGCTTGCAGCGTACGAATTCCGGCAAGTTCAAGTGGGTCGTTTCACGAGTATCTTTGGGTATCTAGGAAGACATAACAACAATGTGTGCAATTAACGGAATTATCCTGAAGAACAGTAGCTCGCGGGTCGATGAAGCGGACATCCTGCGGATGCGCGATTGCATGACGCACCGCGGGCCGGATGACCAGGGTGTGTTCCTTGACGGTCACGTCGGTCTGGGGCATCGGCGCTTAAGTATTATCGGGCTGACCACCGGTCACCAGCCAATGTCCGTTAAAAACGGCTCTCTCTGGATTGTCTACAACGGCGAGACCTACAACTACAAAGAGCTTCGCGCAGACCTCGAGAAGCGTGGACACGAATTCAAGACCGACTCCGATACCGAGGTGGTGCTTAACTTGTACGCGGAGTATGGAAGCGACTGTGTGAGTCGAATGAATGGCCTTTTTGCGTTCGCGATCTGGGACCAGCGGGCGCAGACACTGTTTCTCGCGAGGGACAGGTTAGGGATCAAGCCACTCTACATTGCAGAGTCAGATAGCGGGTTTGCATTCGCGTCCGAGGTAAAAGCATTGTTCGTGAGCGGGCACTGCGAGGCTGCTGTCAATGAGGAAGCGATCTTCGAATACTTCATGTTTCGCGCGATCAGTGGAGAGCAGAGTCTCTTCAAAGGCGTGAAGTCGCTCTTGCCAGGGCACCATATGACTATCGATGGGTCCGGTATCCACGTTCGAAAGTACTGGGATGAGCATTCCGGTTCGGACTCGAAAGTCGAGAGCATTGAGGAAGCGGCAGGGCATCTGGACTACCTGCTCAATGAGGCTGTGAGGGATCGCCTTATGAGCGAAGTCCCGCTCGGAACCTTTTGTAGCGGCGGGGTCGATTCCAGCCTGGTGACCGCTATCGCAGCCAGGATCAAAGGCGACGCGATCAACACTTTTTCAGTGGGGTTCGATGACGCGGGTTTCGATGAGTCCGAGTACGCGAGGATGGTATCCGGGAAGTACGAAACCCGTCACCACGAGATACGCCTGAGCGGACAGGAGTTTGCGCGGTATTTGCCGGAGCTAGTGCGGCTTAACGACGAGCCCCTTAATTTCGCAAACTCAGTTCATATCTACGCCGTTAGCAAGCTTGCGAAGGAGCATGTGACTGTTGTTCTGACCGGGGAGGGTGCGGACGAACTGTTCCTCGGATACCCGAGGTATCACATTCCCCGAATATCCGAGAGACTGGACAAGGTGAAGTGGCTCGCCGCTCCCGCGCTGGCAGGTGCGGCACGCATTCTCGGTGATCATCGGCTGGAGAAGATACGCAAGAACCTGGCGCTGTCTCGTGATGAGCGAGTGCTCTTTAATGCTGCGACTGCTGATTCTTCTGCGGTCAATGGTTTGCTGAGAGACTCGGTGCCCAGGAGCCTCGAGTATCGACAGAAAGTGTCGGCAGCCGCCGCGGCTTCACCTGACGTAATGCGGCGACTGTCGATAGGTGATCAGAAGACGTACCTCGTATCCATTTTGAATCGTCAGGACAAAATGAGCATGGCGGCTAGCGTTGAGGCGCGCGTACCTTTTCTCGACTACAGAATAGCAGAGTTCGCGAACCACCTTGCCTCCGATCGAAAGACGCGCGGTTGGCGTACGAAGGAAATCGTCAAAATGGTCGCCGAGAAGTATTTGCCAGACGAGGTTGTTCATCGTCGAAAATCCGGATTTGGCGTGCCTCTTGCGGAGTATTTCCGGGACGTAGATGGTTTAGGAGGAGTTGCAATCCGACTGATCAACGAGTCGAGCTACGACCAGTTTCTCGACAAGAAGATGCTTACGAAGATGCTGGACAAACACCAATCGGGGACAGATGATTTCTCTGAAATACTCTGGACCACGACGAATTTCCTGGTCTGGAAGGACCAATACAATGTCTGACCGCCAGCGAGGGAAGGAACGAGAGTGAATAATCAACGATCAAGTGATGCAGAGAGCACGCTGTCAAAGCGTGATATCCACGAAGAGTGGCGTGATAACTACCGTACTCCGGACAACGAACACTTCTATCGGATGGCGTTTGCCCACATCGTTGACACGTTTGATGCCGAGCGTGGTGCACAGATTATGGATGCCGGCTGTGGCAGTTGTGCCAAGTCGCGTCACCTTGTCGACCAGGGATACAGGGTTCTTGGAACCGACCTCTCGGATGAAGCGCTTGACATGGC
>CBDUMZ010000105.1:0-5579 GCA_965368465.1 uncultured Chromatiales bacterium
TGGCGGATGGTCGTCAGTGAAGGATTGCCATAACTTGCGAGACCAATGTCGTCATATCCAACGACAGCAACATCGCCGGGGACGTCCCGGCCGGATTCGTTGAGAGTCGCGATAACACTAAGCGCCATCACGTCACTACTGCAAACAGCCGCATCGAACCTGGCATCGCCAGCCAGGAATTCATTGATCGATTCACGCGCATGCTGCATCTCGAACGGAACGTCAATCTGGAGCCCAGGGTTGAACTTGATTCGCTGCTCCTTCAAAGCCTTCTGGTAGCCTGAGAAACGCAACGCGATTTCCGGAAGCTTGATATCGCCGAAAAATGCGATCTTGCGACGTCCAGTTTCCAGCAAGTGTTTCGTGGCGAGATATCCACCGGTGACATTGTCGCCGCCCACTCGGCAGTAGGCCTGGCCAGGCATCGGAGCGCCCCATACGACGATGGGCTTATCCGATTTCGCAACGACGTTCAGTTTCTCGTGCTGCCTTCCTTGTCCGATAAATATGACACCGTCTGAGTTTTGAAATACACGGCTATCCTGTAATTCCAGCACATCGGCCACCGGCGCATGGGCGAGGAACAGGTCAAGATCATGCTCCGCGAGGCAATCGGCTATGCCGCCCAGCATCTCGAGAAAGAACGGGTCTGACATATGCTGCTCAGACTTGACATCAAGCATAAACACGACGGAAATCACGCCGGTTCTACGCAAACGAAAGTTCCTTGCCTGCTGGTTCACGCGGTAATTGTGCTTTTCGGCGAGCTCTCGAATGCGCGCCTTGGTCTTTTCGTTGACGCGTGGGCTGTCGCTTAACGCTCGCGAAACGGTGCCGCGGGTGACGCCGGCAATATCAGCGAGTTCCTGCATGGTCGTCGCCGTCTTCTGCTTCTTCTGGCTCATTACTCTGTCCCGGGGCCTATCGTTCGCTCACGCTCAAAATTGCGCAAATTGTTCCTCAAGGGTAGCGGCAAGGAAACTAGAAAAACTAAGTATTACAGAACCTTAGCACTTTGTACAATCGATTGTCTGCGCAGAATTAGACAATCGATTGTATTTTCCATACCCTGCTGGCGTGAATTATTGCCCGTTATGGGGCACCAAATGTAGATGGGGGATAGACCAAATGAAAACGGCAGACTTTAACCGCGTATTAAGCGGCTTCTTGGTGGCGGCATGTGCCACAACAGCACTCTCAGGCGCAGCCCTGGCTCAGGAAGAAGAAGAGGTGATCGAGGAAATCATGGTCACCGGTGTTGCACGGCCAACGACCAAGTTCGAATCGTCCGCGTCCGTGACGTCACTCGGCAGTGACGACATGGCGAACTATGCGCCACGCTCGACGGCCGAAATATTTCGAAACATCCCTGGCATTCAGTCGGAATCGTCTTCCGGTGATGCAAACGCCAACGTTAAGGTACGCGGCATGCCTATCAGCTCCGGCGGCTCGCGCTATGTCTCCTTTCAGGAAGATGGCTTTCCAACCCTGTTGCAGGGCGACGTCGCATTCGCAACCGCGGACACATGGCTTCGTGCGGACACGACCATCTCCAGCGTTCAGTCAATCCGCGGTGGCACCGCTACCACACAAGCTTTCAACTCGCCGGGCGGTATCATTAACTTTATTTCCAAGGATGGCTCACAGCCGGGCGGATCGGTCGGCGTGACGGCAGGTCTGAACTACGACGCAATGCGCCTCGACGCTGAATACGGAGGTGATCTGGGCGCCAGCGAGTGGACGTATCACATTGGTGGCTACTTCAGGAATGGCGAGGGCCCGCGCGACGCGCGTTCCGACCTCGAAGACGGCTATCAGCTCAAGGCGACGGTGGCACGAAACTTTGACCAGGGTTCCGTGAAGTTTCACTTCAAGCGCCTCGATGACACCGTACCGACCTACTTGCCAATTCCAGCTCAGGCAACGGGAGGCTCAGGTATTGCCGAGTTTGGCGTCGATTTCGGCGACGGCACGCTGTTCGCAAATACGACCGACTGCGCGCCCCGCAGGAACAATGCCATCGAATGCACCAATGACGGTGTTCAGGCTGAAATGACGTCGCTCGCCGTGGTTGCAGACTACGACCTGAGCGAAACCTTCACGGCCAGTTTCAAGCACAGGACGGCGGCCATCGAAGGTGGATTCGCGGCGCCGTTTCTGACAACGCCATTTGTCGATGGTGTAAATGGTCCGTCCAATGAGCTCGTCTATTTCAACACCAAGATAAATGACATGGACAACAGCTTCACCGAAATCGCACTCAATGGCGACTTTGAGGCGGTCCAGGCAAAAGTTGGCGTCTCGTTCGTCAACCAGAACGTGAGCACGACCTGGAACTTCAACCAGTATTACGTACGCCTCGATGAAAACCTGACGCCGTTCGACTCCGGCAACTCGGTCGGCGGTGTCCTGTATGGTAATCCTGCTTTCGGCAACTGCTGCACGCGGCTCTATGACTTCGAGATTGAAGCAATGGCGCCATATATCGCCCTGTCCGGCACGATCGGCGACAACCTCGGTTGGGACATCAGCTACCGGAACAACGATTACGACGTCAAAGGGACGTACGCAGAAAGCACGGTACTCATACCGCTGGACGTCAACGGTGATGGTAGTGTCGGCGCCAACGAGCAGGAAGTTCCGACTATCGGTGCGATCAGCAATGCGGACTACAATCAGGACTTTGATTCGTGGTCCATCGGTGCCAACTACGCCATCAACGATGAGATGGCGATCTTCGCGAACCTGTCAGAAGGTGGAAGCCTTGCGTCACCGGATCGTGTAACCGGTAATCTCGATGCGGTCGGCAATATGGGCAGCGAGGCGGGCCATGCGATTGTCACTCAGGCAGAAATTGGCCTGAAATGGCAGTTCGCAGACGGGTCGTTCTACATAACCTATTTCAATGCAGACACCGACGAAGAAAAGGCGTTCGAGGTAACCACGCAGGAGTTCCTGCAGAACTCCTACGAATCATCGGGTTTCGAGATCGAAGGTGACTATGACTTTGGCAACGGGTTCGGAATTCGTGGCAGCATCACACTGACCGACGCAGAAATCGTGAAGACGGCGAGCGGCGCTAACGTCGGCAACAAACCACGTCGGCAGGCGGACTACTTCTTCAACATCACGCCGTCATACACGGCTGACAACTGGGACATCGGCCTGAACTTTGTTGGCACAGACGAAGTTTTCGTGCAGGACAACAACGACCTGAAGTTTGATAGCTACGTAGTTACAAACATGTTCGTCAACTACTATGTCAATGACAATTTCTCCGTCAGCCTGAATTCAAACAACCTGTTTGACGAAGAAGGCTTTACTGAAGGCGAGGAAGGGTCAGCGATATCGGGCGACTTGATCCGGGTTCGCCCAATCAACGGTCAAACGACATCGCTATCCCTGCGATACAATTTCTTTTGATAAGGGCATACTGCATAAAGCAGTCATAGCTCAAGAAGAATAAGATGTTGCACGCGGTGCGGGGAAATCCAATCCCTGCACCGCGACGCAACCTGGCCTTAGTCCGGAGTTCTGGACAGGTCTCCGAAAACATTGCCGACGGGGAAACCAGTGATGGGTAATGACGTCGCACTAATCGCCTATGCTGACCGGCTCGGCGGCAATCTCAGCGGGCTGCAATCGTTGCTCGACAACGAGTTTCGCGATCTTTTCAGCGGAGTGCATGTCCTGCCGTTCTTTTACCCGATCGACGGCGCGGACGCCGGTTTCGATCCTGTCGACCATACCCAGGTCGATCCCCGACTTGGCAGCTGGGGCGACGTCGCCGCATTGTCGGCCCGGTATTCGTTCATGGCTGACCTGATTGTCAATCACGTTTCTGCAGCCTCCCCGCAGTTCCAGGATGTCCAACGTCGCGGCCGATCGTCGGACTACTGGGAGCTATTTCTCCGCAAAGGCGACATTTTTCCGGATAGCGAACCTGCCTCGGTTATAAGGGACGAGATCGAGCGTATTTACCGGCCACGACCGGGCTCACCCTTCGCAGCAATTACTCTCGACGATGGCAGCAGCTTTGACTTCTGGACGACGTTCAGCGCTAATCAGCTCGACATCAACGTCGAGGCACCGGCAGGGCGCGGATACCTCGACTCGATTCTCGAACAATTCGCCGAGGCCGGCATTCGTGAGATTCGGCTCGACGCAGCCGGATATGCCATCAAGCGTAGAGGCACACCTTGTTTCATGTTGCCGGAAACGTTCGACTTCATCGGGACCTTATCGGAGCAGGCACAAGCGCTCGGAATGCAGGCATTGGTTGAGATTCACTCCTACTACCAGACGCAGATCGCGATTGCGTCACAGGTTTGCAGTGTTTACGACTTCGCGCTGCCGCCGCTCGTGCTGCATACGCTCTACCATGGCGACGCCGCTGCTCTCAAGAATTGGCTCCAGATTGCACCGAGAAATTGTGTGACCGTGCTCGATACCCACGACGGTATCGGCATCATGGATGCGGCTCGCCAAGGCGATCTCGAAGGGCTTCTGGCGGATGACGAGATCGATGCGCTCGTTGAAACTATTCATACGAAGACCGGTGGCAGCAGTCGAAAAGCCAGCGGCCACGCTGCATCGAACCTCGATATCTACCAGGTCAACTCGACGTACTACGATGCCCTGGGACGAAACGATTGCGATTACCTCATCGCGCGTGCGATTCAGTTTTTCTCGCCAGGCACGCCGCAGGTTTACTACGTCGGGCTCTTGGCCGGTGTGAACGATATGGATCTTGTCGACAGAACCGGTGTCGGCCGCGATATTAATCGACACTACTATTCTCGCGAAGAGATTCACGAAGCGCTGCGGCGACCCGTCGTAATGCATCTTATGCAACTCATACGCCTCAGGAACTCGGAGCCCGCGTTTGACGGCACATTTTCGATGCCGGCATGCGAGCGAGATGAGCTCGTTCTAAGGTGGGACAATGACGACGCACATGCTCAGCTGCGTGTCGAGCTGGGCCGGCGGTGTGCGACGATCGATATTCGGACGGCAGGCAAGGACCGACGTTACATCATCAATGAGGATCTGCTGAACACGGCAGCAGATCATGGCGGTAGCGAGATGGAGCGAAACACATGAAAGGACCGTCGGACACGGCACCGCTGACATTCGGGGAAAAAGTCGGCTACGGCCTGGGTGACATGGCCTCGAACTTCTACATGGGGTTCTTCGGGCTGTTCCTGCTTTACTACTACACCGATGTGTTCGGTATTTCGCCGGCTGCCGCCGCGACGATGCTGTTGCTGACGAAGATCGTCGATGCCATCAGCGACCCCGCGATGGGCCTTATCGCCGACCGGACCCAGTCGCGCTGGGGCAAGTATCGTCCGTACCTGCTGTTTGTCGCCATACCGTACGCGCTGCTGGGTTATCTGCTGTTTCTCGGGCCGGACCTTTCAGCAACGGGCAAGCTGATTTTTGCCTACGTGACGTACACATTGGTCATGCTGGCCTATACAGCGATCAACGTGCCTTACTCGGCGCTGTTGGCTGTCATTTCGCCGGTTGCGGAGGAGCGCACGAAAGCGACCCAGTTTCGCTTCGTCTTCGCATCG
>CBDUMZ010000106.1:0-5516 GCA_965368465.1 uncultured Chromatiales bacterium
GGAGTGGTTGCAGCCAGGATGCTGTTCATTAAATTCGTCAACGAAATCTCCGTGATTCGATCGGTGCCATGCGCCGAGTTTATGCCAATTCGGTGACTGGCACGACGCCTGACCTCAGGCTGGCGACCCGGTCGTCCGGGCAGCCGCCGGCCAACGAATCGAGAAACGGGCGCCCCCAAGAACCGGAGCGGCGTCCACGCTGGCGGCACCGCCATGCAGTTCGGCAACGCGAGCGACAACCGCCAGGCCCAGGCCGTAGCCACCTGTCTCGCGGCTGCGGCTGTCATCGATACGCGCAAAGGCCTTGAAAACCTCGTCGCGAACATCCTCGGGTATGCCGCTGCCATCGTCCTCGACGGTCAGCAGGTAATACCCGTCTTCCAGTACAAGCTCGCAATGCACCTTGTTCCTGGTGTATTTCATGGCATTGACGAGGAGGTTGCTGACCGCGAGTTCCATGAGGTGCGGGTCCATCAGGACTTTCTCAGCCGCCTCGTCGATGTGTATGTCAATCCGGGCCGCATTGGTTCGTGACTTACCGGCGAGTTGTTCGAGCCAGGCAGCGGATGGTACGGACTGCCAGTGCATCCTGATGTCGGGGTGATCGAGTCGTGCGTAGTTCAGCATGGCCGCGACCAGGTCATCGATTTCCTGTACGTCGTCGTCCATTGCACCCAGTTTTTCATTGAGTTGCTCGTCGCCCCGGTCCCTGATCACCGCAAGCGCGAATCGAATACGGGCCAGTGGCGTACGCATCTCGTGCGAGAGCGCAGCGATCAGTTCCTTCTGGCTGCGCAGTACGCCACCCAGCCGCGCGGCCATGTCGTCGAGGTTCTTCGCAAGCTCCGTCAACTCGGTCGTCTGCCCGGCGGTTGCCAGCGATTCGCGGTAGTCGGCGGCGAAGCGTTGCGCGCCGTCCGAGATGACGTTGATGTCCTTCAAGAGCGGGCGCAGCCACAGACCGACAACGACGAAAATCGACAGGTAAAAGAGCGGCGGCAGCAGGTTCAGCAGCAGGCTGTCGCGGGGTTCGGCAATGGGCCCGATGCGGATGATCGCATCGATCGAGCTGGCCTCATACAGGTACGAGGTGTTGCCATCGGCATCGACGAATGCGGGCAGGCGATCGTTCACGATCGGGTTCATATGCACGTCGTCGCGCGCGAGCAGTTGCACGCCGACGCCCAGTCGGCCGGCAAGCTGCGCGGCGACCTCATCGCGCTGCGGGACCGGGGCCTTGGCCAGTTCTCGCTCGATGAGGTTGAACGTGGACACGAGCCAGGGGTCCATCGCCGGCGCGTTCCTGGCATGCAGGTAGCTGAATCCCAGGTCGAGGACGATCGCGATGACGAGCAGACCCCCGACGATACCGACAAAGGAACGAAACAGCAGGCGCCGGTTGCGGTCGCGCAGCATGTTTTTCACGTTGGCTCGCCCCAGGCGTCGGGCACGAGCAGGTAGCCCTTGCCCCAGACGGTCTTGATGCGCGTCGGCTCTGCGGCAGTGTCCGCCAGTCGCCGCCGCAGCCTCGAAATGCGCCCGTCGATCGATCGGTCCGAGCCGTCGTAGTCGATGCCGCGCAGGCTGTGAAAAATGTCGTCGCGACTCAGCACCGTGCCTGCATGGCGTGCGAGCAATAGCAATAGTTCGAATTCGTGGGTCGTCAGTTGCACGGGCTTGCCGTCCAGTGTCACTTCCTGGGCCGATGGACTGATGCGCAAGCCGCCAAGGACGATGTCACTGCCCGCGGGGCCCGGCTTGTCGCGGCTCTCGGTGCGCCGCAGGGCCGCGCGAGTGCGGGCCAGCAGCACCATCGGGTCGACGGGTTTCGTGACGTAGTCATCGGCACCGGCCTCGAGACCGATGATCTGGTCGATGTCGGAGTCGCGAGCCGTGAAGATGAGAATCGGGCCGGCAAAGACCTCGCGCAGTTCCCGGCAAATTGTCAGGCCATCGGTGCCGGGCAGCATCAGGTCCAGCAACACGACCCGCGGACTCACCTTTGCGAAATGGGCCAGGGCGTGGTCGCCGCGCGGTTCGACGGCAACGGTCAGCCCGTTTTGTTCAAAGTACTCCGCCGTAAGATCGGCGAGGCGCCGATCGTCTTCCACGAGCAAAATGTCGACACTCTTCCTGCTCAATTAATATCCCAGACGTGGCGCGTACGGCGTTTGCGCCGGCGATCATCGGAGTCCATGCGCAGCACCTCGACGGTGAACTCGGCGAGGCGGCTGCCCGGATCACTGCTCGTCATCCAGTAGCTGAAGTTTTCCCGCACGATGCGATCGTCGTTCAAGCGGCCTGCCCGGTCTTCGCTCCAGCAGTGAATCGGCGCTTCGCTGAAGTCGTTGTAGAGGCAATAGTAACCCGTCTCACCGCTTTGCCAAACGACGAGAAAAGACAGGTCGCAGGTCGGGTTGCGATTGTCGGTAATGCAAAGGACGGGTTTGACCGTCAGTTGCATACCCGTATCCACCGGGTCCTGCGCCAGGGCAGGCGCGGGAAGGAAAAGAGCAAGTGCCAGCAATAGCCGCATCGCTTCAGAACCGGTACGCGAGGCCGGCGAAGAACCCCAGCACGTTGCGTTCATCCACGATCGGGCTGGCGGCCGCCTCGTCGTTCATGCGCTCGTACTCGGTGACGAGCGAGACGCCCCAGTTGCGTGACAGCTGGTAGCCGAGCATAAGTCGTGCCTGCCAGTTGAGGCCGGCCGCGGCATCGTAACGCGCGACGACGATGCCTCCTTCCTCGGCGGTTACACCCCAGTAATAGTTGTTGAGGCGGGCGCTCTTGTAGCTCACGCCAAGCGACGGCTCTATATACAAACGCTGCTCGCGCCAGCCGTAACTGTAATTTGCGTAGAGCTCATAACCGTCGTGCGTACCGGACACATCGTGAAAGCCGGAGAGCTGCAATGCACCCCAGGAACCGCCGGCGAGCATTTCCAGGCCCAGCTCGATGGCGTAGTCCCGGTCCGGCACACTGAACTCGACCGCCTCGGACAGCGGTGCGCCGGTGAGGTCGAACGAGACAAAGCGCGTGTCGGTGTTACCGAAAAACACCCGGTCGCTGTTGACGCGCGCTACGATGCTCGCGGTGAACAACGCATTGTCGGACAGGGTGAGGCCGAGGTCGCCGTTGTCGAAGAACCAGTGATCGCCGAACCATGCGATGTCGAAATCAACGATGATGGGGATGTCGTCGGACTGGATGAGCGGGTTGGAGCGCAGACCATAACCGAGCGCCGCGCCCAGCCGCCAGCGCGACTCCGTGCTTTGTTCAGGGGCAGTGTCGGCCAGGCAGGGCGATGTGCCGCAGACGAGCAGCATCAGCAGCAACTGGCTTATTCGTCGAATCATTCGGGACCACCTCCGGTCAGTGCGTCCGTATGCGGCAAGTGTCGCAAGGCCAGCCACAACGACTGGTATCAAAGGTGTATGCAAATTGTCGAAAAATGTAAAGCGCCGTCGTTACAAATTCTGACAATATTACGGAACATCTCAACAGACACGGGCGGGCATCGGGCATAGGATTGCCCCATAACGCCAAAAGGAGATGACGGGATGAAACGGTCAACGGCCACACTTTTCGCACTTTTTCTTCTGTCCATCGCGGGCTGCAGTTCGTCGAGCTCGGGCGGCAATGGCCCGGGTGACCCGCAGCCTGCCGGCTTGCTGAGCGCAGTCTCGGATGTCGCGGCTTTCGAGGCCTCCATCAAGACGGCGCTGTCGCAGATGAGCAGTGCCGAGCAGCTATCTGTCGCCGGCTCGGCAGCGGACGCCAACTTCACGGGCACCTATACGCAGGAGTTGAACGTCGACGAGTTCGACGCGGTTCGTTACGACGGCGAACACCTGTTCGTCGCGCCACGACGCTACTATCACTGCTGCTTCGTACTGGACGCCGCGCAGGCGGGCACCAACGACCCCGGCGTTGCTCCGGTACGCTCGATCCGGATACTTGCCACGGATCCCGCGAACGGCGAAGCGGACCTCGTGAGCAGCATCCCGCTCGAAGACGATGTGTCCGTGCAAGGCATGTACCTGCACGCCGACAAGATGTTCGCGCTCACGGGCGAGATGTTTTACGGCAACTTCGGCCAGCCCTGGGCCGAACTTGCGATCTGGGCGCCCGAGCGGCTCGGTTTCCGCGTCTACGATGTGAGTGATATGGGCAATCCCGGGCTCGAGATCGAGGCCAGTATCGACGGCGTTTTTGTCGAGAGCCGGCGCATCGGCAATACGGTCTACATTGTCAGCCGGTACACGCCCTGGATCGAGGGCCTGCACTACTACGTGACGACGCCCGAACAGCAGGCCGAGAACCGCGCGCTGCTGGCCGGCGTCACACTCGACGACCTGCTGCCGAAGATCACCGTTGCCGGTGAAACACGGACACTGGTCTCGCCACAAAGCTGTTACGTCACCACCAATGACGGCACTAGCGACTACGCGGTAATTACGAGTATTACCGCGGTGCCGATCGACAATCCGGGCAACTTCACGACGACGTGCTACAACGAGGATGCCTACGGCGTCTACGTCTCGGAGAACGCGCTGTATTTCGCCGAACATCGGCCGAACAGCGCAACGCAGGAAGACATAACGCGCATCCACAAGTTTTCCCTGGCCGGCACGAGCATCGGCTACCGGGGTTCTGCGGACATCGATGGGACCGTCTGGCGTGGTGGCCAGGCCGACTTCCGCATGAGTGAACACAACGGCGACCTGAGGCTGATCGCATCGCAGTTCGACTGGACGAACGTGGATTTCGTCGATCACAAGCTGTATGTCCTGCGGGAGTCGAACTCACGGCCCGATCTCGAGATCGTATCGACGCTGCCGAACGCCAGCCGGCCGACGGAAATCGGCAAGCCGAACGAAGCGCTCTACGGCGTCCGGTTTCTCGGCGACACGGCCTATGCCGTGACGTTCGAGCAGATCGATCCGCTGTACGCGATCGACCTCTCGGACCCGACGGACCCGTTCATCGCGGGCGAACTCGAGGTAACGGGATTCTCCGACTTCCTGCACCCCGTGACGGACGAGCTGTTGCTCGGACTCGGTCGCGATGCGAATGGCGGCGTCAAACTGGAATTGTTTGACGTATCGAACATCGCTCAGCCATTGTCGCGCGGCAGTGCCACGATCGGTGGCCCCGGTTCCTACAGCGAAGCAAGGCACAATCGTCATGCCTTCACCTACCAGGCCGATGCAAATGGCCGCGATCGCTTCACGATCCCGGCGGATGTGTACGCGACGGACGGCAGTTACGAGTACGAGGGTTCCGCCCTGTATCTCTTCGAGATTCTCGACAAGACCCTGCCGGCGCTCGCAACGCTGAACAGCGTCGGCGCGATTGAGCCACCTTGGTTCGGTCCGAACGCGCCTCTCTGGGTGGAACGAAGCCGGGCGTTCATTCACGACGACACCGTGTACTACGTTCGTGACGAAGACGTCTGGTCGGCAAACTGGGGTACACCGGAAATCGTGCAGGGGCCGTTTTAAGTTAAACGG
>CBDUMZ010000107.1:0-5378 GCA_965368465.1 uncultured Chromatiales bacterium
CTATGGCATATCCCGGCCTTTTACCTGAGCGGAGCGGTACAAAGCGGATGGAGCTTCACACCTTTTCTTATCGGCAATATCAGCCTGGCCGTGATCGTCACGCCGCTGTTTAACCAATCTCGAGGAAGTATCCTGTTGCCCGCGGTATTTCACTTTCAGCTCATCAATCCACTCTGGCCGGATGCGCAGCCTTACGACACCTACTTCTTCGTGCTGGTTGCGATCGCCATCGTCTGGCTGAATCGTGACACCCTGTTTACTCGGTTGGATGCGATCACCCAGGTCATTCCCGAATGTACCCGCCAACGGCCGGAGGCGGCGGAAGGAGATGGCAATGAATAGACAGCTCCCCAAGCTCGCACTAGTATTTCTGCCGCTGTTGAATCTGCTGGTCGGCTATTCGACAGCGAATGCAGACGTGCAGACAGCATCATGGCACTGCGACAAATCGCCGCTATTGATAGCCGACGTGCGCTTGATCGGCGAAACGAAGCCGGTGTCTATACTGATCCGCGCAGGTCGGATTCAGTGGATCAAATCAAACTACGACGATTCATTGCTGCCGCCAGGTACACGAGCTCTGCAAGGAGACGGTGCAACTGTGATACCTGGTCTCGTCGATTCCCATGCCCACTTCGACTCCCTGGCTGCTGCTCAACATCTCCACTCCGAGCTCGACACACAAACCGAAGTCTTTCCCATCACCTTCCGACAGACTTTGGCATCGGGCGTCACTCTCGCGCGAACTCACCTGGCTGCATTGGCGGATATGCCGTTGATGTCAGCAATATCCGAGGACAACTGCTTCCCGGCGCCCCGATTAACACTCAGTGGCCCCGGCTTGCTTGGCGGCGCACCGGCCGTCAATGCGCGGCTGATGCGCGGCGTTGACGGACCAGCGGACGCGTCGAAGAAAGTGGAAGAAATTGCCGACCATGGCGCGGATTGGATAGCGCTGCACAACATCAGTGGCTTCTCGGAGAGTGAGCTCGAAGCGATCGCTTCGTCGTCCCGGGCAAGACAGGTGCGATTGATGGCCGACACGGAGGAAGTGAAGGACTTTGCAGTGGCGTTGAGCTGGCCAATCAGCTCCGGGGAATACATCAACAGGACAAGTATCACGGAGTACCCGGGAGAGATTGTTGACGTCTTGTCGGCAAGGGACACGCCGTTCGTGGTCACGCCGCCGATTGGGTATTACAGGAGGAGTGCAACGTACAGCGGCAATCCGGTTCAACATGCGACGGCGATGAGTCAGTTTGTGGGCGACGACATCGGGTCCGAGATGACGCTGTCGTTTGCCGATGCGTTTGCAGGTGACAAGTACATTCAAGAGGCTGTCGCCAATGTCACGACACATCGGTCCAAGTTCCAACAACTTCGCGACGCAGGTGCGGTCCTTATTGTCGGATCGGACTCCGGATCATTGGGGCAATTTCATCATGACGCGATTTGGCATGAGCTGACCGCCTGGAGGGCGTACGGGGTATCGATTGAGGAGACCATCGCAGCGGCAACGGAGATACCCGCTGGAATCCTCGACAGGCGGGACACAGGCGTGCTCCAGCCGGGCGCAAGGGCCGACCTGGTCGTCTATGGCGGTGATATTTCCAGTACAGAGCTATCCCGCGATAATGTGGTCGCGGTGGTCAAAGGCGGCGTGGTTTACGTGGCGAACGCCGAATGGGTCGGGCCAACAACAGAGCAGACGTTGTCTCTGATTGCTGATTACCGGAATCAAATCCCGGCGCGTGCGAAGTAATGCAACGCGTGAACAGGAAAGGACCGAGCGCCATCCGCTAGCCGTTCGACGTTTGAACGGGAGGTCGTGGGCGGATGGCAGTCGGATCTAACGGAAGTACCACCGAGCGCCAAGACTAAACGTGTCCACATCACCGGCAAAGTCCAGGCTCACTCCGGCCGATACCTGGTCCGTAAAGTAATAGTCGCCTGCAAGTTGCAGATACGTGTCGCTGTTGTCCAGGTTGATATGATTCACCGATCCGCGAATCTCGAATCGCGGCGCCAGGAACCCGCGAGCGCCTGCCGAAAACGCGAAGCCCGAATCGTCGGCGTCGCCGCCTGGTGTATCCACCTCAGCCCGAACCAACTGGAGTGTGCCGAACAGGTCGAAGTCGTCGGAGTAGTTCCACACATAACCGCCACCGATCTCCAATAGCGTTGAATCAACGTTGTTGTTGAAATCCAGTAGCGTCAGGGCACCAACGAGAATCCACGGTCCATCGAGCTCGTAGGAGCCGGCCAACCGAAAGCCGTCACCGCCACTGGTGTCGACATCGACAAAACGAAGCTCGGCAAAGGAATAGCTGAGATCACCTGGCAGCCTTTGCTGATTTGATTGCGCTGCAGCGGTTGTCTGAATAAACAATACCGCAAGTACTAGTAGTAACTTTTTCATCGATTCGCCCTATGTCCGTTGCCTAGACTTGAGAGCCAGAGGTCGGTGACTCTCCGGCACGGCGCGAATCCTAACGCCGCACTTCTTTCGATGTCTAATTTCCGCCGCGCATCCCGTTGCGGTTTCCCAACAATTCCTCTACGGACATGTTTCTAAAGTAGTTTTTCCCAAGCACAGGGTGTCTCTGTTTGGCGTCAGGGCCCGTCATCGAACGAGAATATGCGCGCGCCTCGAGACGTACACCCATCTCTAATCAGCCGAATAGAGGCGCCTCTCGCGTCCCTTTACGCGGCGTCGGTACGGCGCCAGCGCACTCAATAACAACCAGTCGGGAAACGACGCAATCAGCGTCTTCGGTCCAGCGAGGCGTATCTTGCCTGCGTGAATTTCCTGCCGAAGATCACGGAATCCGCGCCACGCCTCCACAAAACACCTCATATCCGACCGGACGTGCAGATCGGTTTCGTAGCCCGGATCCTTCAGGCACATGTCGATCTTGCCGTCATTGTTGACCAGCCAGAATCGTCGAAACTCGGTGGGTGTTCCCGAGAATTCGAACTCGACGACGGTTCGGCCCCCGGGCATTGCATCGGTGTTCATACGTAGAGACATGCTCCACGCCAGGAACGCAGGGTCCAGGTCATCCATATCCATGTCGCGCGACCAGTGCTGCCCCCAGATCGCCATCTGGTCGATCAGATCCGCGAGGTCCAGGGCAGCTTCAGTCGGCTCGTAGCGATAGCGATTTTCGTTGCGCACCTTGCGGCGCTCTAAGAGTCCGGCATGCTCGAGCTCGGATAATCGCGTAGAGAGCAGGCTCGGCGAGATCTTCGGAATGCCCCGATGAATCTCGTTGAACGTCCTGCAGCCATCGATGAGTCTGCTGATGACGAGGATCATCCATCGCCGACACAGCAGTTCGGCTGCCAGCGCCAGTGGGCAGTATTGACCGTAAGTTAATGATTTTCTGTCTTTATTCATGGCGGCCTCGGCCGTTGCGCGCACTACAAAAATAAGAGTAGTTCATGAAACGCCCGGGCGATAGGGTTACTGCGCGCTACTGGAAGGCAGGGGGATGAAAATGAACGCCATCAAGAATATTCTCGGTCTGGTCGTCTTGGCCCTGAGCCTGTCGAGCGCGAATGCGCTTGAAGACGATGCAGCTCTTGCGACCGAGTGGAATGAGACCGTGCTCGAGATTGCCGAGGCCGAAGACGGCTTTCTGACGTTAAAAGGGCTCCGGACGGTCACTATGATGCACATTGCAATGCATGATGCGCTGAGTTCGATCAACGGCAAATACCAGATCTATGCGTTTGGTGGCGACGCACCTGATGCAAATCCGGTTGCCGCGGCCTGCCAGGCCGCATTCGTCGTAGCGGCGGACCAGTATCCCGATCAGCGGGAGAGGTTGGCGACACTATGCGACCAGTGGTTGCGTGATGTCGATGCGGACGAGTCGCAGCAAATTGGCAAGCAACTGGGTACCGATGCGGCGGTGGCTATCCTTGCCCTTCGAAAGGGTGATGGCTGGGACGAAGAGGCTGAATACCGCTGGCATCCCATGGCGCCGGGTGTCTATGCGGAATTTCAAGATCACAGTGGAACGCCACAAGGGTTTGTATTTGGTGCGGGCTGGGCCAAAACAAGGGGATTCGCCTTGGAGCGCCCCGATCAGTTTCGAGCGCCGCCTCCACCACAGATATCGAGTGACGCCTACACCCAAGCCTTCAATGAGGTAAAGGACGTTGGCCGTTTCCAGAGCATGAGTCGGACGCCCGACCAGACGCACATTGCACTGTGGTGGAAGGACTTTGCCGAGAATTCGCACAATCGTCTTGCGCGTGATCTTATCGAGAAGGAGGGTCTCCCATTACACGAAGCCGTCCGATTGCTCGCTTTGCTTAACATGGCGATCTTCGACGGCTACATAAGTAGCTTCGAAAACAAGTTTTACTACAACCACTGGCGGCCTTACACGGCCATACGCTGGGCCGAAAACGACGGCAATCCGAATACGCTGCCCGAGGAAACCTGGACAAACACGCATCTGCATACCTATGCGTTTCCTTCCTATCCGTCCGCGCACGGAACGGCATGTGCAGCAGCCATGACGGCATTCGACGATGTTTTCGGAGAGGATTATGCGTTCACAATGCGTATTCCCAAGGTCGATATCGCGGGCCCGTTTTCGGGCAAGATCGAGATGCATCCGCCGACGCGAGACTTCGGGGGCTTTTCTGAAGCAGCGATGCAATGCGGGCTATCGAGGATCTATCTCGGGATCCACTTTCGATACGACTCGATCGAGGGTGTGCGTCTTGGTGATGCTGTAGGACAAAACGTCATTGATAATCAACTAAGACCCAAGGGTCAGCGGCACTGATACCTGCTGCTTGATATTGCTCAGGAAACGCGGTGTAGGCGAGATTGGGCATCAAGACTTTGGCAAAAGTTGGGATAAGCCGTGAAAATCAGCTTCGCAACAACTAGCTACCCCGAAACGCAGTCATAGCTAGCGCTATCCAACCGAAGATAAAACAAAGCCCGCCTACGGGGGTAATTGCACCCAGCCATCGCATACCGGTAAATGTCATCAGATACAGGCTACCGGAGAATAGGATAATTCCGAGCGTAAACAGCCAACCCGACGCATTGGGCAAACTGCCTGGCCAACGTCCCGCAGCCCAGGCAACCGCGAGCAATCCAAACGCATGATACATTTGATAGCGAACGCCGATCTCGAAAACAGACAGGAGGTCTTCGGTCACCCGAGCTTTCAGCGCGTGAGCACCGAATGCGCCGAGAGTTACACCGATCGCCGCGGCAATTGCTCCAACTGCAAACCAAGTTGATTTCATGGCAAACTCCCGATTCGTTGAAGCATAGTGTAGACGAATTGCTGTCTTCTCATTCACGCTTGGTGTACCCAACTGCGAGATCTGCAACGTCGTGTCAA
>CBDUMZ010000108.1:0-5085 GCA_965368465.1 uncultured Chromatiales bacterium
ATCGCATACCAGCCGGACAGATTCCAAAGTATGGGACAAACCTTGTGCTGCGTCCTACGCCTGTTCACTCGCTCCTGGCTGTCGCACGCTTGAGCTGACATTTCTGCCACTCTGAAGGTACAAGCTGTATCGCCGACTGGTTTGGATGGCGGGTCGATAATTCTCGAGGTCAAGCGCAAATAGCAATTGCCGCTTGTGGCGGAATGCAGCCGCCCAGATGTTAGAATCATGAGCGACTGCTGCTGACTCAAGTCGGTCATTCATAGAAAACTTTAACCGTAAGGTGTCGCGATGCATCGAGCGCTCAACAACCTCATCCGATTTGATCAGAAGTTGCTTGTTCTGATCCTGTTTTGTCACGTCATTTCGCCTGTCGGGGCGGAGACCTCCCTTCCTATAGAGGCCTTCGCGACACCGCCGGATATCGCCGACGTACGGCTCTCGCCGGACGGCACCCGGTTGGTTTTCCTACAGCGACTGTCCGAAGACGGTGTTTATGGAACCCTAATTCGAGTATTAGACCTCAAAGCAAATCAGGTTAAGAACCTCGGGTTGGCAAATGTCGATCAGTTCGTTATCAACTGGATCCGCTGGGCGAACAATGATCAGTTGTTGGTGAGTGCTCTTTATCCTGCGACTCGCGGCGGTGTGCCGACCACTGAGACGCGGCTGCTGGCGCTCGACGTACATTCAGCGGAGTTCCGTGATGTGATTCCGACGGCCTACCTCAAGAAGCAGGCGCGAGTACCGCAGTTTCAGGATGGCGTCGTTGACCTGCTCGCGTCGGACGCGGACAACATACTGCTTTCGGGGAGCTTTAGTCTCACAGACCAGTCCAGGGTGCTGAAAATCAACATCCGAAATGGCCGAACAAAAACCGTGCAGCGCGACAAGGATTTTGTTTATGACTGGATGACGGATCGACAGGAACGCCTGCGGGTTGCTTTCTGGCGAGACGGCACCCGTTACCGCATCCTGCACAAAGCTGTTGATTCCAGAGTATGGGACACGCTGTGGCAATTTGAGTCGTTCGCCGACGACCAGGTTTGGCCCATGGGTTTTGGCAAAAACCCGGATATGCTTTACGTAAATGCCTACCACGAAGGACGCCGCGCGATCTTCAAGTTGAATGTTAACGATCCGGAGACAAGCAAGGAACTGGTGTTTTCGGATCCGAATTACGACGTTTCCGGACGTCTCGTGTATTCGAAGATCACGGGCAACGTCATTGGCGCACGACTCTCAGTTGGCGACGGTGTTACCTTTTGGGACGAAGACTATAAGAACCTCCAGAGTAGCCTCGACCAGAGCCTGCCGGATACGATTAACACCGTGCATGACTTCAGTGACGATGAGCAGCTTTTTGTCTTGCTTGCGACGAGCGATACCAATGCGGGTACCTATTACCTCTTTGATCGTGACAAGAGCCGCCCTGAGCTATTCACGCGCAGGTACATGGCGCTGGATCCTCAACTTATGGCTGAGAAGGCAGCCATAAAATACCAGGCTCGCGACGGTCTGGAGATCGAGGGTTTTCTAACACTTCCGAAAGGTGAAACTGGCTCACCGCTACCGGCGATAATCTTTCCCCACGGTGGGCCGATCAGCTTCAATGGTGGGGGTTTCGATTACTGGACTCAGTATTTCGCAAGTCGTGGATATGTTGTCCTGCAGATGAACTTTCGTGGCTCCTCGGGCTATGGCTACGACTTCATGGCATCCGGACTTCAATCGTGGGGGCTCGAAATGCAGAACGACGTTGAAGACGGCACCCGCTGGTTGATAAAAGAAGGCATAGCCGACCCTGACCGCATTTGCGTAGTTGGTGCCAGTTACGGTGGCTATGCGGCGCTCATGGAGGCGGCGCGTAATCCGGATCTTTACCGTTGTGCCGTCAGTTTCGCAGGTGTCACCGATGTCGCGTACCTGGTCAAATCCAGTCGCCGTTACACAAACTATGAAATTGTCCAGGAGCAAATCGGAAGCGACCTCAAGGAACTGAGGCAACGATCTCCTCTCAGTCTTGCGGACCAGATAGGTATCCCGGTGCTACTTGGCCACGGCACAGACGACCGAAGTGTCAGGATTCAACACGGCCGCAAAATGTACCGGGAACTGGAAGAAAGCGGCAAGGACGTCACCTACCTGGAATTCGAAGGCGGTGACCATTACCTGAGCAATGAGGTACACCGATTAGAGTTCTTCAAGGCCATGGACTTGTTTCTCCACTCCAACATGAAATAAGACGTGGTTCTGTGCCTCCTTCCTGTCCACTCAGACGACGAGCGGGGGTACGGTAACCGGATCTTACTCAGCGACGCTGATTGGAGCTGCGAATCGCAATTAGTTTCAATCCTCCGGGTCGCACAAACAGTGGTCCAGAAGAGCTTGTCGGACAAGTGAGCGATAGCGGCGCGATACACGGACTCTGGTCCCGTTCTCCAATGAGCACAAATACTGATACCTAAGTGTTATCGACTGCGAAAGTGGATTTTGACGTAGACTTATTGGATCAAGTGCATCGGAGTCGACACTATGAATCGGCGTTTGTTTCTCGGTGCGGCCACAGCCGCAGCATCTTGTCTCCTGTCGCGATCCGACTTATTTGCGGCCGTAGCCAAAAGACCCAGGAAGATATTGGTGCTAGGCGGCACAAACTTCCTTGGCCCTGCCATCGTCGAACGGGCGCTATCAGCAGGGCACGAGATAACGCTGCTCAATCGCGGGATTACCCGGCCCCACTTGTTCCCCGGTGTCGAGAAGCTGAAAGGTGATCGTCGCATGGGGTCGAAAGGACTCGAAGCTCTCGGTGGCAGCCGTAGCTGGGACGCGGTTATCGACGTCTGGCCGGCGGAGGAAGCTCTGGTAGGGGACTCAGCAAGGTACCTCGCGGATAGAGTTGGCTATTACTATTTCGTATCCAGCATAGCGGTTTATCGATCGTTTGCTCGTCCGTGGGTTAAGGAATCTGCGGAGCTGCGATTGCATGAGGACGGTTACGGCGGTGAAAAGGCCCGCGCTGAGAAACTGATTGCAGATCTCTACCCAGATCGTTTCGGTATCGCTCGATGTCCGTCCATCTTCGGGCCACGAGACCCGGGCTCCACGTTACATTATTGGCTACGGAACTTGCACCAGAACCCGGAAGTACTGGCACCGGGTTCTGGCAAAGATCCGATTCAGTTCGTGGATGTGAGAGACATAGGTCGTTGGGTTGTGCACTCCGTACAAGAAAAACTGACAGGCGTCTTCAACACGACTGCGCCGCCACTGAGTTTCGCCGAATTCCTCGACGTTTGCCGAACAGCGGCGCAGTCCGACGCAAAGTTAACCTGGCTTAGCAAGGACTACCTGTACGCGCAGGATGTTGAGGCCTTCACTCAGCTGCCACTATGGGTGCCCGTAGAGGAGGACCCCGGGTTCTTCCAAATCAGCAGCGACAAGGCAAGTAGCGAGGGCTTTGAGACCCAGCCGGCTGAGCAGACGATTGCGGCGGCGTGGCGCTGGTACCAGTCGTCTTTCTTTGACGGCACCACGTTCCCCCATAATGGATGGGGACTTAGCTATGAGCAGCAAGCCAAGCTACTTTCTCAATGGCGCGCGTCAGAATAGTCCTAAGGGCAGTACTGCCGATTACGACCGACTCTGTGTGGCCATGCGGCGACGGTCGCGAGAATCGAGCTATAATTCCTGCTACCGACCCAGAACTGCGGGTCGGCTAGGGCTATCGAAGTCGTAACAACCAGTTGTGCCGTCGGCTCGAAAAGCAGCCAGGACCTCGAGGGTGCAGGCATGTCTACAAAAAAAACACGTCAAGACACCACCGCTGGGGATCGGATTATCGAGATGGCCCGGCGCCAGAGCGCGGAGCGGGAGAAGGGTTACCGGGCACAGGCGCTAAAGCTGTACCCTAAGATATGCGCACGTTGTGGTCGCGAATTCAGCGGCAAAAATCTGCGGGAGCTCACGGTTCATCATAAGGACCACAATCATGACAATAATCCAACAGACGGTAGCAACTGGGAACTGCTCTGTCTCTATTGCCATGACAACGAGCACGCCCGATATCAGATGGCTGAGGGAGGCAACGCAGTTACGCCAGGCGACGGGGCGGAGCCACCATCTACCCATACGCCCTTCGCTGTCCTTCGGGCATTACTGAAACGGGAGCCGTGACTGTCGGCCTCGAACGAAGTCGCCGCTTGTGGCCGTTCTGAGACAATCACCAGGAAGCTGAATGCGGGGCCGCTTCTTATCGCATTGCAGCCGCTCGAAGAATCTGCGGTAACATGACGGCTTGTGACGCTAAGCGGACTGTCGTGCATTCAGGCAGTGCGACGCTCCACCAATACTCCAGGAGATAACGAGGCATGATCCTTCGCCGCATCACAGAGCAGGTCAGAACCCAGAACTGGTCTGCTCTGGGCACTGAGCTCGTAATTGTTGTGGTTGGTGTCTTTCTCGGACTGCAGGCTCAGGACTGGAGTACGGCTCGTGCTGAGCGAAGCGCCGAGCACGCCGCGATTGGACGACTAATTGTTGAGTATCAACAGAATCTCGAGATACTGAAAGCTGATAAAGAGAAAAGCCAAGAGGCATTGGCTGCTACCGAAGGGCTGCTATCAATGATAGCTCTCAGGAGTTATCCGGAGGCGATGGATGTGGATCTCGCACGGACGATTCTGAGCTGCTCGCAGAATGCGAAATTCGTTCCAGCACTTGGTACCACCAATTCATTGATTGCCTCAGGTGACCTACGACTGATCGCCGACCCGGAAATTCAGAGAGCACTTACCCAGTGGCCTACGCTCGCACAAGTGCTAATCGAGTGGCAGGAAATCGAGAGAAATCACGGCGAGGAGCTGATCCTTGACGAAACCTTCAAATACATATCTTGGCCCACGCTTCTTAGTTTTGTCGATGAGGGCTGGCAAGTTAGTCCGTTGGAAAACGACTTAAACGGCCTTTTCTCGTCAAGGCGCTTTGAAGGCCTGCTTACCAATCGCCGGTACAACACACGTGCCTCCATCGACCGGATAGAAGGTCTGGAGACAGCTACACAAGAGCTTATTGATCGACTGGAAA
>CBDUMZ010000109.1:0-5084 GCA_965368465.1 uncultured Chromatiales bacterium
TACCGGTGTCATTCGCGTACGCGAGCAGTCGACAATGGAATTATAGCCTGCCAGGACCCTGACCAGACATTCGTGGGGACAGGGAAATTGGTATGACCAAACGGTCATCACAATGATGGACAATCGGTTGACAGATATGTAAATATTGGTCCGGCAAGCATGCTGACAGGTCTTCAGGGCCTATCAAGAAATCCAGAGGGGAGAATACAGAATGTCTTTTGAACGTAAATTTACAGCGGTGTTGGCGGGTGCGATATCGCTGGCCATCGCTCCGGCCACCTTGGCGCAAGATGACGAAGAGGTGATCGAAGAAATCGTCGCTGTCGGTATCCGAGGGTCTCTCGCAAATGCTATTGACCAAAAACGGAATTCAGACAGCCTGAAGGAAGTCATTATTGCTGAAGATATCGGCAAGCTACCCGATCAAAACCTCGCTGAGGTCCTGGAAAACGTCACCGGTATCCAGATTACGCGAACAGCGGGTGTCGGTACCGGCGTCCAAATCCGTGGTACCAACGCGAACCGGGTCGAGATCAACGGCGTATCCACCACGGGCTCCGGCTCGGGTCGCAGCGGCATCGATTTCGAAGACGTCAATGCTTCGATTATTCATGCTGTCGAAGTGATCAAGTCATCCGAGGCCAAGACCATCGAAGGTTCGGTTGGCGGAACGATCAACCTGAAGACGATTCGTCCGCTTGAGCTGACAGAGACTTTGGGTGCGATCAGGCTTCAATACGAAGACAGCAGCCTGAGCACTGAAAGCATGACGCCAAGAATCTCGGGCGCGTTCGGTGACAACTGGACGACCGATGCCGGCGACTTTGGTTTTGTCATCAGTGGCAGCTATACGGAGCAGGAATCTGTGTCCTTCCGTCCTCGTGCCGACCGCGACAATATCGGTGCGCCTCCTGGAGCCACGCCGGCCGAGTTTCTCGGTATTCAGTTCTTTGTCCAGGAACAAGAGAACTACGACTATGAAACCACCAACCTTGCGACAACCCTCGAGTGGGCGCCTAACGACAAGCTGAAGTTCCATTTCGATGCCATTATCAACAAGCAGGAGCGCAGCCAGGACAGCTACAGGCTCCAGGCGTCGGGTGTGGGTTCGTTCAACGACACCAGCATACCCACGGCGTTCGAAACGGTAGATTTCGGTGTGGGTCCGGGCATGTTCCCGGCGGCCCTTGCGGGCACCATCGAGCCGGATCTGATCAACGTTGACGATGAAGATCCAAACCTGCGTTTCTCGAGCGATACGGGTTCCCGTGTCACAGACAGCGAAATCTTCGCTCTGGGTGGTGAGTGGTTCATCAATGACAAGTTGTCGGCTCGTGTCGAGTATGCGATGACAAATTCGGATACGGCTAACCCGAACCTGAGCACAACGCTAAACTTTATTAACCCCCATTGTCCTCTCAATGGGACCGCCAACGAAAACTGCTTCCCGGTTATTTACGATCTGTCCGGCCGCTCACTAGCGTGGGGTATCAATCCCAATTCACCGTATACGCCAACAGCGGCAGAGCTATTGGATCCGGCGAATGTTGTGCTGGATCAGGTGCAATATGGTCGCAACACAACGGAAAACCAGGAAGACGCGTTCCGCGTAGACTTCACTTACGATCTTGAGTGGAAAGGTATAACGTCACTCGATTTCGGCTTCCGTTATAACGAGTCCTCGAGTCGCTTCGAGGATATCGCTGACAATATTGGCGGCTTCAGCCGAATGGTGGACAGCCCCAATGGCCTGCTCTTCCAGGAACTCCTTGTCCCGGGACCCAGTAACTATGGCGATGCCGACGGCAGATCGTTGTTCATTAGCAACTTCCTTCTCGTCGATCCGGATCGAGCGTTTTCTGACCCGGCGGGGACGTTGGCTATTCTGCAAGATGCCGTTATCGCCCACGATCCGACCAGCCCCGATATTCTGAACCCCACATCTGATCAGAATCAGTTCTTTGATGTTGGTGAAGAAACCACCGCTCTGTATGCGCAGGCAAACTTCGAGGCCGGGATCTTCCGCGGCAACGTTGGTCTGCGATACCTGGAGACTGAAATTGATTCCGTCGCGTACGGCTTTCCGGACAGTAGCGGTAACAGGGCACTGGAGTCGACAAAGGGCAAGTATGACTTCCTGCTGCCACGTTTGAATATCGTGGCCGAGGTAAGAGAGGATGTGCTCGTCCGTCTGGGTTACGGCTCGGATATCAGGCGTCCTGATTTCAACCGCATAAGTACTGCATTCAGATCGGATCAGCAGGAAAACTCTGTCATCGCATTTGGCAACCCCGACCTGGAGCCTGAGGAAGTCGACTCGTTCGATATTTCGGTTGAATGGTATTTTGCCGACGCAGCGGTAGTGAGTCTCGGCTACTTCACGAAGGATCGCACAAACATCTTCGGTACATTCAGCGAGGGAGCTCTGCTTATTCCCGAGCCGACGAATCCGGGTGGTTTCCGCCGTGAGTCAGATCCAAACTGTCCGGGTGGCGGCGTCTGGAACCCGAATGTCATTCCGAACGTGTTGGGCGATCCCAATTACACGGGGCTGGGACTCTGTGTCGACTTCACGATACCCACGAACGACCCTGTCACCACGACACAGTCCGGCATAGAGCTTGCCTTCCAGTATGACCTGTCAAGTTTTGAAGATAGACTCGGCTGGGCATCCGGCTTCGGCGTACTCGCCAACTACACCAAGCAGGACTTCAGCGGTGGTTCGGAAATCGACAGCACTTCAGGTCGTGGATTGACTGTCCTCGGGCCGGTCAGCATTCCGCGAGGTCTGCTTGATTTCTCCGAAAACGCGTACAACATCACGCTGTACTACGAGAAATACGATCTGTCTGCACGAATGCGCTACACGTGGCGTGAAGGCTTCCGCACGCAGGACTTCGCTGGCGGTGCCAACACGAGCGGCAGCAGTACGTTCAGTTTCCCTGTCAATACCCTGGACAGGGGCCAGCTGAATGCCAGTGTCAGTTATGCAATCAACGATAACCTGGATATTGGTCTCGAAGCCGTGAACCTGACGGAAGAGCCCATCTACCAGCATTGTGTCAGTGAAACCGGCCCCCTGTGTTTCGTCGGCTATCCTGACAGAAGAGTGGTTATTGGTGGTACTTACCGCTTCTAAAACGAATGCCATCACTGATGGTGGCGTCCATTACCAAGAAGAGCCCCGGCAAATGCCGGGGCTTTTTTTTGTTTCGCGCCGACGCTGCCGACACTATGAAGCCAAAGCGCGCCAGTTCCCCGGGATCAGGCGGCGATAATCTGCCAGACACCGCGGATACCCATCGACGTGGTGATGAGGGAGAACAGCAGGATCGCGGTGAGCACAGCGTTGGTGGCCGTCGTGTTCCGATGCTCGCCCATGAGATCCCGTCGATTGCCGAGATACAGGATACAGGCAACCGTGACGGGCAGGATGACGGCATTGAAGGCCTGGGAGACGATCATAACGATGATGGGTCGCGCCTCGAAGATCGGAACGACCAGCCCGAGCAAGGAGATGCCAAGGACGATGATGCGATACCGCGGCAAGGTCATGTCCCTCTCCGACTTGTAAAAATCGCACAACAGCCATGGCAGCATCAGCACATTCGGAAATTGCGATGACACACCTGCGGCAACGATGCCGACGACGAAAATCGTCGTGGCAAACGAACCGGCCAGGGGTTCCAGCAGGCCGATCATTTGCGACACCTTCTCGAGGCCCAGTCCTTCCTCGTGCAGGGTGCCGGCCGCTGCTGCCATGATCGAGCCACTGATGACGAACATCATGACCACGGCCACGATGGCGTCATTACGCTGCTTCCCGGCATCTGCAATGGTCCAGCCGGCTTCTTTAACCAACGTGGTGCGGATGATGAACAAACCAGAGAAGACGGTCGTGCCAACCATCGATGCGATCACTAGAAAAGGACCTTTGCCTTCGTCCAGCGGAACCTCCGGAAGCGACGGAACCAGGCCTTTGATAATCTCGATGGGCGGCGGCATCAGGATGAAGAAGTTGAGAATGAAACAAGCCGCCATGATGGCAACGATGACCGCCAGGCTGCGCTCGAAGAACTGCGTCTTGCCATTCCAGAAAATGAAGTACACGAGCGCGACGAAAAATGCGGCGAACCAGACCGGTTCAATGCCACCCTCAACCAGGCCTTTCGACCACTCCGAGCTGATCTCGGCAACGATGCCCATCACGCCCATGACGCTGCCGCAGACACCGGCGGTAAGGGCCACAATGAAGAAGAGGCCAACCAGCGGATGAATGTGGCGGCGAAAGGCCTGCAGAGCGGTTTCCCCGGTAACCAGCGTCCATCGACCGTAGACGTTGATCATGAAATAGGTTGCGAGGCATGACGCGACGATGGTCCACAGCAGGGACATGCCGTAAGTTGCGCCGGCCTTGGCCATGGCCGTAACACTGCCCGTGCCGATATTGAACCCCAGCAGAAAGATGCCGGGAAGAAACAGTGCCAGTGCTTTGGAAAATCGTGCGCGCATCGCGCATGACGATACCAGACTTGGTAAGCTGGCGTGACAGCTCCACCAGACGACCCGTGGGCTCGAGGACTAAAGCTATGGAAGAAACCTGGCGCTGGTTTGGGCCCGATGACACGGTCTCGCTTGAACGAATACGACAGGCCGGAGCCACGGGCATTGTCACCGCACTCGATCACATACCGACCGGCGAGGTCTGGCCCGTCAGCGACATCCAGGAGCGCAAGCAACTGATCGAGAGCGCCGGTCTTCGTTGGTCGGTTGTCGAATCAATCCCTCTGCATAACGACATCAAGACGCGCTCGGGTGAGTATCGCCGCTATATCGAAAACTACAAGACCAGCATCCGCAATCTCGGTGCCGCCGGAATTCATCGCGTTTGCTACAACTTCATGCCCGTCGTCGACTGGACGCGCACCAACCTGACCTACGAGCTGCCGAACAAGGCCCAGGCATTGCGCTTCGAGATGACGGACTTCGCGGCTTACGACATGTTCGTTCTCGAGCGCACGGGCGCTAAAGACTGCTATAGCGATGACGTCGTCGCGCGTGCCACCGAACGATTCGAAGCGATG
>CBDUMZ010000110.1:0-5048 GCA_965368465.1 uncultured Chromatiales bacterium
AAGGAAGTGCAGCCAATGGCGAAATCAGACCCCCGGGTATCCTCTAAAGTCGCGTTTCTCCGTCTTGCCGAGGAACTGGGAAACGTCTCTCAGGCCTGCCGCATCATGGGCTACAGCCGCGATACCTACTATCGTCTGAAGAAGCAGTACGACAAGGGTGGTGTCGGCGCCCTGGCCAATCAGAGCCGGTCCCGACAGCTTGTGAAGAACCAGGTCGCCGGGCACATTCAGCAGCGGGTCCTGGAACTGGCTTACGAGAGCCCGGAGCTCGGGCAACGCGCGGTTGCCGAAAAACTGACGGCCCAGGGCATGAAGATCTCACACAACGGGGTCCGCTCGGTTTGGCTGAGATACGACCTGGAAACACGACAGAAGCGTCTCGAGGCCCTGAAAGCGAAAAGCGACCAGGGCGAACTGCTCATTACCGAGAAACAGATGGAGGCGTTTCGCGTTCTGGCACGACGCTATACCGATGACAGCGGCGAGCTTATCTCGCGGTATCCCGGGTACCTGTTGGTTCAGGATACTTTCGCGGTTGATCATTTTGAAAAGCTTGGTCGCCTGTACCTGCACATCGCGATTGACAGTTACACGCGCTATACGTTTGCTCGATACAGCCTGCACAAGAGTGCGGAATCATGCCGGGAGTTCCTGGTCGAAGAAGTCATTCCCTGGTCGCAGGAACAGGGCTTCCAGATACAAAAGATACTAACCGACCGCGGATCCGAGTTTTATAACCCCAGGACACCCAACGAGTATCAGACCCTGCTTCGGGAAAAAGGCATAGAACACCTGTTGGTCAAGGCCTACAACAGTTCCCAGCTCAACGGGCTCTGCCGCCAGTTCGAAAAACTCGTGGAAACAGAGTTCCTGTCGTCCATTGCCCGAGAGAACCAGAACAAACGATTGTGGAAACTCCAGGAGAGGCTCGACCGCTGGATGGACAAGTACAACACGGAGACCGCCCAGCCCGCACGCTATTGCTACGGCAAGACTCCCGCCGAAACGCTGGCTGCATCGTTGCCACTCTGCCCTTCGACCTGATTGCCGATTCGCATGCACAAAGAAAAAGGCCGCGAGCAGTGCTCGCGGCCTTTTGCGTAACCTCCTGATAGCTATCTGATCAGAACATCCACTGGATTCTCATAGCAATGATGTCCAGATCGTCGTCACCCAGGAAATCGCCATCGCCGTCGGCGTAGATGTCGTTGTCGACGTTCGTATAGTTGGCGCGCAGAATGAAGTTGTTATTGATGTACCAATTCACTCCCAGGGTGAAGTTGTCTGCCTGGCCACCCTCGATACCGGCTGAGAGATCATTCAGGTCAAGCGTGCTGTAGCGTGCCACGACTTCCCATGCACCTTTGTTGGATGTCGGATAGACCCGGCCGAACTCACCATCGTACAGCGAGTATTCGCGCTCACCGCCTGAGAGGAACCATGCGGCATTGATGTACCAGCCTTTGAATTCCGCATCCGGATCTCCAAGGACATCCAAATCGGTTTGCATGTATTCCGCCTGGGTGTAGAACCGGCCCATCTTGGCGGCGGCTTCGAATCCAAGGGTCTGGGCCGAGTCAGCGTCAATTCTGCCCGTGTTCAGGTAGCGCGAACCATCATCGCCGTCGGGACCGAAGACCGTAAAGATCTTCGATTCCGGTCGGGTACGGAACCTGAGGCGATCGCCGTCATCGGACTGGGGCGGCTGATCTTTGAGATTGACGCCAAGATGCAGGACCGTACCTCCATCGTCAGAAACGATCGGGCGGTAGACGCCGCGCGCGGACCAGCCGAAACGTTCGCTAACGTTTTCATCGGCAGCCGATACGTTGTATTCATCGCCGAAGACCGTGGCACCAACCGTGTATGACTTACTCCAGTGGCTCACGCTCACGCCTATACGCCGGCCCGGGCTGAAAACATCGGAGATCATCGAGCGCTCAATCAGGTTGACCCAGCGGGAGGTTGTGACCTCGTCCATGCTGAAATGCGGTTTGTGATTACCAACCTTGATGATCGTGTTGGGGAATCCCGTGTATGCAACCCAGGCATCCTTTACCTCGGGCGCGGTAAGTCCACCTTCCAGATCGGCAAAGTCGAGATCGAACTCGCCTTCCCAGTTCTTGTAGAAGATGCCCTTGATGGCCAGGCGCAGGCGACGAAACTCTGTTTCGGAGCTGACGGAGTTCTGGTCGATCCCGTCCAGCGAATTCGAGACAGAGCCTGTGTCGAGCATGATTCGTCCGTCCAGCCAGTACTTGATGTTGCCGTCGGCCGATTCGAAGCTCAAGTAGCTTTTCTCGTGCTTGACGTTCATCGGCACCGCCTGAACACCTACCGGCTTGGTCTCGTCATACGTGTCCGGGACTCCGGCACTCGTCTTCGACCCCGCCTCGCCTTTCAGGCGCTCGTTCTCTGCTTTGGTCAGCGCAAGTTCTTTTTGCATGTCCAGAAGCATCTGATAGAGCTCACTATTCGACGGAACCTCGTCGGTGGCGGCTTGCGCTGCCAGTGGCACGGATAACGACAGGCATGCGCACAGCAGTCCGGTCGCGAGTTTGCTGGGTCTCATTTTGTTTTCTCCTACGTTTTAAGTCAGAACAGACAGGCGTCGATTGCCGAAACAGGCAACATCTGTCCGGTTAAGTTCGTTTCTTTTGGACTGGGCGAAATGTCGGACTGGCCGGGCACCACGAAGCCTCTACGACTGCCAGATATCCCTGTCAGGCAGAAACAGTGCAAAAAACATTTAACTTTGAGCATGTCTGGCAACGTCGCACGGAAGGAGACCGACCGTCTATGAATGCATTTTGCCACCGAGTTGTTCTGACACAATAAGCATATACCGATATGACCGAACTCGAATCGAAACACGCCTGTTGCGGCCTGTTTCCGTCAGCCAGGGTACCGGGAGTTGCGGGCGTGGAAGTTTACTCGGCGATGCACTCTGTATTCGCGAGTACGTACCGGGACTCATCTCGCTTGTCGATGAGCACGCAGTTCGTACCATCGGTCACCAGGCGGAACTGGAACGGCATTTCCATCGTTCTGCCCTGAGCCGGTGCCCCCTCGATCGATCGAGGGACCTGCCGTTCGATAACCAGCAGGCTCGTATCGGTCAATGCATCATCGGCCAACGCGACGCTGGTATGCAGGGCCGCGTCGACTACTTGCTGCAATGCAGCACGGCTCTCGTCAGTCGGATTGACGATCAGGGCTGCCTGGTCCGCGTCAGGAACGACGTTCTTGCAAGCCACCAGCCCCACTGCGCATACGGGAATCAGCATCATCTTCATTACGTTACTCACTGGCTTTCCGGTCCCAGGATGAGGTTCGTCAACCAGGGTGACTTCGGCACGTACGGCTCGACGAAATCTCCCGGTTGACCGGCCTTGCCCAACACGCCCGGTGTGCCCCCGGTTGCTGCAGGACAGGCTTGCCCGTCGCGGTATGCGAGAGCCACGGCAGTTCGACCTTCGGTCGGGTCGCCCAACTGCTTCGTGAAGTCATCCCCCACGGAACAACCCGGGACGTCTTCGCCAGGACCCGACGCGTTGGCCGGCGAGAAGCCATCGGCGTAGTCACCGAAGCCGACGTCGTTGGAACCCTTGAACTGGATGGTGAAGTAAGTCGTTCCGCAGTTGTCCGTCGGATAGAAGCCGTACGGCTTGCCGCAGGTTGTCGAGCCGATCTGGATGACTTCGACGCCGATGCCACGCAGGCCGTTGATAATGGCCTCACTGGCCGAGCAGGTTCCACCCCCGGTCAGCACGTAGACTCGCTGCAGGTCGAGCGTCGGCAGTGCTTGTCCGGGCGTGCCGTTGAATGGCGGACCATAAGCGGTGCTGATAAACGGCGTCGGCGTCAACGGCTGCCCGGTCACCGGGTTGGTGGCCGGGTGCTTGTCGTTGAACGTCAGGTTGTCAAAGATCCGGCCTGCGGTCTGTGCCGGGCCGGCGATCATGTACGCAAACTCGCTCGCGATCGCGAGATACCCGCCACCGTTGTAGCGCAGGTCGACGATCAGGTCGTCGATACCCTGCCCGCCGTTGTGAGCGTTCAACTGGTTGACCGCATCGATCAGGGCTTGCTCGGCCGTGGCAATATGATCGTTAAACGCCAGGTAGCCGACCTGACCGGTTGGCGTGTCGAAGACCTGGGTATGCTGTACCGGTGCCGACGTAATATTCTCTGCGGTGAGCGCTACGTCGCGGCTTCCCGCCGACCCGGGATCCTGGAACGTAAACGTATACGTTTGACCGGGCTCGGGGTAGATGCCGGCATTCAACGTATCGATGCCCGCCTGCGTGCCGTCGTCAATACTGACACCATTGATCGCAAGTACTCTCGCGCCGCGCTGCAGTGGCATGGCGAGATTCGTTGCGGGCGTATTGGGTTCCGTGTACGCGATCAGCAGTTCGCGCGGCGGAGTGGTCGAAAGAAATGCCCAGGTAATACCGTAGCCGCCGGAAACGCCGGCCTGCGATAGCTGGTAATACTCCTCGGTATCGTAGGTAAAGTGGAACTTGTCTTTCGGCTGTCCCGAAGGGGTTACCCCGTTTGTCTTGAGCAGATCGAAGTAGACCAGTGGATCGTTGTAGTTACCCGGATCGCGGTCCGTGACTTCGCTGTACCAGAGGTAGGTGTCGTTGTTGTAGGACCGCAGGAAATTATTCTCGTCCAGCGTCGTACCCTGAATGTCACTGTAGGGATTGCCCGTCGCCGGGTTAATGCCCGCGCGGGGAACCTGGCACCTGCCGAAGTAGGTTGAGGCGTCGTTAAACACGCCTGACTGCCAGCCGCTGTTGTTAACCGGACCCGGGCCCGCGATGCCACCACCACCGCCGCCGCCACAGGCAGAGAGCGTTGTAGCGATAGCGGCCAATGCGAAGAAACCAGGAATTCGGCGACGTAATTTGTTCATTGCGGGGACTCTCAACAGTATTGCCTACAATACTACCCCGGATTGGCGCGCCAATGAACAGCAGGCAGGTGGAGCGGGTGAAGGGAATCGAACCCTCATTCTCAGCTTGGGAAGCTGATGTTCT
>CBDUMZ010000111.1:0-5028 GCA_965368465.1 uncultured Chromatiales bacterium
ATGCGCGCTGCTGATTCTCGAACGCACCGCCCCACTCAATCCAGTAACCGGGCGGCAACTCGACATTCGCCTCGATTGCCGCGTTCGCATCACTAACGAATCCGTCAATATCTCTGCCACGCACGTCCATTTGAATCACAGCGTACCGCTGAAGCTGCTCGCGCCTGATGAATGAATAGCCTTCGGCTACGGTTATGTCTGCCACCGTGGATAGGGGCACGACCGCCCCGGAGCCTGTACGTATGGGTATCTGGCTGATTGCCTGCACCGATGCCTTGGATGCGTCCGCAATGCGCGCTGTAATATCGAAACGACGCACACCGTCGATCAGAGTCGATACCGGCTCATTGCCGATTCCCGTACGTACGACTGACAGAACGTTGTCGGCGTTCATCCCGTAACGAGCTAACTGGTCTCGGTCGACCTTAATCCGAATCTGCGGCTTTCCAATGTTCGCCTCGAGAGACAGATCTGCAATACCTTCAACGCCAGCGATCGCGTCCTTTATTTCCTCGCTGAGGCGATCCAGTTCCTCAAGCTCCTCGCCGTAGATTTTGGTTGCAAGCGTTGCACGGACGCCGGAGATGAGTTCCTCCACCCTCATCTGAATGGGCTGAGTAAAAGCGACAACCGCGGTCGGTACGACCCGCTCCAGTTCCTCTCGCATTTGATCGGCGAGTTCCGGCACTGTTCGTTTTTCCGGCCATTCATCCTCGGGGTTCAGCTCTGTGTAAATCTCCATGTAGTTCACGTCAGCCGTTTCGCCCTTCTCGGCACGACCGATCATCGCGACAGTCGTCTTCACCTCGGGATACCGAGTCAACGCATTTTCAATATCTATTGAGATCTTGATGGACTGCTCAAGAGACGCTGACGGAATGGACGTCACTCGCCACATGATCGATCCTTCCTGTAACGTCGGCATGAACTCTTTGCCGAGAAACGGAAACATCAGCAGACTCGTGGCCAGAAGACCCACCGCTGACATGACGACTTTCTTCTTGTTGGCGAGCGACCATTCGAGAAGTGGCAAATATCGATTCTTGATCACGCGGACCAGAAATGTGTCTCGCTCTTCTTTTGGCTTGAGGATCAGCGCCGCAAAAACGGGGATCACGGTTAAGGTCAGTACAAGCGAGCCCGCCATCGCGTAGCTAATCGTGAAGGCCATCGGCTTGAAGAGCTTGCCTTCGAGACCTTCCAGTGCGAACAACGGCAGGAATACGACCACGATAATCATGATCGCGAACGCGATCGGATTTGCGACCTCGCGAGCCGCAGCAAGGACAGCACTGCTGCGATCAACGGGCTCACCCGTTTCGCGCCGCTCAGCCATGATTCGAAAAGCATTCTCCACCATAACGACCGCACCGTCGACCATCATTCCTATACCCACGGCGAGTCCAGCTAGTGACATCAGGTTCGCGGAGATGCCCGCCTGACCCATAAATATGAAGGCGATGAGCATAGCCAAAGGCAGCGCGGTGATTACGACCAGCGCCGAACGGAACTCTCCCAGAAACAAGAACAACACGATGGCGACCAGGATTGAGCCTTCGACCAAAGCGGTCACCGCCGTGCCGACCGCCTCGTCCACAAGGTCTGTGCGGTCATAAGCCGGCCGCAGCACCACGCCGTCGGGAAGCGCTTCGTTAACAATCTCCACTTTGTCCTTCACTGCAGTAACCACGTTTGCCGCGTTTTCGCCAATACGCGACAAGGCCATGCCGAGCACTACCTCTTTACCGTCGCGGGTAACCGCACCAAATCGAAGCGCTGGGCCTTGTTCGATCTTGGCGACGTCACGGAGATACACAGGCACGCCGTCGTCAACCTTGATAACCATCGTGCCAATGTCTGCTTCGTTCTCAACGAGGCCAAGACCACGAACCAGGTACTGCTCCGAGCCTTGATTGATGTACTGACCGCCGACCTGCCGGTTGTTGGCCTCGATGACCTCCATGACGTCCTTAAAGCTCAGCTCGAACTTGATCAGGTTCAGTGGATCAATGATGACCTGGTACTGTCGTTCCTGGCCGCCCCATGACATGACGTCATCAACACCTGAAGCGGTTCGCAGCATCAGCCTGACCGTCCAATCGTGCAGGGTACGCAGGTCCATGTCCGTGATGGCCGCGTTCAACTTTTCATCTGCACGTTCGAGCGTGTACCAGAAGACCTGGCCCAGACCAGAAGTGTTCGGCCCCATCTCCGGAGTACCGTAGCCTTCCGGGATTCGGTCACCTACCTCTTGCAACCGTTCCATGACCAGGCGTCGTGCAAAGTAGATATCCATGTTGTCGTCGAAATAGACGGCCACATAGGACAAACCAAACAAGCTAACCGAACGGATCTCCAGCACTTTCGGTAATCCCGCCATGCCAGATTCAATTGGAAACGTCAGCAATTGCTCAACGTCTTCGGCTGCGAGACCTGGCGATTCTGTGTAGATATTCACCTGTGCCGGTGTGACATCGGGAAACGCATCGATCGGCACCGTGTAGATTGCGCGCCAACCCAAGAAGGCCACCACTCCAAATACGATGAGCACCAGAAACTTGTACCTCAGTGAGGCTTCAACTAGTCGATTTAGCATGATCGCCCCCTAGTGCTCGTCGCCGATCGACGATTTCAGAAGCAGCGACTTGATGTGGAAGACGCCGGTGACGGCAATTTCGTCGCCATCGTTGAGTCCTCCGCGAATCTCCGTCCAACCGCCCGACGATGTCCCGGTTTCGACCGCCTGCGGATGAAACTCGTGACCTTCCTCGAGCAGGAAGACCGTAGGCACTCCCTTGATGAGCGTGATTGCTTCACTGGGAACGGCCAGTACAGAAGGTCCTTCGCCAGTGCTAATCTCGGCTTCTACGAATTGGCCCGGATGAAGATGATCGTCCGTGTTATCGACCTCGATCCGTATTCCCTGGCGCCGTGTTGTCTCGTCGAGTTGATGGTGCAATTGCACGACGCGCCCGCTAATCCAGTGGTCCTCGCCATGTGCGATTCTCGCCGGTGCCCCTACTGCAATCTCAGTCAGATCGCTTGGCACCGTGCTTGCTTCGACCCAAAGCGTTGTCTCATCGCTAATACTGAAAAGTACACGACCCGGTTCGATCAGCTCGCCAACAATGAAATCATCACGGACGACCGTCCCATGCTGCGGTGCGAGCACGTCAAACTCGCCTGTCGCCAACTCGGAAGCTCCCGAGGCCAGCAGTCTATCGGCCTGATCACTCGTCATGCCGTAGGCCAGGACTTTTGACAACGCCTGACGCCGTGCTATCTCCGCCTCTATGTAGCGGCGCTCCGATACGGCTGCCTTGCCTAATCCGCGAACTCGTTGCCATTCACGATCAGCAATCACGTAGTCGCCCTGTGCCTCGGCCATGTCAACACTCGAAAGTGTTACCAGCGCTTGACCAGGTTCGACGACATCACCGAGTTGCACGTGCCTCGCTACAACTTCGGCGGGAATCCGCGTTGTGACACTAGCGGACTGGTAGGCGTTCACCACTACCTCAGCCGGCATCTTCACAATTCCGGCAAGCCCACGTTGGCCCGCTGCGGCTGTTGTAATGCCTGCGGCCGATCGCTCCTCGGCCGTCATTTCAACAACGGAGCTTTCTTCCCCCTCATGGCCGTGTTCGTCTTCCTGGGCCGACAAAGTGGCGCTAAAGGCGAGAGCCACAATTGCGAAAGAGAGTCTTGGTATGTTCATTTGAAATGTCCTTGTATTGATTGGCGCGGTCTGGCGGTTCATGAGCCCGCTCCCAACCAACTTTCAATTTTTCCCGAAGCAGTCATCCATTCGAACCAGGCACGCCACATGGCGCGTCGCAGCTCGAGTGCACTTTCTTCGGTATCCAGTGTTTGTCTGAGTTGGACCAGATAGTCCGTGGTGCTGAGTTCTCCGGCTTCCCAGAGTCGGCGCAGCAATGCGCCCTGGCTTTGCAAGCTGACGTCTCCCGTCTCTTGCCAGTCCTGCCACGCGCCCTGCGAGATTCGATAGCGTTCCTGCGCGCCGAGGAATCGTGTATAGGCCCTTCGTGAAACGTCCGATAAGACCTGCTGTGCCTGGCGCCGCTCTGCGCTCGCCGCCGTCACTTCATGCCGAAAGCTGTTGCGGACAGGCAAAGGGATTGTCACGTTAACGCCGACGAGGGTCTCGTCATCTTCCTTGCCACCACGCAGGGTCAGTGTTGGATCGACTCGACGCTCCCGTTCACGCAGAGACACTCTGGCGCTAGCGACTTCCACCTGAAGTTGGGCGGCACGTACGTGCGGCAGTGTCATTACCATTTCAGCAGCAGATTCTGAACCGATCGTGGGCGGCGCCAGTTGAGAGTCTATGTTTGGCCATCGGGTTTCCGGAACACTACGAACCAGATTGGTGACGGCTTGCTTTGACTCGGCAAAACCCGCTGCCGCAGTGGCAAGCTCCATTCGCGACTGCGTATAGGCCAGTGTCGCAAGGTTGAGCTCGATCTGGCTAATGTCACCCGCATCAAATCTCTGCTTCGACACATCGGCGAAGTCGTGCATTGTTTCGACCCGAGTCATTGCCAAAGCGTTGATCTCTGACGCCGTCTGGTAATCAGCCAGCGCAGAGAGCAACTCGACGGCTACTTGCCAACGTACGTTGCTGACGTTGGCTTCCACAGAACGACGCTCTGCCTCGGCCACTGTCAGTCTTGCATTTCGCTTTCCGCCCCAATCGAGCGTTTGGCTTAGCCCCAGTGCCCTAGTTTTCGAATCAGCATCCTCTGCTTCCAATTCGAGTTCCGGGTTGTAGAGGGGCCGACCGGAGGCCGCTTCATAGGCCCAACTGGCGTCCAGCGCAGCCAGTGCTGCGTTGACGGTGGGATTTGCATCGACAATTTCACGGACGAACTTCGCCAGGTCACCGGTGCCTGGGTTATCGGTCGGCGGCATCGTACTTTCGGCCGCAAGGGGGCCGCCGAACGGAATTGTGAATATCAGGAACACCAAACAGATGGCGATCCCTCGGGATTTCGTGGGCATGACTTC
>CBDUMZ010000112.1:0-4988 GCA_965368465.1 uncultured Chromatiales bacterium
GGCTTCGACGTCAGGCCCGGGTTCCTCTTCCGCGTCATTCGACGCGTCCAGTCCGTCGGTCAGTTCCGCCGGGTCCGAAACCGGCTCGATGCGAGTCTGGTCATCGGGGACAGCGCGTCGCAGGCTCTCCAGTTCGCGGATTCGTGCGCGGGCGCGCTCGAGCTCGGCTTCGAGTTGCGTGGCCTCCTCGTTGCGTACCCGGAAGCGGTCGATGAGCGGCGGCAGGCGGTTCTGCCAGTTCGCAAGCTCTCGCGACAGCTTCTCGATGCGTGCGTCCTTCTCTTGCAGGATGTCGGTGTCGGAGCTGCGCGCCGCCATGTCCGATTGCAGCTGGTCCCGCTCGCTGACGGCGACTTCGAGATTGCTGCGAATGTCCTTGATCTCGCGCTGCAGTTCGTCGCGGCGCGCGTACGCCTCCTGCACCGCGCTCGACAATTCCCTGGCGCGGTTCTTGGCGTCGGTGTGCGAGGCCTGGAACTGGCTGACTTGCTCCATCAGTCCCTTGTTCTGCTCGACCAGGCGGTCTCCCTCGCGCCGTTGCGCGTCAAGCTGGTCCTGCCACCCTGCATTAACGGCCGCTTTTTCCTGCGCCGACCGGCTACCGCGCAACACCCAGCCGATGATGACGCCCAGGACCGCGATGATGGCCATCAGGGCGATGTGGGTAACGGTTATGTCGGGCATTGGCGGGATCCTGTACGGCTGCGGACGACGAACCCTGCGGCGAACGCCGGAACAGCAGGCAACGCGTGGCGTTTATGTGCACAATATTGTGCAGCGCGTTGCATGCTGTCGCTCATAACACCACCTTACATTACATAAGATCATAATTTTACAGCAGTATTCACGAATCTATCCACCCCGGAATTCACAATGAGCCAACACCCAGTGTCCGAGAATCTGTTTATCGAGGGTCCGGTCGGTCGCCTCGAGGCCATTCTCGAGCGACCCGGTGAGGGCGCACTCGAGGGTTGTGCTGTTATTTGCCACCCTCACCCGCAACACGGTGGCACGATGCACAACAAGGTCGTGCACACGCTGACGCGTGCATTTGTCCGCTCGGGCTACGAGACGCTGCGGTTCAACTTTCGCGGAACCGAACGCAGCGAGGGCGAGTACGATGCCGGCGTAGGCGAGCTTGACGACGCGCTCGCGGCGATCGACTTCATGCGAGCCCGTCACGGGTCCTACCCGTTGTGGCTGGCAGGGTTCTCATTCGGTGCCGCTATCGCGGTCAAGGCGGCGGTCGCTACACACGTCGATGGACTCGTCAGTGTGGCACCCGCGATCAGTCGATTCGCCAACGGGCTGGAGTCGCAGCCGGAATGCCCCTGGCTGATCGTGCAGGGCGACGAGGATGAACTCGTCGATATCGAAGAGACGATCGATTGGTTCAACAGCCTTGCGCCCGGTCCGGAGCTGTTGATCATTCCGCAGGGCGAACACTTTTTCCACGGTCGGCTGGCCGAGCTCAGAAATGCCGTGATCGAGTTCGTCACGGCATAAAAAAAGGCCGGGCAATGCCCGGCCTTTTCTGGTTGGTCGACGCTGCGATCAAACCATGTCTTTGAGACCCTTCAGGGCGGAGACCTTGACAACCTTGGTTGCAGGCTTCGCCTTGAACATCATCTCTTCACCCGTGAACGGGTTTACACCTTTGCGGGCTTTGCGAGCTGGCTTCTTCACGACCCGCATTTTCAGAAGACCGGGGATGGAGAACATGCCCGGGGCGCCACGACCGCCAAGGTTCTTCTTGATCTGGCCGTTAAGGGATTCGAAAACGGCCGCAATGTCTTTACGCGTCAGGCCAGTATCTTCGACGATCTTTGCGTAAATTTCAGATTTGGTCGGTGGCTTTTTGGTGTTCGCTGCCATGAAAAACTAACTCCTAAAAATAAACGAAACGAGCGATTGCCCGCGATGAAAGCGCAGCGACGATAACACTTTTTTCGATGCTGCGTAAGCGCAAAAAGGCCTTTTTTTTAAGCTTTTTTTGTTGTTGTCGGCCAGAACGAAAAACGGACCCGTGCGGGCCCGTCTCGCGTCGTGCTGCCGACACCTTAAAGTTACGAATCTGTAAAAAACTCCCGTTTGAACCTGACGTCCGACGATCGCGCGGCGCCATCGGGTCTGACCGTGATATCGAAGACCAGTGTTTCGCGATTTGCGACCGGTGTTTCGCCGATGTAGTAGATGGCCACGACATCGCCAGGCTCTTCTATCTTGCGCATCGTGACGCTTTTCAGCTGCCCGGTGAGGTTGACGGTCTGCACGGTAACCTCGCCTGCGACAGGCGAGTTATCGGACTTACGGATAATCGACACGTTGAGCATTGCCCGGTTCTTGCTGCGCACGATGTTGTACGCACGAGCGACGTCCGGTGGCAACTGGTCGGTGGATTGTGCGCTGAAGTGCACGACAAACTCGCCAATGTCGGCTGACGTTGCGCCGGCGGGCTGCGCTTCAGGAACGGATGCCGAGTCGCCGGGTCCGCCGCAAGCCGCGATGAGCGCGAGCAACGAAAAAGAGATCAGAGTTCTTGCCAAAGTCATGAAACCACCCCCTCTTTTTTCTTTCACTATAAACCATTTACGGTGCTCCTGCCGTCAGAAAGGCAGCGGCTTGAAGCCTGCGACAACGATGGTCACCGCCGTAATCAGGATGATCGCGAGCAGCGGCGACAGGTCCAGGCCGCCAAGCGGCGGGAGGATGCGGCGGAATGGCAACAGCACCCGGTCCGTCAACGCGTGGATGATCGCGAGCGCCGGATTGTGTCCGCCGGGTGCGAGCCAGCTCAGGATGACGCGAATGATGATGGCGAATACGAACAGCCGCAGAGTCAGCAGGACGAGGTCCACGACGGTGGTCAGGGCAATGGCAAGGACACCGGCCGTCCTCCCGTACAACAGGAGGATTGCCAGGATCAGCAGGTATTGAATAATGAATGCGACGAGCAGGGTTGCCGAGTCGATACGACCTACAGGCGGGATTATGCGTCGCAAAGGCACGACCACGGGCGAGGTAATCTTGAGGATTGCCTGCGAGATCGGGTTGCGAAAATCCACGCCGAGCCAGGGTAGCAGCAGGCGCAGCAACAGGACGAACAGGTATAGCTGCGCGACTGCGTTGATGATGAACACCAGGGCGTCTATTACGTTACTCGGCATCGGTCAGTCCTTTCCTGCTTTGTGCGCGTCGTTGGCGAGATCCACCGCACGATCGCGCGCGGCGACGACGGCGGCACCGAAGATATCACGGAAGTCCGTGCTATCCAGGTAGTCGAACGCGGCCGCCGTGGTTCCCCCGGGTGAGCGGACCCGCGCGATGAGCGAATCCATGGTTTCCCCCGACTGTTCGGCCATCTCGCCGGCGCCGCGTGCGGTTTCGAGGACCAGCGCCAGCGCGTCGTCGTAGCTAAGACCGAGATCGACCGCGGTTTTCACGAGCATGTCGACGAGCAGGTAGAAGTACGCCGGCCCCGTGCCGGAAACAGCCGTGACGGTGTCGATGTCCGCCTCGCTCGCCACGTTCACGACCGGCCCGGTCGTGGAGATGATGTTGGTTGCGGCACGCAGCTGGTGCTCGCTCGTGCGCTCGTTGGCGTACAGGCCGGATATCCCGAGGCGCAGCAGGGCCGGCTGATTGGGCATCACCCTGACCACCGGCAGGTCACCGCCCAGCCAGCTCTCGATGTCGCCGCTGCGCACGCCGGCGGCGATCGAAATCACGAGCGGCCGCGTTTTTTGCACGAGCGGTGCCAGCGGCCTGCAAACCTGGCAGAGGATCTGGGGTTTGACAGCCAGCACAATGCACTCCGCCTCACGCACGACATCTTCGTTGGCCTCGCGGATCACAGTGCCGGGCAAGTCCCTGGCGAGGATGTCACGATGCCCGGCCAGCGGTTCCGATATCAGTAGGTGCGCCGGTTCATAGCCGGCCGCAAGCATTCCCCCTGCGAGCGCCCGCGTCATGTTGCCGCCGCCAACGTATGCCACTTTTCCGTAGTCCATCTGGCCCTGCCTTATGCGTCGCGCGCGCCGAACAGTGCGGTACCGATACGCACAATCGTCGCGCCTTCAAAAATCGCAGCCCGAAAGTCTGCTGTCATGCCCATCGAGAGGGTATCCGTATTGATGCCGTCCGCCTGCAGCTGTTCCGCCAGCTGGCGCAGGGTGGCAAAGGGCTTGCGTTGCTCGTCGAATTCCTCGCGTATCGCCGGCAGGCACATCAGGCCGCGAAGCGTGATATTCGGCAGGTCAGCGCAGGCAGCCGCCAGGTCCCGAACGTCGGCAGGTGCAACGCCGGACTTGGAATCCTCGTCGTCGACATTGACCTGCAGGCAGATGTTCAGCGGCGGCCGGCCCCCGGGCCGCTGCTCGGCAAGACGCCGCGCCGTCTTGAGTTTGTCGATAGTGTGCACCCAGTCAAAGTATTCGGCCACCACGCGTGTTTTATTGCTCTGCAGGTGCCCGATGAAGTGCCAGGTCAGGTCCAGGTCGCCCAGGGACTCGATCTTGTCGACACCTTCCTGGACGAAGTTTTCGCCGAAATCACGCTGCCCACGGGCAGCCGCCTCGCGAATCTTCTCCAGGGGCTGTTTTTTGCTCACGGCGAGCAAGCGTACGGAGGCCGGGTCGCGGCCCGCGTCGATTGCCGCCGATTGCAGCAAATCACTGAGCAAGCTTAAGTTTTCCGTGACTCCAATCACGTTTTAGTCCGATTGCTTCGCTATACTAGGCTCTTAATCGGTCCGGGTTATGGTAAGTCCGGACCTCAAAGAAGAGGGAGAAATATGGCCGTCGACGTTGCCCAGCTATTGTCGTTCACGGTAAAGAACAACGCTTCTGACCTGCACCTGTCCGGTGGGGTGCCGCCCATGATTCGCGTCGATGGTGACATCAAGCGTATCAACATGCCGGCGCTGACCCACAAGGACGTCAATAGCATGGTGTACGACATCATGAATGACAAGCAGCGCAAGGACTACG
>CBDUMZ010000113.1:0-4919 GCA_965368465.1 uncultured Chromatiales bacterium
TTCGTTCGGCTTCCTCCTCGCGGGCTATTCGTTCACGCTCCAGCCTTCGCTGCTCAGCCAGCGCAGCGGTACGTCGCCGTTCCGCACGCTCCTGTTCTGCGCGTTCCACTTCTGCCCGGCGGATGGCTGCCAACGCTCTTTCTTTCTTTTCACGTTCTTCGGCCTCCCGGGCCGCATCGGCAGCGCGCTGATCGGTTGCAGGCACTTCCGCTGCAGCAACGGAAGGACGAGTTTCCAATGCCTCTTCACCGCCGTTCTCGAGGTCCGTCACAGCCGCTTCATCGGGCTCAGGTTCCACGACGCGGTCCGTTGCCGGCGCCAAGGGTGGAACGTCGATAGTCGGCGCAGGCGTCTCGGCAACGACTGGGGTTTGCGTTTCATCGGAAAGCGGTTGCGGCGTTTCTTGTTTGCCCGAAACCAAATAATAGACAACAGCAGCAGCAACCAATACGGCAGGCACAGCGGCAAACACCAGGGGGCGTCTTTTGGTTTTCTTGACAGAGGCAACAGCCGTTGGTCGGGCCGTTGGACTTGCCGGGTCTGTACTTGCCGGGTTCCCGGGGGTTGTGACTTCGCCTGGAGTGTTACCCTTCCGACATGCATTGAGTACCGAGATGAACTGCTGATCGCTGGCGATTCTCGATCTCGGATCCGGCGAGAGCAGACGACTGAACAAGGGATTAAGATGTACCAGTTCGCCGGTCAAAGGCAGGAATCGCCCCTCCTTCTTTTGCTGCTCCAGCTCTGCACTTGTGTCTGTATTGAACGGCTTCCTGCCAAGCAGTAATTCGTAAAGCACAACGCCTAGTGAGAAGAAGTCTGAACTGGCTGTTAAGCCGGTACCAGCTTCCGGAGCGAGACACGCCGCATCCTGCGGGCTTTGTGATATCGGTCCCGGCGCATCGCAACCCGGCATTGTCCGTTGCGGTGCGACCGTTTCCAGAACGACTTCGCCGCTTTGACGGAAGCTGATATTCGACAGCTCGACACCGCCGTGGACAATGCCCAGTTTGTGCAACTGCGACAGACTGACGGCCAGCTGTACCCCGATATCAAGGACCTTTTCTTCAGAGAAGTCGGGAAAACTCTCTTGTCGCAGGGCGCTGCGAGGGCAATAGTTGGTGACAATGACACAGGCATCGTCAGTCACAATCGCGTCCAGGTAGTCGACGTTGTTGCTCAGGGGCTGATCGACCAGGCGCTCTGTAACGTCCCTGAAGTGATTTTGAAACGCAGGGTCTTTTGACAACGCCTCGTTAAATACCCTGACGATGACAGTCTTGCTATGTTCTACGTCCAGGGCGTTGTAGACAGTAAAGGCCGGCTCCGCCTGGACTTCTCTGCCGAGTTTATAGCCTGGGATTTCCATGAATCAGCTCGCTTGATACAGACTCGTTAGAACAAGTAGAACAGCGAAGCTGTGATGCCGATGAAATCCTCTTCAAATTCATCAGAGGGAAGTGCATTGGGATTCACATCCCGCACATTGTCGAAGGTATATGTTTTCGCATCCAGTGCCAGGGAATAACTGAGCGTCTGCGTCAAACGCGAAGACCAGCTGATGCCATAACTCAAGCCCTGGGCATCACTGCTGGCATCTGTATCCAGCGGTGTCGCCAGCACTGCCGGACTGGCGAATGCGGGGTTGTTCACGTCTTCTTTCAGATCCCCATTCAGATCCGCATAGGCCAGATTGACAGACAACACTCCTTTATCGCCCATCCGCCAGCCATAATTTACGCCAACAAAGAAGCCATCTTCCTTGAACGACAACACCTGGCCCTGATCTCCAGAGGCCTGGCTGGTGCCCGCCTTGTAGCCACCGTACAGTCCGAGACGATTTTCGAGGAACTTCTTGCCAAAAGTTACCGCATAGTCCTCACGATCGCCCGCGAACGTCTCCATAAAGACACCGCCAGGCAAGGCAGTATCTTCCAGTGTAAAACTGTCTTCTTCCTCCAGTGACTTCTGGTAAGAAACGTCAAAATAGTAGCCGTTCTTGAGAAAAGTACCGCCAACGCCAAGCATCTTGAAAGTGACGTTGAAATTGACTTCGGGGAACTCATTGTTGTTGATGCCGGTCGGGGCCAGCGCATTAGGCCTGGCCGACTGGACAAAATCGTAGGAAACCACTGCGAGTGAAGCGCGCGGCATGAATTTCAATTCATCTGCCGATAACGGCCCTGAAAGAACAAACATAGCCAAAAACAGTAAGCCACTTTTTGTTATTGAGGCAGGATGTTTCATTGCAAATCTCCAGTAGTGCACACAGTTCCGATGCATTGACGGACTATGGCCCTGGTGTGGGCGAGAGTCCTGTAGCGTATTCACACTTTTCTGACCGGGCCCAGGAATGGCGCGCGGTTTTTCGTCAAATTGTGAAGGACCTCACATCTTGCTGCGTAACGATCTCAGCCTGCCAATTCCGGATTCGTGTTAACTAACTCACTGCGCAGAAATCGCGTGCCGGCTGGGTGGGCCAGCCCTGATATGATGGCGGCTGGCACCCCCCTGATGGACTCAATCGATGGATCGCGAAACAGCATTCTGGAACAAGCTGGCCGATAAATATGCGCAGCGGCCCATTGCGGACGAGGCGTCGTACGAGAAGAAGCTGGAGATCACGCGCAAGCACCTGCGGCCCGGCATGGAGGTACTGGAGATCGGCTGCGGCACCGGCTCCACGGCTATCGCCCATGCGCCCTACGTGGGGCACATTCGTGCGACCGATCTGTCTACCCGGATGGTCGAGATCGCGCGAGACAAGGCAAAGGCTGCTGCCATCGACAACGTTTCGTTCGATGCGTCATCGGTCGAGGGGCTCGATGTGCCGGACGCCAGCCTCGACGCCGTCATGGCGCACAACATCCTGCACCTGCTCGAGAACTGGGAACGGGCCATTGCCGAAATTCACAGGATGCTCAAGCCCGGTGGCGTATTCGTGAGCAGCACGGCCTGCATCCGCGACATGATGTTTCTGTTCCGGCTCATCGTCCCGGTGGGACGCGCCCTGCGGCTGTTCCCGCTGGTGAAAGTCTTTTCGGTGGCCGAGTTGACCGGCAAGCTCGAGAAGACCGGATTCGAGATCGAATACGAATGGCAGCCGAAGAAGAACGCGGCCGTGTTCATCGTTTGTCGAAAACGGTAGTGCGCTTGAGTCTTTCGCCCCAGCGAGTTCTGGAAGATGTCTTCGGCTACCCGGAGTTCCGGGGGCAACAGCAGTCGATTATCGAGGCCACGCTGGCGGGCCACGACTCACTCGTGATCATGCCGACAGGCGGTGGCAAGTCCCTGTGCTACCAGATTCCGGCAATGCTGAGAGAGGGCACGGGCCTCGTCGTTTCGCCGCTCATTGCGCTGATGCAGGACCAGGTCACGGCATTGCGTGAACTCGGCATCGCTGCGGAGTTTCTGAACTCCAGCCAGTCGGCCGACGAGAGTCGGGCGGTGATAAGCAAGCTTCGGCAGGGGGATCTGCAGCTCCTGTACGTCGCGCCTGAGCGCCTGGTCACTGAGCACACCAAGTCACTGCTACGCGACATTCCGCTGTCAATCATCGCGATCGACGAGGCCCACTGTGTGTCGCAATGGGGCCACGATTTTCGCAGTGATTACCTGGGTCTCGGTGACCTGGGTACGTTGTTCCCCGGCGTCCCGCGCATGGCGGTGACAGCCACGGCAACGGACAAGACGCGGGGGGAAATAGTCGCGCGGCTCGAGCTCAACGAGCCCGACATCTTTGTCGCGAAGTTCGATCGACCTAATATCGCTTACGCGGTGCAAGTCAAAACCGATGCCCGCGCGCAACTACTGAAGTTCCTGCAGGCGCATCGCAACGCAGCGGGAATCGTCTATTGCCTGTCGCGCAAGAAAACGGAGAGCATCGCCAGTTGGCTGTGCACACAAGGCTTCGAGGCCTTGCCGTATCACGCCGGACTCGCGGCTGATGTGCGTGCCGAGAACCAGCGCCGCTTCCTCGCTGAGGACGGCTTGATCATCGTCGCGACGATCGCATTCGGCATGGGTATCGACAAGCCCGACGTGCGCTTCGTTGCCCACCTCGACCTGCCGAAAAGCATTGAGTCCTATTACCAGGAAACGGGCAGGGCCGGCCGCGACGGCGAGCCCGCTGATGCCTGGATGGTGTACGGCCTGCAGGATGTCGTTCGTCTCCGGCAGATGCTCGACGAATCCCAGGCAGACGACGAGTACAAGCGCTACGAAGGCTTCAAGCTCGATGCGTTGTTGGGTTGGTGCGAGGTCACGGGCTGCCGGCGCCGGCCGTTGCTCGCCTATTTCGGGGATTCGCTGGACGAGGACTGCGGGAATTGTGATGGTTGCCTGACGCCCGTAAACACCTGGGACGGAGCAGAAGCGGCGCAGAAACTGTTGTCGGCTGTGTATCGGTCCGGTCAGCGTTTCGGTGCCGCACACCTTGTCGACGTGCTGCTGGGAAAAGAGACGGACAAGGTTCTGCAGCATGGGCACGATCAGCTCAGTGTCTTTGGCATAGGGAAGGACCTGCCGTCGAGCACCTGGCGTTCGGTGGCGCGCCAGCTGATCGTCGCAGGCCACCTGCGAGCGGATGCCGCCCGTTTTGGCGCGCTGGTCCTCACCGAGACCAGTCGTGGAGTCCTGCGCGGAGAGACGCCCCTGCAGTTTCGGGAAGATCCGAAGCGACCTGTTGTGGCATCGAGAAGGCCGGCCACAGAGCGAGTTGTCGCTGACAAGGACCGTGATCTGTGGGACGCACTGCGCGCCTGCCGGCAGGCGCTCGCGACCGAGCACAATGTGCCTGCGTACGTCATTTTCCACGACAAGACGCTGCACGAGATGCTTGCGTATCGACCCCAGACGGCCGCACAGATGCTGGGTATCAGTGGTATCGGGCAAACAAAGCTGGACCGCTACGGCGACCG
>CBDUMZ010000114.1:0-4832 GCA_965368465.1 uncultured Chromatiales bacterium
CGCAAGACCTGGCTCTGCACCCGCCGCGAATTGACGTAAGTGCCATTGCGGCTCTTCAGATCGAGCAGTACCAGCCCGCCATCGGAACGCACGAGCATCGCGTGTTGCTTGCTGACGTATTGGTTCTCTATGACGACATCGCTCAAAGCCGAGCGCCCCAGCAGTGTTCTGGCCGAATCGAGCGTGACTTCCTGCACTACCTCGCCGTTGTGCGAGATGATCAGGTGCGGCGACTCCGGCTCCACCACGTCGTCGAGCAGCGGCACGTCCTGGTTGTCTTCCGACACCTTGTCGTAAGTGCTGAACAGACTATCGGTGCGCACGACGCCGAGGTCTTCGAGCTTGAGCGGGAAATCGTGTTTCCTGGCAACGATCGAGTCCGCGATGCGGTCGAGATTTCCAGGCCAGCCCTGGCTAACCACGTGCAAGGAGTCACTGATTTCGGCAGGAATGACGCTCGCGGGATTCTCGACACCATTCGCCTTGAGTCTCGCCGACAGGTAGACAAGGGACTCCCGTTTCGTCAGCGGCTTCATCTCGAAGCTGCCAACCAGGCGTATGGCGATAGGCAACATGCGCGGTGAGTCGATCACACGGCTGAAGTAGCGATCGCCCACCAGTATGATGCGCACGATGAAGTGCTGCTCACTGGTCAGTTGCGCCAGTTTGCAGAGCACAGCGAGTGTGCTCGGCAACATGCGATTAAAGTGTTCGAGAATAAGGACGGGCGCTTCGCGCGTCTTCGCTTGCTGCATGCCGAAGACGTTGATCATGTTCAGCAGTTCGTCCACTGAACCCAGTTCGAGCTCGTAGCCGTACTCCGCGAGTATGGAATTCAGGAAAGCGGCCGGCCTGAGCTGTGAGCCATCCACGACAGCGACGTCTGCGCGTTCCCGCACCTTCTGTGCGATCTGTTCGATGAGTTCGGATTTGCCGGCGACGTCCGGGCCATGCAGCAACCCGAGGCCTTTCGGGTCGGCGAGGACACCTTCAAGAAAACTGAACGCCTCTTGTTGAGACGGATACTGAATGAATGCGGACTGTCGGTCGCGTTCCACTTGTTGCCCAGATTGTCACGAAGTCGTTTTTTTTGACGGCCGGATACGGCTGCCTGCACTGACACTGTGGCGCAAAAAAAGTGACTCGTCCAGATGTCTCCAAATGGCAACAGGGGGTCCATTCTTTTGCGCGCTCAGCTTATGTCAAACCGCCGGTCTCGATGGGTTTCACAATGTGATCTTTCTCAATTAAATCAAACAGATAAGTAGAACTCCGCATTGCTCTTGCCCACCCCCATCGCAGACACTCGCGATAGTCCCTGGGCTGCCTGGAGAGCAACATGCGGATAACGGTATTGGGAACGGGCCTGGTCGGCGGCGCGATTGCCAGGGACCTGGCCGGGGAAAAAAACTGGTCGATTCGGGCCGTCGATCGCTCAGAGCAATCACTGGACAAACTCCGTCAGCAAACGGGCATCCAGGTGGCCTGCGAGGACATCTCCGACGACGCAACGCTGAGTGCGGTCGTTGGTGACGCCGACCTGGTCGTCAATGCGGTTCCGGGCGATATCGGGTTCCGGACCATGCGCCGTATCATCGACGCAGGAAAAGACGTGGTCGATATCTCGTTCTTCGGGGAGGACCCTTTCGAACTGGATGACCTGGCAAAGCAACGCGGCGTCACGGCCATCGTCGACTGCGGCGTCGCACCGGGCCTGTCCAACGTGATCGCCGGCCACGTGCACCGCAACATGGACAAGGTGGAATCCTATCTTTGCCTGGTGGGTGGCCTGCCGGTTGTCCGCTCCTGGCCGTATGAATACAAGGCCGTATTCTCACCCCTGGACGTCATGGCGGAGTTCACGCGCCCGGCTCGCTTTGTCGAACACGGCGAACTGGTCGTGCGACCGGCGTTGTCCGACGTGGAACTCATCGATTTCAAGGGCGTTGGCACGCTGGAGGCTTTCAATACGGACGGCCTGCGCAGCCTCGCCCGCACCATGGACATTCCTTTCATGAAGGAAAAGACCATGCGCTATCCCGGTCACGCCAACCTGGCGCGCGCGCTTCGGGACAGCGGCTTTTTCAACACGGAGTGCATCGATATCGATGGCATGCCGGTGCGACCGATCGACGTCACATCGCGCCTTCTCATCGAGCAATGGCGGCTCGCGGAGGACGAAGAAGATCTGACGGTCATGCAGGTCATCATGGAAGGCCAGCACAACGGCAGGCGTGAACGACGCGATTTCTACCTGCTAGATCGTTTCGACGCAGCAACCGGAACGAACTCCATGGCGCGCACAACAGGCTACACCTGCGCCATTGCCGCTCGCCAGGTACTGGCCGGAATGTTCACGCGCAAAGGCGTTTGCCCGCCCGAGTACCTGGGCGCTACCGACGGTTGCTACGAGCATATGCTCGCTGAACTCGCGCAACGCGGCATTCACCTGGACGCGGCCGTGACGGACTTGTCGGCAACGGCCGATCACCCTGAGATCAATCGCTTCCAGAGAAAGATCGCCTGACGCTTGTTGTCTTGCACCGCGATATTGCCGGCCAGGATGACCTGGCTGCGGAGTTCGTCCTGGCGTTCTGGTTCCTCGGCTTCAGAACAATCCGAATACGCCGTCAGGCGTGTAGCCAAGCCAGCGTAACCAGGTCTCGCCCCACAGGATGATCATGAACCAGCCGACAAACAGCATCGTGACGCCGAATTTCGCCGTGTCGCGCCACCCGTATTGATCCGTGACATACAGCAGGGCCGCCGGCTTGCTGTTAAACGGCAAGGCATACACGTGCTCGATCAGCAACGCCACTGGAAATGCCAGGCTGAGGATCGGATAGCCGAACTTCTGCGCGGTACCGATGGCGATCGGTATGAATACCAGCGTTCGCATGGTCTTCGACTGAAAAATAAGGGCACTGAAGAGCATCGTGGCCGTCAATGACAGGTAGAGCACCCAGAACGGCGTGTCACCCGAAAACCCCATCGCATCAAACGCAGCGTCGACTGAGATGTTCGGCAGGTCGGACGACTTGAAACCGGCGCCGAGCGTGTACGCGCCGGCAGAGAACATCAAGAGATGCCAGGGAATATCGACATCGTTCCACTTCACTATGCCGATGCCGGGCATGAGCGCGACGACGGCGCCGAGAAACGCAACGGCCGTCTTGCTGATGCCATGGTAGAAATCGGTTACCCACAGTGCCAGGACCGCAACGAAGATCGCAACGGCTTTTACTTCCTCGAATCGAACTTTCCCCATTGCCTTGAGTTCGTCACGCAGGCGCTCCAGTCCACCCTCGATCTGCGGCTTCGATTCCTCCTTGGTGAGGCGAAAGAAGACCTTCGACCCGATGAACCAACCCAGGAGAATATTGAGCAGAGCGAGCGGCAGCGCAACTTCCATCCAGCGATAGAACTCGAAGTCCTGTTCCCACATCAGCGCGCCGGCAATGAGGGCGCCGGCCAACAGATTGGCGCCGGACCCCGTGATGAAACCACCGGCGCTGATGTTGATCTGAAACAGGTTCTGCAGGACGAGGTTTCGTCCGAAGTTGTTCTTGTTTTCCCCACCGGTCGCACCAAATACGGCTGCGATCACCATGAAGATCGGCAGGAGTATCGCGGCTTTCGCCGTCGTTGCCGAAATGAACATCGACAGCACGACATTAATCACGATGAAGCTGAAGAATATCGACGTCGCGTTTTTGCCGAAGCGTACGATGAACCAGATCGCGAAGCGCTTCGCCGCGTTAGTCTTGACGAGCATACTGGCGAGTATGAACGACAGGATGTTGAGCCACATGACCGGATGACCGAGCTGGGCATAGGCTTCAACTTCCGGCGTCACGCCAGTCAGCACGAGCGAGATGATCACGAGAAGCGACGTTAAGTAGTTGGGGATTGCCTCTGTTACCCAGAGGATGATCGCCGTCACGAAGATCGCGAGCATCGCGCCATTGATACGCGAAAACTCCGCCGCCCCGAGTTCCTCAAATCGGGCGGCCGCCGTCTTACCGAGAATCCCGGGGTCGATGTTTTGCAGGAACGGAACCTTGACGACGAACAGCAACAACAGGAACGACGCTATTGCCAGCGGGCCCCCGGCGATCTCCAGCCATCGCTCAAGTCCCTGTTTCTCGCGCTTGGGTAGCTTCTCTACCCGATAATTGCGCATGTCCAGCGGATCGTAGTCTGGACTGCTCTTGTCAATCATGATGTGCCTGCCTGATCTCTAGGTGCGACTCACTTCTGCCAGGTCGTGTACGGCTGCTTCATCAGCATCGCGTTGTAGTACCGCACGTCACCGGTGACCTCTTCACCGAGCCAGTCTGGTCTTGCAAACTGCTCGTCTTCGTCTGACAGCTCAACTTCGGCGACGACGAGCCCCTGATTGTCACCATAAAACTCGTCGACCTCGAACGTGTGACCACCAAACGGGATGAGGTATCGGGTCTTGTCTATCACGCCCGGCTCACACAGTTCGAGTAATTCCTGCACTTCGCTCACAGGGATCTCCTTCTCCCATTCGTAGCGTGACATGCCGGACTCGTTGCCGATACCCTTGACCGTGATCGTGCCTTGATCACCCTTGGTGCGGACTCGCACCGTACGCTCGGGAACCGAGCAAAGATATCCCTGCGTGATGCGCTGCGACTTCTCGGCTGCTGCCTTGAAGTCGCCGCTGACCAGGAATTTGCGTTCAATTTCACTTGCCATTGATCTTGCCTCTGGTAGTAAATCTCGACTAGTCGTTCAGTTAGCCAACGGGCGGTCGATCATACCGATCACGCGCTTGATGGCCTGCAGATAGTTGATGTTCTCGA
>CBDUMZ010000115.1:0-4669 GCA_965368465.1 uncultured Chromatiales bacterium
ATCGGCTTTCGCGACCCAGCGCTCGGCAAACGTGCGCCGAATGCTGTCCTGCCATTCGGGGTGGTTGTTGAGCCGGGCGATCTCGGCGTACAACGCGTTCCAGTCGTTGTTCTGCGCAGCAACCAGTTGTACGACGGTATTGCGGTCTTTCAGCGGCACGAGGTTGCGGTCGCGAATCTCCAGCAAGCCGGAGTCGGTCAGGCCGATTGCGCCGGAGTCGAGATACACGCGCAGCGCGGGAAAACGTGCGGCCAGCGAGTTCTCGAGCGCGGCTTTCTCGGCCGACGGTTTGTCGAAATCGACCGGTTCCTGCGCATTGGCCTCGCCGATCAGGAATCGGCCGAGACCGCTCGCTACCGCATAGACAAAGTTCGAACGGTCGTCATCGACGGGTTGCAGCCGGGTCGTCGGTTCGGCCGACTCTTCGCCACGCACCTTATCGATGATGCGATCCGCGGCCTCGACTGCGGCGGCTTCCGGAAAGTAGACGTTGATCGTGACGCAGGCCACGACAAACACCGTTATTAACACCGACAGACTAATGGCTATCTTGCGCATGGCTGACAATCTCCTTTAAAACGACACTGGCGCTGACGTCAGTTGACGATCGGCGCACTGCTGCGGGTAATCGCGGCAAGCTGCTGCACCAGCCTGGGCCAGCTCACTGTCTCGCGAAACCCCACGACATCGATCCTGGGCACGCCCCGGCCCTTGACGATGTAATAACCGGTTCCCTGCGGGCCTGACGTTGCCGGCCCAACCCCGCTCATTGTACAAACGTTGTCGCGGAGGCGGCAGCGCAGGCCGATACGATCATAGGCGAAAACCTCGAAGAACCGGAAAAAACCCGTCGACAGTGCCGCCGTAGCGCCGCCGCCACCCACACTGGCCAGGTTCTCTACGGCGCGCTGGCTGATGCGGTGCTGCGAGCGATCGTCGGGTGGTGTATAGAATCTCATGTCCATGGCCACCGGGCGCCAGTTTACGAGCGTTAAGCCTGTCACGTCGCCGCTTAACCGCCCCTGAATGTAACCGAAAGAAAACGTCTCGGTGACCGGCTGCAGGTCGAGGTCGCGAAACGCCAGGTCGGCATTGAGCCGTGGCACGCGGCCGAACGGCTGCTCGATGCGCAGGTTCGACACCGTCAGCGTGCCGTCGAAAAACCGCGCACTCAGGTCACCGCCGACCGTGACGGTATTCTCAGAGAGCTGCAGCAGCGGCAGGCGTCCCGACAGCGTGCCCGAGAACGCGGGCCAGCCCAGGGCACCGGTGAGCTGACCGATCTGCACAGGCTCGAGTTCCGCGTCGAGGCGACCGGTGGCATCGTCGCTCCCGAAGTTGTGCAGGGCCAACTGGTTGATCCGCAATGCACCGCCCATGGTGGGCAGCCGCAAGGGCTGCAGCAGCTCTATGTCGCTGTCCCCGAGTTGCAGCTGCACGTCGCCGCCGCCGACAATCAGGCCGTACGCCGTGCCGCTTTCCCAGGATAGTCGGCTCGTGCCCGGCGTTCCCAGCTGATCCGCACGCCAGTCGACGACGCCGTCGAGGCCATAGACCGCGAAGCGATCGCCCTGATCGTCCAGGATGACATCGTCGAGCTCGAGGAGGGCTGCCCGTAGTTCGTTGTCGGCGACCTGGACGGTGCCGGAAATGCGGCCATCGGTGTCCAGTGCGCCGAGGATCGTGCCCGCCAGTTGCACCTGCACGAGACTCGTGTAGAGCGTGGCCACCGACGAGTCACGCAGCGTCACGTCCGCCGTCAGGCTGGCTGGCGCATCCGGCTCTTCCGGGAAGTCCAGCCGCGCCGAGCCGCCGGCATCCAGCAAGGTCGCCTGGCGCAGCTCGAACTGGCCAACCTCGAATACGGTGAAGTCGGTCGTGCGTACGTCGCGGGCCCGAAAGTGAAGTGCGTGTTCGGCGAAGTTGCCGTACACGGGCTCTATATAGGCTTCGCCCTGCTTAGTGTCTATGGCCAGGTCGAAGGATGTCGAGTCCGGGTGCACCGCAATATCGACGACGAGCCGGCCCGTGATATCGGCTGCGGCGATCGTGCCGGCGTCGTTGGCCAGCGAGGCGCCCTCAAGGTCCGCAGTAGCCACCACGCGCAGCGGTCCGTCGGCCGGCGCCCTGAACCAGCCAGTGAGATCCGTTTGCCCGCTGCCGGAATAGCCGGCCACAGCATCGGTGAACTCGCCGGCCAGCTGCAGGAGCCCTTCGAGGTTGAGCGCGCTGCCGGAGTAATTGGCCTCGATCCCGCTGTCGCTCGCGAGAACGCTGAATCGCATGCGGCTCCCGGCAATGGCGACATCGTGCAGCTCGATTTTTGTGTCCCCGGTCGGCTTGTCCCAGGAAAAGGTGCCCGGGATGCTCTGCCGTCCAACACCGGGGATCGTCGCTGTGAAGGTCGCGTCATTGCACGCCGCACCGTGTGTCGTAAGAACAATGTCGGCGCACACCACCCGGACATCGTCGAAGCTCTGACCGGATTCCCGCAGGGTTATGCGGGCCATGCGGACCTCGCCAAGCACGCCGGTCGCCGTCAGCTCGAACTGGGACTCCAACCCTGCAATCGTCCAGCTATCGGAGGTGATCTTACCGGCACGGCCCTCGAGGACCACCTCCTCGGCAGCCTCGATGCACGGCACCAGGGCCACGCAGCACAGCACAATAAACAGGGCCCGAAACATGGTTGCTACTTTAGCAACCTCCGGCGAGGTAAGGGGATCAGAGTGCATTTCTCGATGCGGAGAAAGGTACTCTGATCGCTTTCACAATTCGGGCGGCGTCACTCGATTTTCTGTACGTTCACGTCCAGGGGTGGAACCGAGGCCAACTCGAATGATGGTGCACCGAGCTTGATCTGGCCCCCGGATTCCTCGATGAACTTGAGAATACGACTGCTGATCTGGTCTTTCATGCCGCGACGTTTCTTGTAATCGACAACGTAACGCAACGCAAACTCAGCCCAGTTGTCATCCATCTTCAGTGAGACGCTTGGTTTCAATTGAGCGTCTTCCAGCAAATACTTGTCCGTCATCTTCCGCCAGTCACCCTTGAGTTGACGGGCATGTTCGCCGGTGAGTTCGTCAAGAACCTGCTGAAATCCCTGGCGAGCCATCTCGTAGTTGCTCCCGTACCTGACCGGGATCCTGATCTCGTCCCAGAGAAACGGGAAATCCGATGAATAATTGTAGACGGGCTCTTTGAATATGAAGCTGTTCGCAACGCGCACAATTCGACCGTTGTACTGGTCTCCGTTGATCCACCCGCCACACTCCATCAGCGTTGTTCGCAACACGCCGATATCAATGACGTCTCCCTTGATGCCACCCACCTGGACACGATCGCCAACATCGTACAAACGACCGAATGACAGCGCGACCCAGCCGGCAACGCTGACAATAACCTCCTGCAACGCGAAGGCGATACCGGCACCGAGCACACCGAGCAACACGGTGAGCCCCGCCAGTTTGTCGCTGAATACGATGGACAGAAGGAGGATGGCGACAACATAGCCGCCGAAGGCAACGAGTTTCTTCAGCCGGTATCGTCGCTGAGAGTCTTCGACATATCGCCCGAGAGCGCGCTGCGCATAGCGCACGAGTACGACAACAACCAGTACCGCCAGCAGGGAGGCAACAATCTTTCCGACGACAGGATCGAGCAGCCACTGTCTAATCTGATCTTCCATACGTATCGCCTAATCAGTTCCGGCCATGCTGGTTGGAATCCTACCACGCGACCGCCAGCCGCCAGTCGTTACGGTCATAGCGTATTGCCAATCGAGCGACAGAGGCATATACGAAGGTGCAAGCATTCCGTTCCTTGCAGGGAGTAAGCATCATGGGCTTTGCACTTTCCGACATGACGTTGACCAGCTCGGCTTTCGATCGAGGCGGACCGATTCCGACGAAACACACCGGTGAGGGTGAGGACGTATCTCCGGCATTGTCGTGGCGTGGCCAGCCGGGCGCAACGAAGTCCTTTGCCCTGATTTGTCACGATCCGGATGCACCGCTGGTGAAGCCGGGCACCTATGGGTTCGTGCACTGGGTGTTGTACGGCATCCCGGGGTCTGTCGCCGAGCTCCCTGAAGGCGTCGGCGACTACATCCAGGGCATTAACGATTTTGAAAAGCGAGGCTACGGTGGGCCGATGCCACCCGCAGGACACGGCACACATCACTACTTCTTCTGGCTGCTGGCGCTGGATGATAACCCCGAACTCGAGCCGGGGCTTACGCTGTGGGAGCTCCTCGCGAAGATCGAACCGAACGTCATTGCGATGAACCGCCTGGTGGGTACCTATTCGCGCTCGTAAAGCGAGGCCGCGGCTTTCTCCAGATGACCAGCGCATTCATCCCGGAATTCGAGATCTACGCATTGTTGTCCCGCGTTGGCATCAAGACGCCACGGCATTTTCTTGTCACCGATGACCACAAAATAGCTGATGCGCCGTTTGCCAGCGGCGACCCGGTTGTCATCAAGGGAATGGCGCGCGACCTCTGGCACAAGTCGGACCATGGCGCGTTGGCGTTCTGTGATTTCGATGTCGATCTGGCCAGGGAAACGCACAGGAGCATGTCCGCGCGCGTCGGCGCGCAGTTTGACTGGATTGGAACGCTGATAGCAGAACAGGTTGAGGTTCGGCGTGCCGGGAATGCGCCGAG
>CBDUMZ010000116.1:0-4621 GCA_965368465.1 uncultured Chromatiales bacterium
GCTTCGGCAACTACCTGATCCCGCTGCAGTGCGGCGCGCGCGACATGGTATTCCCCTACCTGAACATGCTCAGTTACTGGGTCTACCTGCTGTCCGTCATCATTCTCCTGATCAGTTTTTTCGTCCCGGGCGGCTCGACCGGTGCGGGCTGGACGCTCTATCCGCCACAAGCCATCATGCAGGGGACGCCAGGTACTGACTGGGGCATCCTGTTCATGCTCCTGTCGCTGGCCGTGTTTATCGTCGCCTTCACCATGGGCGGCCTGAACTACGTCACGACGGTGCTGCAGGCCCGTTGCAAGGGCATGACGCTGATGCGCATGCCACTGTCGGTGTGGGGCATTTTCATCGCGACCGTCCTGGGCCTGCTGGCGTTCCCGGCCTTGCTCGTCAGCGCGATCATGATGCTGTTCGACAAGACGCTCATGACGAGCTTCTTCATGCCGGCGATCTCGTCGATGGGTGCGGACCCCGGCTATACGGGCGGCAGCCCGATCCTGTTCCAGCACCTGTTCTGGTTCTTCGGCCATCCCGAGGTCTACATCGTCGCGTTGCCGGCCTTCGGCATCGTCTCCGATCTCCTGTCGACGCACGCACGCAAAAATATTTTCGGGTACCGCATGATGGTGTGGGCGATCGTCGCGATCGGTGGCTTGAGCTTCATCGTCTGGGCGCACCACATGTACGTCTCGGGCATGAACCCGTATTTCGGCTTCTTCTTCGCGACGACGACACTGATCATCGCGGTGCCGACGGCGATCAAGGTGTACAACTGGGTACTGACCCTCTGGCAGGGCAACATTCACCTGCGCGTACCGATGCTGTTCGCGATCGGCTTCATCTTTACGTTTATCCACGGCGGCCTGACGGGCCTGTTCCTCGGTAACGTAACGATCGACCTGCCGCTTTCCGATACCTATTTCGTCGTTGCGCACTTCCACATGGTGATGGGCGTATCGCCCGTGCTCGTCGTGTTCGGCGCTATCTATCACTGGTGGCCGAAGATCACGGGCAAGATGTACAACGAGACGCTCGGCAAATGGCACTTCTGGATGACGTTCCTGGGCACGTACTCGATCTACCTGCCCATGCACTATCTCGGTTTCCAGGGCGTGCCGCGTCGCTACTTCTCGATGGGCAATACCGAGTTCCTGCCCGAGTCGGCGCAGGACCTGAACGCCTGGATCACGATGTCGGCCCTGTTCGTTGCCGCGACACAGCTTCTGTTCTTTGTGAACGTCGTCTGGTCGCTTATGAAAGGGCCGAAAGCCGACCCGAACCCATGGGGCGCAACGACCCTCGAGTGGCAAACGCCGGATACGCCGCCCAAGCACGGCAACTGGGGGCACGAGTTGCCCGAGTGCCATCGCTGGGCCTACGACTACAGCGTGCCGGGCTACGAGGACGACTTCATTCCGCAGAACGTGCCGGCTGACAAGGCGCCTGCCGGGCGCGAGCACGGGGAAGATCACTAGTGGAAATCGGTCTCATTGCCCTGGCGATCATACTGGCCACCCTGCTCGGCTGGCTGCTCAAGCAGTCGTTCAATACGCAGCCGTGGATTGCCGATGAGGTCAGCGCAACGGCACACCACGGGCCGTTGGGCGGCAGCAGCAACACGCGACTGATCGCATTGCTGACGCTGCTCGCGGTCGTGACGTCGTTCTTCGCACTGATCCTGAGCGCCTATGCGCTGCGAATGGAGTTGGGCGACTGGGTGCCGATGACCGAACCGCAGTTGCTCTGGTCCAACACGGCGATGCTGGTGCTCGCGAGCCTGGCGTTCCAGTGGACGCGCAACGGCGCCGTGAAAGGTATCGGCTCCCGGCTCAAGCCCGGGCTGGTCGTCACGGGGCTGCTCACAGCCGGTTTCGTGGTGGGCCAGTTCGTCGCATGGCAGCAGCTGGAGGCGAGCGGGCAGTTCATTTCGAGCAACCCGTCGAACGCGTTTTTCTATTTTCTGACCGGCGCGCATGCCGTGCATATCCTCGGCGGCCTGTATGTCTGGGCGCGGGCAACGGCCCGCGTGATGCTGGGGACAGCGGAGGGTGCTGCGATCCGACGCAGCATCGAACTGTGCACGATCTACTGGCACTACCTGCTGCTGGTCTGGCTGATACTTTTCGGATTGCTGTTGGCGACGTAGAACATTGACCTGAGGGGTCCTTATGTCTGACGTGGTGGGAGTGCAAAGCGCACCCGGGAACACAGGTTTTGTAGACGACTGGTCACAAGACAAGCAGGTCTTCGGCGTGCCCTGGGGCAAGGCCATGATGTGGATATTCCTGCTCTCGGACACCTTTATCTTCAGCTGCTTCCTGGTCGGTTACATGTCGGTTCGCATCGCGACGACGGACCCCTGGCCCAATCCGTCTGAAGTGTTCGGGCTGGAGGCTTTCGGTGTCCAGGTGCCGTTGCTGTTGATCGCGATCATGACCTTCATCCTCATTACCTCATCCGGAACGATGGCGCTCGCGGTGAACATGGGCTATCGCAAGGACCGCAACAAGACGTTCTGGCTCATGGTTGCGACCGCCGTGCTTGGTGCAACCTTTGTCGGCATGCAGGCGTTCGAGTGGTCGAAACTTATTTCCGAGGGTGTACGCCCCTGGGAGAACCCATTCGGTGCGGCGCAGTTCGGTTCGAGCTTCTTCATGATCACGGGCTTCCATGGCATGCACGTAAGTGCCGGTGTCATCTATCTCCTGGTCATTGCGTTCAGGGTGAGAAACGGCTTCTACGAAAAACGCGGTGGCAACTACGAGATCGTCGAAATTACCGGGCTCTACTGGCACTTCGTCGACCTCGTCTGGGTATTCATCTTCGCATTCTTCTATCTCTGGTAGTCGGCAGGAGCACTGGTATGGCCGAAACAGGACAACAACATCCGCTGAAGATTTACTGGATCATGTGGGGTGCGCTGTTTGTATTGAGTGGCATGTCGTACGCGACCGATTTCATGGACGACGGGGCGCTGCGGACTTTCCTGATCCTCACCTTCATGTTCCTGAAGGCCGGCGGCATCGTTCTGATCTTCATGCACATGGGCTGGGAACGGCTCGCGCTAAAGATAAGTATCCTCGGACCACCGGCCGCACTGCTCGTGTTGATCTGGCTCATGTCGCTCGAAGGTGCCTACGTCGAGGACACGCGCGTCGAGTATTACGGCGAAAGTACCTTTGAGCCCAAGGAGCCCGAGCATCACTAGCGATTGGCTCGGTAAGTGACTCCCCTCGGTCTTATCGATATTGCGGCGGCAACGCTCTATCGCGGTTTCTTGTCTATCAACACAGCTTGCTGCCATTTGCTGGGCTTCTTGTCGGTGCGATGAATGCAGCCAGCCCAACAACATGGTCGTTTCTTGCCTTCGAGCAACTCGTCTACTGTTCGACCGATCCGCCTGGCGCGAGTCTTTTCCTGTTTGGCATCTTCAACCCAGCAGATAAATTCATTTCGGGCGATAGGCGTCAGGTTTTCCCAGAGGCCGGCAACGCCTTTCGTCCCGGTCAATGCATTGACCAGGTCAGCGGGCAGTTCGTGTACCAGGCCACCTGAGAGCTTCTTTTTCATGTGCTCACCGTATCAAACATGACCTGCCTGTCAATCATCCTGTTTCGAGACGCTCGCCAGGAAGCCGACTGAGGGGCCGGTGCACAACGCACAGCAGCCGGTTGAGAAATCTGCGGTAAGATAACCTGTTGTGATCCAACGCAGTCGTTCGCGATTACGCACATGATCGGTATGAAACTACATCATTCAGTGTTACTTCTTCTAGCTGCTTGCTCGCACGGCGCAGCGCTATCGGATACTGTCCGGGTTGAGCGCGGAAAGTACCAGATAGCTGGCGACTCGATATTTTTTCGATCTCGAAACGTAATAGGGTCGCGAACGTTCATTGACCTGTCTTCCGACGACGTTTCGGGTGAAATCAGCATTGAACGTATGGAACTCATGCGGATCAAGATCGGTGGCAAAGAAGTGAGGTTCCAAAGACAGCCCGCGAAATCGGACAAGCAAGTCGGCGATAGCCCAAGCCAGGCGGTCTGAATTAGCTGGGCCCTTCAAATTGCCCATACTTAGATGGTAGCCAGGAGTTACAGCCCATGATCGAGTCACCCGACATCATCGACTACAAGGGCCAGTCGGCCGCCATAATTCATCTGCAGATTCCACGTGAAAAGATCAAGACGGAGATGGGGCCGGCGATTAACGAGGTGTTGGCCGTTCTTGCCGAGCAAGGAGTGTCGCCAACCGGCCCGTTGTTCGCGCATCATTTGACGCAAAGCAACGAGATGTTTGATTTTGAAGTGGGTTTTCCTGTGAGCCAGTCCTTCAATGAGGTCGGGCGTGTTCGGCGCAGTCGCTTGCCGAGCGGCACAATGGCGCATGTCTGTCACACAGGCCCCTACGAGGGCCTTTTCTCGACCTGGCGTGACTTTGACGAGTGGTTCAACAGCAACGAAGCATTGCAACTGAATCTTGAAAAGGGCGAAACGCTGTTCGAGATATATACTCTTGGGCCCGAAACGACAGCGAACGCAGAAGAGTGGCGGACAGACCTGTATCAAACCCTGAAAGCCTAGATGCAGGTCGCGAACAACAGCGCCTGTCGATGACTGCT
>CBDUMZ010000117.1:0-4561 GCA_965368465.1 uncultured Chromatiales bacterium
TCGATCGGCTCGCCGTCGTCATGACCGAGGTTTTCACGCACGCGTGCGAGGCGCCGCTTCAGAGCCTGGACGCATCATCGTAATCCGTCGATTGCGCCCCTTGGCGAATTAGATGGCCCTGGTACCGTTTTTCGACCAGAATCACATACCTTTTACGGAGACGCGCGTGTGATTCGAACTGAAACAGACATGAAGGAGTGCCGCAAGCTCTGGCAAATGTTCTCGCCGCAACGGGATGCCTGGGACGACTGGGAGTTGATGTTCGCTTTTCACGATCAGGACAAGCATCGCTTCAATTTCCTGGTGCATCACAATAGCGACGGAGGCGCCGATGGGCTGGTGCCACTCGTTCACGACACGAAACAGGACCGGTTCACCTTAATGGGAGGGAGCTATCCCGATGGCCGGGATCTCTGGCTCGACTACAAGGATTTCCCGGAGTTTTTCGAGCAATTTCCCGAGCGGACGGTATTGTTCGATCTCAGGCAGAGCTGGGTCAGCGACCTGCTTCTGCTCTACCCGCAGTTCGACGCCAATTTGTCCGACCAGGACCTGCGTTACTACCTGGCGCCGTCGGAATTCGAGTTCGACTTCTACAAGCACATCGACACGTTTCCCCGCGAGAAGAGACAGAAGTTCCTATCCGATTTACGCAACATCGGCAGGCGCGAGCCCACATTGCATTGGGGCAACACCAACGAGGTCGATCTGTTCATCCAACTCGTGAACCGCAATTTTGGCGCGGCATCGGATTATGCCGACGCTGAGAACGCCGAAGAGGTGCGAAGAGTAATCCATGAACTGGAGCGCAGCGGTCGGCTGAAGACGCTGACGATCGAGATCGACGGCGCAAAGCAGGCGGTCGCGCTGTCATTGCTGCATGGCAACACGATGACTGCACTTTATGCATCCAGCAATAATGACTACAACAATCTCGGCAAGCTGCTCAATGTCGAGACTATCCAGGAAGCCTGCAGGTTACGCGTCGACGAAATCAGCTTCATGACCGGCATGCGCTGGAAAGCGGACTGGAAGATGAAGGGCGAGCCCTGCATTACCCTGCGCAAGCCGCCGGCGCCCTGGCCCGAACCTTAGCCTTTCCCGACTAGCTCTCTCGCAAATAGCCCCAGGTATGCAGTTTGTCGTGATCCTCGAGCCAGCGATCGCCGATGTCGGTGCGGTAGTACATGTTGGGGATCAGGATATTCTTCACCCGCTGGTACGCCTGCGCCTGTGCCTGTTTCACGGAGACGCCGAAGCCGGTAACGATCAGGACGACGCCTGAGGTACCGGTGATCAGCCACTCGCCATTCACCAGCTTGACGTCCTCGATGTGTATGCCATCGTAGTTGGGCTTCCTGAAGATGATCACCCGGTCTTTCGAGTTGGCTTCAAACGTCTTGGGGTCGTTGTAAGGAAAGGGCGGAACGACGATACGCAAGCCTATCTGGAAGCCGCGCTTGGTCTTGAAGTTCGTCAACGTGCCGGCAGCCATACCCTGCAGGAAGTCGCCCAGCGGCATTTGTAAGCCGTCCGCCTGGATGCTGATGGTCGGATAGCCGAAGCGTGCAGTGAACTCCAGCGGGTAAATGCCCTGGCCATTGACGATGCAGTTGACGTCGATGTAGCCGACGTATTGCTCCTCGGCCAGCCGGTCGCGAAGCTTGGCAAGCGTGGCTCTGTAGATGCGATTGGGTCCGCTCCAGTACATGCATGTGCCCATTTCACCGGTTGCCGGACCGATGTTTCCCGGAAACAGCGGCTTGTGCTCGAAATTGACATTGATGGGCATCATGAAGTCGGTGCCATTGAAAAACGCGCCCACCGCGACCTCGACACCACGCACGCGCCGCTGTAGCTGGAAGACCTTGACGGTATCGGCATAAGCCGCCTTGTAGGACTGCAGCACGTGTATGACGTCGCGGCCGTCATCTTCCTGACCCACGAACAGCAGGCGCTTGATGTTCTGCGCTTCGCCGCTTGGCTTGATGACGTAGGGCGCCGGGTGCTTCTCCACATAGTCGATGGCGCTGTCGAAATCGCTGAAGTCCTGGAACGGGATGATCGACACACCATGCCGCTTCAGCTCTTCCTGGCCGAAGCTGCGATCGTCCTCGAGGCGGTCCGTGTAAGGTGTGCCGCCGATGACGTGCTTGCCCGCATCCCGCAGTTTCTTGGCCTTTTCGCCCTGGCCGAGAACGTCGTCGAAGACGATGACGTCCGCCCAGTCAACGTGGCTCTCCCAGTCGTCGACCTTGTCAACGAAGCCGTCGGCGATCGAGCGCTCCGACTCCGTCTCGATGAAGTACCGGGCTTCGTGACCTTCCTTCCTGACCATCCAGGCGATGTCGCCGATCAGTGCGCCAACGGACACGAACAGGAATTTTTTTGGTTTGTCGATCATGTAGGGCTCTCTTTACCGTGAGAATACAGGGCCGCGATTCCACACCGTCGTGGCAGTTGCTCGAAGGCGCCCGCGGCCGCGTCGCACGAATGTTGCGCTACTTTCAGCCTCTTGCCAACCGATATCAGGCAGCGCTAGATGCAGACCTGTCTATAAAAATTATTTATCAATCCATCAATTTTTATTAGTTGGATTTGTTAAACGGAGGCCTCTATCGTGGTGAGAGGCTGCGGCACTGGACCGCTTCGCCGCTATGGATTCACTGAAACGGGAGGCTCGCATGAGCATGTTACCTGGACGATCTGGCCGCTGGGCTGTTTTGCTTTTCCTGACCGCAGTTTTTGGCGCGGCGGTCGCCGACGACGACCTGCGTTCAACGCTTTTTGCGCAGACGGACGATGCGCTCAAGGCCGCCAATGAGGCGCGGGCAAACATCCTGGCGCCGAAGAACTACTCGGATGCCGCCAGGGCTTACCGGTCTGCCGAGGACAAGCTACGTCGTGGCCGAAGCATAGAAAGCATCAAGTCGGATCTCGATGATGCCGCCAAATCGTTGCGTGTCGCGGTAGAGGCAACGCGCCTTGCGAACGTGACTCTCGCGTCGGCCATCCAGGCCAGAAACGACGCGGAGGCGGCGAACGCCGAGATGTTCGCCGCAGACCAGTGGCGTCAGGCCGAAGAGAAGTTTGCATCGGCCGCGATGCGTCTTGAAGCCGGCAACGTCAAGACGGCACAGGGTCGTGGGAGCGATGCGGAGAAACTCTACCGCGCAGCAGAACTGGCGGCCATCAAGTCGAACTATCTCGACGAGACGAGACGCCTGATCGTGCAGGCAAAAGACGATCGTGTAGACCGCATTGCGCCGAAAACCCTGGCCAAGGCGGAAGCGCTTCTTTTGCAGGCAGAAACCGCACTGACTGAGAATCGCTATGACACGGACCAACCCCGCAGCCTCGCACGCCAGGCGAAGTACGAGGCGAAACACGCCATATACCTGGCCACCGTACTGGAACCCGTACGTGAGCGGGACGTAAGCCTGGAGGACTTCGCGCTTGGCACCGAACAGCCGATCCTGAAAATTGCCGGATCGCTCGACCTTGTCGCGGATCTCGACGAAGGGTTCGACAAGCCGACGAGCACGATCATCGCTCAAGTGGAAGCGCTGCAGAAGGACGCTTATGAACTGAGCGAGCGGCGGAGCCAGATCTTCGAACTCGAAGAAGAGATCGGGCGACTGGAAAATCAACTTGGTGTGCAATCCGACCGGCTCGCCGCACAGGAGGCACAGCGCCGCAAGTTCCGCCAGATTGAGAGCATGTTTGGCCCGGACGAGGCACAGGTTTATACCCAGGGCCAGAACGTCCTGATTCGGCCGATTGGCCTCGTATTCCCGAGCGGCAGCGCGCAGATAGAGTCGGAGTACTTTGCATTGCTACGCAAACTGCAAGATGCTATTCGCGTCTTTCCGAACAGCCTCGTCGTCGTGGAGGGGCATACCGACTCCTTCGGTGGCGATGAGACGAACCTGGCTTTGTCGCAGGAGCGTGCCGCGGCAGTACGCGAGTACCTTCTTGCGAACATGCGTGACCTGTCTCCGGAAGACGTGGGTGCGGTCGGCTTCGGCGAATCGCGCCCGGTGGCTAACAACGAGACTGTAGAAGGTCGCGCCAAGAACCGGCGGATCGACGTTGTCCTGCGTCCAAAGTAGGAGGCTCGAAAACGATGGTGTACAAGTCAATTGTTCCAGCTGTGTTGATCGTCCTGGTTATGATTTTCGCGGTGCAAAATGCAGCCATTGTCGAAATACGCCTGTTGTTCTGGGAGGTTTCATTCCCGCGCTCATTATTGATCTTCATGATGCTGCTGATCGGTGTACTGATCGGCTGGTTTACCCGATCTGTTTTTCGGATCTCAAAGAACCGTAATCACTGACAAACGCCGAGCCTTGGCAGTGGTTTTGCGTACCCGGCAGGATTATGACGATGACTGGCAGTACTCAACACAGCCAAGCGCTTGCGCAGTCGATAGCTGCACTGATCATGGCACTCATCGTGGTCAATGCAGGTGCGACGGAGATCAGTTGGGAAGGCGGCGTCACTGCCGTCTTCCAAACTGCGGATGACAATCGCGCCGCATCGGAACTGACGGCGTCCGCCG
>CBDUMZ010000118.1:0-4357 GCA_965368465.1 uncultured Chromatiales bacterium
GCCCATCAGGATCAGAAAGCCCAGCATGGAAATCATGTCGAACGGCTGGTGCAGGCTGCCGAGACCTATCCAACCGAGCACGGCGCCGACGGCGTTCAGCAGGGCCAGCCCGACAATGCCACCGGCAATGCCCAGCGGAATCGTCGTCATGATCAGCCACGGGTACCCCCAGTGCTTGAAGATGGCAACGAGCAACAGGTAGATGATCACCAGCGAGACGGGCAGGTTGGCCACGAGCGCGGCTTTGGTCGCATCAAGCTGGTCGCTGGCGCCGGAGATATCGACATTGACGCTCGCCGGCAATGCACCGGTCTCCCGGAGATAGGCCACGACGTCGTTGCGGACGATCTCGACGCCTTCTTCGAGCGCAATGGAGGCCGGCGGGATGATGTTCAGTGTCACGGTCCGCTGGGCGTTGATGCGCCGGATCGAATTGGTGTCGACGGTCTCGCGGATGGTCGCGATCGAATCCAGCGGCAGGATGCTGCCCTGCGGCGTGTAGATGGGCAGTCCGCCGAGGCTGTCGAGATCCGTCTCGCCGCCCGTGGTGCCGTAGAGGTACATGTCGATCTTGTCATCGGCCTCGAAGTACTCGTCGACGAAGGCACCGTCCGTCAGCGCCGCGACCGTGTAACCCACGTCGTTGGCGGCCAGGCCGAGCTCCGCGGCGCGCGCCCAGTCGGGTCGCACCTCGAGCAAGGGCTGCGACAAGGCGAGCGAGGACGGGCTGGACTGGATGCGGGGATTGCCGAGCACTTCCTCGGCCCGGCGGTACGTCGCCATCGCCGCATCGTAGATCACGCTGAGACTCGGGCCGGAGATATCGAGGTTGATGCTGCGCGTGCCGCCGTCGTTGCTGGAGATGATCGAACCGCGGGCGGCGAAGGCGCGCATCCCGGGGTACTGCCGGTAGCGTGCGGTGATCGCATCCATCAGCGCATCGATGTCGGCGTGCCGGATGGGCTCCGAGATGATGCGAAAGCCGTCGGCCGAGATTCGCGTGTTCAGGTAGCGGATCGCCGGCACCTCGGTCTCGCCGCGTGCAAAGCGGTCCGGGTCGTCGTCGACGAACTGCAGGAAATAGTCCTGCACCTCGAGGCCGATCTCCTGCATCGTCTCGATGTTGTAGCCGGGCGGGGCGCTCATGGAGGCGAACGTCTTCGGCTCTTCGCCCTCCGGCAGGTATTCAGCCGGCGGCGTCAGCAGCAGGATGACGGCAATGCTGGCGACGACAATGACGCCGATCGTCATCTGTCGCCGCTTGCCCGTGGCGATGAGCGCGTCGATCCCGGCGAGCAGGCGTTCCCGCAGCGCGCCTTCGGTGTGCGAGCGATGCTCGGTGCCGAACGACAGCCGCGCGCTGGCCGTCGGGATCAGCGTAATGGCGACCAGCATCGAGGCCAGGATCGAGGCGGAGATGGCAATGGCCACGTCCGAATAGAGCTGGCCCGCTTCTTCGCGGATGAACAGCACGGGCAGGAACACGAGGATCGTCGTCAGCGTCGAGGCCAGCACGGCCGTCCACACGCTCTTGACGCCTTCGACGGCGGCGTGGAAGCGGTCGAGACCCTGCCGCCGCTTGAGCTCGATGGCCTCGATGACGACGATACTGTTGTCCAGCGTCATGCCGATCGCGAACGCGACGCCGGCCAGCGAAATGACGTTGATCGTGCGCCCGGCCGCCAGCAACCCCAGGAACGCGGCGATCGTGCAGATCGGGATGCCCAGCACGCCGACGGCCGTGGCGCGCGCCGAGCGCAGGAACAGGAACATCACGGCGGTCGCGAACAGCGCACCCAGCCCCAGGTTCAGCCAGACGTTGCGAATGGAGGCCTCGACGTAGCCGGCATCCTCGGCCATGAGCTGCATGCGCATGCCGTTGGGCTGCAGCACATCCCGGTTCACCTGTGCCACGGCGTCGAGCATCGCGTACTTGATGTCGATGACGTTCGAGCCCGCCTCGCGATTGACCGAGGTAAAGAGGATCGGCTCGCCGTTGAAATAGGCGTAGCTGCGGATCTCGGAATGGTCCAGCTCGATGACGGCAATATCGCCCAGGCGAATCAGCGAGTCGCCGCGTCGATCGACGATCAGGTCTTCAAGCGATGCGATGGAGTCGAACCGGCCGACGGTGCGCAGCAGGTAGCGGCGCTTGCCGCCTTCGATTTCGCCGCCCGAGACGTCGCGGTTGCGCGCCCGGATCGCATTGCGCACGTCGAGGATCGTGAGCTGGCGGTCCGCGAGCCGGGTCGGGTCCAGCAGTATGCGGATCTGCCGTTCCGCGCCGCCCGACACGTTGACCTGCGAGACGCCGGGCACGCCGGACAGGCGCGTGCGCACGTTGTCGACGACGAAATCGCGCATCATCACCATGTCGACGTTGCGCGGGTTGCCCGGCAGCGGCGAGATCGCGAAATACATGAACGAGTTGGCCGAGAACGAGTTGGCAAAGATGCGCGGTTCGTCGACGTTCTCGGGGTAGGAGGGCACCTGGTTGAGCGCGTTGTTCACTTCGATCAGCGTTTGCGTGATGTCGACGCCGAACGGGAAATCCAGCTCGATCACGGCGCGGCCGCTGGAGGCCGTGGATTCCAGCCGCTGCATGTTGGGCAGGGTGCGCAGGTACTCCTCCTGCTCGATGAGGATTTCCTTCTCGACGTCCTGCGGCGTGGCGCCCGGCCACGCGGTCTCGATGGAGATCGTCCGGACCTCGAGGTCCGGGATCATCTGCACGGGCACGCGAAACGCGGCCAGCACGCCCAGCACCGAGATGATCAGCGCGGCCACGGTCATGAGGATGCCGTTTCGTACGATGGCTTCGAACATGGCTAGCGGCTGCCGTTCACGATCGAGACTTCCTGGCCTTCCTGCAGCATTTCGTTGCCGCGGACCACGACGACATCGCCGTCGGCCAGCCCGCTCGTGATCTCGACGACGCCGTCAAACTCGGAGCCGGTTTGCACAAGCTGCTCGCGGACGACGGGAAGGTCACCGCCGGGATCGACGACCCAGACCGTCACGCGACCGTCCGGAAAACGCAGGATGGCGTCCCTCGACACCGCCACACCGCTGCGGCCCGTGTCGATGTTGAGCGTGCCGCGGGCCGACATGCCCGGCGTGATGAGGAGGGCATTACCGGTGTCTTCGGTGTTTGCACGCACCCGGACCAGGAACGTCCGCGCGCTCGGGTTCTTGACCGGCACGATCGCATCGACGTAGCCCGGGATCGCACGGTCCGGGGAGGCATCCAGCGTGATGTCGACGGGCGTCTCGGGCGACAGGGCGGCGTAGTTGTCCTGGCCGACCCGGAAGTCGAAGCGCAGGTTCTCCGTGGCCACCAGCTCGAACAGCCCGTCACCGGGATTCACCCACTCGCCGAGCTCGGCGTAGCGCTCGCTGATAACGCCTGAAAAGGGCGCCTTGAGCGTATTGCGTTCGACAATGGCCTGCTGCTCACGTGCCGCGGCCTTTGATGCGGCCAGGGCGGCCTCGTTGCTCGCCACCTCCGCGCGCAGCGATTCGATCTGCGTGCGTGCAATACCTCGCTGGGTGCCGACTTCCTCGGCCTCGATGAAACGTCGCCGGGCATCGGCAACGGCGATCTCACGCTGTTTCACCGCGGCGAGGGCCCGTTCGAGCGCGAGCTGCGCCAGTTCCGCATCGAGCCTGAGCAGGACATCGCCGGTCTCGACACGATCGCCCTCGTCAATCGTCAGTTCCGCGACGATCCCGGCAACCGCAGTGGAGAGCACGGCGGTGCGCGGCGAGGTCACGGTGCCCGTGACGTTGATCTGCTTGACGACGACGCGGTTGGTGACGGTTTCGACTTGTACCGGGACTTCAGCCGCTGCGTTGGTGGCGACGAGGAGGGTGGCGAGGAGGAGAATGGTACGGCGGTATGGCATGGGCACCCTTGGTGGTTGGCTGGTGGTGAGTCTGGACATTAAGCGGCCATTGTAGAATGAAAGATGAGGCTATTCCCGTCCTGATTGCGCTTTAAGGGGTAGGACCCCCGATTCCGCGGGCCGCCCTGCCGTGGCAGCGCGCGAGGCTGCGTGTCCGGGGAAATGGACTATGCTTATGTCATGGCACCTGGGAGGCACAATGGCTCGCATCGAAAACCTGCAATTGACCGACGCCGGCCGGCGCCGTAACGCGACGTTTACCGTGCGCGGTACGGTGATCTGGGAAGACACCGACGCGTCGCGCAACGCGATGGAGATTCGCGTGAGCTTTTTCGGTGCCGATAGGGGTGACGATGATCGTCTCGCCAACAACGTCGCCGTCGCCGTCAAAGGCCAATCCGACCGGATTGACGAGGGCGAGGCTGCCTGGACCATCACGGCGGTCAATCCGA
>CBDUMZ010000119.1:0-4326 GCA_965368465.1 uncultured Chromatiales bacterium
GCAGGCGCGACGCTCCCGATGGCCGACGTCGCTGGCGCTCGTGACGATTGATGAAGCCGGCCTGCCAACCTACCGGCTCTATCGTGAGGGTATTGCCGACAAGGACGCATCGTTCGAAGAAATCGTGGCCAGCCTGCCAGCTGATCTACAGGTATTTCACACGGGTTCGCTGGCAATCACGCCGAGCCAGCTGCCAAAAGTCCGCAAGCTCTTCGAGCTGATGCATGCCCGGGATGTCATCGTCAGTGTCGATATCAATATTCGCTTGCGGGCCAGCCTGGATACGAAGGCCTATCTGGACGGCGTACGGTCGCTCATGGCGCTCGCGGACATAGTTAAAGCCAGCGACGAGGATATTGAAGCGCTGCAGCTGGATCCGGATCCGCGCCGCAGCGCCGAGCGGGCATTCGCCGCGATGAAGTCTGGCATGCTGGTATTTACCGAGGGGCGTGGCGGAGCGGTGTTGATTAACGCCCATGGCAACATCGAGAAGAGCGCCTATCCGATCGCAAATACCGAAGACACGGTAGGGGCCGGCGATACGTTTCATTCGGCTTTTCTGGCGGCGCTTCTGAGGACCGGCAAACTCGACAAGTCAATTGGTGAGATTTCACAAGATGCGCTTGGAGATGCCGTGGATTTCGCCTGCGCCGCGGCTGCGATAAATGTGTCCCGAAAGGGCTGTTCTCCGCCGACCCGGAAAGAAGTCGAGGACTTCATCGTATCAACCCATCGACAAAGATAGTCTGGCCTTCAGTCGACCGATGCTCGTTTCTCTGTTGAACGTTCTCGCACCAAGAACAGTTTTAGATGAAGAATCACCCGATCTGAACGGCCAACATCGACATCGAGCCACCGTCAAATCCCTCCACGGGGAATGTAATGTGATCGCCATCGTGGTGCTGTGCCAATACGTAAATGAGCGGCAGGTAGTGATCAGGTGTGGGCGCGGCCATCATCGCATCCGCTCCTTGTTTCCTGTAATTCACCAGCGGTTCGAAATCTGCTGCGAGCATCCGTTCTCTTGCCATGGACTCGAACCTCTCGGCCCATTCGAACGGCTCGACACGGCTGCCGCTCCAGTCATAACGACGCAGGTTATGAACGAGATTTCCGCTTCCTACGATCAGCACGTTGTCATCACGTAAGGGGCGCAGGCGCCTCGCCAGTTCGAAATGCCAGGCGGCATCTTGTGATCGATTCAGACTTAGCTGGATAACCGGAATGTCGGCTTCCGGATAAATATGTCGCAGGACCGTCCAGGTGCCGTGGTCCAGGCCCCACTCGTTATCGAGCGCAACCACGGTCGGTGACAGGAGCTTCGCAACTTCTAACGCTAGCGCGGGATCTCCCGGTGCCGGGTACTGAATATCGAACAACGGTTTGGGGAACCCGCCAAAATCGTGGATGGTCCTGGGGCGATCATTGCCAGTGACCAGTGTTTCCGGCAGGTACCAGTGCGCCGATACACACAATATGGACCGCGGGCGGGGCAGGCTTTCGCCCAGCAATCGCCACGCTCTTGTGTACGTATTGTCGTCCAGCGTGACCATCGGACTGCCATGTCCGACGAACAGGGTGGGCATACGATAATTACCTGTCATGTTTCACCCCTGGCAACGAACATCCGGACCCACTGGGACTATTCCCTGCGGATTGAGAGCTTTGACCGAGTAATAGCCAGTCTTGATATGGTCGGTATTGACGGTGTCTTCAATGCCATCGAGCGAACGAACGCGCGTAACATAATTGCACAGGCGTGGCATTTGCGCGATCAGATTGCGATTGCACTTGAAGAGACCGAAGTACGCCAGGTCGAAGCGCACCAGGGTAACGAACAGGCGAATGTCCGATTCGGTTAAACGATGCCCGAACAGGAATGGCCTTCCATCACCCAATCGTTCCTCGAGTTCGTCAAGCATTGCAAATACCTCTCCGTAAGCTTCCTCGTAGGCCTTCTGGCTACGGGCGAATCCGGCCTGGTAGACGCCGTTGTTGAGCTCCGAATAGAGGCGTTCATTCAGCGCGTCGATGTCCTCGCGCAGATCCGACGGGTAGAGGTCAAGCGTGGAACCAGTCAGTCCGTCAAATGCCGTATTCAACATGCGAACGATATCTGCCGACTCGTTATTGACGATCACGCGTCGCTGCTTATCCCAGAGAACTGGCACAGTCGCACGACCGGAATAATCCGGTTGAACCCGGGTGTATATCTCGTGAAGGTAATTCGCCTCGTTGATCCGATCGATGTCTGACCCGGGAAAACTCCCGAACCGCCAGCCTTCATCGGTGAGGAAAGGTTCGACGACCGTAACGGAAATAACGTCCTCAAGGCCTTTCAGCTTTCGCATCATGAGCGTGCGTGAAGCCCAGGGACAAATGAGCGCGACGTAAAGATGGTATCGGCCCGGCTCTGCGGCGAAACCGCCTTCACCCGATGGCCCTGGGCTGCCGTCTGGCGTAATCCAGTTGCGGAATTGGGAGCCCTGCCGAATAAACCGGCCCTCGTTGTCCTGCGACTGAACCGGATCCCACTTCGTTTTCCATTGCCCATTGACTAGCATGATGTACTCCTTGTACCGCAGGCAGGACCGGCTCGAAGCCGGCCCTGCCGTTGCGGATCACGACGCGGCCGCTGTGGCTGCGCGCTTTCCGGATGCGGGAAGTCTTAGCGAAAAAGCGCCGTCGCCAAGCATTGCCTGGACCGCGAGCGCCACCGCCCAGAACGCGGGGAATTCCCAGCCACCGCCCTCGTTGGAGAACATCCACCCGGAATTAAAGTGGACCGCAACTGCGCCAAGAAGGATTGGGATCATTGCCAGCGATACATACCGCGTGAACACTCCAGCGATCAGCGCGAGTCCCCCGATCACCTCGACTCCGATCGTCGCGTAGGCGAGGAAAGCCGGCAGGCCAAGCGATGCGAAGAAGCCTACGGTGCCCGCCGGCGTGAAGACCAGTACCTTTAGCAGGCCGTGCGCGAGCGCCATAACGCCAAGTGATACGCGCAGGATAAATGCGGCATACAGCGTCTGTTTTGTGTCGTTCATTGTTGTACTCCTCTTATCTCGATTGTGTGATTGCGAGGGGTGCAGACTAGCAAGACAACAAATAGATGATAAATATGCTTCATATTGAATAACTATCAATGATATGTTTTTAATATGGATACGATCGACGGAATGCGGACATTCGTGGCGGTGATATCGGAGGGCTCATTCGCCGCTGCGGCACGGCGACTGGACATGTCGCCTCAGCTGGTCAGCAAGTACGTCGCACAACTCGAAGCGAGGCTCGGCGCGCGCTTGCTCAATCGTTCGACCCGGCGGCTTAGCGTCACCGAGGCCGGCCAGGCGTACTTCGAACGATGCCAGTACGTGCTGGACGAGATCAATGAGATGGAAAACGCCGTCGGCGAGGCGACACTCGAAGCCCAGGGCGTGTTGCGAATCAACGCACCCATGAGCTTTGGCGTGTTGCATCTTTCAAAGGCCATTGCTGACTACCAGCGCACGCAGCCGCAAGTGAGTGTCAATCTCACTCTTGACGATCGAACCGTTGACATCGTCAGCGAAGGCTACGACATGGCCATTAGAATTGGCCGATTACCGGAATCATCCCTTATTGCACGCAAGCTGGCGCCTGTGAGATTGGTGGTCTGCGCGGCTCCTCGCTACCTTCGGGAGCGAGGAACGCCGACTTCACCTAGAGACCTGGAGTCTCATGAATGCCTCGGGTATGCGTACTACTCCGAGCAGAATCGGTGGCGATTCAAGGCGGAGGACGGCGAACAGCATGAAGTGCAAATCAACGGACGTTTTTCGGCAAACAACGGCGATGCACTCCGCCAGGCCGCGATAGCCGGCACGGGCCTCGTACTGCAACCGACTTTTATTGTCGGCAATGACATTCAAGCAAATGCATTGCACACCGTCCTCGATGCCTACGAAGTTGAACAACTCGGTGTTTATGCTGTGTACCCTCACAGGCAGTACCTGTCCGGCAAGGTCCGCACATTCGTTGATTTTCTCGCCGACTATTTTGGCTCGCCACCATACTGGGATGAGTGAAGGGCGAGGTTGTTGTCGTTGTCTTCAGCGAAATCACAGGACAAGAAATAGCTCGAATTCGGACCCTGTTTTGTGACCAGTTTTGACGGTGACCGGCAGAATCTGTATTGCCAGGGCTTAATCGGTGTCGAGGCAGATAGGCTGTTCTCCAATATGTTTCAGTAAGATACCAATCAAGGCCTATCAAAACCGATTTAGACATTAGAGAGGTTTAGTTCTCCGAAGGCAGGGGTCACAGGTTCGCACCGACGAGCGA
>CBDUMZ010000120.1:0-4165 GCA_965368465.1 uncultured Chromatiales bacterium
CCGTATTCGACATCCGGATATTGAAGCGCCAGTCGGCAAACTCGAAGCTGTAACCGTCGGTGTCGTCCACGTCCAGCGCGTCCGCAGAATACCTGTCATGCAGTGCCTGCAGTGTCGCTTTCGCGTCTGCGACTTTGCGATTGATTTCGCCACTGGCCGGGTACATCGACATGCGTTCGCCGACCAGTTCGGACAACGATTTACCCGTGACCGAGATCAACTCCGCGACGAGTAACCAGGGGATCATCCCGCTGTCCGCGTAGGAGAAATCGCGGAAATAGTGGTGGGCGCTCATCTCACCGCCGTAAATCCCGTCCACTTCCCGCATCTTCTCCTTGATGAACGAGTGGCCGGACTTGCTCTTGACGGCTTCGCCACCCGACTGCGCTACGATATCGAGCGTATTCCACGTCATCCGGGGATCATGGATGATCTTGCTGCCGGGGTTCTTGGCCAGGATGCTCTCAGCGAGCAAACCAACGATGTAGTAGCCCTCGATGAACGTGCCCTGCTCGTCGAACAGGAAGCAACGATCGAAATCGCCGTCCCAGGCAATGCCCATATCGGCCTTGTGTTCAAGTACCGCATTCGTCGTAACGGCCTGGTTTTCAAGCAGCATCGGGTTTGGAATACCGTTCGGGAACGTACCGTCCGGCTCGTTGTGCACCTTGATCAGGGAAAATGGCAGATGCGACTCAAGCGCATCGGTGGCAATGCCGGCGCAGCCGTTGCCCGGGTTGATAACGAGCTTCAGCGGTTTCAGCTTGGCCGTATCGACGTAGCCAAGCATGTGATCGATGTATTCGGCCAGGACTTCGACCGTTGTCCGTGCTCCGCCGTCGGCAAGCTTTCGGTCATCGCTTTCAGCAAGCGCGCGAATATCGGCGAGTCCGGTATCCCCGCTAATCGGCCGTGCCTCTTGCCGTACGAGTTTCAGGCCGTTGTAGTCGGCAGGATTGTGGCTCGCCGTCACCATGATCCCGCCGTCAGCGCCGAGATGTGAAGTCGCGAAATAGACCATTTCCGTGCCACACAGGCCGATGTCGAGGACCTCGACACCCGCATCCATCAGCCCTCTTATGACGGCGTCTGCGAACTCGTTGCTGGTGAGCCGCATGTCCCGGCCGACAACAACGGTGTGCGCGTCCAGAAACGCGCCGGTTGCGTTGCCGATCCGATAGCAGATGTCTGCGTTCAGCTCATTCGGTATCTGCCCACGAATGTCGTAGGCCTTGAAACAGGAAATATTCATCAGGTGTTTGTGCCTTTTCGGCCGTAATTGTCGTCGAAGCGAACGATATCATCCTCGCCGAGGTAGTCACCACACTGCACTTCAATGATATGGACCGGTTCGCCGTAGGGATTGGCGATCCGGTGGACGTCACCTATGGCGACGTAGGTCGATTCGTTGACACCCAGCTCGAACTCCTCTTCATTGCGTGTTATCAGCGCTTTGCCCTTCACAACGACCCAGTGCTCGGAGCGATGTGCGTGTTTCTGCAGTGACAAGACTGCGCCGGGTTTCACCACCAGGCGCTTCACCTGGAAGTTCGGGGCACTATCTATCGAATCGTAACTACCCCAGGGCCGGAACACCTGCCTGTGAAGCCTGATCTCCTCTCGCCCCTGCTCCTTGAGCTTGTCCACGAGAGCTTTTACGTCCTGGGAACGCTCCCTGTCCGCCACGAGCACGGCGTCCTTGGTTTCGACGATGATGGTATTCCGCAGACCGACTGTCGCGACCAGGCGGCTCTCCGCCTGGATAAACGTATCCTGGCAGTCATGCATCAATGCGTCACCGATAAGCGAGTTGCCCGCTTGATCGCGAGGTGAGACGTCGTGCAACGCTGCCCACGAACCCACGTCCGACCAGCCGGCGTCGAGAGGCACCATCATGGCGCTCTTTGACTTCTCCATGACCGCGTAGTCGATCGAGTCGGACGGACATGCAGCGAAGGCCGCCGCGTCGGGACGCACGAAATCGCCATCGAGTGTCCTGGACGCCATGCTTTTCTCACAAGCGGCGTAGATTTCAGGGGCAAGCTGCTTCAATTCGTCAAGGTACGACGATGCCTTGAGCAGGAACATCCCGCTGTTCCAGAAATAGCCGCCCTCCTCCAGGTAGCGAGCAGCGGTGGCCTCGTCGGGCTTCTCCACAAATTTCTCGACCGCGACCGGGGAATCACCCTGCGGGGAGGCCTTGATGTACCCGTAGCCGGTTTCCGGTGCATCGGGAACGATGCCGAACGTCACTAGTTTGCCTTCTTTGGCCGCCTCGATCCCTTTGGCAACAGCCACATGGAAGGCCGAGACATCCTTGATAACGTGGTCGGCAGGCATCACCAGCATCACGATACCGGGATTCACAGACCGCGCGTGAAATGCCGCAAGCGCGATGGCTGGCGCGGTGTTGCGCCCTTCGGGCTCCAGAATGATCTGTGCGCGCTTCTCAATCGCGTTCATCTGCTCGGCAACCGAGAACCGATGCGCCTCGTTGCTGACGATGAGGTGACGATTCTCGGCCCTTTGCAGGCCCACAGTCCGCATGGCACTGGTGCGCAGGGCCGTCGCCTGCAGCATCGTCTTGTCACCCGCAATCGGCAACAACTGCTTCGGGTACATCGAGCGTGACGCGGGCCACAGGCGGGTACCTGAGCCGCCTGAGAGTATTACCGGTAAGACTTCGGTCATGTTCGTCCTCGTCCTATTGCGTAGTACTTCAACCCGAATCCCTCAACGACCTCGGGCTCGTACAGGTTGCGACCGTCGAAAATCACGGCATCGGCGACCTTGTTCTTTATGAGATTGAAATCAGGGCTCCTGAACTCCTGCCATTCGGTGACAATCAACAGTGCGTCACTGCCGTCAAGCGCCGCCTGGGCCGAGTCGCACAGCGTCAATCCCGACTGGGCCGGATAGATCCGCGCCGCCTCCTCCATCGCTTCCGGATCGTATGCACGAACCGCAGCGCCCGCATCCCAGAGGGCCTCCATGAGCACTCTGCTGGGTGCTGCGCGCATGTCGTCCGTATTGGGCTTGAAGGACAGGCCCCACACTGCGACGGTCTTACCGCGCAACTTGCCTTTGTAGTGACTGCTGAGCTTCTCAAACAGCCGGCGCTTCTGCCGGAGATTGACCTCTTCGACCGCGTTCAGCAGAGAGGCTTCGTAGCCGGACTCGGCGGCAGACCTGGCAAGGGCCTGGACGTCTTTGGGGAAACAGGAGCCGCCGTAACCGGCCCCTGGGTAAATGAAGTGGTAGCCAATGCGCGGATCCGAGCCGATGCCCACGCGCACTTTCTCGATGTCCGCGCCGAAGCGCTCCGCCAGGTTCGCGAGTTCGTTCATGAAGCTGATCTTGGTGGCCAGCATCGCGTTGGCCGCATACTTGGTGAGCTCGGCCGAACGAATATCCATGCTGATAAGGCGGTCGTGGTTACGATTGAACGGCTCGTAGAGCGACCTGAGCAGCTCCGTGGTGCGCGGATTGTCGGTGCCCACGATAATGCGGTCCGGCTTCATGAAGTCGTTGATGGCAGCACCTTCCTTGAGGAATTCGGGGTTTGAAACCACATCGAACTCAACAGACTTGCCGCGTTCCTTGAGAACCCGCGCAATCTCCGCCTTTACCTTATCCGCCGTACCCACCGGCACCGTCGACTTGTCAACGACGATCCGGTAGTCCTTGAGGTTCTCCCCGATGGCGCGCGCCACCGCAAGGACGTGCTTGAGATCTGCGGAACCGTCCTCATCGGGAGGTGTCCCGACCGCGATGAACTGGAACAGCCCATGGCCAACCGCTTTCCCGACGTCGGTCGTAAACTCCAGACGCCCCGCTGCGACGTTTCGCTCGACGTAGGCTTCGAGCCCGGGCTCATAGATCGGGATCTCTCCCTTGTTCAACTGGGCAATTTTTTCTTCATCAATGTCGTAACAGACGACATGGTTGCCCATTTCGGCCATGCAGGCACCCTGAACGAGGCCGACATAGCCGGAGCCGAAGATTGTGAGGCGCATTTTTGTGCTCTTTTTGGGAGTGTTTCGGACCGAGGATTATACAGTCGTCGGTGACGCTTCTGTTAAGGACATGGCTCACTGTTTCGCTTATTGCCGTACTTCGCATAGAATTGGGCCCAGAACCTGATAACCTTACGGAAATCAGGCTA
>CBDUMZ010000121.1:0-4119 GCA_965368465.1 uncultured Chromatiales bacterium
GTTTAACGGGCAGTGACCCGGGAGTATGAATGTGAAAAATTACCTACTGCCGCTTGCGGTACTACTTTGTGTTTTGCTAACGGCCTGTTCGGCCGAACAGGCCCCGCAGGAAGCAACGGCAGTTGACACCGCTGCTGCCACGTCGTCTGTCGTCATCGAAGCGGCCGGGGGTAACCCGAACGCGGAGCAGGCATCCCTGGAGATTACCGGTGACTACATGCGCGGCATCGTCGCCGAGATCAGCAGCGACAGCTATGAGGGGCGCGGCCCCGGAAGTCGCGGTGACGCGGCGGCCAGGCAGTACCTCGCACGTCGTATGGAAGAGCTCGGCCTGGAGCCGGGTGCCGAGGACGGCAGCTGGGAACAGGCCTTCGACCTCGTTGGCATCAATGCTGCGCAGCCCGCTACCTGGACGTTCGACGGCCATGGCAAGTCGCTGACACTCAAACAATGGGACCAGTTCATCGTCAGTAGCGGTGTGCAGGAGCCGCGTGCCGGTTTCGACGATGCCGAAATCGTATTCGTCGGCTACGGCATCCAGGCACCGGAATACGACTGGGACGACTACAAGGGCATGGACCTCAAGGGCAAGGTCTTGCTCATGATGAACAACGACCCCGACTGGGACCCGGAGTTGTTCGGCGGTGAGACGCGTCTCTGGTATGGCCGCTGGGACTACAAGTACCTGAGCGCCGCCCGCCAGGGCGCGATCGGGGCCATTATCATCCACACGTCGCCGTCGGCCGGTTATCCCTGGCAGGTCGTACAGACATCCTGGACGGGTGTGCAGTTCGAATTGCCCGCCGGTGACGAGCCGCGCAGCCAGGTCAACGCGTGGCTTACAGAAGATACCGCACGCGATCTCGTGGCGATGGCGGGCCTCGATCTGGACGCGCTGCGTGAGGCTGCCTATAACCGCGATTTTGAGCCCGTGCCGCTGGGCGTTTCCACGTCGCTTGCAATGGATGTCGATATCCAGCGTGTGCAGTCTGCGAACGTACTCGGCCTGATTCCGGGAAGCGATCCGCTACTCAAGGATGAGGTTGTTGTGTATACCGCGCATCACGACCACCTGGGAATCGGGACGCCCAACGAAGACGGCGATGCGATATACAACGGCGCGTTGGACAATGCGACAGGTGTCGCCCAGGTGATGGCGATCGCCAAAGCGATCAAGGCGCTGCCGGAGGCGCCGCGACGGTCGATTCTCATCAACCTGGTCGGTGCCGAGGAGCAGGGTTTGCTGGGGTCGGAGTACTATGCGGCCAACCCGACGTTTCCGCCCGGGAAGATCGCCGCCAACCTGAACTACGACGGCGGCAATATCTGGGGTCATACCCACGATGTGACGTTCGTCGGGCTCGGCAAGTCCACTGTCGATGAGATCGTCAAGCTGGTCGCCGGCGAGCAGGGACGCGTCGTCAAGCCCGACCAGTTTGCCGACAAGGGTTACTTCTATCGTTCCGATCAATTCAGTTTTGCCAAGATCGGCGTACCCGCCATGTATCTCGACACCGGCACGGATTTCGTCGACAGACCGCCGGAGTGGGGCCGTGAACAGCAGGAACACTATACCGAGGTGAACTACCATCAGCCTTCGGATGAGTACAGCCCGTCCTGGACCTTCGATGGCATGGTGGATGACGCACTGCTCGGTTTCTGGACCGGACTCGCTATCGCCAACGCCGACGAGAAACCGACCTGGAACCCGGGTGACGAGTTCGAGGCCGCCCGCATCGAAGCGTTGCGGGCACTGGAAGAGTAGGGTATTTCGCTAGCTGGAGACGCTGGTCGAGTTACGGCCGGCGTCTTTGGCGCGGTAGAGCGCTTCGTCGGCGCGGTGCAACCAGTCGTTGCCATCCTCGCCTTGTTTGATCTCGGCAACGCCCAGTGAGATTGTGACTTCGTGATCGGGGACGAGCTCATTCGCATCGACCAGCGTGCGAAGTTGCTCGGCCAGGAGCGCGGCTCGTTCCAGGTCGGCGCCTTCGAGAACCACGACAAATTCCTCGCCGCCGATTCGGTAGAGACTGTCGGTTACGCGAATGCGCAGGTCGATGATCTCGGTGACCCGCTTCAGGATCTGGTCGCCGACAGCATGACCGTGAAGATCATTCACTCGCTTGAAGTGGTCGAGGTCGATCAGTATCAGGGACGCGACGAGACCTGAGCGGCGGAACGCATTCACGACCTCGGTGAGCTTTGCTTCGAGTCCGCGCCGGTTGCCCGCCCCCGTAAGCGGGTCCTTGGTCGCAAGGACAAGCAGCTGCTCACGTTGCCGACTCGTGATCAACGAAAATGCCAGGGCGAAGGCGCAGGTAACGAAGATGGTGATGACAATGGTGCCGGATTCGTGAGAGCTGTTCGCAGGCAGCACGGCCGGGGCCAGCGCTGCAAGTGTGATCACGGCGCTGATCGCGGCCTCGCGAGGTCGTACCAGGTAGAACACGGCCATGAGCGCCGGGAAAATCCAGTAGACCTGGGCAGGCCCGTTGACGTAGACCGTCGAAACAACACCGCTCATACACAGAAAGGCAATAGCGATACTCGCGACCCGGACGCGTCGCGTTCGATAAACATAGGTGCCGAGTGCCACGAAGCCCGTGACCACGATCGTGTCGATGACAGCGGCGGTCCATTCCTGCTGCATGAATCGCCGGATCGCGAACGGCAACACACCGAGTGCGCCGGCGGCGCTCAGAATCAGCGGCAGGAATGTCTCAACAGACCCGCGATTGGGGTTGGAACGCACAATGTAACGCCAGGCGTCCATTCCCGAATAGAACCGTCTCATGACGGTGAGAGTAACTCAGGAACGCCTGAAACGGCTGAAGAATCCACCTTTTTTCTCTTCTTCATCCTCGTCGTCGAACGCCGAACGTACCTCCCGTTCGGAAATCGGCGGCCGCACGTTCAGTGCTTTTAGCGTTTGCGTCATGGACGTGTTGATCTGGTCCTCGATCGGCTCCGGTGTTGCCGTCGGCGGAACGGGCGCTGCGGTCGGAGTGGGTGCGGTCTCGGGTTCTCGCAAGGATGGGTGCAGTTCGGCATTGAGTGCGCGTACGGTTTTCAGTCGCTGCGACGCGGAAAGATCGAGGCCGGCTTCGCCGCCATGCTCGCGTGTATGCAGCGATATTTCCACCGCCGGTTGCTCATCGACGACCGGTGCATCGACGACCGGTGCGTCGGCCACGGGCTCAAAGACAGGAACCGGCGCTGCCGATTGCGCCATGGTACCGGCGGTCGTGTCGAACAGCTCCAGGTCGCCGTCGTTTGCCGAATCAGGTGGCGTGCCGGCCGCAACGACCTGTGCGGCGACAAGATTGAGCTCTTCGCCGAAGAGCGTTTCGGCCATTTCGTCGTTGACGTCTTCAATGGTTTTTGCCTTCGCCAACTCGGCCGCAATCTTCTCGAGTTCGGCGTCCGCCTTTTTCACTCGTTGTGGCGCAAGCCGAATCTCGGGAATACCCGACTCGGGGGCAGCGGCGGGGGAGTCATCGGGCCGGGCAGGACTGATCTCTCCCGGCTCATCGATCAGGTGATCCTCGATGCGCGCCTGGATGGCATTGTCCAGCGTAATTTCGGGAATCTCGTCGATGACCGTTTCGACCTTGGGCAGCGCGGAGGGCGGCACTGCGTTGGCTTCGGGTTTCGATTCGGACGTATCGTCCGTATCGCCATGCGCAAAGGCCATCGCTTTCTCGAGGGCGTCGAGGTCGGGTCTGAGCTCGGCCAGCGTCGGATCGCGCTCCCACTCAGGGATGTCCTCTGCTGCGGATTCGACCACGGGAGCGGGCTCGTCGACGAGCACCGGTTCCGGGTCCGGTTCGGGTTGTGGTTCGGGTTCCGGCTCCGGCAGCGCTTCGTCCTGCTCGGCCGCCATGATCTCGGGCGCAAGGATCTCGAGGTCCGGGAGCGTGTCCTGGATCAGCTCAGGGATCCCGAAATCGGCCGTTGCCGTATCGACCGGGGGCTCGTCCGAGAAGACGATAACCGGGTCCGGCACGGCTTCGGGTTCGGCCTCGAGCACGGGCGCGTGGTCGGGTTCCGGGACCGGTACAGGGTCGGGTTCGGCCTCGAGCACGGGCGCGTGGTCGGGTTCCGGGACCGGTACAGGGT
>CBDUMZ010000122.1:0-4105 GCA_965368465.1 uncultured Chromatiales bacterium
CGGACAAAATCATCGACTATTCAGGCACCTACGACGAATACCTGCGTTCACAGGGATTGGTTGAGCGCACTCGCGCGGCGTGAGCAGATAGAGATCCCCCCGCTCAATTAGCTCTCGTCGACCTCAGAACTGGATGCGCTCTACCCACACCTGTTCCCGTGGCGCGCTGCCACTGTGGCGCTCGCCAAACAGCCAGACACTGTCGCCATCGGCGGCCATCGCCAGGACGGCCACATCGCTGGCGCTGGACTTGGCGTAGGCCGATACCCTGCGCGTGCCATCAAGGAGTACTACGTGATCCTCGCTCGCAATATAGAGGTTGTCGCCACCGTCGCTCGCCAGCATGTTGAACACTGAGCCGAGATATTCGGCATCGGGGTTGAAGTAGGTATCACGACGTGGCTTGCCGGGCGCGAAGTCCTGCAGCCAAAGTCCCGCCGTTGGCGGGAAGTTTGTGTTTGACAGGTTATTCCTGACCAGCACCGCATGGCCACCACCGCTCGGCGCCACGGCTATTCGATAGCCACCCGCAACCGACATCGTAACCGCGGTATCTTCGGTACGGTTTTCACGTGCCGCTTCATCCATTAAGCGTGTCGACTCACCGCTAAGCATTAGTGACTGGTCGACGTTCTCGAGCCCCGGCCACAAGAGCCGCCGTTCGATCGCAGGGAGGCTTGCGCCTGTTTCGGCTCCGCCGACAACATAGAGGCGTTTTTCGGAAAAGACCACAGGACGAATGCCCAAGCTGCCGAACTGGACGACAGCCGGCTGCAACGCACTGTCAACACCGTTCTCACCAATGCCGTTAACTTCGAGTACGAGTCCGGCGCTCGCGTTCGCGCTGTGAAACCGATTGCTGGTCGCAACGCTTTCGTCGTCTTGCACGATGAGCCCTTGATCACGCACCTCACCGGCCGGTGACGAGAGCAGCCAGGCAACGCCGGTTTTCGGGTTTGGACCCGTTCCGAGCGCTACGTTGGTCGCAAACAGCAAGTCACCGGCTGCGGTAATGAGTTGAAAGTGGATTTCCGGCGAGAGCGGCCCGTTCGGTCCCTGCATCCTGGGCGCCACCGAGTGCGCCAACATCTTCGCGCCCGATATCGACCAGCGCTCGAGGTTCGAATTCTCCGGCTTGCTGCTGTCCGACCCGTATTCGTGCCACTGCAGCATGATTTCGTCGCGACCCCGAATCAGGCCAGCCGTTACTGTTCTCCCTGGAGGAATCGCCACGACATGCTGTTGCGTGATGTTGTCGTCCCGATCCATCTCCACGACGTAGTAGTGTCGTGCCGCATCCGCAAGACCGAATTGCTCCCGCGACGGCCGTGTCATATACAGCAAGCGTGCCCTGCCCTTGAAGACGTCCCAGTCGAGAATGGACGCGCCCCACATCGTGTCCTGCCGGTCCATGAACTGACTCTTGGCGGACCGACCTGTCGGTGGCTTCCGCAATACCTCGCTAACGAGTTCCTGCTCCGCCTCTTCACGAGCCCGTTTCGCTGCTCGTCGTTTTTCTCGCTCGGCTTGTCGCTGGTCCGCCTCGACACGTTGCGCCTCGCGCTCCGCTTCCCGCTCCGCCGCGCTTTGTTGCGGAACGGCACTGGCAGCGCTTCCGCCAGGCAAGAGTTGATCGAGGCCCTGCATCATTTGTCCGACGGTGGCTTCGTCAAGAAACGCGCATTGCTGCATGATCCCATCGCGCAACTGAGTCGCGATGGCGACATTCTGCTGTGGATGGTTCCCGGCGGCTATACGATCGTCGATCTCCTTCGCCGCGGCGCTACAGGCCGCTGGATCGAGCGCCATGGCTGGCGTGCTAAGAAAAACAACAGACAAAAGTACGATGCTTCGCAGACTCATGCAGCTCTCCAACAATCAGATCAGTAGCCGACTCAGGCCGGAAATAGACGGGAGTACCTGTTAAATAGTAGTTGACCGGCACATGAAACGCACGGTGGGCCCTGTCCAGGACGATCGGACAGAGCCTATACTTGTTACTCCAGTCCAATTGGCGGCACACATATGCTTGGAGTGATGACAGTTCTGTTGATACTGGCGACTGCGCCAGAAGATGCGACATTTGCCGCACGCGAAGCGAAGATACTTGAGCTGGTCGACCGTACGCCCCGCCCCTCTGGCCAGATCATCCAGGCGCTGCAGCATCTGCATGGCGATGTCGACGTCGACTTCCTCGTACGTCGCTATGCCAACGATAAATCAATCGAGGAAACGTTTCGCTCTACCTTGCTCAACACGCTGTACCGGGACGTGCGCGAGTCCGGAGAAATGGATCCTGAAACAACGGCGGCCGTGGCAGACTTCGCACGCTCGGCTGACAATTACTTCAGTATCACGGTCGCCAGCCGATTGCTGGAAGCCTCTGGCAGCGATGTGCCCTGGTCAATTCGCATAAGGCAGCAGGAATTCCAGTGGAATCTTCTGATGGGCGTCGGCTTGCTGTCACTGGCCGTCGGCGCCGTGGCCGCCCTCTACTTGCTGGTGCTGGTGGCATTGCCGGGACGAGTGTCGGGACTTCGCGGCACGCAGCGCGTAGCTGGCAGCCTCCTGTGGCTGGTGCTCGGCGTCGGGTTTGTCGGTGCGGCGAGCCTGTCGCTGCTGCATTCGATTGGTCACGACTACGTGCCACCGCCGGACCAGGCGTTCCCCTACTATGCCGCCACACTGGCAATCGCCATTCTCCTGCTAATCGTTGCCATTGTGCTTCAAAGGGCACGGCCGATAGCCGAATAGGCGATTGCCATGAAAGGGCTGATGTCCGTGACGCGTCAGCCAAATCACTCTCGACTAGTCGTCTTTCTCGTTTTGCAGCGACGCAATCCAGACTGAATCCAGCAATGCCTGGGTACGCTCGGTGGCGGCCATCCACTGCTCGCGAAGCGATGGATCTGCAGCAGCGGCTGCCATGTCCTCGAACATCAATGCGGCGCCGGGCTTATCGGAGGGAATACTGATCTCCTCGGAGCTGCCACCCCAGCCGCCCGTGCGGTAGAGGAAGTCGGCGGAACCGTCGCGGTTCTGGCTCAGGAAGTCATCGATATTGATGACACCGCGGGTGCCGGTGATCCGGAGATCCATGACCACCCCGCCGGAGTCGAAGCCGCAGTTCCAGGTTGACGTGGAACCATCGGTGAAATCGAGCACGCCGGTGCCGCTGATCGCAGCCCCCGTCTCGGGGTCACGCCGCAGGTGGGCGCTCACGGTGTCCAGTACCACATCGGGCGGCAGGTATTCGACCGCGGCACGCATGTTGTACCAGCCGGCGTCGCCGATGGCACCCATCGGTTCGAGCTCGGGGTTGAAGCGGATATTCCCCCGGTCCTCGAGATTGAATTGAAACGCCGATGCGACCGACCAGACGTTGCCCAGCCTGTCGTCGCGGTTCTGCTTGATGTCGGCGGTACGCGGATGGTGGACGAAGTGCGTGCCATCCATGAACGCAACACCGTTATCGCGGCAAGCCTGCGTGATGCGCTTTACCGACGGCAGGCTGGCAAACGGCTTCTCGCCAAGTACGTGCTTGCCGCCCTTCGCCGCCGCGATGCAGATTTCTTCGCGAACGCTGGTCGGCGTCGCGACATAGATCGCGTCGACGCCGTCCGAGTCGATCATGTCCTGCCAGGAATCGAACGCGTTCGGTACGTTATGCTCGTTCGCGAACTCCCGTGCTGCTTCCATGCGGCGACTTGATACCGCGGCGATCTCGGCAGCGTCCGCGATCTTGATCATACCGGCCATCGAATTGGCGATGCCGCCTGTACCGACGATACCCCAGCGAATTGTATCCACGGACTGTGCTCCCGAAATTCTAGATGTCGTGAGCATGGTACCGCCAAATGCGCCGGCTAGTGTGGTGGCCCCGGCAGCCCCGAGTATCCGGCGCCGGGTGCGGCTGAATTCGGTCATGACTTCTCCCTGGCTTTGGTTACGAAACCATCCGCTACGTTTTTTGCTGCTAAGGTGTTCCCCATGCTTCCCCGCATCCTGCTCGGCACCGCCTTGATTCCTGATACTGGCAAGGAGATGCAACTGTATCAATCCGGCGACCTCTTCTCGATCAAGATCCCCGGCCGGGGCGACCTGA
>CBDUMZ010000123.1:0-3991 GCA_965368465.1 uncultured Chromatiales bacterium
ACCACCGACCTACGGGTTATGAGTCCGTCGCTCTAACCATCTGAGCTACATCACCTTTTGTTCTGTGGGTCCGGTGAGGTCCCTGAGGGCCGCAGATTGTCCCGATGCGGCCCCTGAGTGTCAAGATATTCTACGCCCCCAAAGGCGGTTCAGGTACAGTCTCGGCATGAGCTTTGTCTACGCCCTCGAGATGCTGGGAACCGCCGCTTTCGCCGTCAGCGGCGCGCTGGCCGCATCTCGCAAACGCATGGATATCTTCGGTTTCTGCGTCCTGGCGCTGATGCCTGCCGTGGGTGGCGGCACAATCCGCGACATCATCATCGATCGGGTGCCGGTCTTCTGGGTCAGCGACAACCGCTACGTGGCCGTCGCGGTCATCGCCGCACTCGTCGTGTTTTTCGCACCGCACCAGCGGCCCGGCATCCGCCGCGAGATCCTGGTCTGGGCTGACGCGCTCGGGCTCGCGTTGTTCGCGGCCCTCGGTACCGAGATTTGCCTGCAGCACGATACGGGCCCGCTCGTGGCCGTCATGCTCGGTGTGACCACCGCCGTGACAGGCGGCATGATCCGCGACGTCATCTGCAACGAGATTCCACTGATCCTGTCACGCGAGATCTACGCGACGGCGGCGTTCGCCGCCAGCCTGGCCTACGTGCTGGCCGACCGCATGGCGCTCGGCGACAACGTGGCGTTGACCGTTGGTGTAGTCACGGGACTCGCGATTCGCGGCCTCGCGATTCTGTACAACTGGTCGTTGCCTTCGTTCGGCTCTAGGCGATAGAGCAGCTCATATCCTGACCACAACACAGCGGCGACTTGATCTTGCCGTGGCCGTTCGGGCACTGGGAAATCTGTACTTCGCGCCCGTCATCGAGCTTCAACATGTCGTTCTCGAGCGGCGCATCGCATTTGCCGCAGGTTGCGTTGACGCTCATACCGCATTTTTCACATTCGTAAGTAGCCATGCTTTCTCCTGGCGTTGTTGTGCAAGGTCAGGCATCGATCATACATTGAAACGGAAGTGCATGACGTCGCCTTCCTTAACGATGTAGTCCTTGCCCTCCAGGCGCAGACGGCCGGCCTCCCGTGCCCCGCTCTCGCCGCCCAGCGTCACGTAATCGTTGTAGCTGATGGTCTCGGCACGGATGAAGCCCTTCTCGAAATCCGTGTGAATCTCGCCCGCCGCCTGCGGTGCGGTCGCGCCCACCCTGGTCGTCCAGGCGCGCACTTCCTTGGGGCCGGCCGTGAAGAAGGTCTGTAGCCCAAGCAGGTTGTAGCCGTGGCGGATCACGCGATTGAGTCCCGGCTCCTTGGCACCGAGATCCTCCAGGAACACCGCCCTGTCTTCCTCGTCGAGCACGGCGATCTCCGCCTCGATGGCCGCGCAGATGGCAACGACTTCGGCACCTTCCTTCGCGGCATACTCCTCGACCGCCTTGAGATGAGGATTGTCGATGAAGCCGTTCTCGTCGACGTTGGCAACGTACATGACGGGCTTGTCGGTTATCAGGTGGACGCTTTTCAGGATCTGCTTTTGCAAGTCCGTTTTTTCGAGCGACCGTACCGGCAGGCCTTCTTCCAGGTGCGCCTTGATGCCGGCCAGAGCATCGCGATGCAGAATGGCGTCCTTTTGCCCGGTCTTGGCGGTACGAGACGCCTTGTCGAACTGCTTCTCAACAGACTCGAGGTCGGCCAGCGCGAGCTCCGTATTTATCGTCTCGATATCGTCGATCGGATTGATCTTGCCTGACACGTGCGTGACATCGTCGTTCTCGAAACAGCGCACGACATGCGCAATGGCGTTGGTCTCGCGGATGTTCGCGAGGAACTGGTTGCCCAGACCCTCCCCTTTCGACGCGCCGGCCACGAGACCCGCGATGTCCACGAACTCCATGGTCGTCGGCAGGATCTTTTGCGGCTTGACGATATCGGCCAGTGCCTGCAGGCGCAGGTCCGGCACCGGGACAATGCCGACATTCGGCTCAATCGTGCAGAACGGGTAGTTCTCGGCTGCGATCTCGGCCGCGGTCAACGCATTAAACAGGGTCGATTTGCCGACATTGGGCAAGCCGACGATTCCACAGGTAATAGCCATTCGTGATTATTCGTCTTTGGTGTGTAGTTTCTTCATCGCGGCGTTCAACTCGCCGTCAACCAGTTTCGGCATGACATCCATCGCCGCAACAATATTGCTTTCGACCGCTGCTTCGGTCTCGCTCGAGCCACGCTTCAGCACGTAGTTGGTCACCTGGTGTTTCTCACCGGGATGGCCAACGCCGATCCGCAGGCGCAGGAAATCGGCATCGCAATGCCGGATGATGTCCCGTAACCCGTTATGGCCACCATGACCGCCGCCCTTTTTCAGCCGTGTCGTTCCGGGCGGCAGGTCGATCTCATCATGTGCCACCAGCAATTCCGCGGTGGTCAGACGATAGTAGTCCAGGACGCCACGAACGGGCCCGCCGCTCTGGTTCATATAGCTTTGTGGCTTGACGAGCCACACGTCCTCGCCATGCAGGTTGATGCGGCAGTAGTCCGCGTCGAACTTCTTTTCATAGCGAAAGCTGCCACCGTACTTGCGCGCGAGCGCATCAACGAACCAGAACCCGGCGTTGTGCAGGGTGCGCTCGTACTTGTCCCCGGGGTTGCCGAGGCCGGCGATCATGCGAATCGGTTTGCTCATTGGCCGGCAATCTTAAACGATCTGGGATACAAAAAGACCGCCTTGCGGCGGTCTTTTCGCAGAACGTTGTAATGCGTCTAGTCGCTGTCGGAGGAGTCGTCGGCCTCGTCCGCTTCTGCGCCTTCGGGAGCTTCCTCGCCCTCGACAGGTACCGCGCCAGCATCGACCTCTTCCTCTTCCTCGATGACCACTTCCTTGATCACGTGGATATTGACGATCGGGTGATCGGCTTCCGGACCCTGTGCCAGGGCCGGGATCGAAACACCTTCCGGCAACGGAATGTCGGACATCTTGAGCATCGCATCGAGCTCCAGCTCGGCGATATCGATCTCGAGATACTCCGGCAGATGCTTCGGCAGACAGACTACCTCGACTTCGTTCAGAAGATGCGAGACCTTGCCGCCGCCCTGCTTCACGCCGATGGCGATATCTTCGTTCAGGAAGTGCAGCGGAACGCTCATCTTGATCTCTTCGTCTTCGACGATGCGCTGGAAGTCCATGTGCAGGATCTGGTTCTTCGCCGGATGGCGCTGCACATCCTTCAAGATCGCGGCCTGGCTCTTCTTGCCGACCTTGATATTCAAGACGCTCGAAAAGAACGACTCGTTGGTGAGCTCGTGCAGGACCTGGTTGTGGTCAAATACCAACGCGCGGGGCGGACGCCCGGCGCCATAGATGATTGCGGGTACCTTTCCGGTATGACGCAGGCGGCGGCTCGCACCTTTCCCCTGGTCCTCACGGATGTCCGCAATCAGATCGAAATCGTCATTCATGACCCTTCTCCATATCTGATTGATTTTGCTAGGGTTTACCTAGCGATTGCTAACGCGCAGGTCGCGACCAACCCACGCAAGGGCGCGCATCTTAACGTACGGCGGCAGCAATTAGAAGGGGGCGGACGGGCAATCGCGCGTCCCCTCCGGCAGGGACCGGCGCGGCACGCCGGCAAGAACTCCGTCAGTCTACGTACAAACTCGAAACCGACTCTTCGTAGCTGATCCGGCGCATCGTCTCGGCGAGCATCTCGGCCACCGACAGCTGCCGGATCTTGCTGCAGTTCTGTGCCTCCTCGTTGAGAGGAATCGTGTCGGTCACCACCATCTCGTCAAGGCTGGATTCCGAGATCCGTGACACGGCCGGCCCGGACAGGACCGGATGGGTGATATAGGCCGCCACCGTGACGGCGCCGTGTTCCTTGAGCGCACCGGCGGCGTGACATAGCGTACCGGCCGTGTCGACCATGTCGTCGATCATCACGCAGTTCTTGCCCTCGACCTCACCGATGATGTTCATGACCTCGGACTGGTT
>CBDUMZ010000124.1:0-3849 GCA_965368465.1 uncultured Chromatiales bacterium
GGGTGACAACCCAAACTCTGGCCAACCTGCTGAGTTCGGTAGATACTAAGTTCTGACGTCGCTTGCCAGGTGCCCAATGACCAAACACTCCGTTCTCGCATTTCTGCTGTTGTTTTTTTCAATGGGCGCTGTGGCGCAGGACGTAGTTGAGGGATGGCAGGCCGAGCTTAGGGCCGCCCGACTGGCGTATGAGGCGGTAGAGGATAACGAGTCTGCGAGCGACTCCGATCTTGCTCGGGCCACCTTTGACTATGGGTTCGCCCTAATGCGCGCCTCGAAACTGGATGAGGGCCGTGAGACTTTAAAGCTCGCGCTCAAGCGATACAAAAGAGCATTTGGAAAAGACTCACCCGAACAGATCCGTGTTCTCCTCCAATTGGCTCAAGCAGAGTATGCACTCGGAAAGTCGCGTTCGAGTCAGCGATATCTGGAGAACGCCCGCAGCATCGCAACCGAGTCATTCGGGAACTCTTCCATTGAATATGCGGACATCCTGTACCGAATAGGGAGAATTGAGCTAGCAATGGGGTCCACAGATGCTGCATACGATAATCTGATGACGGCACATCAGATTTATGAGACGGCATTAGACCCGACGGCGCCAAGACTTGGCGAATCGAACCAGGTTCTCGGAGAACTGTGTTTGCGCACGGGGCGCCTGAAAATGGCAGAGACATACCTGCTTGCAGCGCTGGAGATCTTCGACCCTTCTAAGCCCGACCGCTTGGGGGCCCACATTGACGTGCTCGCGGGCTGGGGCGGCGTATTGGACTCAATGGGTCTCAGGAACGCGGCGACGGAGCACTATCTGGCGATCGGTAGGCTGCTGGAACCAAACACGACCGACCTGTTACCTGCAAAGCGGGTTGCTCCAATGTTTCCGATGGACGCTTTGGAGGCAGGCATTTCAGGATACGTCGAATGGCAATTTACTGTCGATGAAAACGGCTTCGTTGTTGACCCACAAGTCATCGATATGCGTGGAGCAAAGAGTTTCGAGGCAGCATCCTGGGCCGCACTATCGGAGTTTCGCTATCCGCCACGCTTCGTTGACGGTCAGCCTGTCGCGACTCCAGGGGTGACCACTATAATTTCCTTCATGATTGAGGATTAAGGACAGGCTGGTACATGGATCCGCCCTGGCAAGAACACAGACTGTGGCAGAACCCGATTCCGTCGATCGAAAGTGGAGGCGGCCTTGCATTCCTGGCGCACGCGCTTAGCCCCGCAAGGACTGCCAGCGCCGCCGATGCGACTTTGGAGTTGGACCCACACCCGGGGACTGTAGGCGGTCGCGTTTCGGGCACTATCAAGCTACCAGCAAGCACAAAGATCGATGCGGGCTGCACGCTTCGTCTGAGCTGCAATTCCCACTCCACCTCAGGGCACGGTGATTATTCGGACGACGGCGTCGAAGTTCTCTGGTCGCAAGCGCTCGATGTCGCGCCTCGTACTACCCAGGACGGGGTAGAAGTCGAATTCAGTTTTGACGAAGTCCCTGGCAACTTGCCGGAAAGCCAGTTGCCCATGGGCGGGCACTATGTCGATTGGCAACTAACCCTTACCGCTTCGACCGAAGAAGCAGAGTTGCATCATACGTTCTCGGTTCCGGTATTTGTTACAGACCTGTACGAGGGCAAACCTGCGAAATCGGCGACAGAAATAGAAAGTCTATTGTCAGCATGGCGCTCACAGAAGACCTGGCAACCGTACCGCGCTGAAATCAAGACGGAAGACGATTCGCTCGTTGTTCTACTGGGGCCCTGGCGTGGGGGAATGTACCAGACCGGCGGATGGCAGGGGCTGGTGGCGCTCCTCCTGTTACTCTTCGTATCAGTGGTCCTGTTGTCATTCGCCAACGACGAGATGGTGTCTATGGTAGTCACCGGAGTATTTGGGCTCGTCGGTTTGTGTGTGACCGGTATTGCCGGCTACCACTGGATTCGTACCGTGGAGATTCGAGTGCGACCGGGATGGCTGTCCCTTCGGCGCCGCATTCTCGGCCGGACCGTCCAAACCAAGGTCTTATCTGCAGAAGAAATTTCCGATATTACAATTCGTTTCGGGCAGCTCTATGCCGTGTCGGACGAACACGGAGAGTTGGAGCTCATAGACTCGGTACATGATCTCGGCTTACTCAACGCGCTTCGCCGTCTAATTGTCGTCTACCTCGGCCGATCGAAACCGCAGCCCGACCAGCGATAGATAGCTACTCGAACCCGCTACAACTGCTTGGTAATTCGCTTGAATCCTGCCTTGATTTCCTGGCCCAGGAGTTGGGCTGCTGCGCGAACGTCGCCAGCGGACTCGGCCGCCGCATCACCCATGCTCTTTACTTTGACCTCTAGTTTCGACCACTTGCGCTCGAGTTCCTGCCATTCTTCGTTAGCTTCCATCTTGGCAAGGTGCAACTTGACGCGGAGCTCGTCACGTTCCTCTTTGAGTTTCTCGACCATTTCTTCAATGTCTTCGCCTAATTCCTCGACGCTCTCTTTGATATCGTTCATGCCATGCTCCAGTCTCATCAACATGCCGACATGGTACTATGGGTTGTCGTCGGCACTGCGACATCTTAGCTTGTCGCCGAAGGGCCCGAAAAGTCGGTAATGTACTTACCGAACCGGGGCCGAACGTAGACGTACACCGATTCTCATCGCCTTTGGAGCGGTACAGCTACTCGGTGGCCTGTTCTTGGTACTACCAAAGACCAGATTCGCTGGAGCTGTAATTTTTGCAGTCACGTTCCTCGTTTCACTGGCATTGCTAGTGCTGGATGGGAATATGGCGGTGAGCATCATCACCCTGGTCGCCATACTGCTGTTGGGCGTCGTCATGAAGCAGAGCAGGCGGCCTGCCGCGCAATAGTCGAAGTTAGACTACCTCCAATTTAGGTACATCCCAGAATTGACGACTCATCCAGGGGTGGGACAATAATCTGTTCGATAAAGGCAAATCTGACCAAAGTCAGAGACGCAAAGCCACGGGTCCTCGCTTCCTTCGCGACGCATTCTGCTACGCCACGTAGGACCCTACGATAGCCGGGCTGCCGATAGCGCACACGCGGCGACAACGAACATCATCGCATGTGACTGACGGCCGCGGTGTCGACGTGTTTTCGTCCTATTCAGGAGGTGTGTAATGAAGGCAATTCTTGTCTCACTGTTGCTGGCATTCATGAGTGTTACAGCCTTTGCGGATCCGGCTGTGGTTATCAGGGTAGATGGCGGATGTTCCCTTTTCGACGGAAACGGCGCATTGGTGACCGGAGACATTTTCGGGGTTCTCACACAAAGCACCCCGCAGGTCATTCTTGGAATATGCAGCGCAAAAGGGCTGGACAATTCCACCGGAACAGCCGTGAAGTATGACGCTTATAACAACCCGATTACCGACATCACGGGCACTCCCGTCCCCTGCGCGTTCGACGATGGCGGCGGAATCAGGATTTCATACGATTGGCGTGAGAACGTGTCCGCGGCGGGTACTGCCAAGTTCGTCTGCCATATCAAGAACGACATGTGAGGTGCGCCGCGCGAATACGCATTGTGCAAAAACGACGTGCACGAGCAGCCCTGATTCAGGTTCTGGGCTGCTCTTGCGTTTGGTTCGATTCGCGATCCTGACTGTGAGCATTTCTCTACTGGAACATAAGGGTTAAGTTCCAGGGCTTATCCGCCGGCGATGTCGGCGACCGGCGCAGGTGGTATTCTTTACCCGGGTCTTGATACTTCCACCATCCAGTCAAAACCAGATACAAGAGGGTGCTCAATTGGCAAACCGAATACTAAAAATAAGAGTCCTTGTCTTCGCTGTCCTCGCGCTTGTACTCCTCCTGCTTGCGTATTTCTA
>CBDUMZ010000125.1:0-3826 GCA_965368465.1 uncultured Chromatiales bacterium
AAGACGCGCATCGTGACTGGGGACGCTACTACTACGTTGATCTGCGCATCAGCCTGTAGTTAAGTCTGGCTGGAAAAGACGCGGCGAGACAGTCTCACGATTGTCTCGCCGTTTTTTTTATCGAATGGGCTCGTTCACTGAGCTGAAAACGGCAAGGCACGCCAGTAGCGGCCGCGCTCGGTATCAACGGCCTCGAGAGTCGGGCGCTCATCGGCGCCCAGGCGACCCTCGAGAAGGTGGTGCAGGTCGGCCTGTACGGCACCAATCTCCACAATTGCGTCATGGCTGTTCATGAATGTAACGACGTCGGAGAAGACGACGGTCTCTATACCTTCTTCGATGAATATCTCCGTGCTTGCATCGCCTAGACGATCATTGCGGTTCACTTTCTGGGAGGTCTGCAGGGGCACGTCGTTGTCGGTGGCGTATAGCGTGACGCGCGACCCGATGCTGCGCAATACCGGCAGGTGTTCGCGGCGGAACAGGTCCGAGTCGACGTCGGGCGATGCAAGGATGACTTCGCCGATCTTGTCGATTCGCGCGTCGTCATCGTGGCTGAGCCGCTCGAGTGCATCCAGTAAGCCGCTGCTGCCGAGACTGTGCGAGGCGATATGCACGGTGTCCACGGTCGGCAGGCCCAGAAGGAGTTTGATCGTGTCGCGCAGATCGTTGGTCGCCCATCGCATGTTGGTCCTGTCACCGGCGTAACCGAGGACCGAGTTTTCGGAAGGCCAGCTGAAGAACACGGGTACGCTGTGCAGATCGGCTTCGTATACCACGAGCGCGAGGTCGATAGCCGCGATGTTGAAGTCCCGGCGAAAGCCGTGGATGTACAAGAACACGGACCGGTCCACCTCGGCACTGAACGCCTCGCGATCGAGCGGAGAGACGGCAAGCAGCTCATTGCGATTGCGCGATGCATCGCTGCGGGGTTGCCAGCGCGACCAGTCGGCGAACGGCGATTCGCCTTCTTTCCTCGGGCTCAGCGCCACGGTCGTCTTGCCATACGCCAGGCTGCCCCGTTCGGTACCGTAGAACGAGGAGGCATCGGTGGACAGGTCGACGTGCCGGTCCGTTGCGTACAAAAGGGGAATCAGCACCTGTTTGGGCGTGTCGACCGGCATCGTGGTGACGCACCCCGCGAGGGCTGCGAGGCAGAGAATAGTGAACCTGGGTCGGGAATGGGCTGGCATACCGAGAGCGTACTAGATAATGTCACTTCCTGAACATCCGCGTATCGAAAGGTAAACACATGCTTCGCAAGATTCTCAAGTGGGTTGGTATCCTGGTATTGGTCGTTATTGTGGGCGGGGGCTCATTCGCCGCGCACGAGTGGTATGCCGACAAGCCGTTCATGTTCCGCGCGTATCTTGACCGCACACCGGTAAAGATCGCCTTCCAGGACCCCGAGATGCTGACGCAACTCGGCTTTCTCGAGTCCATGGGCATCACGGGCCACAACGCGCACCTGGATGACGCGCACCCGGACAGGACGGACGAGTTCTTCGACCTGATGAGAGAGTATGGCGCAGGCTTGCAGCGCTACGACGATGCAGACCTCGATGACAGCCAACGGCTCTCCAAGGAAATCACGCAGTACCTGACGAACATGATCCTGGATCTCGAGCCGTTCCGGTATCACACCTACCCGGCCAACCAGATGGGTGGCATCCAGAGCGCGTTCCCGAGCTTCATGGACTCGGCCCACCAGGTGCACTCGCTCGAAGACGCCGAGAATTACCTTTCACGCATGAGCGAGCTGCCGCGCAAGCACGAGCAGTACCTGCTCGGCCTGAGAATCCGGGAGAACAAGGGCATCATCCCGCCACGTTTCGTCATCGATCGCGTGCTCGACCAGATGCGTGAGTTCGTGGCTACGCCGGCAGAAGAAAACATCCTGTACACGTCGCTGGCCAGGAAGATGGACGAGGCCGAGGAAATCGACGCCGCGCAGGCCGCCGAAATCCTGGAGCGTGTAGTGGCGTCAATCAACGACAACATCTACCCGGCCTACGACCAGTTCATCAACTACTTCAGTGAGCTGGAAGCGAAAGCCGGCGACGATGACGGCTACTGGCACCTGCCGAACGGGGCCGCGGCGTATACGCTGGCACTGCGCCTGTTCACGACCACGGACTACACGGCCGACGAGATTCACCAGACCGGACTGGCCGAGGTGGCCCGCATCCAGGCCGAGATGATGGAGATCTTTGCGGCGGAAGGTATCGATACGTCGCAGGGTTACACGGAGGCCATGGACGCTTATTCGTCGAAGCCCGAGTTCTACTATGAAGACAGCGACGAGGGCCGGGCGCAGATTCTCGAGGATTACCAGGCGATGCTCGACGAGTTCAACGCGAACCTGGACGGCGTCTTCAACCTCCGCCCGAAAGCGGGTCTCGAGGTCGTGCGCATTCCCGAGTTCAAGGAGGCGACGGCGCCGGGCGCCTACTACGAACAGCCTGCGCTCGACGGCACCCGGCCGGGCCGCTTCTACGCGAACCTCTACGACATCAAGGCAACGCCGAAATTCGGCATGCGGACCCTCGCCGTTCATGAAGGCATCCCGGGGCATCATTTCCAGATAGCGATCGCCATGGAGCTGGAGGGCATGCCGTTGCTGCGCCGCTTCTCATTGTTTACGGCCTATGTCGAAGGGTGGGCGCTGTACGCCGAACGCGTGGCATGGGAGCAGGGGCTGCTGCCGACCCCGGCCGACAACATCGGGCGCCTCACGGCAGAGCTGTTCCGGGCTGTACGACTCGTCGTCGACACGGGCATCCACCATCAGCGCTGGACGCGGGAAGAGGCCATCGACTACATGCTAGCCAACACCGGCATGGCCGAGAGCGATGTCGTGTCGGAGATCGAGCGCTACATCGTGATGCCAGGGCAGGCGACCGCCTACAAGGTGGGCATGATGAAGATCCTGGAGCTGCGCCAGAAGGCCATGGACCGTCTTGGCGACCGCTTCGATATTCGCGATTTTCACGACGTCGTATTGAAGAACGGCGCCGTGCCACTCGATATCCTCGAGCGGATTGTCGATGAGTACATCGCGTCAACGCTCGCGACTAGCTGAGTAGTTCATGCCCTTCGGGCAGCTCGTGCGTCACCCACATCGCAAGGCGGTGCCGGATCTTCGGCAGTGTTTCCTGCCCGTTGGGTAACGGACTGATCTTCTTGTCGTGCACAAGGAGGCGGTAGGCGTACTGGATCTTGAGGTCGTGGGAGTCGGTAGGCTCGATTTCCACGACCCCTCTCTTCTGTGCGTCTTCGAGAACCATGTCGAGCGCGAGCTTGAGCAGCTCCTTCTCGTTTTTCAGCTTCTTTGCCATCGGTGCTACGCGTCCCCGACTACGGGATTTGTTTCGTGCTTGAGACGCTTGACCTCCTCGCGACTCACGCCGAGCAGATCGCTCACCTTGAGGACGAGGGAGTTCTCGTACTTGTCGAGCTGACCGTCGGAATAGGCGATGGACCAGAGCAGTCGCACGACCCCGGATTTTTCGTCCTGGTCCAGGTTGTCGTTCAAAAGCGCAGTGAGCTGGTGCACGGAGACCAGCTCGTCGGCCTTGGCATTGGCGGCATTGATGAGATCGGCGGCCTCCTGCGTGCCGAGGCCAAACTGCCGCTTGATCAAACCCAGCATGCGATCGAACTCGGTCTCGTCGAAGCTGGCGTCGACCACGGCGACGTCGACCATGAGCACCGCGGTCGCCAGTCGCACCGCTGCGTCTCGCTTGTCGGCCTCGATATCCTCTGCCGATATCTGGCTAACGATTCTTTCGTACAGACTTTTGAACATCAGGATTGCTTCCCTACT
>CBDUMZ010000126.1:0-3721 GCA_965368465.1 uncultured Chromatiales bacterium
TTATGCAGGGACGCATTTATGCCGTGGAGCACCTGAACCAATGACCAGAATCGTTGTTGCACTGATTGCCGGCACGTTGCTCGCGGCCTGCGCGAGCGAGCCGCCGAAACTTCCGTACCCCGCGTTCATCCAGGTCGATGAGCTTGAAGACATGTTCATGGCCGCCTTGCCGGGTACCCGCGGCAAGCAGCTTGCCGGGGATCCGCAAACGCGGCGGACCAGTAACCGTATCGATCTGCCATCGGGATGGAAGGGTACCAGCGGCGGCATGCCGGGCCGCTCGATGGAGATCTTCGTGCTGGCGGGCCGGCTGACAATCGCGGATATCGACCTCGACTCCGGGGGCTATGCATTCCTGCCCTCCGGCTCGCTTGGCTTCAATATCGAAAGCCCGCAGGGCGCGCGCATCCTGTACTTCGTCAACGATACCGACCCGGAGTCCGTTATTCGCTCGCCGATCATCATCGATGCGGACATCGTGCATTGGCAGCCGACCGCGACACCGGGCATCGTTAGCAAGGAGTTGCGCAGCGACCCGGGAACCGGCGCGAAGACCTGGCTGCTGCGGGTTGAAGCGGGGGCCTCCGTACCCTGGCAGTCGTCATCGGCGTTGCGCGAGGGCTACCTGCTGCAGGGCACCTACCGGCACAGCGAGTGTGTCTTCGGCGAGGTGCATACAGCGCAGTACGTGCAGGGCGGCTATTTTTACCGGCCGGCGGACACGGTCAACGGCGGCCCTTTGTCGGGCGGGGAAACTGACGCGACCTGGTTCCTGCGGGAAACCGGGGCGGGGACGGAGACCGTGGTCCCGGGGTGTGCGCCCGCGCCTACTTCCTGACCAGCGTAGTGATCTTCTTGCCGAGCCGCATGAGCTTGGTCAGCGTGCTGGTCGGGATGTCACTGATCTCCTCGTACCAATTACTGGTTGTCTCGACAAACGCGAGCATATTGCGAATCCGCTCCTTGGTGATGGCCGCCGTCTCTTCTTCACGGTCGATCTCGTCCGCGCAGGCACGCAACATGGCGAGCGTTGGATTGAGTTCGCGCTGCTTGCGTTGCTCGATGATGACGCGGAACAACTCCCAGACATCGTGCAGGGACTCGAAGTAGTCGCGCCGGTCGCCGAGGACATGCGTCATGCGCACGAGCCCGTAGCTCTGCAGTTCGCGAATGCTGGTGCTGACGTTGGAGCGAGCCACCGACAGGAGCTCCACGATCTCGTCGGCACGCAGCGGTGCCGGGGACAGGTAAAGCAGGGCCTGTATCTGGGCCACGGTTCGGTTCGTACCCCAGCGCGTACCCATCTCTCCCCAATGGAGAACGTACTTCTCAACGGCCGGTGTCATGTGCATGGCGATGTTTCCGTTGTTTCTGTTTGTACAGAAATTACTACGCTGCGGTAGCCGTAACAACCACGCGATGCGGGGCGGGCCATCCCTCCACGGTTTTCGTCGGGTCGTTCGGGTCGAGCGCCTCGGCCAGCGATTCGAAGGTCATCCATTCGGTACTGCGCTGCTCGTCGGTGGTCGTCACGGTGGTGTCCACGATCTCGATGTCGCTGTACCCCGTGCGGCGCAGCCATGTGGTCAGTTCCGCGACTGTCGGCAGCAGCCAGACGTTGCGCATGCGGGCGTAGCGATCGCCGGGTGTGCAGGCGTAAGACGCCTCACCGGGAATGTAGATGGTCTCGAGCACCAGCTGGCCGCCCGCCCGCAGCGTGGATTTCAGGCGGTCCAGGTGATCGATCGGCGAACGCTGGTGATACAGGACGCCCATCGAAAACGTCGTATCGAAAACCTGGCGGGCAGCTGGCGTTTCCTCGAGCCTGCACGGCAGGACAAAGACCGACGAGTCCTGCCTGAATACGTTAATCGCGAGAAACTGCATGGCGAACAGGAGTGTCGGGTCGACTCCGATTACGGTCGCGGCGCCGGCGTCGCGCATCTGCAGTGCGTAGTAGCCGTTGCCCGAGCCGACGTCGAGAACGTTGCGCCCGTCGAGTGGGGCGATGGCATCCCTGATGCGTGCCCATTTCCAGTCACTGCGCCACTCCGTATCGATTTCCACGTCATCCAGTTGCAACGGGCCTTTGCGCCAGGGATGCAGGCCCATGAGGCGTTCGCGCAGCTTTTCCGGGTCGCCGCGCAAGCCCGGCAGGTCTTCGACGACCTGGTTCCAGCGCACCCAGTCGCCATGAGTCTCACCGCTAAGGCGCGCCCGCAACAGGGGCCCGAGTTCCTCGTTCCAGTGGTCGAGGCCGAGGCTGGCCAGGCGATCGGCGAGGGCGGTGAAATCAAACATGGCTAGCGAATGGCGATGATCGATACGAAGTTGAAGTACCGCAGCCACACGGCGGAATGCGAAAAACCGGCTTTCTGCAGCCTTTCGCGGTGGGTCGCGACGGACTCGGGGACCAGTACGTTCTCGAGCGCAGCCCGCTTACGCGCAATCTCAAGGGCGCTGTAGTGATTGCGGCGCTTGTGTTCATGGTGCAGCTCAACCAGCAGGGACTCCATGTGAGCGTCTTCGTCGACAACCTTCTCGGACAGGACCAGGAGGCCGCCATCGTTGAGACCTTCGAATATCCGCCGGATCAGCGCGTCGCGATCCCCCGGGTCCACGAATTGCAGGGTGTAGTTCATGACGACCATCGACGCGTTGTCGATTTGCACCTCCCGGACATCATGCTGGGCCACGTCAACCTCGGTTTCGGGGCCGTTGAGCTCGTCGTCCTCCCTGATCAGCTCGCGACAGCGTTCGATCATTGCCGGGGACGAATCGATGGCCACGACCCGGCAACAGGGCTCAGTGATACCGTGACGCATGGCGATGGTTGCCGCGCCGAGGGAACAGCCCAGGTCATAGCAGGTTGTACCTGCACGCACGAAGCGCGCCGCAAGCGAGCCGATTCCCTCGATCGAGGCGGCGTAGCCCGGGATGGACCGCCGGAGCATGTCCGGGAACACCCGGGCCACTTTCTCGTTGAAGCGAAAAGGTTCCGAGCCATCCTCGCTCCTGTAGATGTCGTCGTCTTTCATTCCTGCGCTACTGTGGGACAATCGCGCATATGCTACGCGAACTTCACGAAGAACTCGGCATTCCCGCGAATTATGGGCAGGATGGCACCCGGCCGGTGTTCGAGGAAGCCACCGACCTCGTGGAGGTCGGGCCCAATCTCGTCGGCCGGATGCAGCGCCTGACGCCCGCCACGGCACAGAGCTGGGCGGACATGCAGGCGGCGGCAGCGGCAGACGGTGTGCTTCTCCTGATCGTCTCCGGATTCCGGAGCATCGACTACCAGGCACGCCTGATTCGAAAGAAAATCAATGCAGGTCAGTTAGTTAGCGACATATTGAGGGTCAACGCGGCGCCGGGCTATAGCGAGCATCACACCGGCAGGGCGGTCGATATCGCCTCGCCGGGGTCGAGGCCCCTGACGGAAGAATTCGAGGCGTCGCAAGCCTTTCAGTGGCTTGGGCGCCACGCGGCTCAGTTCGGGTTTTCCATGTCGTATCCGCGCGACAATCCCGGCGGATTCATCTATGAACCCTGGCATTGGGCCCGGGGGGCCTGAATTTTTCGGAAAGGCCCATGTGGCAATGGATTCAGGTACAATCCCCTCCCGGTCAAAACATCGAAAAACAATCGTTTAGCTGTTGACACTAGGGCGGCGTAGATAGAAAATGCCCGGCTTGCGTACCGGAGGGGTACTCAAGCGGTC
>CBDUMZ010000127.1:0-3687 GCA_965368465.1 uncultured Chromatiales bacterium
TGATGGAACTCGTCGTTTTCGACCTCGATGGCACGCTCTTGAATCGCGAGTCGGTAATCTCCGATTATACGCGCGAGACACTGCAGCTCCTGACAGAGCGCGATATCGCCTATACGGTCGCGACAGGCCGCACCCTTCATGGTGCGCGCGCGATTCTCGACGGCCATCGCTTTCAGTTACCGCAGGCCTACAAGAACGGTGTAATGATCTGGCACCCGGGAACGCGGCACTTTTCCCGAGGCGCCACGCTGACGCCGGATGAACTGGACAACGTCGTTCATGCCTGCCTTACCCAGGGACTGACGCCCTTCGTCTTTACGCTGGACGAAGGCGACACGAGCACCGTGTACCATCCGCCGCTGCGGACAGGCATTGAGCATGAGCTCATCCAGAGCATTGGCATCGCGGAGCCCGTAAACGTCCGTGACCTGGAAGCACTGTCTGCCGATGCCACAATCACTCACGTGAACGCCATCGGCGACGGCGAGGCCATCAATTCAGTCCTGCGCACTGTGAATGACGAGCCGCATCTTGTGGCCTACTCGGGAATCGCGCTCGAAGGCCAGCAATGGCGGTGGCTCGACGTCCACCACAGCGACGCCAGCAAGGGCGGCGCCGTCACGACGATGAAGAGGCTGCTCGGTCTTGAGCGTGTCATCTGCTTCGGCGACAGCGACAACGACCTCAGCATGTTCGAGGCGGCCGATGAAAGCTACGCCCCGGCCAATGCCAATGACAGCATCAAGTCCGCGGCCACGGCGGTTATCGGGCATCACGACGAGGATGGCATCGCCCGTTTCCTGCGCGAACGCTTTGAGCTCGCTGCGAGTTGAGCGGGGACCTCGACCGACCGTAGGACCGGATAGTCGATCCGTTACTCGAAAAAAGGAGTAATATCACGGCCGTTCCGTAGTCCCCAGGTTTGCAAACAATGTTCCCGTCCAGATCCCGCGTCGTCATTATTGGCGGCAATTTCGCCGGCCTCGTCGCCGCATCCCGCATCTCCTGCGATCACGATGTGACCGTGGTCGATCCGCGTGCCGACTTCGAATGGACGCCCAACATCCATGAGCTCCTGTCGGGCGTGAAACACCGCGCGGGCGTCGTGCTGCCGCGGGCGGAGTGTGTCAACCGCTACGGCCACAGCTTTATCCAGGATCTCGTTACCGGGATCGATCCCGACCGCAACGAGGTGACGACGGAAAGCGGGCACACGCTGCCCTACGATGCCTGCCTGGTTGCGGCCGGCAGCGTAAGGACCACCTTCGGTGTCGAGGGCGCGGACGAACATGCGCTGGGGTTTCGCTCCGTCGATGATGCCGAGCGGATTGCGGCCCGGCTCGACAAGCTCGCCAGGCGGAAACGCCGGGCCTCCGTGGTCATCGTCGGTGGCGGCGTCTCGGGCATCGAAGCGGTGGGTGAAATCCTGCGCCGACGCGGGCAGGGCGACGAATACAATGTTCACATCGTCGAGGTCGAGTCTGACATCCTCGACCAACAGATCGACGGCCTGGCCCGCGACGCGGCCGAGCGAATCGCCGCCTACCCGGTGACGGTACACACGAACGCGGTGGTCAAAGAGGTGACGGCACGCAGCGTCCTGCTCGAGAGCGGTGAGAAGCTCGCTGCGGACCTGTGTATCTGGTCGGCCGGCATGGTGTTGCCCGAGTTCCTGCGCGATGCCGGGCTCAAAAATGCCGACGATCAATGGTTGCCCGTGGACGAGAAGCTCAGGAGTAATCATGCGGACAATGTCTTCGTTGCAGGAGATTGCGCGGCGCTGCCCGAGCCGATTCGCAAACAGGCGTACTACGCGATGGACATGGGTGACGTGGCGGGCGACAACATCAGCCGCCTGCTCGAAGGCAGGCGCCTGAAACCGTTTCGTGCGAAGTCCATGCCGATGCTGATTTCATTCGGCGACATCACGACCTGGCTGGTCGTGGATGACGCCGCCGTTGCCAGCCCGTTGCTGGCGGCCGCCAAGGAAGGCGTCTACCAGTTCATGATGGCGCGCCTCGCATCGCCACACGAACCGCTCAAGTATTCGGCGGGCGTTGCGGGCCGTGCCGTGATGGCCACGCGGCAGCTCCTGTTGCCGCAGCTGACGCCGCGCAAGCTGTTCTCCGGTCTCACCGGGAGCCGCGTTATCTTTTGATGCCTGGGCCGACAACGCCCTGAACGAAGGTCTAAACCGCGATCGGGCTCTGGAACCCGGCAGGCTTCACAGCCAGCACCGAGCAATCGATGTCGGCGAGAATGCGTTCGGCCGTATTGCCCATGAAGTAGCCGGCAATGCCGGTGCGGCCGACCGTGCCCATAACGATCAGGTCTGCCTTGAGGCGCTTTGACTCCTCGAGGATGACTTCGCTCGCACTACCCTCGATCAGGTGTACGCTTGCGTCCACTCCTTCCGCCTCGAACGGCGCTGTCAGTTTGTCGAGCCATTGCCGGGTCGTCTTCTCCATATCCTCGCGCAGCCGATCGAGCCGCGCCTGGTGCTGGCGCGAAGGCAAGGCGTAATGACCGCGCAATCCCCAGGCAGCCACGACATGCAACTCCGCGGCGTGGTGCGCCGACATCGATGCCGCAAGCTCCAGGATCAGTCGGTTCAGCCCGGCATTTTCGTCGTTCGGATCCGGGTCAACGGCGGCGAGAATTCTCGTGTGTTTGTGCTTGCGTGTCGGCTTGACGATCCACACGGGGCACGGGCACTTGCGCAGGATGTGCATGTCGGTGCTGCCCACCAGCCTCGCGATCCTGGCGTCGCCGTCACTGGGCTTGATCAGCAGGTCGTAGTTGCCACGAATGACCTCCTGTAAGACCTCGATGAACGGCGTGCCGGTCAGGAGCTTGACCTCGATATCACCTACGGCGTCGATGTTGCCAACGAGCGCCTCGGCATTCTTGCGCCGCTCATCAAGCAGTTCATCACGCAATTCCTCGGAAACGATGCCGGCCTCGACGAACGACGAAGAGATATCGTGGGCGACCTCGACGAGCGTGATGCGCGAGTTCTCGAGATCGTATACGGATAGCGCCTGCTCGAGGGCCGATTCGACATTGTCGAGCGGGTTCGCAAAGAAAAGGATGTTTTTGAAGCGCTTCATGATGGTGTGCCCTCAGACAGGGTGACGTACTGCAAAGGATAGGTAATTCTATCCTGTCGTTGACCGCGAGGCGCAGAAATCGAGCGCTGAATACCGGTGTCGGGGGTGCTTTGGCAGCGCCTGGGCAAGTCACACTGCGGACTAAGACCTGTCGGTTCGATTTCCACCCGGGTAGCGCTTGTCACCGGCAACCGGAAAGCGTACGGCCGTTACGCGTGCTTTGAAGAACGCGAAGTAGTCGTCGGTCTCGAAGAAATTCCCGGCCTCGATGCGGGTCGGCAGGCGAAACCCGCCGAACTCCTTGTAATCGAACAGGTAGCCGCCAAAGGGCTGTAGCTGGAAAGTCCGTGCGGGATTTGCATCGGACCAGCGCTGGAACACGACCTTGCTCGGCTGGCCATCGGCACTCACGGTGACGTCGACGGCCTGCTCGAGGCCCAGATGCGTCACGGTGACACGCGCCGTCGAGTCGTCGACCGGTTCCCACCGCACAGCATCGCCGGGCAAGAGCGCGGCCGGCGTCCAGAACACGGCCTCGGCCACGTAGCGGCCAAAGGCGGAGCGCGCATGATCGTCG
>CBDUMZ010000128.1:0-3624 GCA_965368465.1 uncultured Chromatiales bacterium
CCAATGTCAATCGAGTTCCCGGTTTTACCGTACGCTAACAATGCGTTGGAACCACACGTTTCTGCGAACACGCTCGCGCTGCATCACGGCAAACATCACAAGGGATACGTTGAGAAGCTGAACAAAGCGATTGCAGGGACTGCCTACGACGGCATGTCGCTTGACGCCATCATCCGCGCAGCGCACGAAGCGTCCGACACCGGTGTCTTCAATAACGCCGCACAGGCGTGGAACCACACCTTTCTCTGGAGCAGCATGTCACCGACGGGTGGCGGTGAACCGAGCGGACCGCTCGCCGCCGCGATCGACGATCGATTCGGCAATGTCCAGAAGTTCAGGGACGAGTTCAAGGCCGCCGCCCTGGCGCAATTCGGTAGCGGCTGGACGTGGCTCGTGCGCACGCCCTCGAAACTCGACATCGTCAGCACCGGCAACGCCGATACTCCGGCATTGCATGGCAGCATTCCGCTTCTCACCCTCGATGTCTGGGAGCACGCGTACTACCTCGATTATCAAAACAAGCGCGATGCCTACATCGATGCGTTCCTGGGCAATCTCATAAACTGGGAATTCGCGGCGGAGAATTTCGCGGCCGACCAGGCCACCGCATAGACGTCCGCGCCTGGTCGTCATCGCGTCACACGATACGGTTAGCGCGTTCCCGCTTCGGGCTGGGTTTGAGTTTTCACGATAATGCAGGCATGTTGCCGACATGACCCAGCACGAATACATCTTTATCGCCATTTCGATCGTTCTCGGCCTGGCGATGGCGCGCCTGCTGCATACCGCCGCCCTGCTGGTTCGCGCCCATAGTCGGGTAACTCATCACTGGGCGACGACGCTCTGGGGCGCCTGTATCTTTATCTATATCCTGCAGCTTTGGTGGGTCGGCTGGGAGCTTCGCCTGGTCGACGACTGGTCCATCATCGATTTCTTCGCGCTGGTGATTGGTGCGATATTTGTTTACGGCGCTGCCGAACTCGCGCTGCCGACCGAGGACTTCGATGTAACGGACAACACCGAACTGGATTTCCTCGCGCACAGCCGCTCACTTGGGCGGGTGTCGGCGATGTCGATGCTCGGCTACTTTGCGGTCGGGCCGTACGTGAACCTGACAATGTTCGACCATCCGCCGCTGCCCTCGTTTGCCTTTCCGATTGTTGGCGGCAGCCTGATGGTGTTGATGTTGCTTAGGCCGCCGTGGTTCAAGTGGCTGTCCGCCGTGTTCACCATCTATACGATCCTGATTCTGTACCTGACTGCCTGATTGCCCGGATCGAAGCGGCACGCACACGGCGCGCCTGCCTATTCAGGCGCTTTGTTCGTCCAGACGAATTTCTCGTTACTCAGCTCCCGCTCCCCATCCCATCGATACGCCACGAGCTTCCCACCGCTCTTCGCCGCCACACTGTAGTCCAGACACGCGACATTGGGTGCCAGCACGGTAGGCGTGGAATCCAGCCAGTAATGCCCCACGAATGCGGGCAGATCATCGTGCGAGTACTGGATGATGTGATCGGCGCCAATCGGGTCCTCCGGAATGTGGCTGCGAGCCTGCTCGGGTCCGAGAAACGCCTGCTGGTAAGTCGTCGCATCGCCGTCGAACCACCGGACGCGTACGTTGTGCCTTGCGTTGCCGTCCTTGTCGACGAACGCCTGTCCGTTTGGCAGCTCGATCTCCCTGCCCTTGAGCAGGGTCTCGACCGCCTCGAATTCTTCGCTGCCTTTTCGTGAAGCGGCAACGAGCAGGTCATCGTCGAGGTATTCATTCACTGACGGATGCCTGTCTTGCAGCAGTCTCATCAACGCCTCGTCCCAGCACGCATGAACCACGCGAACCCCATCGAGCTCCAGCCACAAGGGCAGCGTTCTAAACCACTCGATGGTCTCCGCGTAGTCGGACGTGCCCTCGAAGACTTCGAGGAACGCCTGGTGCTGCTTGCGGTGCTGCTCGGTATGCATGCGCAGGTGACGACTGTGATCAACCGGATCCAGCGTGTAATACGCAATCGCGTTGAATTCATGGTTACCCATGACGGAGAGCGCCGCGCCCGCGTCGATCATGGGCCGGACAATCTCCAGAACGCCACGCTGGTCGGGGCCGCGGTCGATGAAGTCACCCAGGAAAATGACCTGGCGCTCCGGATGCCGAAACACACCGTCGGCTTTCGCGTAGCCGAGTTTGTCGAGAAGACGGACAAGCGGTTCGCTGTGTCCGTGGATGTCACCAATCAGGTCGTATTTCATTGCACAAACTACCGTTCTCGACAATCGCGATTGACGGCCGACTCATTGCGTACCCGGGTCAGGGAAGGTCAGGACTCGTCCGCTCCCTCAAGCCTGATCAACCGTTGGCGTAGCTGTTGCACTTCGTCGAGCAGGTCCAGCACCAGGGCAGCACCCGCGGCATTCAGCCGAAGATCTCGCGACAGGCGTTCCGCAACCAGGACGCGTCTGACGCTGCGGCCGCTGAATCGCCACTCGGCCGGGTCACGACCAAGCGGCTCAACCAGGCCCTCGTCAACCAGTTGCACGACACGCTCGCTGGTGACAGTGCAAACCCTGCACAGATCGGAGAGCGACCACTCGCGGCGAGTCTCGATAATCTCGCACTGCAATACCGTGTTTCGATTTTCGCTGGTCATTGCCTAACCCCCCTCGTTCCGGCGCGGGTCGAAGTCGAAGGACCTTGCGAATTCACGATACGCCGCTTTTTGTTTGTCCGTCGCTGCTCGCGGCAGCGCGATTTGCAGGACCGCGTAAAAATCACCGGGCTCTTTGCCTGGCAGCCCACGCCCCTTGAGGCGCAATTTGCGCCCCGCCTTCGAATGCGGCGGAATCGTAAGATCGACATCGCCGGTCGGGGTCGGCGCCTTGACGCTGGCGCCGAGTTCCGCCTCCCAGGGCGCTACTTTCAGGTTCAGGTAGACGTCTTTGCCTTCGACCGAGAACTGCGGGTGCGGCCGGAACGCAATTTCCAGGAACAGGTCGCCACTGTCCCCGCCGCCGACGCCCGGCGAGCCCTGTTTGGCCAGGCGAATGTGCTGACCGGGTCGCACGCCTTTCGGGATCTTCACGCTCAGCGTTCGCTGGCGCAACCTCGGCCGGCCGTCGTCGCCGATCTCCGTGTGCTTCAGCGTCACGCTGCGCGTCGCACCGAGGTATGAGTCCTGCAGATCGACCACGATCTTCGCGAAGGTATCCTCGCCACGGGCTGTGAACGGACGATGGTCCGCCCGCGTGAACCCACCTCGAAAATCACCACGCCCGAACAGTGTCTCGAAGAAGTCGCTGAACTCCTCGGGGCCGCCTCCGGTGGTGGCGCCGCCATGGAACTCGAATCCCTGGTCCCAGTTGGGTGGCGGCCGAAACTCCTGGCCCGTCTTCCAGCCCGCACCCAGTTGATCGTAGGCCGTTCGTTTCTCGGGGTCTTTCAAGACGGCGTAGGCCTCACCCAGTTCCTTGAAGCGCTCCTCGGCGTCCGACGCCTTGCTGACGTCCGGGTGATACTTGCGCGCAAGCCGGCGATAGGCCCGCTTGATCTCGTCCTGGGTCGCGTCGCGCTCGACGCCCATCACCTTGTAATAGTCTTTGTATTCCATACGCCGACATTATTGGGCCACC
>CBDUMZ010000129.1:0-3438 GCA_965368465.1 uncultured Chromatiales bacterium
TGGCGTCCCCAAGGGGATTCGAACCCCTGTTACCGCCGTGAAAGGGCGGTGTCCTAGGCCTCTAGACGATGGGGACGTAGGACTGTCTTCCGCAAGGAATTGGTGGAGCTAGGCGGGATCGAACCGCCGACCTCTTGCATGCCATGCAAGCGCTCTCCCAGCTGAGCTATAGCCCCACGGAGCCGCGCACTATAGGGAGGCTGGCCGAAGCTGTCAAGCACCGGAAATCGTTCTAGTTTTGGCTCGACGCGGCCCGCTCCTCGATAGCGGCAATGGCCTGGTCCAGTCGTGCCAGCGTACGGTCACGGCCGACCAGCCAGACAGTCACATCGATGGGCGGCGAAACAGCACCACCTGTCACGGCAACCCGCACCGGCTGGCCCAGCTTGCCCATGTTTAGCTCGAATTCAGCCGCAACCTGTTCGATTGACTCGGCAATTCCCGATTTCGTCCACGCTGGCAACTCAGCCAAACGCTGTCGGATCAGGCGCATTGGCTCTAGCACAACGGGTCGCAAATTCTTCTTGGCTGCTTTTGCATCGATTTGCTCGAAATCTTCATAGCAATAGCGAGAACTCGCAACCATCTGCTGCAAGGTCTCAGCGCGCTCGCGAAAACCGTCAGCCAGGTCTGCCAGCGCAGGTCCGTCGCGTGGGCTAAGCCCAGCCTCCTCGATGTATGGAAGCAGCGCCGTGGCAATATCCTCGGCCGGCGCCGCAATAATGTGTTGCTGATTCACCCAGAGCAGCTTCTCCGGGTTGAATGACGACGCGGACTGATTGATGTCAGCGATATCAAAAAGCCGAATCATCTCGTCGACGCTGAATATCTCCTGGTCGCCATGTGACCAGCCAAGCCGTACGAGGTAGTTCAGCATAGCGGCCGGCAGGTAGCCCAGATCCCTGTATTCCCTGATATCCACGGCGCCATGCCTTTTCGACAACTTGGCTCCATCCGGTCCAAGAATCATGGGCAGGTGCGCAAATACTGGGGGCGTCGCTCCCAGGGCCGTAAACATATTGATCTGTCTGGGTGTGTTGTTTAGATGGTCATCACCACGAATGACATGGGTGATGCGCATGTCGATATCATCGACAACGACACAAAAATTGTAGGTTGGTGCCCCATCCGAGCGAGCGATGATCAGATCATCGAGCTCGGCGTTCTGAAAGACGACCGTGCCTCTGACCTGGTCCTCGACAACGACCTCACCATCCAGGGGATTCCGAAAGCGCACGACCGGGTCTACGCCTTCTCTCGGCTCCGTACGTTCCCTGCAACGGCCGTCATAGCGCATCTTCTCGCCCCGGTCCTTCTGCGCTGCCCGCAGCTCGTCCAGTTCCTCCCTGGTGCAGTAGCAACGATAAGCCGTCCCGTCAGACAGCCACTGATCAATCACCTCACGGTAGCGATCAAAGCGGTCCGTCTGGAATATCGGACCCTCGTCTGCGTCCAGGCCGAGCCATGCCATACCGTCCGTTATGGCCTCAACGTTCTCCGGGGTTGAGCGCTCCCTGTCCGTGTCCTCGATACGCAGTACGAATTCTCCGCCGTGATGGCGGGCGTAGAGCCAGCAGAATAGTGCTGTACGGACACTCCCGAGGTGAAGTACGCCTGTAGGGCTTGGGGCAAATCGGGTCCGGACGGTCATTAGAGTCATGCCTGCAGGCTATCGGTGGCGCGGAAGTGTAGCAGAACGCGCACCCTTTTCCAGACCAAGAAAAGCCCGCTAAAAGCGGGCTCTTCGATCTTCAAGGTGTTGAAATCAGGCTTCTTTTCGCTTGGCCCCTCTGCGCCTGCGCGTCATGCCCAGAAGCAACAGGCCGGTGCCGAGCATACCCAGGGTCGCGGGCTCCGGGACACCCCTGGTGCGAAGTGACATCAAGCCGGCATTCCGGCACTCATAGTTGTCTGCACACCGAACGAACCATGCCCTGACCGCCGCGTCGTTGAAGTCCGGCACATAGTTATCGAACGTAATGTCAAACACCCACTCGTAGGACCCGCCAATGGCAACAACAAATGGATTGCCCACCTGGGTACAGATCGAGTTCCGACCACCGCCCGAACACCCGTTGGCGTTCGCACCTACATCGAAACCTGTCCAGGTTCCACCGGCAGTCGTCGAGAGCAGCACGGCCAGCGGGTTCTCGGGACCGCCGAATCCGAAGTCTATCGCGCCAAGATGCGTGGCGTTGAGCGCACCGCAGTTGTCCGAGGACTCGTCGCAATCGGTATTCCACCCGGTGAAATCAAACGTAAATACGACGCGGTAGGTGGTCGTGCCATCGTCGTTCGTGGTTGTGCCGACCAGGCTCAGGTCGGCGGTCGCACCATTGAACTCAACCGGTATCGCGTTGGCCTCGGAAGTGAAGGTAAATAGTGCGAATAGCAGTGTAACTACAGACAATTTCTGAATTATTTTCATTTTTCTTTCCGCCTGACGATTCGGTGTGGGTCCTTACTGTACGGCCTACATTCTCACTAACGACACCGCATAATGCGTGCCAAGATCTTAAGTACTTAATTTTATTGAGAGTTCTTCGATCCCCGACCACAACCTGCCTCTTGGCTGTAAGCTTTTTCGACGTTTCCGGGTGCGCAATTTGCGCAAAATCGGTTTCTGTCGGCCTGTTTTCTTGGTGCTCGAATATTTTTTTTTGCGCCTGTTTCCAATTGGTCTCTGTCCTGCGACACCCAACATAACATCGGCCTTTACGTGCTTGAATTGACTACTTAAGAAATCACTTTAACTAATGTCGCAATACGGCGACATCATGTTGAAATACAAGGTTTTTTTTCGACTTGCGTCGCTGTTAGACTGCGCGCCTTGGATGCCTAGGACGTTGATTTCAAAATCGTTTTATCAGGTGGGTTTTGAAGGCAAGTCCGGACTCCATATGAGTTGCAAAAGCTCTTAAGGATTTGAACTTCGACTGCTTCGTGACGGAGCTCGGACGGGATCGCCAAGCGGGGTTGCCGCGCCACGACCCAGTCTAGCGTTGACATAATGATGTCGATTGATAGTCAGGCGAAGTTGTCAGATCTGTTTTTTGAGTTGCAATTCCTTGCCTCAGTCCAGTGAGTTGGTATAAATCGCACTGTACTGAAAAAAGGCAAACCTGCTGAAAAGCAGGGACGCAAAGCTTCCGGTCTAAGGGTGTTTCCTACGACAGCGGGGCTGCCAGAAAGCAGAGACTAAGACGTATCAGGCGCTTGATCTCTCATCATCAATTGGCAGTTCTTGTCATTTACACCCTCTAAAACCGGACTTTCGAAAGGTGCGACGACGAAGTATTCGTTCGCACCGTTAGAAACTAGCCGGCCTTCGGACTCATTGGTCCCGGAGCCAGGTGCAAAGAGGTTGATTTGAATGAAAAACGTTAGGTCCAGTACTCTCGCCAGACTTGGGACGACCCTCGTCGTGATGATGCTTTT
>CBDUMZ010000130.1:0-3309 GCA_965368465.1 uncultured Chromatiales bacterium
ACACACCGTGCTACCTGCAATCCTGCTGCTCGTCGGTTCCCTCGCGTACGCACAGGTTCCTGCCGATCGATTCCCGGCCACGTCAACCGGCGTGGTCATGGCGGAACGCAGCGCCACCTTGTCAGCCAAGATTGTCGGCCGGGTGTCCTCTGTGAATGTCGAAGAAGGCGACCGGGTCGATGCCGGCGCCGTGCTCGTCGATATCGAGGACGCGGAGCTGCGTGCCAACCTCGCGGCCGCGCAAGCCCGGCTGAAAATGGAGGAGCTCAACTGGGCGCACCAGGAGAAGCTCGCCGAGCGCATCAGGAACCTGCGCGAGCAAGGCACCGTGTCCGCAGAGAACCTGGACGACGCCAACTTCAAGGTCGATGCGGCCGAGCAATCCGTCGCCAGCGCGAAAGCGGAAGTCGCCCGCGCCCGCGCCATGCTTGCCGAGAGCAAGATCAGGGCGCCGTTCGCCGGTGTCATCACCCGCAAGGATATCGAGCCCGGCGATGTCACGGCTCCCGGCACGCCCCTGCTCGTGCTGGAGGATCACAGCACCTTGAAACTCCGCACGGGCGTCAAGGAACAGGACATTGCCCGCATCGAGACCGGGCAGACGGTGACGGTAACCATCGATGCACTGGGTGGCCTGACCCTTGATGCCACTGTGACGAAGATCATCCCGTCGGGCGACTCGTCCACACACGAGTTCGTCGTCGAGGCCACGCTGCCCGCGCACGACGGCGTGTTCCCCGGCATGTTCGGCAAGGCGACGTTCGCGCGTTAGGCCCCAGCGATCATGAAGAGTGCCATACGCTTTTTCGCCAACCAGCCGACCCTGGCGTACGTACTGACCTTCCTGATCATCTTTCTCGGCGTCAGCGCGCTGACCGTCATTCAGCGCGACAACTTCCCCAGCGTGGACCTTCTCGAGATGACGGTCACCACGCGCTACCCCGGCGCGTCCCCGGAAGATGTCGAGCTCAACGTCACCAACGAGATCGAAGAAGAGCTCAAAGAAGTCGACGGCATCGACAAGTACACGTCGTTCTCGATGGAGAACATCTCGATCGTCCATATCTGGATCGATCGCGAGATGCGCGACAAGGAGAAGGTGAAGGCCGACGTGCGGGACGCCGTCTCCCGGGTCTCCAACCTGCCCATCGAGGTCGATGAAGATCCCGTCGTCGAAGAGATCACGACGTCGACGGCTATCCCGGTCATCGAGGTCGGCCTGACCGGCGATGTGCCGTACCGCGAACTGCGAGATGTCGCGCGGCGCGCAGAAAAAGCGCTGCTAAACGTGCCGGGCGTGCGCAGCGTCACCAAGTACGGCTACCTGGACCGCGAGATCAAGGTCGAGATTGGCCAGGACGCGCTCGAGCGCTACCAAGTGGCGTCGCACGAGATCGTCAGCGCGATACAGAACCGCAACATCCGTGCCACCGGCGGGTCCTTCGAGTCGTACACGAGCGAGAAGAACATCGTCACGCTGGCCGAGTTCGAGGACCCGATGGAAGCGGCCGAGGTCATCGTGCGTATCAGCGAAGGCGGCTCGACCGTGCGCGTCAAGGACGTCGCGGTGCTGCGCGACGACTTCGAACCCGCCAAGGTGTTGTCACGCATCAACGGGACCCCGGCGATCTCGTTCGTCATCTTCAAGAAGGAATCGTCGGACATCATCCGTACGGTAAAGGCCGTCAGGCAGCTCGTCATGGACAGCCAGGACCAGCTACCCGAGGGTATCAGCATCGAGTTTTCCAACGACCGGTCCAGGCTGGTCACCAACCGGCTCAACGTCGTGCTGTCGAACGGGCTGATCGGCCTGGCGCTGGTCATGCTCATGCTCACGCTGTTCCTCAACTGGCATTCGGCGTTCTGGGTGGCCCTGACCATCCCGGTCGTGTTGCTCGGCACACTGTTCCTGCTGCCGGTCTTTGGCGCCTTCCTCGACACGATTGCGATGGGCGCGATGATCCTCGTCATCGGCATCATCGTCGACGATGGCATCGTGGTGGCCGAGAACATCTGGCACCATCGCGAGCACGGCCTGGCGCCGCTCGATGCGGCCGTGGAAGGCACCTACGCGGTGGCCAAGCCCGTCATCACGACGGTCATCACCACGGCGCTGGCCTTCATGCCGATGTTCTATATGAGCGGGATGCTGGGCGACTTCGTCTTCGTCATTCCGCTCGTGGTCGTACTCGCGCTGGGCATCTCGATCGTCGACACGCTGTTCATCATGCCGGCGCACCTGATTTCCCGATCGCATGGTGAGGGCAAGACGTCTCGCATGCGGACGGCCGACTGGTTCGTGCGCTTTCGCGATCGCTTCGGCGACATGCTTCACAAGCTCCTGCGCAAGCGCTACGCCGTCGCGGGCGTGTTCGTTGCGCTGTTGCTGGCCGCATCGCTCTACGCCGCCCGGTACATGGACTTCGTGCTGTTTCCCACGCAGTCGGCGGACGAGTTTTACATCCTGGCCGAACTGCCCAGCGGATCGTCGCTGGAACACACGGCGGAGAAGTTGCAGGACCTCGAGGCACTGGTCACCGCGTTGCCCGAGAAGGAACTGGACTCCTTCACGACGCGCATTGGCACGCACGACATCCACAACCCCGGTGAGAATGAGAACTGGGGCCTGCTTAGCGTCTACCTGTCGCCCTTCGCGAAGCGCGACCGCAATGCCGATGAGATCGTCGACTCGCTGCGGGAGCAGAGCGCCCTCCTCGACGGCTTCGACAGCATTGTCTACAGCATCGACAGCGGCGGACCGCCAATCGGCCGGCCGGTCCAGATACGCATCATTGGCAGTGACGACGAGCAGCGCCGGGCATTGGCCGCTGCGATCGTCGCGCAGTTGCGGACAATCGACGGCGTTTCCGATATCGAGCGCGACGACAAGGCCGGCAAGGAACAGATCGTCGTCGACCTCGACTACATCCGGCTTGCGGAGCGCGAGTTGAGCGTCGCCGATGTCGCGAAGAACCTGCGGCTCGCCTACGACGGTGAGATTGTGACCTCGGTGCGCTACGGCGACGAAGACGTCAAGTTCCGCGTCATCCTCGAGGAAAGAGCGCGTGGCTCGGCAGAGGTGCTGGGCAAGCTCATCATCCCGAATCGCTATGGCCGCTTCGTCGAACTCCAGGAGGTTGCCAGTTTTCACATGGCGCCGGGGCCGTCGAACCTGCATCACTACGACAACGAGCGAACCATCACGGTTACCGCGAACATCGACAAGGAAAAGACGACATCGCTGCTCGCAACCACCGCGGCGCTGGATGCCATCGACGTGCAGCGCGACTGGCCCGGGATGCGCATCGT
>CBDUMZ010000131.1:0-3053 GCA_965368465.1 uncultured Chromatiales bacterium
GCCAGCAACGATGCCGATCGCGAGGTCTGCCTGTCGGCGGGTGCGCAGCACGTTGTCAATCACCGTGCTGACGACGTTGTCGCCGCGATCATGGCCGCGACAGACGGCAAACCGGTGGATCGCATCGTGGATGTCGAGTTTGGCGGCAACCTGCCGATCTCGATCGAGGTGCTCCGCATTGGTGGCACGATCGCAACCTACGCATCGACACAGGTGCCGGAGCCGAAGCTGCCGTTCTTCCGGCTGATGTACAAGGACATCACGATTCGCTGCGTCATCGTGTATGCCATGCCGGAAGAGGCCAAGGACCACGCTATCGCCGACATCGAAAAGGCTCTGGCCAACAGCGCTTTGCAGCATCGGATCGCACAGGCGTTGCCGCTGGAGCGCATCGCCGAGAGCAACGAGATCGTCGAACAGGGTAGTATTCGGGGGGCTGTCGTTCTCACGATCGACTAGACAACAAGAATAAGACCGGGGGGCATGGATGGAGCAAAGCCGCATAGACTGGCCCAGCTTTGTGCTGTGCGCGCTGATCCTGGTCGGTGCGAGCTATCCCCTGCTGGTCTACCCTGACGCCTCCGAGGCGGCGCTCGAAACGCTCTACGCCTTCATCAGCGGCAAACTCGGCCTTCTCTACCTGCTGGCCAGCGTTGCGGCGATCGGTTTCCTCGTGTGGCTGGGCTTCAGTCGCTACGGCGCCGTCAGGCTCGGGGAGCCCGACGAGTCGCCGGAGTTCCGCGAGATAAGCTGGGTCGGCATGCTGTTTTGTGCCGGTGTCGGCGCGGGGCTGCTCTACTGGTGTGCCACAGAGTGGGCCTTCTACTACGACGCCCCGCCGTTCGGCGCGACACCGCGTAGCGTCGAGGCGCAGGAGTGGGCCTCGACCTACGGACTGTTTCACTGGGGCTTTACCGCCTGGGCATTCTATTGTCTGCCGGCTATCGCGATTGCCTATCCTTACTACCGCAAGAAGCTCGACATCCTGCGTTTCAGCGTCAGTTGCCACTGGTTTCTGCAGGGCAATGAGCACGGAGCGGTGGCGCGGACGATCGATCTGCTGTTCATGATCGCGTTGCTTGGCGGCGCGGCATCGAGTCTTGGTTTTTCTACCCCGATGATCGCGGCTTGTGTCGGCTGGCTTTTCGGGATCGAAGTCGACAATACCCTGGAAATCGCGATCGTCGTCTTGTGCATGCTCCTGTTCTCGCTGAGCGTCTGGCTGGGCCTGAAGAAGGGCATCAAGCGGCTCAGCGACATCAATGTGCTGCTCGCGTTCGGCCTGTTGCTGTTCATTCTCATCGTCGGCCCCACGGCATTCCTGCTCAAGACCAGCCTGAACAGCGTCGGCCTGATGGCGGATAATTTCCTGCGGATGAACTTCTGGACGGACCCGTTTACCGAGTCCGGGTTCGTGGAGAGCTGGACCGTTTTCTACTGGGCCTGGTGGATAGCGTTTGCCCCGTACGTCGGGTTGTTCGTTACCCGTATTTCGCGAGGGCGGACCATTCGGCAGGTGATTTTCGGCATGCTGGTCTGGGGCTCTCTCGGCAGCTGGCTGTTCTACATGGTCATGGGTAACTACGCGATGTTCCTCGAGCTGTCCGGGCAACTGGATTTCACCGGGATCATGAAGTCGCTGAATGGCAGCGCCGCGATTGTCGCCATGCTCGAGCAGCTTCCGCTGGCGGCACTGGTCATCACGGTGTTCTCGATCGTGTCGATAATTTTCGCGGCGACGACCTATGACTCGGCGTCTTACACGCTGGCGTCGAGTGCGACGCTGCACCTCAAGGCCGGCGATGACCCGGCACGCTGGCACCGTGTGTTCTGGGCGCTTGCGCTGGGGCTGATGCCGGTCGCGCTCATGCTGCTGCAAGGGAACCTGCGACCAATCCAGGTGATATTGCTGGTCGTGTCGCTGCCGATCCTGTTCGTCGGCATCGTGATGTCGGTGTCGCTGGTCAGGACGCTGCAGACCGACAGCGCTTCATAAGTTCGTCGGCGAGCTCACCGCGCAGGCCGATCGTAACGGGCGGCGAGGCAAACAGCTCGAATACCTGCTGTTTTCCGACGCGCGTGACATAGCGAATGTGCGTGCCGGGAATCTTGAGCGTATCCGGACAGTCGTCCGGTAGCGGTCCCTTGTAGGTCAGCCAGAAACCGAAGTCGTCTATCGTGGCGTCGAATTTCGCGGCGATCGCAAGGTTTCTGAGACCACCACGCCCGGCGCCGAACTGAACGTCCTGTCCGGGATACAACACCTGCGACGGCTGCCGGTTGGACGCATAAGACTGTGCCAGCCGCAGCCAGGGCTCGAGGGGGTTTTTCGGCTTGTAGGAGAACGCGGCTATCGCCACCACAAGAAGGACTGCCAGCGCGATGAATGCCGATCCCAAGTGTTCCATATCAATTGATCCTGTTGTCTCTTAACCTGACGTTACCCGGTTGTGCGCAAGTCGGCGAGTGTTTGTGCACGTTTTGTCTCGCCCCTGCAAGAATACGCTCTGTAGAGTAAGATCTCTCCCGCCCCCGTAAAGAATCATGGAGTACTGCGTTGAAAACGACTATTGCCCATCCAGGTAGAAAGCTTGTGTTGATCCTTGTCGCCGTGGCATCGCTGTCCGCTTGCACAGGGATGGGCCCGGGATACGAGGTCCCGACCGTGAACGTGCAATCGTTTCGACCCATTGCATCCGACGATGGCGGATTGCCGAAATTCGAAATCGTACTGCACGTCATCAATCCAAATCTCGAACCGCTGGAGCTGGCCGGTATTTCCTACTCTATCAGCCTCGACAACAGTGAACTTATCAAGGGAGTTGGTGCGGACCTCCCGGTTATCGAAGGATATAGCGAAGGGTCATTCTCGGTGATCGCAGGATTCAATGTTTTGGCGGGAATCCGACTTTTCCGTTCGCTGTTGGAGAAGGACGCGGACACCTTTGACTATGCGTTCAAGGCCAAGCTTGACCCGGGCGCATACAAGCGAAAGATCCGTATCTCGGATAGCGGCACGATATCGCTGTCGAACAGGTAACGATCGAAAGCGG
>CBDUMZ010000132.1:0-3020 GCA_965368465.1 uncultured Chromatiales bacterium
AGCGTCAAGCCCGACCTCGGCTACAACCTCAAGGTCCTGATCGACACGGAAGAAGAGCTGGGGTCCCCGCACCTGGCTGCCGCCGTGCAGGCACACAGCGATCTGCTGGCCGCCGACATGCTGCTTATCTTCGACGGACCGCCGCACGCTTCCAACCGGCCCACCGTGTCGCTCGGTGCGCGGGGAATCGCCACCGTCACACTGACGACGTATGGCCCCCGGGCAGCGCAGCACAGCGGGCACTACGGCAATTTCGTGCCGAACCCGGCGCTGGCGCTGGCGCAGATCCTCGCGTCGATGAAGTCGCCGGACGGCGTTGTCGTGATCGATGGATTTTACGACGGGGTGTCGATCGATGCAGCCACGCGGAAACGCCTCGAAGCCGTGCCGGACGATGAGGCCGCCATCCTGGCGTCCATGGGCCTCATTCGAGCGGATGCCGTCGCCGGCAGCCTGCAGGAATCGCTGCAATACCCGTCGCTGAACATCCGCGGCTTGTCAGCGGCATGGACCGGTGCCGCGGCGCGCACCATCATTCCGCCGACCGCTGTCGCAGAACTCGACATCCGCCTTGTCGAGGAATCGGACCCGGTGCGCCTGATCGGGCTCGTCCGCAAACACATAGAAGGTCTTGGCTACACCGTGCTCGACCATGCGCCGAGCGCCGAGGAACGCATGCGGTACCCGCGCATCGTCGGCATGCAGCATGACATTTCCTACGGTGCGTTCCGTACCGATCCGGAGGCGCCGCCGGCGCGCATGGCCAGGGCAGGGATGCGCCATTTGTTCGGCGAGGAGCCGATTGTGCTGGTCACCATGGGCGGCTCTATCCCCATCGCACCGATTATCGATGCGCTCGGCCTGCCGGCCGCCACGGTCCCGACCGTCAACATCGACAACAATCAGCACAGCCCCGACGAAAATCTGCGGATCGGGAATTTCCTGGACGGGGTCATGATCCTGATGTCCGTACTGCAGGAGAGCCCGCCCTGAGGCTGGCCGGCCCCGACCGGGCACCGGACTTTACATAAGCACCCGAATACCTCGTTTTGGCCCGATTTTAGTGTGATCCAGTTCACACTTTGGCGAAGACGCTGTCTCTATACTGCGACACATAGCCTGTCGCTGAACAGAGACACATCAAACGATGGACGGAAAGATGGAAAAGGAATTCAAGGACATACCGCTCTCAGAGTCGAATGTGTCACTGCGGCTCGCCGATATTCAACGGCGTTGCTCCGAGTTGCTCCGGGAATCGGGGTCGGAGCTCGAATTGTCGCTTGAAGAGCCCGTGGTCAAGAGCGAAGGCAGCAACCCCTACAACCGCGGCTAATCCTGTCGCCCGGAGCGCTCCACAGCGTCGTTGTGCATACGCTGCATCAATCGCAGGCGCCAGATCCAGATCGAAGCAATCATCAGCGCTGCGACCGGCAGGGCGGCAACCGGGTGCTGGAGCACGAGGAAGTCGTAGAGCCCATGGAGTTCCGCGGCCAGCAGGAATCCCAGCAATGCCGGTACGACGATGGATTTTTTCGCCAGCCATGCGCGGGTAATCCAGTGAGCCCAGATTGACGCGAACAGCATGTGAATGACGGGACCCGCGAAACCCCGGGCGGCGGATTCCAGGCCGGTCAGGAAATCGAGGTAGTGGTAGTTCTCCACGGCCGCGTAGCCCAGCGCGATAAACGAGGCATAGATAATGCCGTCCAGCGGTTCGTCGAAGGCACGTAGCCGAATGACGATGAGCAGGAAGGGGAGCAACTTGGCGAGTTCCTCGATCGGGCCGATGGCAAGCATCGCGTAAACAAACAGGGCGATGCTGTCGTTGTCGGCCAGCGCAACGGCATCGAAACGCAGGCCGAGCGGCTCCAGCCCCAGGTACATTCCTTTCGACAGGCCGGCCGCGACGATACCGAGGCCAAAACAGAGCAGCAGGTTGCCCGGCGGCTCAGGCAGGTGCCTGTCCTTGTGGTAGAGATACGCCGCCCAGAAAAGGATGGGGATGATCACCGGCAATGTGAGCAGTCCGTGAGGCATGTGGTTATGATCCGCCTATGGGCATGAGTAACACCTTTCTCTACGTTGTCACCGTTCTGATCTGGGGGTCGACGTGGCTCGCGATCGAATACCAGCTGGGCGTGGTTGAGCCCGAGGTGTCGATCGTCTATCGCTACCTGATTGCCTCCATGGTGTTATTTATCTGGTGCAAAATAAAGGGCTTACCTCTCGCTTTTAAAGCAAAAGATCACCTCTGGTTCGGCCTGCTCGGCCTCTTGCTGTTCTGTCTCAACTACATCATGACCTACCGCGCCCAGGTGCACATCACCTCGGCGCTGGCCGCGATCGCGTTCTCGATGATGTTATGGATGAATATCCTGCTGTCGCGAGTCCTGTTCGGCACCCGCGCCGGCGTGCGCGTACTCGTGGGTGCGCTGCTGGGTATCGTCGGGATCGTCGTCCTGTTTGCACCCCAGGTGCAGTCCATTTCGCTCGATGACGCGGTGTTCTACGGTTTCTCGCTGGCATTGCTCGGCGCCCTGTCCGCATCGTGCGGCAACATGGCGTCGCAGGCCTCGCAGAAACGGGCGCTGCCGGTGGTACAGGGCAACGCCTGGGGCATGTTCTATGGCGCGATGTTGACGGGCGTCGTGGCCGTGGCGAGTGGGCACGAATTCAACTTCGACGGGACTTTTACGTACATCGCGTCACTGGCCTATTTGGCAATATTTGGTTCGGTCGTCGCGTTTGGCGCATACCTCACGCTGCTCGGCCGGATCGGCGCCCACAAGGCCGGTTACGCCACGGTCATGTTTCCCGTGGTCGCCCTGATCCTGTCGATGGCATTTGAAGGGCTGCGACTGGACGGGTCGATCGTCACCGGCACATCGCTGGTCCTGCTGGGAAATCTGCTGGTTCTCAAGAAAAGTCCCTGATTCCCCGGCGGCCGGCCGCTCATCAGGGAGAACAATCATGCAAGGCCGCAACCCCATTGAGGACCTGGCTCACCTCCGTCACGAGTT
>CBDUMZ010000133.1:0-2984 GCA_965368465.1 uncultured Chromatiales bacterium
TGATCGACGCCTTGATGCTGTTCGACAACTCATCGCTCGCCGACGTCCCGACTGTCTGCAAAAGCTCGCGCAAGGTATCGCTCTGCGCGCGTATGTCCCGGATGCCTGTCATCCAGAGCTCGCGCGCGTTCCCGGTAAGGTTCTTCTGCGCCTGCCTGTTCAGCGGTGGGATAACGCGCAGCTCGGCGGCGAGGCGCTGCTCCTGCGACTCGCTCAATGGAAAGTCGTAGGTCCAGAGTTCGACGAGTGCATGGTGCGTCGGACCCTCGTGCGCCGGGACGTCGCTGCGGTAGGCCCAGACGGTCTTGTAGAAAGCGGGATCGCGGGCCCACGGCTGCAGGACACGCTCATTGAAATCGTAACCGTTCATCTCGGCACGCACGAGATGCCAGTCAACCTGCTGCGGGATCGGCCATTCGTCGATCTCGAAAGTATCGAGGCGTTTCCTCAATGCCAGGTAGTCGCCGCGGCGCGCCGCGAACTGCTCGGTCCCGTAATCCGGTGCACCGTCAAGCAGCGGCGGAGACTCGAATTCCCGCCAGTCCGCGAACAGGACCAGCAGGTCGTCGTAGGTCGGTGTCGCAGCCTGCGCGAGCCCGAAAGACAGACACGCCGCACTGACAATTGCACAGAATCTCGTTGATCTCATCGTTTACACCTTTTGTTGCGGTTACCCGAACACTCCTCAATCGTTGCCTGGTGGTATTGACCAAATTCGATCCCAGGTTTCTGCGAGAGCGCGATCGCCGAAGGACATCGGCAACAATTCCGTCGAAATCGGCGTCCAGTGCGGGTTCCCCCGCGCGGCGACGACGTGGCTGAAGACGTACACGGGCTCCTGGCCCATGCGCAGATCGCTGATAACAAGCTTGTCGTTTTCGACACTGGCCTTGACGAAATCCCGGGCAAACCAGCGCAGGCGTTCGACGGCCCAGACATCGCCGGCGATATTCATTGCATCCACCGCCGAGGCGTGCGCGGTGAAACGCATCACGCCTTCATCGATCAGCAGTGAATCGAAGCCCTCGAGATAGCCGTCGTCAGTCATGACCACCACGCGCCACAGCAGCGTATTCAGCGGCGTCGGCGTCATGAAGACCGGCGCGTCCTGCAATTGCATGGACGCCAGCGCGTCTTCGACATTGCGGCTCACCGTCGCCTGCGCCACCCAGGACCAGCCGACGTACAGCGTGCTGAGGACCAGGCCGACGCGCAGCGCCGTCCCGGCCACCCTGCGCCGAAACGCCGCAACCAGCACACCAACCAGCAGCGGCAGCGTGTACAGCGGGTCAATGATAAACAGCGTTGCCCACGACGTCGGCGGCACCGGCAGCGGCCAGAACAATTGCGTGCCGTAGGCCGTGTGAGCATCGAGCAAAGGGTGCGTCAACAAGGTAAGACCGATCGCACAAAGCCAGCGCAGCGGCGCTTCCCGGACCGGCGCCCACCAGCGCTGCAGCAGCAGCCACAGCAATACCGAGAACGGCGCCAGCACTAACAGCGAGTGGCTGAAACCCCGGTGATACGTGAAGTTCTCGACGGCGCCACCGAAGTCGATGAACACATCGAGGTCGGGCAGTGTGCCGAGCCCTGCGCCGAGCAGCATTGCCTTGCCGCGGTGGCCGGCGGGCGCGATGGCGCCGGCTACGCTCGCGCCGAGTACGGCTTGTGACAGCGAATCCATAGCCGGGACGCCAGCCCTCTACCTGAGACTCGCGAGATCCGAGCCCGCCGGTTTCTGAAACAGGCGCAGCCCGAACTCCGGCACGATGGCCAGCAGGTGATCGAAGATGTCCGACTGGATGTCTTCGTATTCGGCCCACGCAGTTGTGGTGGTGAAGCAGTAGATCTCCAGCGGCAACCCCTCGGGCCCGGGCGCGAGCTGACGCACGATCAGCGTCATGTCTTTGCGAATTCGCGGGTGATTCTTCAGGTAGTTGAGGGCGTAGGCGCGAAACGTGCCGATGTTCGTCAGTCGGCGCTGGTTGACTTCCTCGTCCACCGCGACCGCAAGCCCGGCGTTGTACTCGGCCAGCTCCTGCTCCTTGGCCTTGATGTAACCCTTAAGCAGCGCAAAACGCGTGAAGCGTTCGACCTCTTTCTGTGTCTGCTTTCGGATCGTGGACACATCGATAAAGATGGAGCGCTTGATCCGCCGGCCACCCGACTGCGACATGCCGCGCCAGTTCTTGAACGAGTCCGAGATCAACCGGTGCGTGGGGATCGTGGTGATCGTCTTGTCCCAGTTCTGGATCTTGATCGTATGCAGCTGCACATCGACCACGTCGCCATCGGCACCGAACTGCGGCATTTCGATCCAGTCGCCGACACGAACCATGTCCTGCGCAGTGAGCTGGACGCTCGCAACCAGCGACAGGATCGTGTCCTTGAAGACCAGCAGCAGGATGGCGGTCATCGCACCGAAACCGCTCAGCAGCAACAGCGGCGAGCGATCCAGGACCGCCGCGACGATCATGACGCCACCGAGTATCCAAATCACGATCTGCAGAAGCTGCACGAACCCCTTGAGGGGACGATCCTTGGCGACGGGCAAGGTCTCGTAGATGGATTGTGCGGCGCTCAGCGTGGCCGTCAGCCCGAGCGTCAGCATCAATACCATGTAGCCCATCGCGACATTGCGTATGAGCTGCACGAGACTGTCCTGCAAGCCCGGGATGAACGGCACGCCGGCGAATACGACCAGCGCCGGCACGACCTGGACCAGCCGGCCGAACACGTTGTGTTCGACCAGCGTGTCATCCCACGTGACCGTGGAGTGTTCTGCGAACGCGCGAACGAGACCCACCAGGACACGCTTGGCGACCAGGTCGAGGACCACAGCGCCGATCAACAGCGCCAGCAGGCCCACAACCGGTGGCAGATAAGGGTGGATTGAGCTGAGTTGTTCGAGCATTGAATGACGGTCCGAGCTGTTAGCGCCGAAATGGTATCACTCAATTTTCATCGTTGTTTGCCTGGGTTCC
>CBDUMZ010000134.1:0-2921 GCA_965368465.1 uncultured Chromatiales bacterium
TGCCGTCCGCTGCCGATGCGGCCGACCTCGAGCTGCGACTCGCGAACGCGCCCGACGGCGGCACGCTCGTCTTCCAGGTCTACGATGCCGCCGACACGTTTGGCGACCTGCGCGACCCGGCGCAGGAAGTCTTCCTGCCCGCGGTGGGCGACGGGCTGTACCGCCTCGAGGGTGTCCCGGCGGGCAGGATCGCCGTGCTGGTCTACTTCGACGAGAACGCGAACGGCCTGATCGACAAGAACTTCATCGGCATTCCGCGCGAACCGCTTGCCATTTCGAACGCCTACCAGCCAAAAGGCCCGCCAAGTTTCGCGCGCGCGAGTTTCGAGATGCCGGCCGATGCGTCGCTGCAGATCGACATGGCGCTCTACCGGGTACTGGGCGAACGTGGCCGGTTCGGGCTGGGTGTCGGTGTGATCGGCCGCAGTAATCCTTACCTCGACTCCTCGGCGACGACAACCCGGGTAATCCCGGCCGTGACCTACGTCGGCGAGCGCCTGCAATGGTTCGGGCCGGCCTTGCGCTACGGCCTCGTCGGCAGTGGCAAACTGCGCCTCGCCGCCGCCGCCGAGTATCGCATCGGCGTCTACGAAGAAGACGACAGCGACGCGCTGTCGGGGCTCGGCGATCGCGACGGCACATTGCTCGGTGGCCTCGGCCTGCAATACGAGATCGCCGAGGGCTTTGAACTCGAGCTGCTCTATCAACACGACGTGCTGGACCGCATCGGCGGCGGCATGGCGAACGTTCGACTGTCGCGCGGCTTCCCCGTCGGCAACACGGTGTTCGTCCCGCAGATCGCGTACAACTGGCTCGGCAGCGACATGAGCAATCACGACTTCGGCGTGCCGCAAAGTGCCGCGACGCCCGGCAGGCCGGCCTACCGGCTCGGCAGCACGACCAGCATCGAGGCAGGCCTCGGGGTCTTCATCGAGCTGTCCGAGAACTGGCGCGTCATCGTCAATGTCGCCGGCGAGCGTCTCGAGGACTCGGTCGTGGCCAGCCCCATCGTCGACGACGATGTTGTGATCAAGGGTCTCGCCATCGTTTCCTACGTTTTCTGATGTCGGCGACCCGGGCCGGACCCGGCACGCAAGCAACCACCCGCTTGCGCTCAATGCCACTTCCCAGGGCGCGATTACTGGAGTAACGTAACCAGAGCAGTATTAAACATAAGTGGGTGATTCCGTGCGTAACGCGTTGTTTTTCCTGGTATTGGTGCTGGCAGGTACTGCCATGGCCGCCGATACCGGGCTCCAGGTCGAAATCCAGTCGCCGTCCTCCGGTTACACCGTGGAAGACGGCGCCACGAGCGTCGAAGTCGAAGGCATCGCCTCGGCCATCGGCGGCGTGCGCTACCTCGACATCATGTTCGTCGTGGACACCTCGAGCAGCCTGCGCCGCAGTGATCCGGCCGACTACCGCGCGCAGGGCGCCATTGGCCTCGTGCAGAACCTCTCGCGCAAGAGCGATATCAAGATCGGCGTGGTCAGTTTCGATGCCAAGAGCCAGATCGCCCAGTCAATGACATCGGACCGCGAGGCGGTCATCGAGGCGCTACGCACGCTGCCACGTTCCGGCAGTACGAACATCGCCGCCGGTATCACGTCGGCGCTGGCCGAGCTCGAGCGCAACGGTCGGCCCGGATCGTCGAAAGTCATCATGCTGTTTACCGATGGCATGTCGAGCAAGAACAAAGCCTACGATGCCGCGGTCGAGGCCACCCGGCGCGGCATTCCTATCCAGACACTGATGCTCGGGCAGGACACGAAGGGCGGCAAGATCATGGACACGATTGCCTGGGCGACAGGCGGTACGTTCATTCCCGTTTCCGACCCGCGCAAGCTGCCCGAGGCGTTCCTGAACCTGCGCACGACCGGCGTCGACAGCGTCACGCTCAGCGTCAACGGCTCGGAGCCGGTGCCCGCGCGTCTCGCCGGCGGAACGTTCGCCGGCAGCGTGCCGGTCGCGATGGGTGAGAACCGTATCGTCGCGTTTGCGACGAGTCTCGACGGTGACACGCAGGAGTCGGAGATCCTCGTCAACGTGCGCGACATGAGCTGCGCCGCGCTCGAAGTGCTCGCGCGCAAAGACGGCAAGCCCGCGCTGTCACTCAACGACCGCGCTGTGGAGGTCGTCGTCGACGCCTCGCAGAGCATGTGGGGACAGATTGCAGGCCGCTCGAAGATGGACATTGCCAAGACGACCCTGGACGAGGTCACGTACTGGCTGCCGGAGGATCTCGAGCTCGCGCTGCGCGTCTATGGCGCCACGAGCGCTCCCAAGCAGAACAACTGCACCGACTCGAGCCTGCTCGTACCGTTTCGCGAGAACAATCGCGACTACATTCGCCAGGCGATCGCCGGGCTGCGACCCATGGGCCAGACGCCGATCGCCTACGCGTTGAACCAGGTCGCACGCGATTTCGAAGCCTCGCAGGACGACCGTATCGTGGTGCTGGTCACCGATGGCATCGAAAGCTGCGGCGGCGACCCCGTGATGGCGGCGCGCCAGCTTCGCGAGCAGGGCATCACCGTGCACCTGATCGGCTTCGGTCTGGGTAGCGCAGCCGACGAAGATGCGGCGAGCCTGCGGGCCATCGCGGCCGCGTCCGGCGGACGCTACGTCACGGCGAGCAGTGCCGAAGAGCTCAAGTCGGCACTGGCCGAGACGGTCGCCACGTCATTCAGCGTGTACCGGGGCAGTACCGAGGTCGCGAGCGGCTCGCTCGGGTCCGCCGGCATCATGCTCCTGCCCGAGGGTGACTACCGCGTGCAGCTCCACAGCTCACCGCCCGTGGAGGCTCGTGTCAGCCTGGCCCCGCGCGATGGTGTGACGCTCACGCTCGAGAAGAGCAACGGCGATATCTCGCCGATCGAGCAGCGTGAGGAGCTGCCGTACACGAGCTGCAAGTAAGGCCG
>CBDUMZ010000135.1:0-2876 GCA_965368465.1 uncultured Chromatiales bacterium
AACGCCAATGGCACTAACAGGACACTTCTGGTCGACTTGCCCAACGTTAACGAATACAAGCCGGCGTGGGGCGCCTCAGGCAGTATCGCTTACGTACTCAGAGGTGGTGAGCTCGTAATTCGTTTCTCGGACGGCTCCGAATATACCCATGGATACATAGAGGATTCCCTTCTGCTGAAACCTGCCTGGTCCAATGACGGCGAATGGGTCGCATACCCAAGGACGCAGGGGATTAACAGAGTCATGGGTCGGCCACCGCACATGTGGAGGGTGATTGTCCCTGACACAGCGTCAGGGTTGGAGGATTTCCAGGCTCGTTGGTATGGCAATGACACAGCACTGGTTTACCATCGCAGAATTATTAGCTCTCGTCCGGAAAATACTCGCCAGGTTCGCCGCATAAAAGCAGATGGAAACGACGACGAGTTTTTGGCTGAAGGTCGGTGGCCCGATCCGCGGCCGCGCTTGCGCAGCTTGTGCTTGTAGGCCTATTCGCACTTCACATGCGCCAGGTCGGTCCGATAAGTGTCGACTCTTACGGAATACCGATGTTGTCGAGTGACGACCAAGTTGAGGTGTAACGGTGCAGCGCATCCAGGTCAAACGTTCTCGTAGGGCATCTCGCCCATAATCTCGAGCTGCTCGGCCTGAGAGATCCCTCGAGCGAGCCAATTTGCGTGGGGACGATACGCCTCGCGAACTGTCAATTCCGGGAGACTTTCGATCGTGACGTCGTTGCGCAGGAAAAAGGCGTTCGTCCCTGTCGAATCGCAGCCGATCAGGTAATGGCCCTGGTGCTTTCCGAGCGCAGTCAGCGCGGCGAGCGAGGCACCGTAGAAGAAGCCACTTGGGTGTTTGCTAAAGCGCTCGAACGCATCGTCGTAAGGAACGGTCACGCATCGATCAGGCCCAAGCCCTGCATTGTATTCGATGCACACCACTCGCGGCGAAATGCATTCCAGCGTTTGCCAGAACCAGTAGTCGTTGCCGTCCACATCGAGCGATAGAAGGTCGATGTCCCGAGGCACACCGTTCGAGGTAATGAGATCTTCGAGATTGCCGCAGGTGATAAACGCCTGAATAGCCGTGACCTTCTTGTCGAGACCGTGTTGTTTCGCCGCGTAGTTGAAGAGATCGACGTTCTCCTGCGAGCCGTCCATGAGCAGGCCGCTAAACCCTTCTTTAACAAGCAGGCGCAGCGCATTGCACTGCTTCGCACCGAAGCCGAACTCCACAAGCCAGCGTGACTCGAAGCCGATTTCATTGAAGATGTGGCGCAGGACGCCGTCTTCCCCGTTCTGCGACAGCCAGCTGTACTCGTACCGATCCAGACCCGTCGTCTCAGCACAGGACTTGATCGGGAAGATCTCGTGGTCGGGTCTCGTCCACTTCCTGGCTACAGCGCGCGCTTGTAGTGAAAACGGCACGACTTTTCGCTTGAGCCATTTGCGTATGCGGCGCAGACGGTATCTCTTGACTGGAATTTTTTCCATCGGGCAAGAAGATTTGGCTGACCCTTACGCCCCTGCAGCAGTGAGTCTGTGGCTTCTTCTGTCCAACATGGATCGTCTCCTGGAGAGCTGTTACTCACTCATGAGACGTACGGCGGCGCGAGAAATGGTCGCTGGCAGATTTGGCGCGCCCGTCCGGATGGGCCTTCAGCCTGCCCTCGGAGGGCAGGTATGGATCGGGTAACGTCGCGGTTGCTTGTATAAGAGTACCGCGACGTTCTAATTTCGCGGTATAAAACTGCCCGAAACTTTTCGAAAACTTAAACCGTCTTCGCCAAAAACGGCTGATATTATTAGATAAATCAATGGCTTCAGTGTATACCGCAATATTGTGTGTTTGCGGTATAATACGCGCATGAAAGAAGTCAGCTACCTCCCCAATAGCCTGTCAGTTCAGTATAGCGAGCTGATGCAGAACTGCGTGCAACCAATTTCTGACGGCTCCAATCTGTCGTTCAAATACAAGACGATCAACGGCAAACGATATTGGTACCTCTACATGAGTGTCGGCAGTACCCGGAGAGAGCACTATCTGGGCGAGGAGACGACCGAACTACTCGATCGAATCGACGACGAAAAGGCGTTGTGGGAGTCGAATACCGATGAGCGTGAGCTCAGGAAACGGCTCGTCAACATGCTCATCGGCGGTGGGATGGCCACTGTTACAAGGGATGAAGGTAAGGTCATCTCTCTGCTTGAGCGCAACGGCGTGTTCCTCATCGGAGCAGCGCTTGTAGGAAACCTGGCCTTCAGAGCCTACGCAAACATGCTGAGCGTCACTTGGGCCAGCGATGTCCGAACACAGGATATCGATCTCGCCGCTGATAACCACTATGAGTTGGCACTACCCAGACCTCGATCTCCGATCAATCTGAGACAGACAATTCTGGATAGCGGCATGGGATTCTTCGAAGTTCCGGCCTTGAACCGCAAACAGCCATCGACGTCATTCAAGATCAGAGGCAGAGATTTTATTGTCGACGTTCTCGCGCCGATGAAAGGGCGTGAAACCACTCGGCCTGTGCATCTAACGGAACTTGGAACCTATGCATCGCCGCTACGCCATCTTGACTTTTTATTGGAGGATCTCCAGCCCACCGTTCTACTTTACGAGCACGGCATTATGATCAACGTGCCAGCACCAGGTCGTTTCGCAATTCACAAGTGCGTGGTCGGCAACAAGAGACCAGCCGCATTCGCCGCCAAAGCCCGGAAGGACCGAAGTCAGGCTGAACAGGTCTTTCAAGTCCTTCTCGAAAATCGTCCAACTGATATTTCGCTCGCCTATGACGCGGCAAAGCAACAAGGCAACTCATTTGTTTCCGACTTTCACGCTGGCCTTCGCCTGATCGACAAGGACGTGGC
>CBDUMZ010000136.1:0-2849 GCA_965368465.1 uncultured Chromatiales bacterium
AACGGTGACGTCTACTCGGTGCCTAGAAGCCCAGGTAGCCCTTGATCTTCTTCCAGAGGGAAGACTCCCAGCCATACACCTCGAGCTCGTCGGGGCCGAGAGTAGCAACCGGCATGGTGGTATCCGGCTTGATGGCGTCATTCGCAGCGACGTCTTCCGGGCGCAGTTCGAGCCGGCCCGTCTTGCCTTCCCTGGCCGTCGTCAGGCCATCAACCTCGAGGCTCAGGTAAGGCAATACACCGTCATCGACGATATCGTCGAGGAACACCGCGTCCGGGTCGAATGCTTCTTTCGACAGGATCACGCAGTCATCGAAGGCTTTGTTGTCGTGGCTAATGGCTATAGTTCCTTTTGCAGAACATGACTTACTTTAGGCCTGCCGGCCTGATTTCTCTGTGAGACGGCTCACAATTACGGGATTAGGTTAACTTACTGATAGTAATGAGGTTTCTGTATCAATGCCGGTGGCGGCAACCTCTACTCCATTCCTACGGCAACGTAGCTTCGGCCGCCTTCCGGCCAAGCTCGATCATTTCACCGGCACGATGGATCTCGAAGGTGCGCGCAGCATCGCGGGGAATATCGATGACGAGGTCTGGCGGGTATGCCGCGAGCTTCTGCCGGGCAATTGTGCTCTGCATTGCATCGAAGACCAGGTACGCGACCTCCGCTGCGCCAATGGATGTCCGGGACTTTGGCGATCCGGAATAAGCGGGCTTGCCGCCCAGGTTAACGGCGAGTGTCAGGTCTGTATGGTCGTCGAAGACCGGTGCAATCGGCACCGGGTTCACCACACCGCCATCCACCAGCATCGTTTCCTTGTATTTCACCGGGGTGAAGAAGATCGGGAGAGAGCATGACGAGCGGATCGCCTGGAACAAGGGCCCTTCATTGAGCCAGACCTCTCGCCCGCTCTGGAGTTCGGTAGCGACCGCCGTGAATCGGATGGGCAGATCTTCGATCAGGCGATCGCCGACGAGCTTGATCATCTTCGCGATGATTCGGTCGCCCTTTACGAGGCCGCCGCCCTGCCAGGCGATATCGACCATATTGAACATGTCGAGCTTATTGATCCCGCGGACCCAGGACTCGTACTCCGCCAGCTTGCCCGCCGCATAGATACCACCGACCAGCGCTCCGGACGAGCAACCGGCGATCGAGGTTACCTCGTAGCCTTTTTCCTCGAGCACGTGGATGACGCCGATGTGCGCGAGCCCGCGAGCTCCGCCACTGCCGAGAACCAGGGATACGGTCTTGCGTTTACCGGTGTCCATGCACCGATAGTAGCGCATAAAAAAGCCGGGCTAAGCCCGGCTTTTACGGATATTGCGGCAATAACCCCTTAGTCCTGGGCGACGACCTCGGCGGCCTGCTCCGTGAGCATGACGATCGCCATGGGAGCAGCGTCACCCGGCCGCGGTCCCGTCTTCAGGATGCGCAGGTATCCGCCCGGGCGCTCCTTGAATCGCGGACCGATTTCCGAGAACAGCTTGCCGACCACTTCCTTGTCGCGCAGGCGATCGAACGCAAGGCGACGATTCGCAACGCTATCTTCTTTCGCAAGTGTAATCAGCGGCTCGACGACACGGCGCAGTTCTTTGGCTTTTGGCAGCGTCGTGCGGATCGTTTCGTGCTTCAGCATCGAGGCAGCCATGTTGCGAAACATGGCCTTACGGTGAGAGCTGTTACGACCCAGTCGACGACCGGATTTTCTATGACGCATTTTCCTATACCTTTGTTCAAGCGGGGTCAGAGCCCTTAACAAAAGGGCTCTGACCCCATGTCATTTACATCATGAGCTCGCGCTCAGGACGAAGGCTCGCCGGTGGCCAGTTGTCGAGATGCATGCCCAACCCCAGTCCGTGGCCCTCCAGAACTTCCTTGATCTCGGTCAGTGATTTCTTGCCGAGATTCGGCGTGCGCAGCAGCTCTACTTCGGTGCGCTGTACGAGGTCACCGATGTACATGATGTTCTCTGCCTTGAGACAGTTCGCCGAACGTACTGTGAGTTCAAGTTCGTCGACCGGACGCAGGAGGATCGGATCGACCTGGCTCTCAGCCTGTGCGCCCTCGCCCTCTTCCTGACCCTGGAGGTCAACAAAGACCGACAACTGGTCCTTAAGGATGCTGCCGGCACGGCGAATCGCTTCTTCCGGATCGATCGTACCGTTCGTTTCGATATCGATCAGCAGCTTGTCCAGGTCGGTACGCTGCTCAACACGAGCGGCTTCGACGTTGTACGTGACGCGAACTATCGGGCTGAACGATGCATCGAGCTGCAACCGACCGATAGGGCCTGCCTGCTCCTCGAACGACGGGCGCTGAGTGGCCGGACGGTAACCGCGGCCACGCTCGACCCTGAGGACCATGTTCAGCTCACCAGCCTTGGTCAGGTTGGCGATAACCATCTCAGGGTTCATGATCTCAACGTCGTGGTCCAGCTGGATATCGCCAGCCGTAACCGGGCCGGGACCCTTCTTCGAAACACGCAATTCAGCCGTGTCACGCGTATTCATCGTGACGGCAACCTGCTTGAGGTTCAGAAGAATGTCGACGACATCTTCCTGTACGCCTTCGATGCTCGTGTACTCATGGAGTACGCCTTCGATCTCGGCTTCCGTTATCGCAGCGCCTGGCATAGACGACAGCAGAATACGGCGCAGCGCATTGCCGAGCGTGTGGCCAAAACCGCGCTCAAGCGGCTCGATAACGATTCTAGCTTGCAGATCGCTGACCGGCGTTACTTTTACAACGCGCGGTTTCAGAAATTCGTGTACTGATTCCTGCATGGGATAACTCCCTCCAATTACTTCGAGTACAGCTCGACGACGAGGTTTTCGTTGATGTCG
>CBDUMZ010000137.1:0-2787 GCA_965368465.1 uncultured Chromatiales bacterium
CGGCTTCTTCAGCTTGTCGTGCGAACGACGAGCGCCGCGCGTTGCAGGGGTCCTGCGACTTTTTTGTACTGCCATAATCTTCTCCAATCGATGCGGCGTTTCAGGCCGAACCTTCGTTATCCTTCGCCATCTGTTCGCGCAATGCGGCGAACGGGGTCGTTACTTTTTCGGCCTCTTCCGCCATCGCGGGCGTCAGTGCCTTGCACGCCGCTGACTCCACGTGCATCGCCGCAAACGGCAGTGCCATGACCAGCAACTCTTCCACGATGTCCTGCGGCCGGAGCAGTGCTTCCTCCAGTTCCCAGACTTCGTACTCATCGTAGCCATCGGCATCCTGCTCAAGCGCCAGCAAGAGCAAATCAGCCTCTGTTTCCAGCGGTAACCTGAACCCTTCCAGGCAGCGTTGGCACACCGCATCAACCGTGACTGCAACCCGGCATTCCACCTTCGGCAATGTCTGCTGCGCATCGGCAAAGCCGAACTCGAGCCGCCCAATGACAGCGGCATCCCGCCAGTCAGCGGGTATCTTATCAGCATCCAGCGCTGCAAGGTCCGCTTCCACGATTGTCGCCAAATGCTCGAAATAGCTAATTTTTTCAGCTATTTCAATAACTTGAGAGCCCGCCGACCATTCGGCCGCGGAGCGGCGTTCACGCAGCGGATTACCCATGGCGCGCGCATGATAAGGACCGCTGCTACGTAAGTCAAAGCCTGTCGGACAGAAATTTCAGCCCCCGGCGGCAAACCGGGTAGACTCTGCCTGTCCTGCCTTAACGTTTTGATTTGACTATGCAAAACCCGTCCGCGCCCAAGATTGTATTGGCATCGTCATCGCAGCACCGCCGCGAGCTGTTGAATCGCTTTCTCGACAGCTACGAGGTCGTCGATCCGGAAGTGGATGAATCGAACCCCAATGGTCTCGGCCCCGCGGAACTCGCGCAGCACCTGGCCCGCAAGAAGGCCGAAGCCGTGGCCATCAACACGCGCAACGCGCTCATCATCGGGGCGGACCAGCTGGCTGTGCTCGACGACAAGGTGCTGGGCAAGCCCGGCGACCATGCCCGGGCGGTCGAGCAATTGCTCGCGGCATCCGGCAAGAGCATGACGTTTCTCACCGCTGTTTGCATTCTCGATCCGGTGGGCCGTTCACGATACGAATACACGGATAAGACGATCGTGCGTTTCCGGCAGTTTGATCGACGCCTGGCTGAGGCCTACCTGCGGCACGACAAACCCTACGACTGCGCCGGCAGTTTCAAGCTGGAAGGTGCGGGCTTCGTGCTGTTCGAGAACGTGCGCGCGGACGACCCGACCGCGCTCATTGGCCTGCCGATGATCTGGCTGGCCGATCGACTGCTCCAGCTGGGGTACCTGTTGCCTTGACCCGGTTGCGGTAAGCGCCCCTGCGCCAGGGGCTCTCACCCCGTCACTTTTTCTTCTCGCGCTGTGCGTCGATTACCCCGACGGTCAGGAATCGTTCGAGGTCGTCGGCCAGGGGCGCCGTGAAGTGCAAATCGTTACCGCTCTTGTTTGCGAACGCGATCGACTGCGCGTGGAGAAACAGCCGTTTCAGCCCAAGCCGCCTCGCCTGCTTGTTCGCGTCTGCGTCACCGTAGCGATCGTCGCCGGCGATCGGATGGCCGGCGTGCTGCAGATGCACACGAATCTGGTGAGTCCTGCCGGTCACCGGTGCGCACTGCAACAGGCTGTAAACGCCGTAGGTTCGCGACAGGCTGATGCGTGTCTGCGCCGTCTTGCCGCTGTCGCTCACGATAACGTGACGCTCCCCGCCCTTGCGGTTCTGCACGTACAGCGGCACATCGATCAGCTGCTCACCGTATTGCCAGTCGCCGACTGCCAGTGCCAGGTAGTTCTTCTCGACCAGGCCTTCGCGGAAGCGTTCGTGCAATTCCCGCAATGCACTGTGCCGCTTGGCCATGACGAGGCAGCCCGAGGTTTCGCGGTCGATACGGTGCACGAGCGCCAGTTCCTTGAGATCCGGCCGCGCGTGCCGCAGTAGCTCGATGACGCCGTGACTGACACCGCTGCCGCCATGCACGGCGAAACCGGTCGGTTTATTGATGACGAGCAGCCGCTTGTCTTCGTAAATCACGCGATCGAGCATCTCGGCGGCGAGCTTCGTCGGCGGCGGTGGTGCTCCGGTATTGATGCGTGCCGGCGGGATCCGGACCTCATCGCCCTCCTGCAGCTTGTACTCGGCGCGCACCCGTCCACCATTGACGCGGACCTCGCCTCGCCTGAGGAGGCGATAAACGCGTCCCTTGGGCACGCCGGGCAGTTCGTTGCGCAGGAAATTGTCGATGCGCTGGCCGGCCCGGTCGGCGCTGACGCGAACTTTGCGAACGCCGGAGACCCTGGTATCGGCACCGGTGGAGGAGTTTTCTTGCATGATCAGTTGCTTAAGCGCGGTTGAGGTGTGCTATATTACAGCGCAGACGCGTCGCGGCATACCGGCCGGGGCACTCTTAGACGACTTATTTTTTGGTTTCGCAGGTCTGCGAAACCTGATTTCAGAAGGCAGCAAGCACGGACACCGGCCTGCGCCACAGCGGCATAGCCGCAGGGAAATCATGCTGATTATTTTGCTGGCACTGACCACTCTGGGTCAGGCCTACACAGAGATAGTGGAATTAGTACACGGCGCAATCCGGCGCCGGACTCCTGTGCGTGACAATCCCTGCGCCCGCCTGGCGCCCTGCCCCGTAATGCTGTCCTCCAACCTTCAAGTAGGACAACATGAAAAGAATGCTAATCAATGCAACTCAG
>CBDUMZ010000138.1:0-2586 GCA_965368465.1 uncultured Chromatiales bacterium
TCTGGGTGTCCGGCAATAATTGCCCACTGAAGCGTTTGACCTTTGCACGACAACTTGTTGAGCGTCGTCCCGGATGTATCCGGGACGACAGCTGCATATTTAGGGGAAGCCGGCAACTCGCGAATCTAGTGAATCACTCAACCGATCATCCCGATCGTTGCGCGATGAGCTGATCAACGGATGCCCGGCCGGCACCGCTGATCGTCAACGCGACCGAAATCGAAAGCAATGCAAGGCCGAATTCGTAGCCGTTGTTGCTCAGAAACAGCCCGTTGCCGGCGTGTGCCGCGAAGATCGCGACGACCATGGTAAACGCCAGGACGGCGGCAGCGGGACGGACAAGCAGACCTGCAAGTAGAAGCAGTCCGCCGAAGAATTCTGCGCTGCCGGCAAGAAACGCCATCAGGTAACCGGGGCTCAGGCCTATGGACGCCATCCACTGGCCGGTTCCTTCGAGGCCGTATCCGCCGAACCAGCCGAACAGCTTTTGCGCGCCGTGCGCGGCGAAGATGATTCCGACAGGGATACGGAGTGCCAATGCGGCCCAACTTGAGTCCGTGCCGACGAGTTTATTGATGAAATGATTGTTCATGATGGATCTCCTGGTTCTATTTGGCCGCGTCAACAATTGCCGCGGTTCATGCTTTTAAGGAAGTGCGGCCAGCATGCGTGTCGTCACCGACCTGCACTGCCAGCATCGAAATCGATCGGCCTTCAACGCCTTCGACCGGAAAAGAAACGACATCCGATTCGGACCGAGCGCCGAGCACATACAGCAACGGCAGATAATGCTCAGGCGTAGGAATCGATAACCGGGCGTCCGGGCCCAGGTTTTCATAGTCGATAAGAGGCCCGATGTCTTTTGCAACGATCAACTCACGCGCTTGCCGCTCGAATCGAGCCGCCCACTCGTACGGATCGCCACCTTTGCGCCCCCAGTCGTACAGGCGCAGGTTGTGCACCAGGTTGCCGCTTCCGAGAACGAGGATGTTCTCGTCGCGAAGCGGTGCCAGCGCCTGCCCGATGTCAAAATGAAACCGGGCCGGCTGCGACGCATTGATGCTCAATTGCACCACGGGCAAGTCGGCGTCTGGATACATATGGCGTAAGACCGACCAGGTGCCGTGATCGAGACCCCACGAGTCGTCGAGCGCGACCTCGAGCGGCGTAAGCAATCCCTGCACGCGCCGCGCCAGATCCGGATCGCCCGGTGCCGGATACTGCACCTTATATAAATCCTCCGGGAAACCGCCGAAATCGTGGATCGTGCGTGGCGCGGTGCTGATGGTCAGCGCAGTGTTCGAGACGAACCAGTGCGCGGACACGGCCAGGATGGCACGTGGCCGCGGGTTGCGTTCGCCGAGACGCCGCCAGCCCCCGGTCCAGGCATTCTGCTTAAGCGCATTCATCGGGCTGCCGTGCCCGACGAAGATGGCCGGTAGTGGTTGGCTCATGACGTCACGCTCTTTTCAGCTGCGGCGCGTCTTCGGCGTCGCTGCGCCAGCGCCAGCTGCTCATTGACGGAATTGTCCCTGAGGCTGCCAACGATGACGGCGATCTGATAGGTGTTCATGTCTGGTACTCCGTTGAAGTCCTGCATTTCTGCATCTGGAGACAGCATAAAGATCAACGATTACGGGATAAATAGTATTATTATTGAAAGATTAGCAACGCAATGTAGTTAATATGGATACGATCGAAGGCATGCGCACCTATGTCGCCGTGGTGTCGGAAGGCTCGTTCGTCGCGGCCGCACGGCGCCTCGACATCTCGCCGCAACTGGTCAGCAAGTACGTCGGGCAGTTGGAGGAACGGCTCGGCGCCCGGCTGCTGAATCGCTCGACCCGACGCATCAGTATTACCGAGGCCGGCCAGGCCTACTACGAACGCTGCCGCCAGGTGCTGGACGACATCGATGAGATGGAAAGTGCCGTCGGAGAACTGACGGCAACGGCTCGCGGTACGTTGCGGGTGAACGCGCCGATGTCCTTCGGCGTATTGCACCTGGCGCGGGCGGTGGCGATGTACCAGCAACAACAACCCGAGGTGAACGTCGAGCTGACGCTCGACGATCGCCTCGTCGATGTCGTCAGCGAGGGCTTCGACATGGCCATCCGCATCGGACGGCTGGCCGAATCCTCGCTGGTCGCACGCAAGCTTGCGCCGGTGCGGCTGGTTGTCTGCGGCTCGCCGGACTATTTCGCCGAACACGGAATTCCGCAAACGCCGCAGCAACTGTCGCAACACCGGTGCCTGCGTTACACGTACGGATCGACGACGGACACCTGGCGCTTCGAGAAGGACGGCGAGCAATACGACGTGAAGATCGAAGGGCCGATCGCCGCCAATAACGGCAACGCACTGCGCGAGGCGGCGATCGCGGGCGCGGGCCTCCTGCGGGAGCCAACCTTCATTGTCGGCAACGATATCCTTGAAAACCGATTGCAGCTTGTGCTGTCCGATTTCAGTATTCCGGGGCTGTCTGCCTATGCGATCTACGCACACCGCCAATACCTGTCCGCTAAAGTACGCACATTTGTCGACTTCCTCGCCGATTACTTCGGCTCGCCGCCGTACTGGGATGAG
>CBDUMZ010000139.1:0-2558 GCA_965368465.1 uncultured Chromatiales bacterium
GACAGGTTGAATGATCAAGTTTCATGTGCGCACTCCTGAACTGACGAAAGAAACCCATGCCTGATCTGGGTCAGTGGTCGTCATTCTAACTCAGATCAGGTGACGGGCGGCTTCGGGAAGATGCGTCCTACGCAAAGGCGACGAGAATGGAGGCAATAGTGACTATGCCTTCGTACAAATACGATTTCGCGCTACCTGCATTCGAAGTCGCCACTATCGAAGGGCGTACATCGGTCCGGCCAGCCGTTCTCCTGCCAGTATTGGAGCAGTCCCGTGTTGGCAACAAACACTTTGAAGTAGGGGTGCTTGCGGAGTTCCGGATCGACATTCGTCCAGACCTTGTAAAAGGTGTCCTTGTCGTTATCCAGATCCGCCTCTATAGCCTTGAGCGCGTTCTCGGTTTCCCCACCGTACAGATACATCACTGCCCGAAAATCATCGTCACTCGCGAACACCGGGAATTCTTCAATCGCCTCATCAACCGACCGACTCCTGTTGATAACGTCGATGAGGAATTCACGCATCCTGTCCAGGTCTTCCTCAGCGAGGAACTGCATCGCATGCATGTTCTCGGCAAAGCGGCTCGCAGCAGACTCGACCGCCCCCTCCGTAAGCTCGATAAGCCCGGTGTTCAAGACCGCGTGCTCCATGCCGAATTGCACGGCGAGACCATATTCCTTCTTGGCCGCCTCGTTGTTACCAAGAACATGATGTACGTTGCCCGCTACCAGGTGCAGAATCGCTGACTCCGGATCAACCTCCAGTGCCTTTTCCAGTTTGCGGAGCGCCTGCTGTTCATACCCCGCGTACATCAGCATCTCACCATGCCATTGCAGGGTCGTGGTGTCGTTGGGATCGAGTTGCTCCGCCTTCTCGAACAGCCGGGCGGCCTCTGTCCAGTTATTCTGCTCGACCTGGCTACTCGCCAGGACGGCAACCGGGGCGGCCAGTTGTGGATCCAATGCAATCGCTCGCCGGGCGCTGTTTTCCGCCCTGGACCTTGCCAGGGCCGATGGCGTGCGCAAGTAGTTCGCCGACACGAGGTGTGCGGAAGCCAGCCCGGCATAGGCCTTTGCATAATCGGGATCCAGCGACGTCGCTTCCTCAAATCGCTCGATCGCTCGTGCGACATCCAATCCACGGCGCTGCAGCAACTCAGTGCCCTCAAGGTAGAGCCGATAGGCCTCGCCGCTCTTGGTGCCGACGTCCATGAGCGGGGCATAGTCTTTTCCGACAAGCGTCGATTGCAGCGCCGAAACGACGCGGCGCGCAATATCATCCTGGATATCGATCAGGTCGTCGCTGAGGCGATCGTAGTTCTCCGACCACACATGGTAGTTGTCATCGACCTTGATGAGCTGGGCAGTGATGCGCATACGGTTACCCGACCGTCGCACGCTGCCCTCCAGGACATGAGCGACGTTCAGGGCGCGGCCGATCTCGGTAATGTTCAGTTCTTTACCGCGATAGGCGAACGACGATGTGCGCGAGGCCACCTTGAGGTCCCCAACACGGGTCAGTACGTTCAGAAGCTCCTCGGACATGCCGTCGGCAAAAAGCTGGTCGGCTTCTTCGGTGCTGAGCGAGACGAACGGGAGCACCGCGATAGAGCGCTCAATCGGCGCTCCTGATTGCGACGTATGCAGACTGGCGTCATGGTCACCCGACAGGAAATACCATGCACCGCTGCCGATCAGGCCCGCTACGACGGCTCCGGCAAGAGGCGCGGCGATAGGTCGTGGCCGCGACTCGCTATCGTCCGACGACCGCTCGGGCTTGATCCCATCCGGTGTCAGTTCGAATGCCCAAGACAGCACCAGTGCCAGCGGAAAACCGATGATCAATAGCGCGGCAACCAGGGTGATTGTCCATTCCGGCAGATGCAGCGCGGGAAACATGACATCCGCCGCCTGCATAATGACCCAGGCGACGACGACATAGACGGCGGCAACCTTCGGCACGTTGCGTCTTTTGAGCTCTGACATCCAGTTGTTCATACGCGCCATGTTACCGATGATCTGCCGAAGTGCCTATTCCCTCGTCCGCACCAGTGCACTTGCGCGTGGGTCGAAATCGCAAGCTCAATGTCTTCAGTTCAAGAATTCGCGCTCAAAGAACTCACGAAACTCGGGCTCTAATTCGAGTCGCCAGCTTTTCCAGAACTCCCGGAAATAGGGGGTCTCGAAATAGTCCTTGCTTGGACGGAATCTCAAGACGGCCTCTTCCTGCACGAGCCCTTCACGTACCTGGACATAGATGTTCTCGATACGCCGAATCGTCATCACAAAAGTTGCCTTGATAAGAAGGTTTTCTTCCTGCGTGAACTCACTTGGAAGCGCCCCCTCATCAATCTTTACTTCATGTTCCAGGAGCTTGTCGTTGTCAGCCCACCACTGCACTTGCTGCAGAGAAGCATCGGCTATTGATTGGTATGTCGCTCCCCGCACTGCAGCGGTATTCTGCCTGACTTCGAGCCCAACGAAGATCAGGGACGCAACAACGCTAATTGCTCCTAACCAGTCGATCCATTTTCTTTTGTTCACGCCATCTTCCCGCTA
>CBDUMZ010000140.1:0-2467 GCA_965368465.1 uncultured Chromatiales bacterium
CGCAGCGCAAGAAACCGCTGGCGGTACTCGGCCGGCGGAATGTTGTACCAGGACTTGAATGCTGTCGTGAACGACGAGATGTTCGAGTACCCCAGCAGCATTGCGATTTCGAGAGAGCGCAGGCGTGCGTCCTTGAGGTAGTTGATCGCGAGCTCGGCGCGAACTTCCCTGAGAATGCTCTGGAAGCTGGTCCTCTCGGCCTTGAGGCGCCGCTGCAGGGTCCGGCGACTCAGCTTGAGTGCGCGGCAGGCGGCGTCCGCATTGGCCTCTCCGCGGGCCATCAGGTCGGCGAGCTTGCGTTTTAGCTCGCCTGCGATATCGTCCTGCTGGTACAGCGACCTCAGGTAGCGTTCTGCTTGTTCTGTGAGCTGCTTGTACATAGTGGTCAATAACGATACAGAGTGCGCCGTCATTTGCAAAGGAGCTCCCCATGGCATCCCCGGTTAATTACACACTTACGGAGAATATCGGGGTCGTCACCATCGACAGCCCGCCGGTAAATGCGCTGTCCCAGGCGGTTCGGCAAGGCCTCATGGAGGCCATGGAAACCGCGGCCGCGGACGCCTCGGAGGCCATTCTGATCATCTGCGACGGGCGGACGTTCATCGCAGGCGCGGACATCACGGAGTTCGGCAAGCCTCTCATGGATCCATGGCTGCCCGAGGTTGTCGATCGTATCGAGGCGATGAACAAACCCGTGATTGCGGCCATTCATGGCACGGCGCTGGGCGGTGGTTTCGAGGTCGCGCTCGCGGCGCATTATCGCTGCGCGGTACCGACCGGCAAGATCGGCTTGCCCGAAGTGAAACTCGGCTTGTTGCCCGGTGCCGGGGGCACACAGCGCACCCCGAGACTGGCGGGCGTCGACGCCGCACTCCAGCTCATGACGTCCGGTGTCCCGATTGACGCCGCACAGGCGATGGAGGTCGGGCTCATCGACCGGATCATTGAAGGGGACCTCCGCGAGGGGGCGATCGAATGGGCGAAGGAGCTCGCCGCGAGCGGGGCCGCACCGCGCCGATCCTCGGAACAGGAAATTCCACCCTGCGATGCCGCCGTGTTCACCGAGTATCGTGCAAGCCTTGCGCAACGTGCGCGCGGCCAGGTTGCGCCACAGGCCATCGTCGACTGCGTCGAAGCTGCGGCGACCCTGCCGTTTGCCGACGGCCTCAAGCTCGAACGCAGCAAGTTCACCGAGCTCATGGATGGTGAGCAATCGGCGGCGCTGCGCCATTTCTTTTTTGCGGAGCGCGAGGCCGCCAAGATCGAGGGACTGCCGAAGGACACGCCAACCCGGCCCGTGGAAAGCGTCGGCGTGATCGGCGGCGGCACGATGGGGGGTGGTATCGCGATGAGCTTCGCGAACGCGGGCATCCCGGTTACCCTGGTGGAAATCAGCGATGCCGCCCTGGAGCGCGGCCTGTCGATAATCGATCGCAACTACGCCGGCAGCGTCAAGCGCGGCAAGCTGACCGAGGAAAACGCGGTTGCCTGCCGCGCGCTCATCAAGGGATCGACGGACTACACGCCGCTGGCCGAAGTCGACCTTGTCGTGGAGGCGGTGTTCGAAGACCCTAAGCTCAAGAAGGAGATCTTCGCGAAGCTGGACGGCGTGTGTAAGCAGGGTGCGATTCTTGCCACCAACACGTCATACCAGGACGTGGATGCTATTGCGGCCGAGACGCAACGTCCGGAGGACGTGGTCGGTATGCACTTTTTCAGCCCCGCCCACATCATGAAATTGCTCGAAGTTGTGCGAGGAAAAAAGACCGCGGATGACGTTTTGGCCACGTGCATGCAGCTTGCCAAGCGAATTCGCAAAGTACCGGTCGTCTCGGGCGTGTGCTACGGCTTCATTGGCAATCGGATGCTGCAACCCTACGCGCAGCAGTCGCAGCTGCTTCTCCTGGAGGGTGCGACGCCTGAGCAGATCGATACGGCCATGGAAGACTGGGGCATGGCGATGGGCCCGTTGCGTGTGTTCGACCTCGCAGGCCTGGATGTCGGCTACAAGGCCAGGCAGGCGCTCAGCGACGCAGAGAAAGGTGACCCGGCGACCTACCTGGTTCCCGACATGCTGGTCGAGGCCGACCGGCACGGCCAGAAATCCGGTTCCGGCTTCTACACCTACGACGAACAGCACCGCCCGACACCCTGTCCGGAAGTTCACGAGATCATCAAGCGTGCGGCGGCGAAGCTGGGGATCGAGCGGCGCGAGATCAGCGACGAGGAAATCGTCAATCGCCTCATCGGTGCGCTCGTCGACGAAGGCAGGAAGATCATCGAGGAGGGCATCGCGCAGCGCTCGGGCGACATCGATGTGGTGTACGTTTACGGCTACGGGTTTCCGGCCTGGCGCGGCGGTCCGATGTTCTACGGGGACTCCGCTTCACTGTAAATCCGGTGAAGAATTTCTGTGCACCGCGATTATCGGGCAGGCCGCGACCACCGGGAATGCATCCCCGAA
>CBDUMZ010000141.1:0-2453 GCA_965368465.1 uncultured Chromatiales bacterium
GTCTTCCAAACTGCGGATGACAATCGCGCCGCATCGGAACTGACGGCGTCCGCCGATCTTTTCGCTACGTACGAGACGAAAGGCGGGGAGTGGTTGGTGTACATCGAAGGCAGTACTACGCCAAAGTCTCACGGCGTATCGGCGTTTTACCCTACTGTGAACGGCGATGCCGGCTCTGTGCTGACGGAAGATGGCGAAGGCGGCGTTCAGGTCTCGGAGTTCAACTACACGTTTCGTCCTGAGAAGGACAACTCGCTGATGGTCGGTCTTATCGATCCGTCTGCGTGGCTCGACCGTGGTCGCATCGCCAACGATGAAAACAGGCAATTCCTCAACGGCAGCTTTGTCAACAACGCCACAATCGAGTTTCCGGATTACACGTTGGGCGCCGTTTACCGTATCCCTGTCCAGGGGCGCCGTCCGGCGATCACGATGGTCGTATCCGGGTCCGACGGGATAACCGATCTGCCCGACCGATCGTACCAGGACCTGCTCGATTTCAACGAGGAGGGACGGGGTGTCTTTGTTGGCGCGGGTGCCAACTGGCTGGCAGGGCCGTCGTCGTGGCGCATTGGCGCATGGGTCAGGACCGATGACCACGCCGTTGCAGGCAGCGATGTCGACGCGGACAAGAACTACGGGGTTTATGCGGTCTATGGCTGGGTGGCGGGTGACAACTCGTTTAACCTGAGGACCGGATTCGCGAACCCTGACGTTTCCGTGGCCAGGGACTTCTTTGCCGTCGCCTATCAGCGGCAGTTGCGATTCGGACAGTTCGGAATCGGTGCGGCGCATACTGGCATATCGAGCCGCTTTCGCACCGGGGAGCGTGACCGCGCTTTCGATTCGGAGATCTACTTTCGGATTCGCCTGTTCGAGGGGGCCGGTCATATAACCCCCTCCATTCAGTACGTTGAAGTGCCGGGTTTCGACGGCAACGAAACGCTGGCGAGTTCGACAGCCGTCGTCAGCGGTTTACGGTTTCACTATTCCTTCTCCAACTAGAAGCGATTCGGCTTCACCGTGGAATTGGGTTATCGGCTGTTCTTCAGGACATTGATCCCGAGCACGCCCATGTCCATGCCGTCGAACACGGGAAAACCCTCACGTTCGAAAACCGCTTTGTATCGCTGGTACGGCACGCCGGCATCGATGACGACACCGATCAGGCACCCGCTCGACTGAGCGAGCGCATTGAGATCGCGCGCGAACGCCGCTGCCTGCGTTAGCTGGTCTGTGTCGAGCTGTTCCGACAACGGGACCAGCCCGAGCATGACGACCCCGGCACCAAATCCGATCATCGCCTTGACGCAGTCGAAGTAAACCGACTCGTCGGCCATGGGCGTCAGGTCCAGCGGGTTCGATGCCGCGACGAGTCCCTGCATGCCGTGACGCCGGAGCACTTCGCCGAGTGCGGCACGGTCATCCTCCCCGAGCCTGTAGAGTCGACCGGAGTCATTGTCGCCCAGGGTATCGACACTGCCGACGGTTTCGTAGCCGGCGTTCGTTACGATCGCTAGCTTGCCGAGTGTTCGCAGGTCCGGGTAGGCCGCCATCCACTTGAGCACCGCATTGAACTGGTTGAACGACTCCGCGAGTACTGCACCGGCCTTGTGCAACAGTCTCTTTTGCGCCTGGTAGTCACCGGTCATGGCGCCGGTATGACCCGCGGCCGCAGTTCGTCCGAGCTGCGAGCGGCCGCCCTTGTAAATGATGACATGTCGATTTTCTGCGCGGAACTCCTCGACCAGCTTCGCGACCGCGCAAACGTCGGCACCGACGAATCCTTCGACATAGACACCCAGTACGCGCACCGACTTGTCGCGCGCCATCAATGCCATGAAATCCGAGAGCTTCATGTCGAGCTGGTTGCCGATCGAGAATCCGTACTTGAGGCTCAGGTTGGAATGGCGTGACAGGCGGGTAATCAGGAATGCGCCACTCTGGCTGATCAGCGCAACATCCGAGTCCGGTGTGAACTGAACGTTCAGTTTGCGTTGCGGGATAAACAGGCTGTTCAGCTTCAGCGGCGACAGCAGCATGCCGAGTCCGTTCGGACCAACAATCGCCGGGCACCACTGCCCACCTTGCCGCCGCGACTCGATGAGATCGGACAGTCGGTCGCCGAAACCGCCCTGGTCGGCACCGTCACCGATGCCACCGGCGACGATGTAGACGACCGCCGCGCCGCCGCCCTCCGCGCACAACTGTTCGATCATCTGCACACAGCGTTCCGCGGGCAGGGCCAGGATCAGCACATCGACCGGATCGTTCGCGAGCGCAGCGACATCGGGCACGCACCGGATGCCGGCGAACTCCTCGACGCCGGGTTTGACCACCAGCAACCCGTCCTCTGCCAACGCGGACTGGCGCAGGTTTTCCAGTATCAGGCCGCCTACGCTGCCGGCTTTCGCCGAGACGCCCGCCACGGCGATGCGGCGTGGATTCAGGAA
>CBDUMZ010000142.1:0-2331 GCA_965368465.1 uncultured Chromatiales bacterium
GGGTGGTATCGGAACCCGGCGCGCCCTCTCCCTCCAGGTACAGATGCTGGTAGCCATGCGCCGCTCCCAGCGGGCTCAACGTCGGCGGGGCTGCGTACTCGAAGTTGACCTGCAAAACCTGCCCCATGAAGTAGAAGGGCAGATCGTACTGGTTCTTCTTCTTCGAGTTGACCTTGAGGATATCCAGCAAGAACGGCTTTTCGAAATCCTCGCTCTTGATGACGGCCATGGTCCGGATCATCTGTGTCCCCGGATAGGCGTTGTTCTCTCTTGCACTCACAACCTGCACACCGGGGTCGGTGTCATCGTAGAAATGCAATACTGAATGATGCCGGCTGCCGATCTCGTACTTACCCTGGAAATGCGATGTCTCGTTTTGGGTAAGCGTGTTGTGGGCAATGGTCTGTTTTGCCCAGGTGGTGTTCTCTTTCAGATAGTTGCCACCGCCCTTTTGTTCGATATTGACGAATCGTGCCAGCCCGTAGTCCTGCAGGACTTCATCGCCCTTCTCGTAGAGGGAAAAAGAAAGCTTGTCATAGTGCCCGTGGCTCAGGCCCTGCGCGGCGTACTTGAACACGAGGGTCAGGTCCTCATTGCCGTAACGCAACACCGCGACACCGCCCTGTTGACCATCGGGCCCGTCCGACAGATTGACCGACGTTTTCTCGAAGGGCTGCGTCTTGCCGTCGCGAATCGCCAATGCAACTGAGAACCCCGCGTCATCCAGCAGCACGCGACCTTGCTTTTCGGCAATATCCAGGAGTCGCGGATCCTGTCCGCCAACGTGGTACGCAATATCAACCGCCGAAACGACTGACCCGGCGTGATACGACATGCCTTTTTGCCCGTCATTCAGCGGGAAGAACTCACCGTCGGCATCCGACAAAGCGAGCAAGGCATTTACCGCTTTCAGAAGCACGCCGTCCTTGTGCCGGAGAACGCCGAGCTCCGGCTTCACGTTGTGCAATCCCTGTGCAAAGATCAGGAACGGGTACATGGCGTAACGCTGGTAATAAGGACCTTCGGTGTAATAGCCGTCGGGCGAAAACGGCTCCTCGAGATTCGCGAGGAATCCGGCTTTCCCATCCTTGTCGAAGATGAAGCCCCCGTCGTTATCCTTGGCGGCAATATCGATCTCGTCAAACGGAATGCCGTCCAGCGCCCGCTTCACCAGTTCGTCGTCTCCCATGACGAGGCCGATCATGCCGACGGCCGCAATGCCCCAGGTACTGTGATTATGCACGCGGTTGAAGAACTGCGGACTGTCGACGGAAATGTGATCCGCGAATGGCCGGAAGAGATTGTCTTCCAGTGTCTGGCGTTCTGTCGCCGACAGGTAATCGTAAATGGCGTCGTAGGCCTGGCTCACGTAGACCAGCCAGTTGGCATCGTTCAGGCACTGCCAGAACAGCTTGCCTCTCGCATAGGATCGTTCCTTGGGATGCAGCGGCAGGTCCGGGTACATCGCCTCGTACTGGAACAGCATGTCGCGAACGTACCTGGCGTACTTTTCATCGTCGAGGATCTGGTACAGCGCACCGGCCTTTTGCATGATGAAGAAGTTGCGCTTGTGACGTTCGTGCGTGTAGCCGCCTGAATAGTCCACGGGAATCGGAGTGTCGATGCCGAGCTCGATCTCAGCATCGACTTCCGCTTTGACGCTCGCCAACGTCGCATCGAACAGTGGAACCGTGCCCAGCTCCGCCCGAATCTTCTCGACACCGGCCTTGGTCATGATGAGTTTGGGGTGATCTCCGGCTTGCGATAATGCCGGCATCACCAGGCCCAGGAATACCAGGAGTGTTGCGGTTATCTTTCTCAAGTTCACTTGCCTTGTAGCCTCTCAATAACGGAATTCAGGGTTTCCTGCCATGACAACTCATCGGCGCATGGCCGCAAGCGCGTGAATCACGCCGCGCAGTTCAGCCAGCCCCTTCATGCGACCGGCATAGGAGTAGCCCGGCCGCACGCGCCGATCGGACTTTTCCTCGCCCAGCGCATGACCGTGGTCCGGCCGCATCGGAATCGTGCAGCGCCCGGGCGGCAGACCCTGCCGCTGCTGTTCCTCATCGAGCAGAGCATTGACGATGCCGACGATGTCGTTGTCGCCATCCAGGTGATCGGACTCGTAAAACGAGCCGTCTTCCTCGCGCTTGATATTGCGCAGGTGCACAAAGTAGATACGGTCATGGAACTCCCGAATCATTGCGACGAGGTCATTGTCGCCGCGTGCGCCGTAGGAACCGGCGCACATCGTCAGGCCGTTCGCCGGGCTCGGCACGGCGTTGAGCAGCGCGCGCGCATCATCGGCGGTGGATACGACGCGCGGCA
>CBDUMZ010000143.1:0-2295 GCA_965368465.1 uncultured Chromatiales bacterium
CTGCGCCTAAACGGCCGTCCGATACATTAAGTGATGAGTCTCCGCCTTTCCGACCTATCTCTGCTCCAGCTCTGCCGCCAGGTCATCGGCGATTTCCTGCATGTACGCCGCGATTTCCTCGCTCATCGCCTGGCCTACTGTGGCAATTCGCAGGCGGAAGATGACATTGCGGCGTATATCGCTCCAGGATTCGGCCTCGGGGGGCCGCGACAGCACAACATCTGGTAGCGGTTCGTAGTCCGGGCCGAGACGCTCTGCCATAATCGCTGCGCCGCGGTTCAGGGTCGTCTCTATGTCATGCCGTCCGAAGCGCAGCGTTATGCCGATTTGCAGCAGAAACGGCCCGTAGATGTCGTCGATCAAATCCTGATTGTTCTTGCCGATGATCGCCTCATCGCGTTTCATCCGGGCGAAATAACGCACCAGCTTGTCACGGAGCTTGGGGTCCCGGATCAGCTGCAGATGACCGCTGCTCACCATCTGCTCGTACGTCGCACTATTGAGGCTTAGGGTTCTGCGGCCCGACAGCATGGTCAGTAACTCGCCAAGTTCGACCTGGTGCGCCGATGGATCATCGCCTGTCAGCAGCACGTACGCTCGCGCGGCAACATCGACCTTGTCTTTCTCGAAGGCGCGCTGAGCCTCGACCTGTTGCTGCAGCTCCGCCACATCTCGCGCCAGCAGCTCAAGATAAACGGTCTCTGTTTGTCGGTCCTTGCGCTCACTGACCCAGTCGTCAACCTGCAGACCGATGTAGATGCCGATGACCAGGATGATCAGTTCGAGAATTGCCGTAAACCAGTCCTGCTTGCGAACCCCCTGCGCGATTCTATTAATTATCACAACGTCACCCATTCAAGAAATCGTTTCGGCCATGCTCGAAGCTTGCTTGATTACAACAAACCCGTGAGTCGGCGCGTCATTCAAGCGGTGTTTCGAAGTCCGGTGAGAACGCGATCGGGATGACGTACCTGCTGTTGATCTGCGTATAGCGATCGTCGAGCGGGGCAGCTTCCTCAGTCGCGTTCGGATTCCAGACCACCTCGATGTGACGCAGTCCCGGTTCGAGACCTGCCAGGGGCACGAGGCCGATCAACCCTCGCATTCCCAGGTCGGCTCGCTCGGCAGGCTCGAAACCGGCCATCGGCACCGGCTTGCCCTCGATACCGACGGTCCATAGCTCGCGCAGGCAGTCGATCCGGTCCGGTGCTTCCTCCGCACTGCGGCAAAGTTGATCGAGCACAAGGTTGTCGCGCAGCGGCTGATACGGCAAGAACAGTCGAACGAAGTGGCCGCTTTGATTGAAGCTGTCGATCCGCGGCCAGCCACGCAAGCGATCCAGCGAACTGGGCATGTCCTCGTAGTACGTGCTACGGAAACCCTCCTGGACTTGTGTCGTATCGAGATAAGTGAACTCTCCCGAGAGCGTGAAATTTCGCCATGCCGCGGCACGGGTATTGCCGACGGCGACTATGACGATAATGCCGATCGTCAGCGCGACGAAGAAAGCGACCGGGCGTGTATTGCTTTGCAGCGTCAACTGCACTGGCAGTACGAGGCGCTGCGGGTAGGCGAACCCGGCGATGCGCCTGAAGAACCGGACGAGACCCACAAAGAAGCGGTTGTCGCGCAGGCGCGGCACGCGCGAGGCGAGCTGCCGGTCCAGCAGGTACACAAGTACCGGTATGCCAAGGAATACCACGAGCAGCACGATTGTGCCGATACCCATGGCTGTGTTGGTGAGACCGAAACGGGCGCCGACCACCCCGGATGCAACGAGGATGGCGATCAGAATAGTGCCGAACCAAAGCACACTCAGCGTCAGCATGCTGATCACCGCGAACAGCGACGATGCAAGCCGATCCGTGTTCTGGATGACGGTATCGAGATCGGGCAGCGTATCCCGGTAGAACTGCCGGCTCAGCGGCCCGAGACCCGGCGTCTTGCTCCAGTTGATCCCGTCCGGGAAAACCGTACGCAGACCGATGAGCCCAACCCAGTAGGCGCGCGCCATCAAATGTACGACGAAACACGCGGCCAATCCGTAACTTGTGCCAGCCAGGAGTGTGGTGCCCACGGTACTGGCGATGACCAGGCTCGTGGACAGATGCGTGTAGATGTCGGCAATCTTGTCGAACAGCCAGCCGGGGATCGAAAACAACGCAAAGATCGTCAAGCTGGAGATGATCAGCTCCAGCTCGTCTGTTCGATCGCGCAGCCGTTCCATTGCCGCGGATTCAGCCTGGAGAGGAGTTTCGGGTTCTTTTTCTTCCACTGGCGGCTATTGCCTCCGCG
>CBDUMZ010000144.1:0-2071 GCA_965368465.1 uncultured Chromatiales bacterium
GTTCTTGTTATCGGGGGAGCTTACTAGAGCAGATCAGGCTGGGCCAGCACGTCGTCGTTGATGATCACTTCGGCGTTCTCGCGCAGCGCCTTGAGAAACGCAACGAAATCGCCGATCCCGGCCTGGTCTGTCAGCTGCGCCTTGCCGGCGTCACGCGTCTCCTGCGGGAGCAGCTCGGGACGGCCCGGTATCACTGCATCGACACTGAACACGGTATAGCCGCCCGCGCTATTGCGCGTGCTGCCCGTCGTCGGATTCTCCTGCGTCGGCTTCACGGCCGTGAACACGGAGACCATGACAAACTGGTCCACATCTTCGCCACTGCGCGAGATCAGTACGGGCTCGGCAGCGGTGGCGCCGATAGCGGCCGCTGCGTCAGCAAAGTCGGTGCCGTTGGCCAGCGCCGCAAGCATCTCGTCAGCCTTGGCGGCCATGAGCTCTTCGGCCCTCTGTGCCTTGAGGCTCTCGGCCACCTGGTCGCGCACATCGTCAAGCGGCTGGCGCGTTGCAGGCTCGTGCCTGGTCACGGCGAAGACGGCCGAGCGGTTCATGTCGATTTCCACGATGTCGGAGATGACACCGCCGGATATTACCGACTCGTCGAATACCGCATCGACGACCGCGGGACTGTCGGCGAACGGCTCACCGCCCAGGCGCGTGAAACCGGCCACCGCTTTCACCTCGACACCGAGGTCTGCCGCCAATGCGCGAATATCCGTCGCATCGAACAGCGCTGCGGAAAGACGGGACTCGAGTTCACGGAAGCGGCTCTCCGCCTTCTGGTCCTGCAGTTCTACCGTCAGCTCGCCGCGCACCTGGCTGAGGGGCAGCGCACCCGGCTCGATAATCCGGTCGAGGCGAATGATGTGAAAGCCGAATTCGGTCTTGACGGGCCCTTCGATGCTGCCCTCCTCCATCGAGAAGATCGTGCCACCGAAATCGCCCGGCAACGACGTCCGTGTCAGCGCACCGAGGTCGCCGCCCCGGCTGGCCGTGCCGCCGTCTTCGGAGTACGTTTTCGCGAGGTCCTCAAACGGTTCGCCGGCCTGGACGCGCGCCAGCAATGCGGTGGCCTTTTCTTCGGCTGCATCTTCGTCGTCGCCGAACAGGATCAGGATATGCCGCGCCTGGCGTTGTTCGTCCTGCAGGTAACGGTCCTTGTTGATGTTGTAATAGTCCACCAGCTCTTCTTCGCTCACTTCGATGCCCTGGGCGATGTCACTGCGCTGGATTTCGATGTACTCCATGTCGACCGACTCCGGCAGCTGGTACAGCGTCGGATTGTCGTCGTAGAACGCCGTGACCATGTCGTCGGTGATTTCGATCTCCGACGCGACCGCCTCGGGATCGATCGTCGCCAGCGTCACGATGCGCTGCTCGGTCGCAAGATTGAGGTAGCGGCGATACGCTGCCGGGGTCAGCAGTGCCGAGCCGCGCAGGGCACGGTGCAGCTGCTCACGGCGCAAGGTTACGCGCTGGGCGGCCTCGAAGGTGCTCGGCTCGTAGCCATTCTGCGCAAGCAGGTTGCGGTACGTTTCCAGGTTGAAACGACCGTCGACCTGGAATTCCGGCGTACGCTGGATAATCGCCGTGACCTGCTCGTCGCTGACCCGGTAACCCGCTTCGTCCAGGTAGTTGTCGATAACGCGCTGCTCGATCAACTGCTCGAGGATTGCCGAGCGCACACGCAGGCGTACGTCATCGGACGCCTGTGAGAGCTGCGGGTTCTGCAAGATCTGGTCGCGATAAGCGGCCTCGAACTGGTTCAGTCCAATTTCGGCATCATCGACCTTCGCCGCGTAGTTGTTGCCAACGAAGGTAAAGTTGGCTCCGCCGACGAAGACAAACGTGACACCGATGACAGCAAGGATCGTGATGGCGACCCAGCCCGTGAATTTCTCGCGAAGGTTTTGCAGCATGATGAGTCTTTATGTGTGAGGGACCTTAAGGGCCCGAAATGAGGCGTGCGATTCTATAAATAAAAAGGCCCCGGGTCCATGCGGACCCGGGGCCTTCTATCAGTGGCGGAGCGGACGGGACTCGAACCCGCGACCCCCGGCGTGACAGGCCG
>CBDUMZ010000145.1:0-1950 GCA_965368465.1 uncultured Chromatiales bacterium
GAGTACGGAACGGCGAAATCTGCGAGAATTGACGTTCTCGCCGAGCAGGGTCGGCCGGATCGTGAATCCCGACTGAGTGCAACACTATGACTAACGCTGCCACACGCATGACACAAGTTCCCGATTTCTCCACGATGTTTGCCGAATTGCAGGCGACCTTCGAGACAGAGCGTACACGCAGCCGGGACTGGCGGGTCGCCCAGCTAGCCGCACTCGAGACCATGATGAGCGAGTGCGAGCAGGAACTCATGGATGCTCTCGAGTCGGACCTCGGTAAACCGCCGCAGGAGGCGTGGACGACGGAGATTTCCTACGTCGCAGGCGAGGCGTCATACAGCCGCAAGCGACTCAAACGCTGGATGAAATCCCGCAGGGTCCACACGCCGCTGCTCGGCCAGCCCGGCAAGAGCTGGCTGCAGCCCGAGCCACTGGGCGTCGTGTTGATTATCGGTGCCTGGAACTATCCCCTGCAGCTTACGCTGGCCGGACTGGCCGCCGCGATAGCCGCCGGCAATTGTGCTGTCGTCAAGCCGTCCGAGTTGTCGCCGGCGACATCGGCCGTTATCGCGAGGCGGGTTCCCCAATACCTCGATCCGGATTGTGTGAAGGTCGTTGAGGGTGCGGTGCCGGAGACCACGGCCCTGCTCGAGTTGCCCTGGGACCACATTCTCTATACGGGTGGCGGCAATGTGGGCCGCATCGTGATGGCCGCGGCGGCGAAGCACCTCACGCCGGTGACGCTCGAACTGGGCGGCAAGAGTCCATGCGTCGTCATGCCGGATGCGGACCTCGCGACGACGGCGCGACGTATCGCCTGGGGTAAGTTTACGAACGCCGGCCAGACCTGCATTGCGCCCGACTATGTTCTTACCGATGCGGCTACGGAAGCAAAGCTGGTCCCGCTGATCCGGCAGGCCGTGACAGAGATGTTCGGTGAAGATCCCGAGAAATCCGCGTCTTACGGGCGCATCGTCAACGACCGGCATTTCGAGCGGCTGGTGGCGACTATCGGATCCGGCGAGGTGGCGATTGGCGGACAAACCGATGCAGCCACGAGGTATATTGCACCGACCGTGCTTACCGGTGTCACGCGTGACAGTGCCGTCATGCAGGAGGAGATCTTCGGTCCGGTCCTGCCTGTGCTGCGCATCGAGGACCTCGAGAGCGCTATTCGCTTCATACGCAAGGGCGACAAACCGCTCGCGGCCTATATCTTTACGAAGAACACCGCGAGTGAAGCGCGCTTCCTCGAGATGGTCAGTTGCGGTAGTGCCTGCGTTAACGACACGATGATGTTCATGACGGTCGAGGAGTTGCCGTTCGGCGGCGTCGGCCCCAGCGGTATGGGCAATTACTCCGGCGAATACGGCTTCCGCACGTTCAGCCACATGAAAGCGGTCATGAAACGCGGCTGGTGGCCGGACCTGGCGGTGCGCTACGCACCGTTTACCGACAGGAAGTTCAAGCTCCTGCGCAAGCTGCGCTGACAACGCGCACCCGCCACAGGCGTGCAACGTGTGAGCCAGGTCTCAGTTTGTGGCATGAAATAGCGCACAAAAATCGCTTTTGTGATCAGAGCCACATATGTGGCGTCGCCCGAAGGGTACGTTCGGCCTGGTCTGGATTACCACCATGCGGTGAGGCAAGCGATGCGATTAAAGAGTGAGTTTTTCGAGCGAGCGCCATTGGTTTGGCTGCTGTTGGGTCTGTTGATGTTCTCAGGCGGACTGTATATCGGTTTCGAGCATCCGTTGACCATTTTCTACATGCTGGTCGGCTTGTTCTGCAGCCTGTACGGCCCGTTGCTGTACGTGTTCAAGGTCCGCGAAGGCCGGGCACGGTCATCGGCCAGGCCATTGTCCCGGGACTTTATTTCGGCGGGAGCCACGGTGATCATGCCTGCGGCGAAGCAGGATCCGGACGAACTGCGCATGGCCGAACAGCGGACTG
>CBDUMZ010000146.1:0-1894 GCA_965368465.1 uncultured Chromatiales bacterium
AGTTTTGACATCAAAGATCATCAACATGGCTGAGCGAATGAAAGACGAACAGGACCGCTTGCTTGAGTCGATGTTCGAGTCGACCCCGATTGCGGACAACGGCTTTAGCAACAAGATAGTAAGCCGCATCAGGCGCAAGCTCTGGATGCGACGGATTACATTGCCGGCGGCGGTGCTGCTGGGTGGCGTGATTGCGTATCAACCCCTGGTGGCGCTGCTCAGGGGCACCTACCAGCTGTTTGTCAGTTTGCCGGGCGACCTGGTTCCGTCCGTGTCCGATAGCCTGCCGTCAACGCAGCTCATCGTCACGGGCGCACTGATCCTGGCCGTGACGCTCATTTCGCTGAACATGCTGGAGGACTAGCGGGTTTCCATTGTCTTGCCATGAGTGCTCGGTTACATTGCACTCATGACTCTTCGCGACAAAGTCGAGGCCCAACTGCCCAACTGGGAACGCTGGTATCCCAGCCTGTTCGACGCTGCCAGCGATCTCGGCATCATCAAGGCCGAGGTCTGCGATCCCAATTCCCTGCTCCTGACGCGCCGCCATGCGAAAGTCCGGCAGCGCGCGGAAGACGCGCATCGAGAAAAGTGGGGCGGCAGAGCCGAGGAATAGTCGATGCCCTACGATCTTGAATCGGTGCGCGCGCAATTTCCTGCGCTCGCCCTGGAGGATGACGGCCGGCGCCGCATTTACCTCGACAATCCGGCAGGCACCCAGGTTCCCGCTGCGGTCGTGCGCGCGATGTCCGACTGCCTGCTAAGGGCCAATGCAAACCTGGGCGGTTATTTTCCCACGTCGATTGCGGCTGAGAACATTGTGGACTCGGCGCGCCGGGCGATGGCCGATTTCCTGAACGCGCGCTCGGACGACGAGATTGTCTTCGGCCAGAACATGACGACGATCACGTTGCACATGTCGCGCTCCATCGGTCGGCTGTTTCGTGCCGGCGATGAAATCATTCTTTCCTGCATGGATCACGATGCCAACGTGTGGCCATGGGTGTTGCTGGCGCGTGATCTCGGTCTCGTCGTCAAATGGTTGCCCTTCAATCGGGATACGTTTGAATTTGAGCTCTCCGCACTGGACGAGCTCCTCTCGGATCGAACGCGCCTTGTGTGTGTCGGCGGTGCCAGCAACCTGACCGGAACCCTGAATGACGTTGGTGCCATCTGCGCGAAGGCGCGCGCAGCCGGTGCGCTGACGTATATCGACGCCGTGCAGTCAGTGCCGCACGTCGAGACCGATGTTCAGGCTATCGGTTGTGATTTCCTGGTCTGTTCTGCGTACAAGTTTTTCGGTCCGCACCAGGGCGTGTTGTGGGGGCGGCTGGACGTGTTGCAGCAGCTGGAACCCTACAAGGTAAGACCAGCTCCGACCTCGGTACCGGGTTGCTTTGAAACCGGCACACAAAGCCATGAGGGTTTCGCAGGCATCAAGGCGGCGGTGGACTACTTCGAGTGGATAGGCACATCTATGGCCGGCGCGCCCGGCGGACGCGACGCCCTGCGCGCGGCGATGGGGCTGCTTTTCGACTATGAAAAGACACTGGCAACGCATTTGATCGATGGTCTCACGGCGATCGAAGGCGTCACCGTGCAGGGGATTACGGCACCTGACGCGATGGACCGGCGCGTACCAACGGTCTCGTTCACACACGCCGACGCCGATCCTGCGCATGTCGCCGAGTCGCTGGCCAGGCGGAATATCTTCGTCTGGAACGGTCACAATTATGCTGTCGAGGTGGTCAAGGCGCTCGGTATCGACGAGTCTGGTGGTGCGGTTCGGATCGGGCCGGTGCACTACAACAGCGTTGCCGAACTCGACGTGCTGCTGGAGGCGCTGCCCGAGATTCTCGGGGTCTAGACCGGGGAAAACCGCCTTGCGGCGGCC
>CBDUMZ010000147.1:0-1883 GCA_965368465.1 uncultured Chromatiales bacterium
TCAGCCGATCGGTTGCAACGTGCATGATCTGTAATCGCGACAGATCCAGAACCCGTTCGGCTTGCTGCGATGTCAGTCCGTTTAACTCTTCGAGCCGCCGGCTGAGATCGGCAGCGGACGAGAATACCTCGTCTTCCAGTGGTCGCAACTGTTCAGACGGCACGTCCTCGATACTCAGCCGCTCAATGACCGCCTTGCCGACCTGGTATTCAATCGGCTCGTACACAGCCTGCAGGAACAGGTTCTGCAAGACAAATAGTGACAGCACACAGACGACCGCAGCGAGGACGGGAGTGGTTACCCAGCCGCTGGCGATACGCCCGGCCACCGCCCAGTTGATTTGTGCTCCTCCCTTGAGAAGTCCGATGCCGATCACCGCACCGACGACCGCCTGGCTGCTGGATACCGGGACGAGAGGCACGGTCGGCAGGCCGTGACTCGCCAGGAAATATTCCAGGCCCTCGGATGCAAACAGGAACAGCACCAGGGAGTGCGACATGACGACAACCCATGCCGCGACCGGAGTAAGCGGCATGAGACTATCGCCAACTGTCAGCATCACCCGCTTTGAGTAGGTAAATATTCCCACCGCAATCGCGATGGCGCCCAGCAAGAAGAGCTGTTGCACGCCGCTCAGCGTGAACGGGCCCATGCTGATATCCGTAAAGGGGCTCGAGGGAACGAAGACACCCATGACGTTCGCAATGTTGTTTGCGCCGAGACTGTAGGCACCGAAGGCACCGGCCGTAATCAAGGCCAGGCGCGTAAGGTGATCGAGCGTCAACAGGTGCGGCTGCGCCCAACGGAGGGCTCTGGACGTGAACTGGTGGAGCACGGCGGCCGTGATCGCAGCGAGCACCGGGCACAACACCCAGGTCAGCATGATCGTCGTCAGCGTACTGTATTCCGTGCGTGCGCCGGCAAACAGGTTCCAGCCGATAATGGCACCGACGATGGCCTGGCTGGTTGAGACAGGCAACTTGGCCTTGGTCATCCAGTAAACAGTGAGTGCCGCTGCAAATGCAGCGGTAAAGGCCCCGCCGATCGCATTGACCGCGCCGAGCTTGCCCAGCGTGTGTGCCGCTCCTCCGCCACTGAAGGTCGCGCCGAGCACCACGAAGATAGAGCCGACAATCGCCGCGGTCGTGAACTTGACCATGCGGCTGCCAACAGCCGTGCCAAAGATATTGGCCGCGTCGTTCGCGCCCAGTGACCAGCCAAGAAACAGGCCACTGGAAAGGAATATCAGTGTAGTGAACTCCATACGAGCCGGCTCAGAACATGCGCTTGATCGCGTAGATAGTCAGTGCATCCGCAATGTCTTCGGCCCGGTTGGCCAGGAGATCGATTCGCTCGATGAAGTAGCGCAGATGGATCTTCTCCACCTTGTCGAGATCCGAGGCGAAGATCGCGATTTTCAGCTCGGTACAGAGTTTGTCGGCCTGGCTCTCCTCGAACACGACCTTGTGGCTGTGATCGCGAACGGACTCCGTATCCCGAAAGAACGCACGAGCGCCCCGCAAAAGATGTTCGACACACAGCGTCGTGCTGTCGATCAGGCTGACGAAGCCGTTGTGGAAACCCGCGGGGATATCGGGTTGCTCGATCCGCAATGCATAACTCACTGCAATTTGCGGGGAAAGCAGGCCATCCACCTCTTCGATTAGCGCGAGCACATCACTGCGAAGATCGGGTATCAGCGTCTTTTCGTAGAGATAGGACTCAATGCTGCGACGAAGTTCGTCCGCCCCCCTCTCGATATCGACAAGCTGATCCAGTGTCTGATTGAAGTGATCGGAAGGACCGTTCTTATGGAGATATTCCTTGACCAGGCGACTGAACAAGGTCGTGGCGTCCCCCACCTTGTCGAAAAAGAGATCGAT
>CBDUMZ010000148.1:0-1702 GCA_965368465.1 uncultured Chromatiales bacterium
GAAACAGGGCTTGAGCGGTTCAAGGACAACGCGGGCTTTCAACAGATCTTCATCGAAGACGATGGGACAGCTTACGATGCCGGCGATATCGTGAAACAACCGGCGCTTGCACGGACAATCCGTCGCCTTGCCGAAAACGGCGCCGATGATTTCTACAAAGGAGAGATCGCACGGAAGATTGCGGCCGACATGGCGGCGAACGGCGGTCATGTTTCGGCGTCCGACCTGGCCGCATACGAAGTGCTCGACGGGCGGTATGTTACGACGAGCTACCGTGGGTACGAGGTACATACGCTGGCGGCACCAGCGGGTGGCGGCTTGGTCGTAAAAGCGCTCAACATTCTCGAGAACGTCGATATGGCCTCGTTGACCGAAGCGCAGTGGGCGGCGGTAATGAACCAGGCACTGGCGCTGACGATCAACAGCATGGCGGACGATCGGGCGGAGCTCGACCTCGGGCATGTGGCGGACAAGCAATGGGCGGCGGAACAGGCAGGGCGCATACGTATACCGGCAGCGAGAGCGGCCGCTGCAATGGAAACGCCGGCTGCGCATGGCGATCGCCTGGTCGCCTCGAGTACCGACTGGAGCGGCAGCTACTGGGGCGAAGACAGTCACCACACGACCCATTTCACGATCGCCGATTGTGACGGGCGGATCGTGAGCATTACGCAAACGGTGGGGCCGCTGTTCGGCGCCAGAGTCATTACGCCGGAACTTGGATTCGTGTACGCGGCCACGATGGGTAACTACCTGTCGGCGGCGGACCAGAAGCCGGGTTCGCGACCGCGTACGACGATCGCGCCTACGGTTGTAACTCGCGACGGGGAGGTCGTACTCGCACTCGGTGCGGCCGGCGGCATGCGTATTCTCTCGGCTATCGTGCAGACGATTTCGCGGTACGTCGATCAGCAGCACGACCCGGCAACGGCTGTCGCGCTGCCGCGAGTTCACCCGGTCTCGGGTGAGAACGAAGCGGGCGATCGCGTGATGCTGGCAGAGTCGGTCAGTATCGAGTTGACCCCGGAACGCGGCTGGCCTTCGACAGTTGTGAGCAGCCTCGAAGAAGCCGGTTTCGAACTCGCACCTGTCGAGCAACACGCGTCGTTTGGTCGGGTTCACCTGGTCGCGAGGTCCGGCAACACGTGGGAGGGTGTCGCGGACCTGGACTGGGAAGGTACGACCGCGTCGACAAGTTGCGGCCTTCGCTAGCTAACGAAAAGCAGTACAGCCCAGGCGGCGAACAGCAGAATCGTGGCGCCGAACAGGAACCCAAGCAGGAGCAGTAGTCTTTTCTGCCAGGCCGGTGGAGGCTGTTTGTCGTAGCTGCGTCTCACTATGCCTCTCCTGGGAAGGCCTCGTGGTGTTGCTGGCCTGCGTCTCCGATCTCATCCCAATCGGCCTTCGATCCAACCCAAATGTGGTGCTCCACTCGCAGTGCCTCACCGCCGTGCGTGATCGCGCCTGCCGGCACATACATTCGTGACTCGTCGTTCTTGTCCGGAAGTTGCGATCCGCACACTCGACAGAAACAGGTTTGCCAGTCTGCATCGGGCTTTCGCCAGGTGACTAACTGATCTTCGCCCCGCAACCATTTGAAGGTGTCGTTTGCGACCACGACGACAGCGATGCCGTTACTGCCGGTGGCGCGGCGACAGATGGAGCAGTGACAGACGACGACACTGGAAAGATCGGCATCGAC